>CALRSR020000012.1:0-97362 GCA_943370825.1 Allobosea thiooxidans | reverse complement strand
TCGCCAGCGCGGGCCGCCTCCACAGCTGCGTTCAGCGCGAGGATGTTGGTCTGGAAGGCAATGGAGTCGATCAGCTGCGTGATCTCGCTGATGCGGCCGGACGCGGCCTGGATCTGCTTCATGGTGTCGGCCACACCGTCCACCGCGCTGCTGCTGCGCTCGGCGACCTGGGTGGCCTGCGTGGCCAGCACCGAGGCCTGGCGCGCGGATTCTGCGGTCTGCTTGACGGTGCCGGTGATCTCTTCCATCGACGCGGCGGTCTGCTGCAGGTTGCTGGCCTGCGCCTCGGTGCGCGACGACAGGTCCTGGTTGCCCTGGGCGATCTCCCGGGTGGAGACCTGCATGTGCTCGCTCTCCTGTCGCGCGTCGCGCACGATGGACAGCAGGTTCACGTTGAGCTGCGCCAGCGCCTTTTGCAGCTGGCCCACGGTGTCGCTGCGCGTGGCCGATATCTTCTGGGTAAGGTCACCCGCCGCCATGCGGTTGGCCCACAATAGCATTTGCGACAACGGTGCCACCGTGACCTGGTGCAGGTAGACCGCCATGCCCAGCGCCAACACCACCACCCCGAGCCACGCCGCCCCCGAGGCCAGCGACAGCGTGTGCCCCCCCAGCAAGGCCGCGCACCACGAAGCCACCACCAGCAGCAGGGTGCACGCCATCATCTTGCCCATGGGCCCCAGTGCCAGGGCACGGCCCACGCGGCCCCAAAGCGTGTCTTTGACCAGCTGACCGGCCGACAGCCGGTGCACCAGCGTACCGGCTTGTTTTTCGGCCTGCATCTGCTTGTACAAGGCATCCGCCGCCTGGATCTGCTCGCGCGTCGCTTCGGTGCGTACCGACATGTAGCCGGTGGGCTGGTCGCCCTGCATAAGCGGAGTGACGTTGGCCATCACCCAGTAAAACGTGCCGTCCTTGCGCCGGTTCTTGACGGGGGCCGACCAGGGGATGCCTTTGGCAATGGTCTCCCACATGTCGCGGTAGGCCTCCTCGGGCATGTCGGGGTGTCGCACGATGTTGTGGGGCTGGCCCAGCAACTCTTCCTTCTCATAACCGCTGACCTCGATGAACATCGGGTTGCAGTACAGGATGCGGCCCTTGAGGTCCGTGGTGGACACCAGAGTCTTGCCCTTGGGAAACGCATATTCGTGCTGGCTGACCGGCAGATTGACGCGCATAGGAACCTCTTCGGGAGGACTGGTTGCCCTGTTCTGGAGAGCAACGCAACAGTGGAAGATGCCGATTTCATCGTACGCGCAATCGGCGTGATTTGAAACAAGTTGTTGGCGCCGCCGCACACCGTCTCCAACTTGGTGCAAAACACCAACACAGCGCGTGCTGTCGCGCTGTAGTGCACCAATATGAGTACCGAATGGGTGAATCCGCTCCCATTTCGATAGCTTTCAGCGCAATAAATACCTGCACATTCGCTGGTTTTTCGTCCAAACAGCTGCTTGCATGGGCACTGGCATAGCCATTGCTTGCCACTAGGCGCGGCCAACGCTGGCCGCGTGTCAGCCCGGTGCAATGGCGGATTGGGCGAACAGGACGTTGGCGTCTTCATGGAGTGCGTTGGGGCTGGTCAGCCCGCGTGGTCCGTGTGGACGCCTTTTTGTTTTCTGGCCGGGCCAAGGGGCAAGCCCCCCTGCCCTTTGCACTCACACCCATGCATTACTTCAGAGAGTTCCTCAAATCCGGCCACGCCCCCACGCTGTGGGCGTCGTTTCTGTACTTCGGTTTTTCGTGCGCGGTGTGGGTCATCAACGGCGCGATGGCGCCTTTCATCCGCGAGAGCTTCCAGCTCTCCCCCACGCAAATGGGGATGATGCTGTCCATCCCCATTTTTGCCGGCGCGCTGATGCGGTTTCCGCTGGGCATCCTGGCGCAGTACATCGGGCGCAAGCGCGCCACGCTGGTCGAGATGGCGGGCATCTTTGTGGCCATGGGCTACGGCTACCTGTTCGTGCACACCTTCAACGACCTGCTGGCGCTGGGCATTCTGCTGGGCGTAGCGGGGGCCAGTTTTGGCGTGGCACTGTCGCTGGGCTCGGGCTCGTTCCCACCGCGCTTCAAGGGGCTGGCCATGGGCATCGTGGGCGCAGGCAATGTGGGCACGGCGGTAGCCGCACTGCTGGCGCCCGCTCTGGCCCAGAAGTTTGGCTGGCAGGCGGTGTATGGCTTTGCCGCCGTGAGCGTGGCTGTGCCCGCCGTGGTGATGGCGGTGTATGCCAAGGAGCCACCCGACCTCGCTCCCCACGCAACGTTCCGCGAGCACATTGCCTGCCTGTTCGAGAAAGACGGCTGGGCGTTCAGCCTGATCTACGCCGTGACGTTTGGCGGCTTCATCGGCCTGACGGCCTTCCTGCCCAGCTACTTCTACGACCAGTTCGGCGTGAGCAAGGTGCAGGCGGGGCAGCTGACGATGCTGGCGGCCTTTCTGGGTGCGGCACTGCGGGTGATGGGCGGCTGGCTGTCGGACCACTGGGGCGGCGTCAACACGCTCACGGGTGTGCTGGCCATCACCGCCGTGAGCATGGTGCTGTGTGGCCTGGCCGAGAACTCGCTGCCGGTGACGATGCTGCTGTTTTTGGTGTGTTTTGCCGCACTGGGCGCGGGCAACGGCGCGCTGTTCCAGCTGGTACCGCTGCGCTGGCCGCTGTCCACGGCGGTGGCGGGCTCGATGATTGGTGAGATCGGCGCGCTCGGCGGCGGCCTCATCCCCAACGGCATGGGCTTTTCACGCCAGTACACAGGCACCTATCTGTGGGGCTTCGTGGGCATTGCGGCGTGTGCCGCTGCCATGCTGGTGTTGTTGCGGGTGATGCAGATCCGCTGGACCCGCACGTGGGCAGAGAAGGGTGGACGTGCGCGCAGCGCATGATTGAGGTGGGCGATCCACAGTGCAGCGCCACGCCACATTTCAAGCCAAATAGCCACCAAGCGCAGTTTAAAAATGCCTTGATAGCTATATTTTCAATAGCAAGTTACTCACCTCACCTCGGCAAAAACAGCAGCCAGTACACCAGCAACAGGTTCACCAGCACGCTCACCGCCAACGCGATCTTCCACAGTGCCGTGGCATCGCGTTGCATCAGCGGCTGTGGGCCCGGGGCGGACAAGGGGCGTGACGCACCCCGTTCCAGCGCCAGCAGCAACTCCTCGGCGGTTTCAAAGCGCTGCGTGCGCTGGCGGGCCACGGCCTTCAAGGCGATCTGGTCCAGCCAGATGGGCACGCTGGGGTGGTGGCGGCTGGGCGCCACCGGGTCGCGGTGGTAGCGGCCCAGCTGGTACTGCACCACCTCGCCATAGGGCAGGCGCCCGTGGCTCAGCAGCTGGTACAGCGTGACACCCAAGGCAAACAGGTCGCTGCCCGCATCGGGCAACTGGCCGGCCGGATCGCCGTTCTTCTCGTAGCCGGGCCACTGCTCGGGGTTCATGTAGCTGGGGGTGCCTGCGTGCAGGCGGCGCGTGGCCTCGGGCTCGCGGCCCGACAGGGCCACGCCCAGGTCCAGCACCCGCAGCACGCCGTCGTCGCCCAGATGCAGGTTGTCGGGCTTGATGTCGCGGTGCACCACGCCTTGCCGGTGCAGCCATCCCAGCACCTGCGCCGCCTGCATCACCACCGACACGACCTGGGGCACACCCAGGTGCTGACGGGCACGCAGGCGCTGGCCCAGGGTCTGCCCAGCGTGCCAGTCGTAGAGCAGAGAAAACGCGCTGGCGCCGGGGCCTGCGCCGCCCTGCTCGGGCGGCCAGGTGTTTAGGCGCGCCAGGTGCACCGCTGCATGGCCGGACTGCATGCGCCGGGCCACCCAGGCTTCGTGCGCCAGCGTGGCGCGCTCCTGCGCATCGTGCGCGCGTGCGGGCACCAGGGTCTTGAGCGCATACAGCCGCTGGGTGACCGGGTCGCGCACCTGGTAGATGCGGTGCACGCCGCTGTCGGCCACCAGTGCGGTCACCACCAAGCCGTCCACCGGGTCGCCCACCTTGAGCAGCGGCAGCACGGGCAACTGCAGGGCACGGCGGGACTCGTCCTGCAAGGTGGCCTCCAGCGCGCCCTGCACCCGCACCACCAGTGCGGTCACGTTGTCGGTGCTACCCCGGCGCAGGGCTGCGCGCGTGATCTCGTCGCTCATTGCCTGGGCGCTCGCGTCCGCACGCAGAAGCTGGCGCAACTCGCGCTCGGGCAGGCTGCCGTGCACGCCATCGGACAGCAGCACCAGCAGGTCGCCGCTGTGCAGTTCGCCCTGGCTGTAGTCCACCACCACATGGTCGTCCAGGCCCATGGCGCGGGTGAGCTGGTGCGCAAAGTCGCGCTGCGCCATCACATGGTCGGTCGTCAGCAGTTGCAGCCGGCCGCCCCGCAACAGATAGGCGCGCGTGTCACCCACATGGGCCAGCGTGTACGACTGGCCGCGCAGCACCACGGCGGTGAGCGTGGTCAGGCCCACGGCGGGCTGGCGGCGCCGGTTCATCGACGCCAGCCAGCCGTTGTGCGCGCTCAGGATGCGGTCCAGCGCCACGGTGGTGTCCCAGGTGTCGGGCGTGGCGAAGTAGTCGTTCACCAGCGTGTTCACCGTGGTCTGGGCGGCTTCGCGCCCGTTGCCTCCGGTGCTCACGCCATCGGCAATGGCAGCGATGGCGCCACGTTCGCGGTCGCGCCCCTGCCCCTGCAACAGGGCGGCAAAGTCTTCATTGACTTCGTTGCGCCCAGCCTGCGAGGTGTGGCCGATGTCCAGTTCAAAACTCATGCACCAGCTCCATGCAGGTTCCATGCCCAAGCTGGTGCATGCATGCACTGCTGCGCGCAGCCCGGTCCACGGCTGCCACCCCCAAGCGCATGCTGCGCAGGGCGGGCCCCTGTGCTGTCACCCCAGATCAGTGCACAAACTCTGGCACGGCCATTGCTTAACCAAAGCAACGGCCCCAAGGGGCCACGCAATTCAGCGGTGCAACGGCGCACCAAGGGGTTGTATGGACGAAGGCGTCCCCACATGCGGTTTCGATGAAAGGTCGGAGCTGCATCGTGTGGACGCCTTTTTTGTTTTTGGCATCGCCCAGGCGATGGAACCGACGGAGTCACGATGAAAAAGCTCAAACTGGTGATGGTGGGGAACGGCATGGCCGGTGTGCGCACGCTGGAAGAGCTGCTCAAGATTGCCCCCGATCTGTATGACATCACGGTCTTCGGGGCCGAGCCGCACCCCAACTACAACCGCATTCTGCTGTCGCCCGTGCTGGCGGGCGAGCAGACGATTGACGAAATCATCCTCAACGACTGGCAGTGGTACGCCGACAACCACATCACGCTGCACACCGGCTTCACCGTGACCGATGTGGACCGCGTGCGCCGCGTGGTCACCGCCACCAGCAAAGACGGTGATGTGATCACCGCCGAGTACGACCGACTCATCATGGCCACGGGCTCCAACCCCTTCATCCTGCCCGTGCCCGGCAAAGACCTCCAGGGCGTGCTGGCCTACCGCGACATTGCCGACACACAGGCCATGATCGACGCAGCCGCCACGTACAAGCACGCCGTCGTCATCGGCGGCGGCCTGCTGGGCCTGGAGGCTGCCAACGGCCTCATGAAGCGCGGCATGACCGTGAGCGTGGTGCACGTGATGCCCTCGCTGATGGAGCGCCAGCTCGATGACGTGGCGGGCAAGATGCTGCAGAAGTCGCTGGAAGACCGAGGCATGCGCTTCTTGATGGGCGCGCAGACGCAGGAACTGGTGGGCAACGCCGAAGGGCGCGTGAGCGCCGTCAAGTTCAAGGACGGCACCGAGGTGCCCGCCGACCTGGTGGTAATGGCCGTGGGCATCCGCCCCAACACCGCGCTGGCTGAAAAGATGCGCCTGCACGTGAACCGCGGCATTGTGGTGAGCGACACGCTGCAAACCACCACCGACGCGCGCATCTACGCCGTGGGCGAATGCGCCGCGCACCGGGGCATTGCCTATGGCCTGGTGGCCCCGCTGTTCGAGCAGGGCAAGGTGCTGGCCAACCACCTGGCCGAGTTCGGCATCGGGCGCTACCAAGGCTCGCTCACCTCCACCAAACTCAAGGTGACAGGCATCGACCTGTTCAGCGCAGGCGACTTTCAGGGCGGCGAGAACACCGAAGAGATCGTGATGAGCGACCCCTTTGGCGGCGTGTACAAAAAGCTGGTCATCAAGGACGACAAGCTGGTGGGCGCCTGCCTGTATGGCGACACCGTGGACGGTAGCTGGTACTTCAAGCTGCTGCGCGATGGCCGCAGCGTGAGCGACATCCGCGACAAGCTGATGTTTGGCGAATCGCACCTGGGCGACACCGGCCACCAGGGCCAGAGCAAGGCCGCGGCCATGCAAGACAGCGACGAGGTGTGCGGCTGCAACGGCGTGACCAAGGGCGCCATCTGCAAGGCCATCAAGGACAAGGGACTGTTCACGCTCGATGAAGTACGCAAGCACACCAAGGCCAGCGCATCGTGCGGTTCGTGCACCGGACTGGTCGAGCAGATCATCATGTTCACCGCCGGTGGCGACTACAGCGCCACGCCCAAGACCAAGGCCATGTGCGGCTGCACCGACCACGGACACCAGGCGGTGCGCGATGCGATCCGCGCCAACAAGCTGCTGAGCATTAGCGACGTTTTCAAGTTCATGGAATGGAAGACGCCCAACGGCTGCGCCAGCTGCCGCCCCGCCGTCAACTACTACCTCATCAGCACCTGGCCCAAGGACGCCAAGGACGACCCGCAAAGCCGCGCCATCAACGAGCGCAGCCACGCCAACATCCAAAAGGACGGCACCTACAGCGTCATCCCGCGCATGTGGGGGGGAGAGACCACAGCCGACGAGCTGCGCCGCATTGCCGATGCGGTGGACAAGTACAACATTCCCACCGTCAAGGTCACTGGCGGCCAGCGCATTGACCTGCTGGGCGTGAAGAAGGAAGACCTGGTCAACGTGTGGAAAGACATTGGCATGCCCAGTGGCCACGCCTACGCCAAGGCTCTGCGCACTGTAAAGACCTGTGTGGGCAGCGAGTGGTGCCGCATGGGCACGCAAGACAGCACGCAGATGGGCAAGGACCTGGAGCGCGCCATGTGGCGCATGTACGCCCCGCACAAGGTCAAGTTCGCCGTATCGGGCTGCCCACGCAACTGCGCCGAGGCCGGCATCAAGGACGTGGGCATCATCGGCGTGGACAGCGGCTGGGAGATGGTGATTGCCGGCAACGGCGGCATCAAGACCGAGGTGGCCCAGTTCTTCACCAAGCTGCAGACCGCCGAGGAGGTGCTGGAGTACACCGGTGCCTTCATGCAGCTCTACCGGCTGGAGGGCTGGTACCTGGAGCGCACGGTGCATTACGTCAACCGCGTCGGCATGGACCATGTGAAGCGCCGCATCCTGGACGACCACGCCGGGCGCAAGGCCCTGTGGGCGCAGCTGCAGGCCGCACTCGAGGGCGAGCCCGACCCCTGGTTCGAGCACGACAAGGCGGCGGTGGACACGCGCCAGTTCATTCCCATCCGGCCCCTGGCCACCGAGAGGAGCGACGCATGAGCCCCACGCCCGACAACGCTCGCCGCTGGATCCCGGTGGCCCGCATCGACGACATCCCGGTGGCCGGCTCGCGCTGCGTGCAACGCCCGCAGGGGCTGGACGTGGCCGTGTTCCGCACCACCGATGATCAGGTCTTCGCCCTGCTCGACCGCTGCCCGCACAAGGGCGGCCCGCTGAGCCAGGGCATCGTGTTCGGACACCGGGTCGCCTGCCCGCTGCACAACTGGACCATCGGCCTGGACAGCGGCTGCGCCCAGGAACCCGACGAGGGCTGCACCACCCCGTTTGCGGTGTCGCTGCAGAACGGCGTGGTGCACCTGGACGCGGACGAACTCGCCTCGCAGGCGCTGACCGAGACCCGCCCCCTGGCCGGTCCGGCCCGGCGCAGCCCCTGCACCCCATGACATTGCCGGTACCGGCCCGATCCACCCGATCCACCTGCCCCTACTGCGGGGTGGGTTGCGGGGTGCTGATCCACAGCGAGGGCAACCGCATCACCGGCGTGTCCGGCGACCCGGACCATCCGGCCAACGCCGGCCGGCTGTGCTCCAAGGGCCAGACGCTGCACCTCACCGCCGACCCGGTGGTGATGCGCCAGACCCGGCTGCTGCAGCCCCTGCACCGCCCTCTGCGTGGCGGGCCGACCCAGGCCATGGCCTGGGATGCCGCGCTCGACCTGGCGGCCGACCGGCTGAGCGCCATCGTGCAGCAGCACGGTGCGGACGCGGTGGGCTTCTACGTGAGCGGCCAGCTGCTCACCGAGGACTATTACGTCTTCAACAAGCTGGTCAAAGGCCTGCTGGGCACCAACCACATCGACACCAACTCCCGCCTGTGCATGAGCAGCGCCGTGGCCGGCTACAAGCTCACCCTGGGCGCCGATGCCCCGCCCGCCTGCTACGACGATGTGCAGCACGCCGGCTGCCTGTTCGTGGCCGGCAGCAACGCGGCCTATGCCCACCCGGTGCTGTTCCGCCGCATCGAGGACGCCCGCCGCCATCACCCGCAGATGAAGATGGTGGTGGTCGACCCGCGCCGCACCGACACCGCCACCCAGGCCGATCTGCACCTGGCCATTCGCCCCGGCACCGACGTGATGCTGTTCCACGGCATGCTGCACCAGATGCTGACCCAGGGCTGGCTGGACGAGGCCTACATCCGCGCCCACACCAGCGGATTCCAGACCCTGCAGGAACTGGTGGGCGGCTGCACGCCCGAGCGGGTCGGCCAGGTGTGCGGCGTGAACGCCGACGACCTGCTGACCGCCGCCCGCTGGTTCGCCTGGGGCGGTGCCGGATCGCCCGCGCCGCAGCGCGGTGCCACCCTGAGCCTGTACTGCCAGGGCCTCAACCAGAGCCAGAGCGGCACCGCCAAGAACGCCAGCCTGATCAACCTGCACCTGGCCACCGGCCAGATCGGCCGCCCGGGTGCCGGGCCGTTCAGCCTGACCGGCCAGCCCAACGCCATGGGGGGCCGCGAGGTCGGCGGCCTGGCCAACCTGCTCTCGGCCCACCGCGACCTGGCCAACCCGCAGCACCGGGCCGAAGTGGCCGCGCTGTGGGGCGTGCCCGACGTGCCTGCCCGCCCCGGCCGCACGGCGGTGGAAATGTTCCAGGCCGCTGCCGACGGCGAGGTGAAGGCGCTGTGGATCGCGTGCACCAACCCGGCCCAGTCCATGCCCGACCAGACCACGGTGCGCCGCGCCCTGGAGCGGGCCGAATTCGTGGTGGTGCAGGAAGCCTTTGCCACCGCCGCCACCGCCGACTTCGCCGACCTGCTGCTGCCCGCCACCACCTGGGGCGAGAAGGACGGCACCGTCACCAACAGCGAGCGTTGCATCACCCGGGTGCGCCCGGCGGTGCCGCCTCCCGGGCAGGCACGCCACGACTGGCAGATCGGCGTCGATCTGGCACAGCGGCTCGAAGCCCGCCTGCGCCCCGGGCAACCCACACTGTTTGCCTACGACCGGCCCGAAGCGGTGTGGAACGAGCACCGCGAGAGCACGCGCGGGCGTGATCTGGACATCACCGGCCTGAGCTATGCCGCGCTGGAACAGGCGCCGCAGCAATGGCCACTGCCCGAGGGGCAGACCGTGGGCCGGCCACGGTTGTATGCCGACGGCGTATTCCCCACTGCCGACGGCCGCGCACGATTTGCCGCCCTGCCCTACCGGCCGGTGGCCGAGGAGCGCGTCTGTGAATTCCCGTTCTCGCTCACCACCGGCCGCCTGCGCGACCACTGGCACGGCATGACGCGCACCGGCACCCTGGGCCGGCTGTTCGGCCATGTGCCCGAGCCCTGCATCGACCTGCACCCGGACGACCTGCAGGCCCTGGGTTTGCCGCCCGGCGCCCTGGTGCAGGTGACCAGCAAGCGCGGGCAGGTGGTGGTGCCGGTGCAGCCGGACGATGGCGTGGCACTCGGTCAGGCCTTCATGGCCATGCACTGGGGCAGCGAATACCTCAGCGGGCGCGGGTTGAACGGCCGACCGCTGGCCGGCGTGAACGCGCTCACCACATCGGCCCACTGCCCGCAGTCGAAACAGCCCGAGCTCAAGCACGCTGCGGTGCGCATCGAGCCGGCGCGCCTGGGCTGGACCTTGCTGGCAGCGGCATGGCTGCCGGCCGAGAGCGCCCTCACCGTGCGCGAGACGCTGCGCCGGCTGCTGCCCGAACTCGCCTTTGCCAGCTGCGTGCCCTTCGGCCATGCGCGCACCGGTGTGCTGCTGCGTGCCGCCGACACCGCTGCCCCCGAGCCGGAGCTGCTGGACCGCATCACCACGCTGCTGTGCCTGGACGCACCGCAGACCCTGGTGTATGCCGACGCCGCGCGCGGCCACTGGCGCCGGGTGCTGCCGCACACCAGCGGCGACCAGCGCCTGCTGCAGGGCTTTCTGCTGGCCGGCGACACGCGGGCCGAGGCCTGGCTGCTGCCCTTGCTGCTGCAGCAGGACCCGCTGCAGGCCGATGCCCGCCTGCTGCTGACCCCTGGCGCCCAGGCGCCCCAGCCGCAACGGGCCCGCAGCGCGCAGGTGTGCAGCTGCTTTGCAGTGGACGCCGCTGCCATCGACGCCGCCCTGCAGCAACAGCCTGCCGACCTGGGCGAAGACGCCCGGCTGCAGGCGCTGCAGACCGGCCTGCGCTGCGGCACCGGCTGCGGCTCCTGCGTGCCCGAGCTGCGCCAGCGCATCCGCGCAGTGGCCCCAAGTGGCCTTATTACGGCAAGTCATCAGGCCTGAACCACAATCGGGCCATGGCTGAATCCAGCGGCATTGCCGCCTACATCAAGGAAATCGGGCGCGGCAAGGACGGCGCCCGGGCTTTGTCGCGCGAACAGGCGGCCGACCTCCTGGGCCGCGTGCTCGATGGCCGGGTGTCCGATCTGGAGCTGGGCGCCTTCTGCCTGGCCATGCGCATCAAGGGCGAGACGCCCACCGAAATGGCCGGCTTCCTGGATGCCACCCATGCCCGCCTGCAGCGGGTGCCGGACGCCGGCCACCCCACGGTGGTGCTGCCCAGCTACAACGGCGCCCGCAAGCTGCCGGTGCTCACGCCGCTGCTGGCCCTGCTGCTGGCGCGCCAGGGCGCGGCTGTCGTGGTGCACGGCACCGCCACCGAAGACCGCCGCGTCACCAGCCAGGCCGTGCTGGCCGAACTCGGTCACCCCGCCCGCACGGCGGTGGGCGCCGTGATGCCGGGCGAAGTGGCCTTCCTGCCCACCGGCCTCTTGCTGCCCGGCCTGCAGCGCCTGCTGGACGTGCGGCGGGTGGTCGGCCTGCGCAACCCGGGTCACAGCCTGGTCAAGCTCATGAACCCCTGCCAGGGGCCGGCCGTGGTGGTGGGCAGCTACACCCACCCCGAGTACGCCGTCAGCATGGCCGAGACCTTTGCCCTCACCGGCACCCGCGCCCTGCTGCTGCGCGGCACCGAGGGCGAGCCGGTGGCCGACGCGCGCCGCACGCCCCGCATGGAGGCATTCAGCGCCGGCGTGCGCACCGAAGTGCAGCCCGCCCAGGACGGACCGCTGGCCCGCCTGCCAGAGTTGCCGACCGACATCGACGCCGGAAGCACGGCGAGCTGGATCGCGTCGGTGCTGGACGACCGCCTGGCGGTGCCCGAACCCATTGCCCTGCAGGTGGAACACATCTTGCACCTGCTGGCCCATGAACCCGCAACCCCGTGAACCCGGCATGAACCCGCCCACCGACTTCCGCCCCGGCACCGTCACCCTGGTGGGTGCCGGCCCAGGCGACCCCGAACTCCTCACCCTCAAGGCGGTGCGGGCCATCGCATCGGCCACCGTGCTGCTGGTGGACGACCTGGTGGGCGACGGCGTGCTGGCCCATGCCAGCCCCACGGCGCGCATCGTGCATGTGGGCAAGCGCGGTGGCTGCAAGAGCACGCCGCAGGCCTTCATCGGCAAGCTCATGGTCATGGCCGCGCGCGAAGGCGAGGTGGTGGTGCGCCTGAAGGGCGGCGACCCGTTCATCTTCGGCCGTGGCGGCGAAGAAGTGGAGCACCTGCAGGAACACGGCATCGAGGTGCAGGTGGTCAACGGCATCACCGCCGGCCTGGGGGGCATGACCTCGCTGGGCGTGCCGCTGACCCACCGCGACCATGCCCACGGCGTGGTGTTCGTCACCGGCCATGCCAAGCCCGGCGACGCCGGCACCGACTGGCAGACTCTGGCCGCCACCGCCCGACAGGCGCGCCTCACCCTGGTGATCTACATGGGCGTGAGCGGTGCCACCCAGATCCAGGCCGACCTGCTGACCGGCCTGCCGCCCTCCACCCCGCTGGCCATCATCCAGAACGCCACCCTGCCCGAGCAGCGCCAGGCCATCACCACCCTGGACGACCTGTGCGCCTGCCTGCAGCGCCAAGGCCTGGGCAGCCCGGCGGTGATCGTGGTCGGCGACGTGCTGCAGGGTCTGCTGTCGCTGGCATCCAGCCCCTCGCACACCGAAGCGGTGCGCCACACGGCCTGATCGCTGCGGGTCGGCATGGCCCGCCGCTTGCTAGCAGGACGGGCATGAACCTGTCCGACCTGCCCCCATCCCCGACACCCCCGGCCCCGGCAGCCCCACCGGAATCACCGGCATCACCAGCGACAGCAGCAACAGCGCCATCGACGGCCCCTGCCCACGCCGCCGGCCTGTCGCTGGTCAACCTGGCCGCGCGCCAGCGCATGCTGTCGCAGCGCATGATCCTGCAGACCATGCTGGCCGCCCAGGGCGATGCCGAGCGGCTGCAGGCGGCCCGCCGCAGCCTGCAGGTGTTCACCGAAAGCCAGGTGCACCTGGAGGCCACACCCCGGCGCATGGAGCCGGCGGCTGCGCGGCGCATCGCCAGCACCTACCAGGGCAGCACCGGCGTGGGGCCGACCATCCATGCGTTCATCGACCGGGTGCGCACCACGCTGGACCGCATCAGCGAAGGCAACGGTCGGCTGGCGGGCCGTTCGCTGGCCGAACTGGTGCAGCTCACCGATCCGGTGCTCGATGCCCTCAACACCGCCACCACCGCCTTCGACGAAGTGGGCCGTGCCCAGTCGGAAGCCTTGATGCGCGAACTCACCGGCATCGTGGCCGACATCGCCGGCATCGCCCGCGAGGCCCGCGTGGTGAGCTTCAATGCCCAGGTGGTGGCCGCACGGGCTGGCGCGCATGGCCGGGAGTTTGCGGTGGTGGCCAATGTGCTGACCGACATCACCAGCGAGATCGACCGCCTCACCCGCGACGCCACCGTGCTGGCCGACCGCAGCCGCCGCAACGCCTGACGCCCGCCAACGGCCACCCCGCAGGCGCCTACACTGCGCGCCATGCAGGAATTCGACGCCATCATCATCGGGGCCGGCGCTGCCGGCCTTTTCTGTGCCGGGGTGGCCGGCCAGCGCGGACGCCGGGTGCTGCTGGTCGATCACAGCCCCAAGGTGGCCGAGAAGATCCGCATCTCCGGCGGCGGGCGGGCCAACTTCACCAACCGCGACCTCGACCCCCAGGCACCGCACAAGCACTTCGTCAGCCGCAACCCCCATTTCTGCCGCTCGGCACTGTCGCGCTACACGCCGGGCGACTTCATCCAGCTGGTGCAGCAGCACGGCGTGCCCTTTCATGAAAAACACAAGGGCCAGCTGTTCTGCGACCGCTCGGCCGACGACCTGATCCAGCTGCTGCTGCGCGAGTGCGAGGCCGGCGGCGTGACCCGCTGGCAGCCCTGCGCGGTGCAGGCGGTGCGCCTGGACGGCGACGGCCATTACGAGGTGGATACCGGCAACGGTACGGTGCGCTCCCCTTCGGTGGTGGTGGCCACCGGCGGGCTGTCGATCCCGCAGATCGGCGCGAGCGATTTCGGTCACCGGCTGGCTGCGCAGTTCGGCCTGCGCCTCGTCGAGCCGCGCCCCGGGCTGGTGCCGCTCACCTTCGACGGCAATGCCTGGGCGCCCTTTGCCGAGCTGGCCGGACTGGCGCTGCCGGTGGACATCGAGACCGGCGAGAAGAAGCAGCGCACCACCTTCCGCGAAGACCTGCTGTTCACCCACCGGGGCCTCTCGGGCCCGGCGGTGCTTCAGATATCGAGCTACTGGGAACCCGGCCAGCCGGTGCGGCTGGACCTGGCGCCCGGTACCGACCTGCAGACCGAGCTGCTGCAGGCCAAGCTGCGGTCGCGCAAGCGGCTGGCCAACGAACTGGCGACCTGGGTGCCCTCCCGCCTGGCCGATACCTGGACCGCTGCCGACCCCGACTGGCAACGCCCTGTGGTCGAAACCCCCGACAAGGCCCTGGCCCGGCTGGCGCAGCGCCTCTCCCGCTGGGAGCTCACCCCCACCGGCACCGAGGGCTACCGCAAGGCCGAGGTCACCCTGGGCGGGGTGGACACACGGGATCTGTCGTCGCAGACGATGGAATCGCGCCAGAAAGGGCTGTATTTCATCGGCGAGGTGGTGGACGTGACCGGCTGGCTGGGCGGCTACAACTTCCAGTGGGCCTGGGCCAGCGCCCATGCCTGCGCCCAGGCGCTCTGAGGTCCCGGACCGGCCCGGATGGTCAAGGGCCGGCAGATGGCTATAATCGCAGGCTTTGCTGGCAAATTCCCGTCGGCCAATACTAGTTAATGACGGGACACATCGCTGGAACGAAGGCCGGGCCCGATCTTCCCGACCATCCTCTTGCAGCACATTCTGGAAATCTCTGCCCAATGACCACCATCCGTGTTAAAGACAACGAGCCGTTCGACGTTGCTCTGCGTCGCTTCAAGCGCACCATCGAAAAGCTCGGCCTGCTGACCGACCTGCGCGCCCGCGAGTTCTACGAAAAGCCCACCGCCGAGCGCAAGCGCAAGAAGGCTGCTGCCGTCAAGCGCCACTACAAGCGCGTGCGCTCCATGCAGCTGCCCAAGAAGCTGTACTGATCGCCTTCTCCCGGACCCCGGTCCCGGACAAAAGCCCGCCAGAGGACGCTCAGGCGGGCTTTTTTGACGTCTGGGACCCCCGAATCACTACCCACCCAGGACACACCATGCCCATCAAGGACCAACTAGCCCAGGACATCAAGACCGCCATGCTGGCCAAGGACAACCAGCGCCGCGACACGCTGCGTCTGCTGCAGGCCGCCATCAAGCAGCGCGAAGTGGACGAGCGCATCGAGCTGGACGATGCCGCCGTGATCGCCGTGGTCGACAAGCTGGTCAAGCAACGCAAGGACTCGATCGCCGCCTTCGAGCAGGGCGGTCGGGCCGATCTGGCCGCCCAGGAAGCAGCCGAAATGGCCGTGCTCCAGGCCTACCTGCCACAACGTCTGTCAGCTGACGAAGTGAACGCCGAGGTGCGCGCCATCGTGGCCGAACTGGGTGCGAAGGGCCCTGGAGACATGGGCCGGGTGATGGGCGTCGTCAAAAGTCGGCTGGCCGGCAAGGCCGACATGGGCGCCGTGTCGGCAGCGGTCAAGGCGGCCCTGACGGGCTGATGCTTCGGAACGAACCCCCTGGGGTAGCGGTCATCTGACCGGCGTATTTTGGACAGCCCTTGATCCAGGAGGTGTCCATGAACGCTCTGAGAAAGACCGGTACCGCCTTGTTGACCGCCCTGGCCAGCCTGCTGGCTTCGCCATCGTCGGCCCAGACACCACCCGCTGCCGAACCCATACGGATCGGCCTGATCGCACCGCTCACCGGACCATCGTCCGACTTTGGCAGGCCGGTGCTCAACGGAGCGCAGATGGCGGCCGACGAGATCAACGCCGCCGGGGGCTACCTGGGCCGGCGCATCGAGCTGCTGGTGCACGACGACAAAGGTCAGCCCGATGCCGGCCGAGCCGCCTCGCAGGCCATGCTGGATTCGGGCGTGCTGGCCGCCCTCGGCTTCTGCAACACCGGCGTGGCGCTCAAGTCCGTCGAGCTGTTCCAGAAGGCCAAGGTGCCGCTGCTGGTGCGCTGCTCGGCCGGTGCACCGGTGACGCGGCAGTTCCCGGCGCCCGAGAGCTACATCTTCCGCAACGCACCGAGCGACGCCATACAGGCACCGTTCGTGGTCAACGACCTGGTCCGACGCGGCTGGACACGCGTGGCCATCTTCGCGGACAAGACACCCTACGGAGAATCCGGTCTGCGGGACGTGGAAGCCGCACTCAGCGGCCACCGGCTCACGCCAGTGCACGTGGAACGTTTCGACCTGGGAGTGAAGGACCTCACCGCCGGCCTGCAACGGGCCCGCGACGCCGGCGCCAACGTGATCTTCAGCTACACCGTAGGACCGGAAAACGCCACCATTGCCCTGGGCCGGCAGGCCCTGCGCTGGGATGTGCCCCAGGTCGGTGGCTGGCCACTGTCGTTCCCGTTCTTCATCGTCGGTGGCGGGTCGGCCGCCGAGGGCGCGCTCATGGCGCAAAGCTTCATCGCTGAGCCCAGCAACGAACGCCGCGCGGCCTTTCTGGCATCGTACGCGCGCAAGTTCGGGGGACCACCCACGGTGCCCATGGCGGCAGCGCAGTCGTACGACGCCATGTACCTGCTCACCTATGCCATCTTCGCGGTGCGCAGCAAGCTCGACGGTCCGGCCATCAAGCAGTCACTGGAGAACCTGCCCCGCACCTACTACGGGGTGGTGGCCACCTACGACCGGCCGTTCACCCCGGAAGACAAGGAGGCCGTGACCAGCAACATGCTGCTCATGGGCCAGGTGCGCAAGGGCAAGGTGACCTTCGCCTATCCGGAAGACGCGCGCCGCAACCTGTTCGTGCAGCGCAAGCGCTGATGCGCCGACCAGGGCCGGTCAGCTGCCGGCCACCTTCATGCGGTTGACCAGCACCGAGCCCACCGTCTTGGCGCCGTAGTTGTAGGCGTCCGAGCCGATGGCCTCGATGCCCAGCAGCATGTCGCGCAGATTACCGGCGATGGTGATTTCCTGCACCGGGTAGGCGATCTGGCCGTTCTCCACCCAGTAGCCGGCAGCGCCGCGCGAATAGTCGCCGGTGACGTAGTTGACGCCCTGGCCCATGAGTTCGGTGACCAGCAGGCCACGATCCATGCGGCGGATCAGGGCATCCAGATCGTCCTCGGGTCGGGTCAGGCGGCTGGTCATGACCAGGTTGTGTGATCCGCCGGCATTGCCGGTGGTGCGCATGCCCAGCTTGCGGGCCGAATAGGTGGACAGGAAGTAGCCTTTCACGCGACCGGCCGACACGACCTTGCGGGCACTGGTGCGCACGCCTTCGTCGTCGAACGGGGCGCTGCCCTTGCCGTTGATCAGGTGCGGGTCTTCGGCGATGTCGATGTGCCGGGCCAGCGCCTGCTTGCTCAGGCTGTCGGCCAGGAAGGTGGTCTTGCGGTACAGGGCGCCACCGCTGGTGGCCTGCACATAGGCGCCCAGCAGGCCGGCGGCCATGGGCGACTCGAACAGCACCGGGCATTCGGTGGTGGGGATCTTGCGGGCACCCAGGCGGGAGAGGGCCCGCTGCGCCGCATAGCGGCCCACCGCCTGCGGGCTGGCCAGGTCCTGCGGGGCGCGCTGGCTGCTGTACCAGAAATCGCGCTGCATCTTCGAGCCCTTGCCGGCAATCGGCGACACCGACAGGCTGTGTCGCGAACTGGCATACCCGCCGCTGAAGATGCCGGGCTTGCCGCGCTCGCCGCCGCGCATGTGGGCGGTGAAGAAATGGGATTGCTGGGCCGACACACCGGCGCCTTCGCTGTTGGTGATCTGCCGGCTGGTGCCCAGGGCTGCGGCCTCGCATTCCAGGGCAATGCGGACCGCCTCCTCGGAGGTCAGCGCCCAGGGATGGAAGAGATCCAGATCGGGGTAGCTGTCGGCCACGTCCTGCGGGTCGGGCAGGCCGGCCACCGGGTCCTCGGCGGTGAAGCGGGCGATGTCGTAGGCGGCCTGCACCGTCTGCCGGATGGCGGCTGCGGAGAAGTCGGAGGTGGAAGCATTGCCCCGGCGCTGGCCCAGGTAGACGGTGACGCCCAGCGACTTGTCGCGGTTGCGCTCCACGTTCTCCAGCTCGCCCTTGCGCACCGAAACACTCAGCCCTGCGCCCTCCGACACCTCGGCGGCGGCATCGGATGCGCCCAGGCTGCGGGCATGCGAGAGGGCCAGATCGACGAGTTCCTCGAACTGGCTGCGGGCGTACTGGAAGCCGGCGAGCGGCTGGGTGTGGGCGGGGTTTTTCATGTCGGCCGCTATGATACGGGCCGCCCTTCACCCGGTGCTGCCGCTGGCGCAGTGCCCCCTCCGATGTCCCGCAAACCCACCAAAGGCTATTTCGTCCGTGGCCAGTTCGTTGCCCTGGGCAGCGAACTCGACCTGGAGCTCAAGCGCGAGCTCAAGGGTTCGGTCGACATGAGCAAGACCGACCTCAAGAAGCACAGCGACCACCTGCAGCAGCTCGGTCAGGACCTGCTGACCCTGCGCAGCGACCTCATGGCCCGCCTGGAACTGGGCGACAAGTTGATCGATGCGCTGGCCGAAGCCCGGCGCATCACCGACTTCGAGGGCAAGCGCCGCCAGATGCAGTTCATCGGCAAGCTCATGCGCAAGCTCGACGACGACGCCGTGGCTGCCATCGAGGCCGCGCTGGAAGAACAGCGCAAGCCGTCGGCAGCCGAAACGCTGCGCCTGCACCAGGCCGAGCAATGGCGCGACCGCCTGATCGCCGACGATGCGGCGCTGACCGAGTGGCTCAAGATCGACACCGAGGCCGACGCCCAGCAGCTGCGCACCCTGATCCGTCAGGCGCGCAAGGACGCGCAGGCCACCGCGTCGCAGGAGCGGCCCGGCGAGGCGGTGCGCCACGGGCGGGCCTATCGCGACATCTTCCAGCAGGTCAAGGCCGCCCTGGCCCGCGCCGACGCCCAAGACGACACCGATACCGCCGACCATGACTGACACCCGCCCCGCCGCCGATGCCGTGCGCATCGGCATCGTCTCCATCAGCGACCGCGCCAGCACCGGCGTCTACCAGGACCAGGGCCTGCCCGCCCTGCAGGACTGGCTGACCCGCGCGCTGCACAACCCCATCACCTTCGAGCCGCGACTGATCCCCGACGAGGCCGACCGCATCAGCGCCACGCTGATCGAACTGGTGGATGCCGGTTGCTCGCTGGTGCTCACCACCGGCGGCACCGGCCCGGCCCTGCGCGACGTGACGCCCGAAGCCACGCTGGCCGTGGCGCACAAGGAGATGCCCGGTTTTGGCGAACAGATGCGCCAGATCAGCCTGGCCTTCGTGCCCACGGCCATCCTCTCGCGCCAGGTGGCGGTCATCCGCGACCAAAGCCTGATCATCAACCTGCCCGGCCAGCCCAAGGCGATTGCCGAGACGCTCGAAGGTCTGAAGAACCCTGACGGCAGCCAGCGTGTCAACGGCATCTTTGCCGCCGTGCCCTACTGCATCGACCTCATTGGCGGCCCCTACCTGGAAACCCGCGATGAGGTCGTCAAGGCCTTCCGCCCCAAATCCGCCGTGCGCCCCGCACGTGCAGCCTCCTGAAACGGACCCCACCATGAAGATCACCAAGGACACCGTCGTCACCCTGCGTTTCAAGGCCACCGACAGCAAGGGCAAGGTGCTGGAAGACGGCAAGACGCCGCGCGCCTACCTGCATGGCGGCTACGGCAACACCCTGCCCGGCATCGAGCTGGCGCTGGAGAACCAGGAAGCCGGCTTCAGCACCACCGTGACGCTGCAGCCGTCGCTGGCCTTCGGCGAGCGCGACGAGACCCTGATCACCACCATCCCCAAGGCGGAATTTCCGCCCGGCGTGAAGGTGGGCGGCCAGATCGAGGGCGTGGACAACCAGGGCGTGCGCAAGATCTTCACCGTCAAGAAGATCAAGGGCGACACGGTGCACCTGGACGCCAACCATCCCCTGGCCGGCGAAGACCTGACCTTCACACTGACCGTGATCGAAGTGCGCGCCGCATCACCCGAAGAGGTGCAGCACGGTCACGCCCACGGCGCCCACGGCCATCACCACTGAACCACCCCCGCGCCGCGCCTGACGGCGCGTCACCCCCTCAAGGGGGCGGTGCCAGCGGACTGGCAGAGCCAGATCCGCGGCACCCATGGCTGAGCATCGCCGCTACTTGCCAACCAGCTGGTTCAGCTTGTCGGCCTCGAAGCACTCTTCGCGGGCAGCGTCCTTGGGCACGCAATCGCGCTCGCGGGCTTCGGCCAGCTTCTCGATGGCCTGCCACAGCAGGGCAATCTGGTGCTCCTGGCTGGCAGCCGAATCGACCAGCCCCCGCAGGGCCTGCTGCAGCGGGTCGTCTTCCTGGGTGATGCCGTAGGCCTGGAACTTGGGCGCCGGCTCGGTGACGTCGGCGCTCTCGCCCTGCTTGCTGGGGATGATGCGGGCCGGGATGCCGACCGCCGTGGCCCCGGCGGGCACCGGCTTGATGACCACTGCGTTGCTGCCGATCTTGGCGCCGTCACCCACCTCGAAGCCGCCCAGCACCTTGGCGCCGGCACTCACCACCACGTCACGGCCCAGCGTGGGATGGCGCTTGGTGCCCTTGTAGAGCGAGGTGCCGCCCAGGGTCACGCCCTGGTAGATGGTGCAGCCGTCGCCGATCTCGGCGGTCTCGCCCACCACCGTACCCATGGCATGGTCGAAGAAGACGCGGTTGCCGATCTTGGCCCCGGGGTGGATTTCGATGCCGGTGAGGAAGCGGCCGATGTGCGAGATGAAGCGGCCGAGCCAGCGCAGGCCATGGGTCCAGCACCAGTGCGCCGGGCGGTGCAGCAGCACCGCATGCAGCCCCGGGTAGCAGGTCAGCACCTCGAAGGCGCTGCGCGCAGCCGGGTCGCGCTCGAGGATGCACTGGATGTCGGAGCGAAGGCGGGCAAACATGGCGGCAGTCTAGCCTTTTGCCCGGGCGGCGGTCTGCAGCATCGCCTTGGCAACACCGCGAAGAATGTGGATTTCTTCCTCGGTGGGTGCGGCGCGGTTGAACATCTGCTGCAGGCGCGGCATGAGCTTCTTGGGCGCAGCCGGGTCGAGAAAGTCCACTGCCACCAGGGCCTGCTCCAGGTGCGTCAGCATGCCGGCCACGGCTGCTGCATCGGCCGTCGGACGTTCGGCCACGGCTGGCTGCACCGCAAAACCGCCCAGCGCCTGGCGCCAGTCGTAGGCCAGCAGCTGCACGGCAGCCGCCAGGTTGAGCGAGCCGAAGTTCGGCGCGGTGGGAATGGACAGCGCCACATGGCAGCGGTAGACGTCCTCGTTGCGCATGCCGAAGCGCTCGCTGCCGAACAGGAAGGCGACGCCAGAGGGCGGATCGGCCGCCAGGGTGGCGAAATGCTCGCGCGGGGCCCGGGTGGGCGGGCCGAAGTCGCGCGGCGTCATGGCGGTGGCGCACAGGTGCGTGATGCCGTCCAGGGCCTCGTCCAGCGTCTCGACCACGCGGGCTTTTTCGAGCACGTCGATGGCACCGCTGGCGCGCTGGATGGTCTCCTCGCGGCGCAGCACATTGGGCCAGCGCGGCGCCACCAGCACCAGATCGTCGAAGCCCATGACCTTCATGGCGCGGGCGGCACCTCCCACGTTGCCGGCATGGCTGGTCTGGATCAGGATGAAGCGGGTGAGCATGGGGCGTGGCGGGGCAGGTAAAATCGCGCCTATTGTCGCCGCCCGCATCGCCGTGGCCGGCTCCCCAACACCCCGCTCTTTCGCCCGTGCATGCCCTGCCCGGGCCTACAACCCATGTCGTCCAACCTCCACCCCATGCTCAACGTGGCCATCAAGGCCGCCCGCACCGCCGGTGCCATCATCAACCGCGCCGCGCTGGACGTGGAGTCGGTCCGGGTCTCGGTCAAGCAGACCAACGACTTTGTGACCGAGATCGATCAGGCCGCCGAGGCCGCCATCATCGAGACCTTGCTCACCGCCTACCCCGATCACGGCATCTGGGCCGAAGAGTCCGGCCAGCGCCCGGGCAAGAAGGGTGGCGCAGACCATGTCTGGATCATCGACCCCCTGGACGGCACCACCAACTTCATCCACGGCTTCCCGGTGTACTGCGTGAGCATCGCGCTCATGGTGGGCAACCGCATCGAACAGGCCGTGGTGTACGACCCCACCCGCAACGACCTCTTCTGCGCCACCCGCGGGCGCGGCGCCTACCTCAACGAGCGCCGCATCCGGGTGGCCAAGCGCAACACCCTGCGCGACTGCCTCATCTCCACCGGCTTCCCGTTCCGCCCGGGCGACGCCTTCCAGACCTACCTGCAGATGCTGGGCGACGTGATGCCCAAGGTGGCCGGCGTGCGCCGCCCCGGCTCGGCCGCCCTCGACCTGGCCTACACGGCTGCCGGCTTCACCGACGGCTTCTTCGAGATGGGCCTGTCGCCCTGGGACGTGGCCGCCGGCTCGCTGTTGATCACCGAGGCGGGTGGCCTGATCGGCAACTTCACCGGCGAATCGGACTTCCTGGAACAGAAGGAATGCCTGGCCGCCAACCCCAAGATCTACGGTCAGCTGATCGCGCTCACCGGCAAGTACAGCAAGTTCGCCAGCGCCGGTGACAAGGCGGCGGTGCGCCAGGCCCGCATGTCGGTGCGGCGCAAGCAGGCCGGTGGCGCCGACGCTGCCGATGCCGACACTGCTGCCGATGCGCCGGCCGCATCGAGCGATGGTGCCGCACCCGCTGCCGACGATAGCGCTGCACCGTTCTGATCCCGGTCAGGCCAGCGGCAGCCTGAACCAGAAGACCGCGCCCTGCCCGGGCGTGGATTCGGCCCACACACGGCCACCGTGCCGCTCGATGATGCGGGCCACGATGGCCAGTCCCACGCCCATGCCGGGCACCTCGGACCCGGGGTGCAGGCGCTGGAACAGCCCGAACAGCTTGCCGGCCCGGGTCATGTCGAATCCCATGCCGTTGTCCCGCACGAAAAAGGCTTCCTGCGGGATGTCGAAGCCCACCGTGACCTTCGGACCGGGCAGGTGCTGCGAGTACTTGATGGCGTTGTCCACCAAGTTGCTCAGCACCTGACGCAGCAGGGTGGCGTCGCCCAATGCGGCCGGCATGTGGCCCACCTGCACATGCCATGAGCCGTCTTCGGGCGTGAGGGCATCCACCACCGAGCGGGTCAGCGCCACCATGTCCACCGGCACCGGCGCCATGTCCACCTGCACCACCCGCAGCAGCTCCAGCATGTCGGTGATCATGCGGCCCATGTTGGCCGATGACCGGGCGACGCGGGCGAACATGTCGGCGCCCTCGGGGCTAAGACGTTCGCCCTCGGTCTCCTGGATGAGCGTGACGAAACCGTTCACCGAGCGCAGCGGCGCCCGCAGATCGTGGGCAATCGAGTACGAGATGGCTTCCATGTCACGCATGGAGCGCTCCAGCAAGGCGGTGCGCTCACGCACCCGCTGCTCCAGGCTGGCGTTGAGGGCACGCACCTCTTCCTGCGCGGTCACGCGGTCGGTGATGTCGATGTGGGTGCCCGACATGTACATCACGGTGCCGTCTTCGGTGCGGCGGTGGACCCGTCCCCGGGTGTTCACCCACACCCAGTGCCCTTGCTTGTGGCGCATGCGGATGTCGCACTCGTAATACGGCATCCGGCCCTGGATGTGCAGATTGCTCAGCCGCAGTGCCTCGGTCAGGTCGTCCGGATGGGTGAGCCGCTCCCAGGTGGACAGGTTGACCGGCTGCAGCTCGTCCAGCGTGTAACCCACGATTTCGGCCCAGCGGGCATCCACCCGCAGCGACCCGACGCCCAGATCGGCCTCCCAGATGCCGGGGCGTGTGGCCTCCAGGATCCAGGCCAGCCGCTGGCGCTCGGCCTGCAGGGCGGCTTCCGACTCGCGGCGCGCCACCAGCGCCCGGTGGGCCAGCACCAGCTGCCGCACCGCACCCATCAGCGGCTCCAGGAAACGGATGTCCTCCTCGCTGTAGCCGCCGTCCTGGTTGGCCAGCCCCACCATGGCCACCATGTTGTCGCCGGCCATCAGGGGTACGCCCAGAAAACAGTCCATCCTCGGATGGCCAGGCGGCAGGCCGCCCCGGCGCGGATCGACGGCCGGCTGATTGGCAATCACCGGCAACCGGGTGGTCAGGGCATGTCCGAACAGGGTGTGCAGGTTGCGAAACACCATGCCGAACTCGGCATGCTCCTGGTAGTGCCGATGGGAGGCCGGGTCCCATGAGATGTCGGTAACCGCGTGGGTGCGCATGTACGGCTGCCCGGCTTCGTCGTGCACCACCTCGGCAATGAAGCCGTACTGGCTGCCGGTGACCTTGAGGAAGGCCTCCAGCAGGCCATCGAAGGACCGCCGCTTGTCTTCGGCTTCGATGAACGAGGCCTGGGCCTCGCGCACCGCATCGAGCATGCGCTGCTGCCGCTCCACCCGCTGCTGGGCCAGACGCTCCTCGGTGATGTCGGTGGTGTAGCCGTGCCACACCACGCTGCCATCGGGCTCGCGCAGGGGAGCGGCATCCACCTGGTGCCAGCGCACCCCCTGGCGCGGCAGCACCACACGGTACGAATGACTCCACAGCGTGAGGTCACGGGCCGATGCGTCGAGCGATGCGAGTGTGGCCTTGAGGTCGTCGGGGTGCACGCGCGCATACAGCTTTCGCACGTCGGCCATGAGCTCCTCGGGGGAGTACTCCAGCATGTCGAGGGCACGGTCGTTCACATAGGTGATCTGCGCGGTGCCATCGGGGTTGCGGCGGGCCTGGTAGGTCAGGCCCGGCACGCGTTCGGCGATGCTGCGCAGCAGTCGCAGCTGCTCTGCCAGCTGCAGGCGGACCTCGCGCTCATCGGTGATGTCGTGCACCACGCCGAAATCGGTCATGGGCTGACCGTCCACCACGGTGCGGCCTATGCGGCTGCGGTACCAGCGGGTGCGGCCATCCGGGTGCAGCCAGCGGAATTCCACCTCGCTGCCGTCGGCGGCTTCGCGGGTGGCCAGCCAGGCCGGCATGTCCTCCGGGTGGATGCGTCCGCGCCCTTCGCGGCGGGTGATCAGATCGACCGGCTGCAGGCCGGTCATGGCGTACATGCCGGGCGACCAGAACACATGCTGATCGCTGCCGGCATTGGTCCAGTAGCCCACGCGGGCCACCTGCTCGATCTCGGCGTACAGCGCCAGCCGGTGCTGCAGCAGCTGGTTGGCCTGGGCCAGCGCCTGCTCGCTGAAACGCAGGGCTTCGTGCGCGGCCGTTTCGTGGGTGGCGTCGGTGAAGACGTTGAGGATCAGCGGCTCGTCCGTCGACTCGATCAGTGTGGTGTGCATGCGCACGCTGTACACGCGTCCGGGGCGCAGCATGAGCTGCAGCAGCTGGTTCTCGCAGGGCACACGGGAGAGGAAGGCGGCGCGGTCGGCCGGGTCGGGCCAGTGCCCCAGTTCCAGTGTGGTGCGGCCGATGGCATCGGCACGCTGCAGACCCGTCAAGGTGAGCCATGCCTGGTTCACATCCACCAGTCGCCCATCGCTTCGGCGGGTGACTGCAGCGGGCAGCGGCAGACCATCGAAGAATGCGGCGTAAGGCAAGGGTGAGGGCATGGGGTTTGCCGTAGGGATGCGCCGTCGGTTCTTGCGGTCGGCCTGGGTTGATGTAAAACATTGTGCATGAAGCCCTGCACTGTGGGGTATGGGTCTACCCGCATCCGACGGCCATCACTCGCCTGCAGCCTCATGACCATCCCCCGTCGCTCGCCCTTCCTGCACCATGTTGGCGCAGGTCTGCTGCAGGTCATCCTGCAGCCACGCTTCCTGCCTGCCACGCTGATCGGCATCGCGGTGCTGCTCATCCAGATGCATGCCGCCTGGCAGGCCTGGCGCCACGGGGTGGAGGTGCCCTGGGCCGGCCATGCCGCCACGGTGCTGACCACGCTCGCAGCGGTGTGGGTGGCGGTGGCCGTGGTGCGCGGCAACGAAACGGCCGCGCCGAATGCCACCAGCCTGTTCAGCGTGGCGCGGGGTCTGGCCACCGGCTACTACTTCAACTTCCTGCAGCCCTTGCTGCGCAGCCTGCGACAGGCCGGTGTGGCACCCGTCACCCAGCACAACCTGTTCACCGTGCAGCTCGACGGACGACCGCTGGACCGTCTGCCGCCACTGCATGGCCTGGTGGTGGCCATACCGTGCCAGGAGCACAGCGTGTGCAGCACTCCGGCCGCCGGCGCGGCGCTCATTGCCCGCCGCTGCACCGGGCTGCAGATGCACACCGTGGTGTTCGACCGCATCCGCCACACCCCGGAGGGCGTCTGGAGCCGGCCCATCGAGCTGCGGCTGCTGCAGGCCGACCCCGAGGGTCCTGCCGTGCTGCTGGATGTGCCCACCACGCTGAACGTGGTGCATGAAACCCTGAGTGCCGAACCCGGTGCCGATGGTGCGCCATCGCCTGCGCGTCTGGCCACCGAGCGCTTCGTGCAGGTGCTCAACGAGTTCCGCGACGTGGTGGCGCAGGTGGGTGGCGCCGATCCCCTGCGGCAGTCGTCCGCGCTGCAGGTGCATGTGTTGCCGGCCGAAGTGGCCGAGCACCGCATCCGCGAACTGCTTTCGTCGGGGGCCTGAGACCATGGCCGAATGCGCCTCCCTGATCGACCGCATTCGCCGATGGCCGTGGACCCATCTGCTGGCGGTAGCCATTCCGCTGGCATCGGCCGGCTTCCAGCTGTGGGCTTCGCTGCGCGGGGACGAAGCACCGGTCTGGGTCGGGCCGGTGGAATCGCTGGGCGTGACCCTGCTGGCCCTGCTGCTGGGCTTGTGGCTGCTCACCCGCAGCGTGCGCGACACCCGCGCGCGGGCCGACCGTTTCCATGTGGGCGAGGCGCTGGCCGTGGGCTATGGTCTGAACTTCCTGCAGCCCACCGGTCACCGGCTCGTCCCCGACCACCCGGCCAGCCAGCTGCTCACGCTGGCGTCCGAAGCTGGCGGTGCCGAACCGCCCGCCGTGCAGCGGGTGAGGCAGCTGCTGGTGGCCTTGCCCCGGGTGGTCGACGGTCTGGACAACGACAGCATCACCGCGCTGCGACAGGCCCTGCGGCACCAGCTGGGGCCGGACTGGTGGATCGGCTCAGCCCGGCTGAGCGCCGCCGACGCGGCCCCGGTGCCGCCTGGCCCCGACACCCTGGCGGGCAAGCCGGCCGGTCTGGCCAACGGCACGACAGGGTCGGACACCGGCCGCGGTGTGGGTGTCACGGCCGTGGTCCACCGCCCCAGCGGTGACGCGGTGCTGATCGACCTGCCGTCCACCCTGGCGGTGGTGCCGCACTTCGCGACCTTCGTGGCCGCGCAGGAACTCGAAGGCTCACCCTGGGCCAACGAACTGGTGTCGGCGGGTCGCGGCAGCATCGTGCGGCGCTTCGAGGCGGCCAAGTTCGCCCAGGTGCTGCAGGACGGGCTGGACGGACAACCCCCGGCCAGCTCGGGCGACCGCTCGGCCGAAGACCTGCTGCGGCTGCGGCTGGGGCCGGTGCGGCAACGCCTGCAGCTGGTGCCGCTGGAAGACAGCCGCCAGGCCCGCCCGCTGGCCGACGCCATCCGGGCCGCCGTGCGCGGCATCGACAACGCCCGGGGTTGACCCCAAGTGTCAACCCGCCGAAGTGTCCACTTTGTGTGACATACTGAACCGATATGGCCCAGCCCTACCCTTTCTCCGCCATCGTCGGCCAGGACGAGATGAAGACCGCCATCCTGATCGCGGCGGTCGATCCCAGTATCGGCGGTGTGCTGGTGCTGGGTGACCGAGGCACCGGCAAGAGCACCGCCGTGCGGGCCCTGGCCGCCCTGCTGCCGCCGATGAAGGCCGTGGTGGGCTGCCACTACGGGTGCGACCCGGCCGACACCACCAGCCGCTGCGAGCAGTGCGGCACGCTCAAGCCCGAGGGACGCGCGCCGCGCACCCACACCATTCCGGTGCCGGTGGTCGATCTGCCGCTGGGCGCCACCGAAGACCGCGTGGTCGGCGCCCTCGACCTGGAACGCGCGCTGTCGCAAGGCGTCAAGGCCTTCGAGCCCGGCCTGCTGGCCCAGGCGCACCGGGGCTTTCTGTACATCGATGAGGTCAACCTGCTGGAAGACCACTTGGTCGATCTGCTGATCGACGTGGCTGCCTCGGGCGAGAACGTGGTGGAGCGCGAGGGCCTGAGCATCCGCCACCCCGCCCGATTCGTGCTGGTGGGCAGCGGCAACCCGGAAGAAGGCGAACTGCGGCCGCAGCTGCTCGACCGCTTCGGTCTGTCGGTGGAGGTCCGCACGCCCGAAGGTCTGGCCGACCGGGTCGAGGTGGTGCGACGCCGCGATGCCTACGAGCAGGACCGCGCCGCCTTCGTGGACACGTGGAAGAAAGAGGACGAGCGGGTGCGCCGGCAGATCGTGGCCGGCCGCAAGCGCCTGGCCTCGGTGCAGGTGCCCGACGCCGCACGCGAGCGCATCTCCTCGCTGTGCATGGCCCTGGGCACCGACGGGCTGCGCGGCGACCTCACCCTCATGCGCGCCGCCCGCGCACTGGCCGCCCTGGAAGGCGATACCGAAGTGGGCGACGCCCATCTCAGGCGCGTGGCCGCCCCGGCCCTGCGCCACCGCCTGCGCCGCAACCCGCTGGACAGCACTGGCTCCACCAGCCGGGTGGACCGCGCGGTGTCCGAACTGATGGGCGCATGATCCTGTCCGAGCGCCCGGCCATCGGTGCCGACGCGGCACTGGCGGCCGCGCTGCTGGCCGTCGATCCGGCGGGACTGGGCGGCATCCACCTGCAAGGCCCGGCCGGGCCCGAGCGCGATGCCTGGCTGGCCTTGCTGCGCCGGCTGCTGCCCGCCGGCAGCCCCTGGCAGCGGCTGCCCCTGCATGCCAGCGAGTCTTCGCTGCTGGGCGGCCTGGACCTGGCCGCCACGCTGCAGGCCGCGCGGCCGGTGGTGCAGCCCGGCCTGCTCACCCGGGCCGATGGCGGCGCCGTGCTGCTCACCAGCGCCGAACGCGCGCCGGCGCTCACCGCATCGCTGCTGGCCTCGGTGCTCGACCATGGCGAGGTGCAACTGCAGCGCGACGGCCTGTCGCAGCGCCAGGGCGCCCGCTGGCTGCTGGTGGCACTGGACGAATCCACGCCCGACGCCGACCGGCCCGACGAAGCCGTGCCACCGACACTCACCGAACGGCTGGCCCTGCACCTGGACCTGCGCACCGACCGCAGCCTGGTGCCGCACGACGATGCCGGCAACGACTGGACCCCGGCCGACGTGGCCGCCGCGCGCCAGCGCCTGGCCTCGGTGCAGCTGCCCGACGACAGCCTGCAGGCCCTGTGCGCCACTGCCCTGGTGTGGGGCGTGGCCTCGCTGCGGGCTCCGCTGATGGCGGTGCGTCTGGCACGGGCCGCTGCCGCACTCGACGGCAGCCCCGCCGTGACACAGACCCATGCCGAGATCGCGGCCCGGCTGGTCCTGGCCCACCGGGCGACACGGCTGCCGCCGCAGGCAGCCGAAGACCCGCCAGCGGAGGACGACACCCCGCCTGAACCTCCGCCCCCCGAGCAGCCGCCGGAGGACCCTGACCGCGACAACGACAGCGATGTCGACACCCCCCACACGCCGCAGGACCCGCTGCAGGATCGCCTGATCGAAGCCGTGCGCGCCATGCTCCCACCCGGTCTGCTGGCCGCCCTGCAGGCCGGTGTGCTGGCGGGGCAGCCGCCCAGCCGGGGCGCTGGCCAGGCCGGTGCGGTGCTGCGCAACACGCCGCGCGGCCGCCCAGTGGGCACCCGCCGGGGGGATCCCCGGCGCGGTCAGCGCCTGCATGTGCTGGACACGCTGCGCGCTGCCGCGCCCTGGCAGACCCTGCGCCGCCCACCCGGCGAACCTGAGCGGCTGCGGGTGCGGCGCGAAGACTTCCACGTGGTGCGCCACCGCCAGCACCGGCCGGTGACCACGCTGTTCGTGGTGGACGCGTCCGGTTCGGCCGCCCTGCACCGGCTGGCCGAGGCCAAGGGCGCGGTGGAGCTGCTGCTGGCCGACTGCTATGTGCGGCGCGACCGCGTGGCGGTGCTGGCCTTCCGGGGTCAGCAGGCCGAGGTGCTGCTCCCGCCCACCCGCTCGCTGGCCCGCGCGCGGCGCGAGCTGGCCGCCCTTCCCGGCGGTGGCGGCACACCGCTGGCCGCCGCCATCGAGTCCGCGCATGCCCTGGCCCTGCAACTGCAGCGCAGCGGCGACACGCCGGTGCTGGTGTTCCTGACCGACGGACGCGCCAACATCGCCCGCGACGGCTCCCCCGGCCGCGCCCAGGCCGGTGCCGACGCGCTGGCCCAGGCCGCGCAGCTGCGTGCGGCCGGCCTGACCACACTGCTGATCGACACCTCCCCCCAGCCGGCGGACACGGCGCGCACGGTGGCCGACAGCATGGGTGCCCGCTATGTGCCGCTGCCGCACGCCGGAGCGGCTGGCCTGTCGGCCGTGGTGCGCTCCGTCCAGCCCGGCGCCTGAGACGACCGCCATGAGCCACGACCTGGACTGGCGCCGCGACGGCCCCGGCTGGCCGCACGCCGATCACAGCCGCTTCGTACAGGCCGGCGGTCTGCACTGGCATGTGCAGACCTGGCCGGGCGGTCCGGACAGCGCGGGCTGCTGCCTGCTGCTGCACGGCACCGGCGCTTCCACCCACAGCTGGCGCGATCTGGCCCCGCTGCTGGCGGTGCACAGCACGGTGGTCGCGGTCGATCTGCCCGGCCATGCATTCACCGGCATGCCGCCCGGCGGCTCCGGTTCGCCGCAGCTGGGCCTGAGCGGCATGGCCCGTGCCCTGGGCGCCTTGCTGCAGGCGCTGGACACGCCGCCCCCCGACTTGCTGGTGGGCCATTCGGCCGGCGCGGCCGTGGCCATCCGCATGGCACTGGACGGGCATGCACGCCCCGGTCGCATCGTGGGCCTGAACGCGGCCGTGCTGCCCTTGGGCGGACTGGCCGGGCAATGGTTTTCGCCAGCGGCCAAGCTGATGGCCGCCGTACCGCTGGTGCCGCAGCTGTTTGCCTGGCGGGCGCGCGATCCGAACGTGCTGGCGCGCCTGCTGGAAGCCACCGGTTCCCGGCTCGATGCCACCGGCCAGGCGCTCTACCAGCGTCTGGTGAGCAGCCCGGCCCATGCACGGGGCGCGCTGGCCATGATGGCCAACTGGGATCTGCCGCGGCTCGAAGCCGACCTGCCCCGCCTGGCCGTGCGGCTGGACCTGGTGGTGGGCGAACGCGACCACACCGTGCCGCCGTCGCACGCCCCGCGCATCCTGGCGGCCCTGGCGCCGCTGGCACGCGGCCGCCTGAGCCTGCTGCCCGACCTGGGCCACCTGGCCCACGAGGAAGACCCGCTCAGCGTGAGCGCCCTGATCCTGCCCGACCCGGACGCCTGATCCGCTGACGGTGTCCGTTGCTCAGGGCTGCACGCGGTCGATCACCACCCGCACGCCCTGTGCGCTGGCGGTGAACACCGCGCTGCGGCCCAGCAGATCGCCCGGTTGCGGCAGCGCCTGGCCCGAGCGGCTGATGCGGGCCTCCACCACCACCGGTGTCTTCTGGCCGAAATGGCTGGACAGGCTGTGGCCGGGCGACATGGCCAGGGCATCGTCGAGCCGGAAATCGCTGGCCTGTGCCGTGGCCGGCCGGCGGATCACCGCCAGCGGCATGCGCGAAGCCGGCGCAGCGCCGGCCGTGGCCGATGGCGCCGCCCGCGCGGTGATGAACAGGGTGTCCCCGGGCTGCAGGCGCGACTGCAGGGCCGGCGCCAGTTCGATGCGGCCCATGAGCACAGCCGCCGGCGCTGCGGGCTGGACCACCGGTGCAGGCAACAGCGGCGAAGCCTCGGCCACCGGGACCTGCGGGGTCTTGAGCGCACCGCGCTGTTCGGCCACGGCCTGCAGGCTGCGGTCGAGGTTGGCGGCGAACGAACTGCCGTCGGGCACCTGGCTGCGGGCGCGGCGCCAGTGGGCTTCGGCAGCCGCCATGTCCTGGCGCTCCCAGGCGGCACCGCCGGCCAGGGCCAGCGCCTTGGGGTGATCCGGGTTCAGGCGCAGGGCGCGGTCCACCAGGCGGGCCGCCTCGATGGACGCACCGGGTGTACCCACCAGGCCCAGGATGTCGGCGCGGTCGGCCAGCCAGTCCACCTGGTCGGGCTGCAGGGCCAGGGCGCGCTGCAGCGAACGGTCGGCATCGGCCCAACGCTGCAGGCCGGCCTGGGTGCGGGCCAGCAGCGCCCAGGCGTTGGCATCGGGCGCCTGGCCCGGGGGCGGGTTCTCCAGCGCCTGGGCCATCTGGCGCACCATGGCGTCCACATCGGCCAGCGTGGCCTGGGGCGCTTCGCCGGCCTGGCGTGCCTGGGTCTGAACCGCCTGCGGATGGCCCAGCTGCAGGTACAGCGCGGTGGCCAGCGCCGGCACGCCCAGCAGCAGGATGCCCGCCGTGGCCATGCGGTAGCCGGTCTGCTCCGGCGGCTCGGTGCGAGCGCTGGTCTCCAGCACGCGCCGGGCCAGATCGGCCTGGGCGCGCACATATGCGCCGTCGTCGAGCTGGCCGCTGCGGTGCTCGGCCTCGATGCGGGCCTGCTGCTCGCGCAGCAGGGCCACAGGGGCCGCACTGGCCTGCACCGAATGAGGACGTGCACCACCCCGGTCGCGCAGGCTGCCGATCAGCGGCCACAGGACGGCCAGCAGCAGGAGCGCGGCCAGTGCCACGAAGGTGGCTGTGCCGGTCATGGTCGCTCTCCCGGTGGGGCCAGCAGCTGCCGCGCACGCTCCCAGTCGGCGACCGACAGCGGCGCCTCGGCGCGCCGGGCCTGGCGGCGCAGCTGGCGCCACAGGGCCAGCAGACCGACGGCCAGCAGCAGGAAGGGGCCGACCCACAGAAGCACCGTGCCTGCCTTGAGCGGCGGGCGGTAGAGCACGAAGTCGCCGTAGCGCTCGACCATGAAGCGCTGGATGTCGGCCTCGGTGCGGCCTTCGCTCAGCTGGCGTCGGATCTGGTCGCGCAGGTCCACCGCCAGCTCGGCCTGGCTGGCCGCCACGGTCTCGTTCTGGCAGACCAGGCAGCGCAGTTCCTCGGCCACTTTCAGCACGCGGGCCTCAAGCACCGGGTCGGTGATGGGCGCGCGCACCGCGCGTTCCTGCGCCGCCGCCATGCCCCACCAGGGCATCAGCAGGGCCAGACAGAGACAGGCGCGTTGCAGGGTCATGGCATCAGCCTTCCAGTTGCCGGATGAGGGGCAGCAGCGTGTCCCTTACCACCTCGGGCGTGACCGCCCCGGTGTGCTTGTGGCGGATCACGCCGTCGCGATCGATGACATAGGTCTCGGGCACGCCGTACACGCCGAAGTCCAGACCGACCCGGCCGTCGGCATCGAGCAGGCTGGCGCGGTAGGGGTTGCCGTGGCGGGAGAGCCAGAGCAGCGCGGCCTCGCGCTTGTCCTTGTAGTTCAGGCCCACCAGCGTCACGTCGGTGTGCCGGGCCATGTCCACCAGCACCGGGTGCTCGGCCTCGCAGGCCACACACCACGAAGCCCACACATTGAGCACCCAGACCCGACCACGCAGCTGCTGCGGCCCGAGCTGCTGCGCGGGATCGGCCAGGGTGGGCAGGCTGAAGGTCGGCGCGGCCCGGCCCACCAGGGGCGACGGCACCTCGCGCGGGTTCTTCATGAGGCCGGCGCCCAGCAGCGCCACCAGACCCGCAAACACCACCAGCGGCCACAGGAAACGCTTCATGCAAAGCCCTCCTGCGCGGGCTGGGCCGACACGGGCCTGGTGGCCGCACGGCGCTGGCGCGTCACACGGTACCGGCGGTCGGCCGCTGCCAGCAGGCCACCCAGGGCCATGAGCAGGCAGCCGCCCCAGATCCAGTTGACCAGCGGCTTGTGGTGCAGGCGCACGCTCCAGGCGGTGGCACTCACCGGTTCGCCCAGGGCCACGTACAGGTCGCGCAGCACGCCCCGGTCGATCGCGACCTCGGTCATGGGCATGCGGCTGACGGTATAGATGCGGCGCTCGGGCTGGAGCGTGGCCACGGCCTGGCCGTCGCGCACCACATCGATAGTGGCGCGGCCGGCGGTGTAGTTGGGGCCCTGCACCAGCTCCACGCTGCGCAGGGTGAAGCGGTGGCCGCCGGCCTCCACCGTCTGGCCGGGCTCCATGCGCACATCCGACTCGGTGCTCAGGCTGCTGACCACGGTCACACCGGCCACGAACACCGCCACGCCCAGGTGGGCCAGCTGCAGGCCCCACCAGGCCCCGTTCTGCGCGCCCAGGCGGGCCAGCAGTCCGGGTGCGGGATGATCCCGCAGGCGCTGCCAGGCACCGGCCAGGGTGCTGGCCGCCACCCAGGCGGCCATGAACAGGCCCAGGCCGGCCATGGGCGTCCACACACCCAGCAAGGCCGCAGCCGCCAAGGCCCCCAGCGCTGCCACCCCCGCCGCCACCCGCAGCCGGGTGAGCAGATCGGGCAGCTGTGCGCTGCGCCAGCGGGCCAGCGGACCCAGGCCCATGAGGAACAGGGCCGGTGCCATCAGCGGCACGAACACCGCCTGAAAGTACGGCGGCCCGACCGACAGCTTGCCCAGGCCCAGGGCATCGATGATCAGCGGATACAGCGTGCCCAGCAGCACCGCCGCAGCCGCGCTCAGCAGCAGCACATTGTTGGCCAGCAGGAAGGACTCGCGGCTGACCGGCTCGAAGCGGTCGCCGGCGCCGATGCCCGGGGCGCGCCAGGCGAACAGCGTCAGTGATCCCCCCACCACGACGGCCAGGAAGGCCAGGATGAACACGCCGCGCGCCGGGTCGGTGGCGAAGGCATGGACCGAGCTGAGCACGCCCGAGCGCACGATGAAGGTGCCCAGCAGCGAGAGCGAGAAGGCCAGGATGGCCAGCAGCACCGTCCAGCGGCGGAAGGCACCGCGCTTTTCCGACACCGACAGCGAATGGATCAGGGCCGTGCCCACCAGCCAGGGCATGAAGGACGCGTTCTCCACCGGATCCCAGAACCACCAGCCGCCCCAGCCCAGCTCGTAATAGGCCCAGAAGCTGCCCAGGGCGATGCCCACGGTCAGGAACATCCAGGCCAGCAGCGTCCAGGGCCGCGACCAGTGCGCCCAGGCGGCATCGAGCCGGCCGGCCAGCAAGGCGGCCACCGCGAAGGCGAAGGCCACCACGAAGCCCACGTACCCCATGTAGAGCATGGGCGGGTGGATGGCCATGCCCGGGTCTTGCAGCAGCGGGTTGAGGTCCTGGCCGTCCAGCGGCGGCACATCCAGCCGCACGAAGGGGTTGGAGGTGAACAGGGTGAACAGCAGGAAGCCCACGCTGATGAGCCCCATCACGCCCAGCACCCGCGCGCGCATGGGCAGATCCAGCGCGGCACTGCGGTGGGCCACGGCAAAGGTCCAGCCCGAGAGCACCAGCGACCACAGCAGGATGGAGCCTTCGTGGTTGCCCCACACGGCGGTGATGCGGTAGATCAGCGGCAGGGCGGTGTGCGAATGCTGGGCCGCCAGCTTCACCGAGAAGTCGCTCGCCACGAAGGCCTGGGTCAGGCAGGCATAGGCCACCACCAGCAGCAGGCACTGGGCGGTGGCGGCGGGTGCGGCCAGCCGCATCCAGCCGCTGTGCCCGGTCTGCGCGCCCCACAGCGGCAGCACCGACTGCACCAGCGCCATGACCAGGGCCAGCACCAGCGCAAAGTGACCGAGTTCCGGAATCATGGCCGGCCCTCCGGCAGCACCACCGTCTGGCCGGCACGGGCCTTGGCCAGCGCATCGGCGGCTTCGGGCGCCATGTAGTTCTCGTCGTGCTTGGCCAGCACCTGGTCGGCACGGAACACGCCATCGGCCCCCAGGCGGCCCTGGGCCACCACGCCCTTGCCCTCCTGGAACAGGTCGGGCAGCAGGCCGGTGTAGGTGACCGGCACGCGCTGTACCGTGTCGGTGACGGCAAAACGGATGGTCAGACCCTGGGCATCGCGCACCAGGCTGCCCTCCTCCACCAGCCCGCCGACGCGGAAGCTGCGCTCGCGCGGGGCCTCGCTGGCGGCGACCTGGGTGGGGCTGTAAAAGAACACCAGATTGCTGCGGAAGGCATTGAGCACCAGGGCGCTGGCTGCACCCACGGTGCACAGACCCACCACCAGGGCCAGGGCGCGGCGGCGGCGCGGCGTCATGCCCGGCCTCCGTGCAGGGTGTTGCCCCCGGGCGTGCGCGCCGTCGTCTCGTCATCGATCTCGTCGTTCACGGCCCGCTCCAGCAGGCGGCGGCGCAGGCGCAGCAGAGCCACCTCGGCCACCAGCACCGCCGCGCACATGCCCAGCGAGCCCCAGACATACAGGCCATGGCCGTCCATGGCCAGAAAGTCGGCGAAGTTCATGCGGCCTCCGGTGATGTGCGCAGGGCCGCACGGGCCCAGTCGGTGTGGCGTTCGCGTTCGAGCAGCAGCACCCGGGCACGCGACAGGCCCATGGCGATGCAGTAGGCCCAGGCGGCCAGGGCCATGAGCAGCATGCCCAGCAGCATGGGCGCCGCCATGCTGGGCGCCTTGTTGAGCGTGACCGAAGCGCCCTGGTGCAGGGTGTTCCACCACTGCACCGAGAAATAGATGATGGGCAGATTGACCACACCCACCAGGGCCAGCAGGCCGGCAGCACGGTCGGCACGGCGCGGGTCGTCGATGGCGCCGTGCAGCGCCATGTAGCCGATGTAGAGGAACAGCAGCACCAGCTCCGACGTGAGACGGGCGTCCCACACCCACCAGGTGCCCCAGGTCGGCTGGCCCCACAGGGCGCCGGTCCACAGGGCGAGAAACGTCATGAGCGCGCCGGTGGGCGCCAGCGCCAGGGCCATGACGCTGGCCAGCCGGGCATTGAAGACCAGGCCCACGCCGGCCCAGACCGCCATCACCAGGTAGACGAACATCGACATCCAGGCCGCCGGCACGTGCACATAGATGATGCGGTAGGCCTCGCCCTGCTGGGCATCGGTGGGGGCCACGAAGAAGCCCACGTACAGGCCGAGTGCGGCCAGCACCACGGCGGCCGAGCCGAACCAGGGTATGAGCCGGCCGGCCAGCGCATGGAAGCGGGCCGGGGCCGCGAAATGAAAGAAGTTCGTTCGGGTCATGGCCTCACTCCAGGGCAATGCGCAACGCGGCGCCGGTGACGGTGGGCGCGGCCAGCAGGGCCAGCAGCAGCAGCGCCCCCAGCAGCGAGAAATGGCCGGCCACGCCGATGCCGGCCAGATGGGCCTGCACCGCGCCGGCCCCGAAGATCAGCACCGGCACCAGCAGGGGCAGCACCAGCAGCGACATCAGCACGCCGCCGCCCCGCAGGCCCAGCGTGAGCGCCGCACCCAGCGAGCCCACCAGGCTGAGCACCGGCGAGCCCAGCAGCAGCGAGGCCAGCAGCACGCCGATGGCCGAGGCCGGCAGACCGAACTGCAGCGCCAGCACCGGCGCCACCAGCACCAGCGGCAGCACGCCAGCCACCCAGTGCGCGGCCACCTTGCCCAGCACCAGCAGCGCCAGCGGATGCGGCGACAGCAGCAGCTGCTCCAGCGTGCCGTCGGCATGGTCGTCGGCGAACAGGCGCGAGAGCGGCAGCGTGCAGGCCAGCAGCGCGGCCACCCACACCACGCCCGGGGCCATGGTGCGCAGCAGGCCCGGCTCCGGCCCCACGCCCAGCGGAAAGAGGCTGACCACCAGCACGAAGAAGACCAGGGCGGCCAGGGTGTCGCTGCGCCGGCGCAGGGCGATGCGCAGGTCGCGCAGGAAGATGGCGCGCAGGCCGTCGAACAGGCCCGGGCTGGCCGGCGCGGTGTCCAGCGCCAGGGTGTCGACCGGGGTGGCCAGCGTGTTCACAGCTGCAGCTCCCGTTCGGGCGGCGGCAGGGGCACGCTCTGGTGGCTGGTGAGCACCAGCAGGCCGCCGCGCTGCAGATGCTCCTGCAGCCGCTCGGCCAGCCAGGTGCAGGCATCGGCATCCAGCGCATTGAAGGGTTCGTCCAGCACCCAAAGCGGCGCGTCGCGCGACAGCAGCAGGCGCGCCAGCCCGCAGCGCCGACGCTGGCCCTGCGACAACCGGCGCACCGGCGTGCGTTCGCAACCCCGCAGGCCGGCATCGGCCAGCGCGGCCCGGGCCTGGGCCCGGCTGGCCGGCCAGCCGGCCAGCAGGCTGGCGACCTGCAGGTTCTCCAGCGGGTCCAGATCGTCCTTGAGGGCAGCCTCGTGGCCCAGGTACAGGCGCTCGCGGCACCAGCGGTCGCGTTGCGCAGCCACCGGCTGACCCCGCCAGCGCACTTCGCCGGCCTGCGGCGGCAGAAGGCCGCTGATGAGCCGCAGCAGGCTGGTCTTGCCGGCGCCATTGGCGCCTCGCACCTGCAGCCATTGCCCGGGTGCGAGCTGCAGATGCAGACCGTCAAACAGGGTGCGCCCGCCGCGTGAGCAGGTCACCGAATCCAGCACCAGGCCAGGGGTGTTCAACGCGTCTTCCTCGGGTGGGCCTTGGCATGCCGACTTGACATGTCAATTTGAGTTGACACTTGTACCACAGCCGATCAGATGACACAAACCGCCGCTCCGGGCGGTCGAGGGCGATGAATTCGTGATGCGAAAGTTCATTGACATTCCGAAGTGTCATGTTAGATTGACACTTGATCTGTCGAATTCTTCTGACAGCACCACCACCGAGGCCGCCATGGACCTGATGACACGCATACAGCAAGCGCTCGAATCGCAACTGTTGCGGGCCCACAGCCCCAGCGCGCCGCCCCGGCTGCTGGCAGCCATGCGGCATGCGGTGTTCCCGGGTGGCGCGCGCATCCGGCCCCAGTTGTGCCTGGCGGTGGCCCGGGCCTGCGGCGACAGCGCCCCGGCCCTGAGCGATGCCGCTGCCGTGTCCATCGAGCTGCTGCACTGCGCCTCGCTGGTGCACGACGACATGCCCGCCTTCGACGACGCCGACACCCGGCGAGGCCAGCCCACGGTGCACCGCCTCTACGGCGAACCGCTGGCCCTGCTCACGGGTGATGCCCTGATCGTGCTGGCCTACCAGGCACTGGCCCACGGCGCCCGTCAGTCCCCCGAACACATCGACCGCCTGCCGGGACTGCTGCAGCTGGTGTGCAGCGGCACCGGCGCGCCGGATGGCATCGTGGCCGGTCAGGCCTGGGAATGCGAGCCCCAGGTGGAACTGGCGGCCTACCAGCGCGCCAAGACCGGTGCGCTGTTCGTGGCCTCCACCTGCGCCGGCGCCCTGGCCGCCGGGGCCGACCCCGCTGGCTGGCGCGCTCTGGGCGAATGCCTGGGCGAGGCCTACCAGGTGGCCGACGACATCCGCGACGTGCTGATGGAGTCCGACCAGCTCGGCAAGCCCGCCGGCCAGGATGCCGCCCACCACCGGCCCAGCGCGGCCAGCGACCTCGGACTGGGCGGCGCCATGGACCATTTCCAGGCGCTCATGGCCGCAGCAGTCGACTCGGTGCCCGAAGGCCCGGCCCGACGGGCCATGCAGGCCCTGGTGCTGCACGAGGCGGCCCGCCTGATCCCGCCGGACACCAGTGCCCGGATCGAGCGCGAGCGCACCCGCCCGACCCGCGTCATGCACCGCCCGGCCGTGGCCTGAAACCCCCTGCACCGCCATGAGCGCCCTGCAACCCGTCAACCCACCGGCCGCTGCCAGCGGCTGGGGCGAGCGCTGGGCGCGCCAGGTGGACCGCTGGATGACCAGCCCGGCCATGGGCCGCTGGGCCGGGCGCAGCATCCTGACCCGCTGGCTGGTCAAGCGCCGTTCGCGGCAGCTGTTCGACCTCATGGCCGGCTTCGTGCATTCGCAGGTGCTGCTGGGCTGCGTGCGGCTGGAACTCTTCCAGCGGCTGGCACAGCGGCCGCACAGCCTGGACGAGATCGCCCTGGGCGCCCGGGTGCCGGCCGCCCACCTGCAGCGTCTGCTGGATTCCGCCGTGGCCCTGCAGCTGCTGGAGCGGCGCGGGCCGCAGCGCTACGGGCTGGGACCGCTGGGTGCGCCGCTGGCGGTGCACGCCGGCATCCGCGACATGGTGGAACACAACGCCACCCTCTACCGCGACCTGCACGATCCGCTGGCCCTGCTCCGCGATCCCGACGGTGCCCAGATGCACGCCTGGTGGCCCTACACCGACCACCAGGACGGCAGTGCCCAGGCGCCGGCCGCCAGCGACCAGTTCGCGCGCTATTCGGCGCTCATGGCCAGCTCGCAGCGCTTCGTGATCGACGAAATGCTCGACAGCCACGACTTCAGCCGCCACCGCACCGTGCTGGACGTGGGCGGCGGCCTGGGCGGCTGGGTGTGCGCGCTGGCACGGCGTTACCCGGCGCTCTCGCTGATGCACATGGACCTGCCACCCGTTTCGCAGCTGGCCCGCGAACGCATCGAGGCCCAGGGCCTGGCCGGGCGCATCGAATGCCACCCGGGCAGCTTCCTGCACGACGCCCTGCCCCAGGGCGCCGACCTGGTCACGCTGGTGCGCGTGGCCCACGACCACCCGGACGCCGCCGTGCGCCGCCTGCTGCGCGCCATCCACGACGCCCTGCCGGTGGGCGGCGAACTGCTGCTGGCCGAACCCATGGCCGAGGTGGACGGCCAGCCCGCCACGCCCGACCCGTATTTCCACTTCTACCTGCTGGCCATGGGCTCGGGGCGCCTGCGCACCCCGACCGAGCTGATGCAGCTCATGACCGAGGCCGGCTTCGAGGGCGTGCGCCGCCTGCCGGGCCACCAGCCGGTGCACGCCGCACTGCTGCTGGGACAAAAAACTAGGTGTTTACCCTTATATGACGGCACAAGTGTCAATAAAGCGTGACACTGCAATCTGTCAACCAATTAATACATCCATGAATGCCGCCGCCATCGTCTTCCAGCAACCGTGCCAGCTTTCGGTGCGGTCGCTGCCGCTGCGCCCGCCGCAGCTGGGCGATGTGGAGGTCCAGGTGGAGCACAGCGGCATCAGCACCGGCACCGAGCGCCTGCTCTGGGACGGCAGCATGCCCCCCTTCCCCGGCATGGGTTACCCGCTGGTGCCCGGTTACGAGACGGTGGGTCGGGTGGTGCGGGTCCATGGCGACCTGACCGGCCGGCAGGCCCCGGCCCTGGGCGACCGGGTGTTCGTGCCGGGCTCCTACAGCTTTGAAGGCGTGCACAACCTGTTCGGCGGTGCAGGCTCGCGCCTGGTGGTGCCGGCCGACCGAGTGGTCCGCCTGAGCCCCGACGGGAACGCCCAGGGCGCCTCGGCGGTGCTGCTGGCCCTGGCCGCCACGGCCTACCACACCGTCAGCCAGGGCGGCACCCGCGACCCGGGCACCCCGCCCGACCTGATCGTCGGCCACGGCGTCATGGGCCGCCTGCTGGCCCGCCTGACCGTGGCCGCCGGGGCACCGGCACCGGTGGTCTGGGAAACCCAGGCCGCCCGCCGCAGCGGTGCCGAGGGCTACACCGTGGTGCACCCGGACGAAGACACCACCGCCAAGTACCACGCCATCTACGACGTCAGCGGCGACGCCGGTGTGCTGCACACCGTCATCCCGCGCCTGGTCAAGGGCGGCGAGGTGGTGCTGGCCGGCTTCTACCGCCAGGACCTGTCGTTCGCCTACGCGCCGGCCTTCATGCGCGAAGCCTCGATCCGCGTGGCCGCCGAATGGAAACGCGCCGACCTGCTGGCCGTGACCGAACTGGTCAACACCGGGCGCCTGAGCCTGGACGGGCTGATCACCCACACCGAATCCCCGGTGCGCGCCCATGCCGCCTACGAAGCGGCGTTCGGCGATCCCCTGTGTCTGAAGATGGTCCTCGACTGGAGCAACGCATGAACGCACCTGAACTCAAAACCCATCCGGTCCACTTCCAGGAGCGGCTGCGGCAAGAGGCCTCCATCGACCCGGACCCGGTGCACACCGGCGAGGTCAAGAAGGAAACCCAGATCATCGCCATCTACGGCAAGGGCGGCATCGGCAAGAGCTTCACGCTGGCCAACCTGAGCTACATGATGGCCCAGCAGGGCAAGAAGGTGCTGCTGATCGGCTGCGATCCCAAGAGCGACACCACCAGCCTGCTGTTCGGCGGCCGCGCCTGCCCCACCATCATCGAGACCAGCAGCAAGAAAAAGCTGGCCGGCGAGGCGGTGGCCATCGGTGATGTGTGCTTCAAGCGCGACGGCGTGTACGCCATGGAACTCGGCGGCCCCGAGGTCGGCCGTGGCTGCGGCGGTCGGGGCATCATCCACGGCTTCGAGACGCTGGAAAAGCTCGGCTTCCACGAGTGGGGCTTCGACTACGTGCTGCTCGACTTCCTGGGCGACGTGGTGTGCGGCGGCTTCGGCCTGCCGATTGCCCGCGACATGTGCCAGAAGGTCATCGTGGTGGCCAGCAACGACCTGCAGTCGCTGTACGTGGCCAACAACGTGTGCAGCGCGGTGGAGTACTTCCGCAAGCTCGGCGGCAACGTGGGCGTGGCCGGCATGGTCATCAACCGCGACGACGGCACCGGCGAGGCCTCGGCCTTCGCCCAGGCGGTGGGCATTCCGGTGCTCTCCACCATCCCGGCCAACGACGACATCCGCCGCAAGAGCGCCAGCTACGAAATCATCGGCCGGCCCGATTCGCCCTGGGGTCCGATGTTCGCCGAGCTGGCCAGCAACGTGGCCACGTCCGTTCCCAACAAGCCCAGCCCGCTGAGCCAGGACGCCCTGCTGGGCCTGTTCTCGGCCTCTGCCACCGGCCGCGACTATGTGCTGGAGCCGGCCACGCAGTTCGACATGTGCGGCAAGACCGACACCAGCCGGCCCAGCCTTGAAGTCATCTACGACGAGGCCTGAAGCCATGGGCAGCACCACCATCCCCATCGTCCCGCTGAAGGTGCCCACGGCCATCGAGGGCGACGGCATGGGCTGCCACAGCGGCGGCGAAACCCTGCTGGCCGCCGCCCGCCAGGCCGGCAAGAGCGAGGTGCTGCAGCAGTACGCGCAGGACTACCCCAAGAACCCGGACGCCGGTCCGCACGACCAGCCGCAGAGCATGTGCCCGGCCTTCGGTTCGCTGCGCGTGGGCCTGCGCATGAAGCGCACCGCCACCATCCTCTCGGGCTCCGCTTGCTGCGTGTACGGCCTGACCTTCACCAGCCACTTCTACGGTGCCCGCCGCAGCGTGGGCTATGTGCCCTTCAACAGCGAGACCCTGGTCACCGGCAAGCTGTTCGAGGACATCCGCGAGGCGGTGCACGACATCGCCGATCCGGCCCAGCTCGACGCCATCATCGTCATCAACCTGTGCGTGCCCACCGCCAGCGGCGTGCCGCTGCAGCTGCTGCCGAAGGTGATCGACGGTGTGCGCGTGATCGGCATCGACGTGCCGGGCTTCGGCGTGCCGACCCATGCCGAGGCCAAGGACGTGTTGTCCGGGGCCATGCTGCGCTTCGCCCGCGAAGAGATCATGGCCGGCCCGGTGCAGGCCCCCACACGGGGCCGCCAGAGCCTGCCGGCCATCACCCTGCTGGGCGAGATGTTCCCGGCCGACCCCATGCTGATCGGCCAGATGATCGCCCCCATGGGCCTGGCCGTCGGCGCCACGGTGCCCACGCGCGAATGGCGCGAGCTGTATGCCGCACTCGACGGCGTGGCCGTGGCGGCCATCCATCCTTTCTATACCGCCAGCATCCGCGAGTTCGAGGCGGCAGGCCGCCCGGTGGTGGGCTCCGCCCCGGTGGGCATTGACGGCACCCACGACTGGCTGGGCGCCATCGGCGCCGCCGCCGGCGTGTCGCAGGACCGCATCGACGCCGCCCGCAACGCCACCCTGGGCGCCATCCGGGGCGTGCTGTCGCAGCAGACCATCCGCGGCCGCATCACCCTGTCGGGCTACGAAGGTTCCGAACTCCTGGTGGGTCGCCTGCTGGTGGACTGCGGCGCCGACCTGCGCTACGTGGGCAGCGCCTGCCCGGCCACCCCTTGGAACCAGGCCGACGCCGACTGGCTGCGCGCCAAGGGTGTGCAGGTGCAGTTCAGGGCATCGCTGGAGCAGGACCTGGCTGCCGTGCGCGAATACCAGCCGCAGCTGGCCATCGGCACCACCCCGGTGGTGCAGGCCGCCAAGCAGGCCCGCATCCCTTCGCTGTACTACACCAACCTCATTTCCGCCCGCCCGCTCATGGGCGTGGCCGGTGCCGGCTCGCTGGTGCAGGTGATCAATGCCGCCATGGCCAACCAGCACCGCTTCGACGCCATGGCCGACTTCTTCGGCAACGTCGGCCAGGGTGACCGGGCCGGTGTCTGGGAAGGCGTGCCCGCCGAGCATCCGGAATTCCGCAAGGACAACCGCCGCATGCTCGAAAAGCAGGCCAAACGCCGCAAGGCCGAGGAGATGGGCTGATGCTGGTTCTCGACCACGATCGTGCTGGCGGCTACTGGGGTGCCGTGTATGTGTTCACCGCCATCAAGGGCCTGCAGGTGGTCATCGACGGCCCGGTGGGCTGCGAGAACCTGCCGGTGACCAGCGTGCTGCACTACACCGACGCCCTGCCCCCGCACGAGCTGCCCATCGTGGTGACCGGCCTGGCCGAAGAACAGCTGGGCCGCGAAGGCACCGAGGGCGCCATGAAGCGCGCCCATGCGGTGCTCGACCCCGAACTGCCCGCGGTAGTGGTGACCGGCTCGATCGCCGAGATGATCGGAGGCGGCGTGACCCCCGAGGGCACCGGCCTGATGCGCTTTCTGCCGCGCACCATCGATGAAGACCAGTGGCAGTGCGCCAACCGCGCCATGACCTGGCTGTGGAGCGAGTACGGCATGAAGAAGGTGCCGGCCCGCACGCCGCTGGCCGAGCGTCCGGCCGGCGAGAAGCCCCGGGTCAACATCATCGGCCCGTGCTACGGCACCTTCAACAGCCCGAGCGATCTGGCCGAGATCCGCCGCCTGGTGCAGGGCATCGGCGCCGAGGTGAACATGGTCTTCCCGCTGGGCTCGCACCTGTCGGAGGTGTCGCGCCTGGTCGAGGCCGACGTGAACATCTGCATGTACCGCGAGTTCGGCCGCCAGCTGTGCGAGGCCCTGGAGCGACCCTACCTGCAGGCCCCCATCGGCCTGCACAGCACCACGCAGTTCCTGCGCACGCTGGGCGAGCTGCTGGGCCTGGATCCCGAACCCTTCATCGAGCGCGAGAAGCACACCACCATCAAGCCGGTGTGGGACCTCTGGCGCAGCGTGACGCAGGACTTCTTTGCCACCGCCAGCTTTGCGGTGGTGGCCGGCGAGACCTACGCCCGCGGCCTGCGCCACTTCCTGGAAGACGAGATGGGCCTGCCCTGCCGCTTCGCGGTGTCGCGCAAGGCCGGCGAGAAGACCGACAACGCCGCCGTGCGCGAGCTGGTGCAGCAGAAGATGCCGCTGATCCTGTTCGGCAGCTACAACGAACGCATGTACCTGGCCGAAGCGGGCAGCCAGGGGCCGATGCGCTCGGCCTTCATTCCCGCGTCCTTCCCCGGCGCCATCATCCGCCGCCACACCGGCACCCCCTTCATGGGCTACAGCGGTGCGACCTACCTGATCCAGGAAGTGTGCAACGCGCTGTTCGATGCGCTGTTCCACATCCTGCCGCTGGGCACCGACATGGACCGTGGCGAGGCCACGCCGGTCCGCCTGAACGAAGACGCCGCCCAGACCCCGTGGGACGACGCGGCCCAGGCCCGCCTGCAGGCCATCGTGGCACTGCAGCCGGTGCTGGTGCAGATATCGGCGGCGCGCCGGCTGCGCGACGGCTCGGAGCGTGCAGCCCGCCAGGCCGGTGCGGCCATGGTCGATGCCAGCCATGTGAACAACGCCGGGCGCGAGCTCGGTCTGGGAGTCCCGGCATGAACGCCGTGGGCTGCCATCAGAGATGTCGAGGCATTCCGCCCCGGCTGCCCAGGTTGCGCGGGTTGGGCGCAACGCAGGCCACAAGGCCTTTTTGAGAAGGAGCATCACATGTCACAACGGACATCCATATCCGGCCTGACGGATGACGAGGCTCAGGAGTTCCATCAGTACTACATGCAAGGCTTTGTGGGGTTCACGGCAATCGCCGTGGTGGCCCACCTGCTGGTGTGGTTCTGGCGGCCCTGGCTCTGATTCTTAGCCTGACCCATCCATGAGTGGAGAACTGTCATGAACGACCTGACCTATGCGGCCCAGAAGTCACCCAGCCGGGGAGACAAGCTGTCTTTTCTGCTGATCTTTGCGCCCTGTTTCCTGTTGCTGCTGTCCTTGGCATTGCTGGGCCAACTCGTTGGCCTGCACTGGCAGGACTGGTTGCCGGGGGCTGAGCACAAGGCCAGCATTTTCTCGGGCGTGCATGCAGCGGTTTACACGCTCATGTCTCACATCATTTAAGGAGCACACATATGTGGCGAATCTGGCGACTCTACGACCCGCTGCGCGCGATGGTCGTCCAAGGCGTTTTCCTGTTCACCCTCGCAGCAATGATCCACCTCATTCTGCTGAGCACGAACAAGTTCAACTGGCTCGACGGTCCCAAAGCCAAGCCGGCCTCTGCGGCCGTGATGCCTGCGGCCACCCCCGCACCGAAGACCTGACGGTCATCGCGGCACGCAAGTGCCGGTCCGTCACAACGGGCCGGACCGGCACTCGCTCCGCAGACCCTCACCACACACAAGCACAAAGAACTCCATCCACCTGAGACAGGAGGGCCGCACCATGGCCATGCTCAATTTTGAAAAGAAATACCGGGTTCGAGGCGGGACCCTGGTTGGCGGCGACCTGTTCGATTTCTGGGTGGGGCCGTTCTATGTCGGCTTCTTCGGCGTGACGACCATGTTCTTCACGCTGCTGGGCACCGCGATGATCCTCTGGGGTGCATCGCAGGGACCGACCTGGAACCTCTGGCAGATCAGCATCGCGCCCCCCGACCTGTCCTACGGCCTGCGCTTTGCGCCGCTGATGGAAGGCGGCCTGTGGCAGCTCATCACCGTGTGCGCCATCGGCGCCTTCGGTTCGTGGGCCCTGCGAGAAGTCGAGATCTGCCGAAAACTGGGCATGGGCTATCACGTGCCCGTGGCCTTCTCGGTGGCCATCCTGGCCTACGTCACCCTGGTGGTGGTGCGGCCGGTGCTGCTGGGTGCCTGGGGACACGGTTTCCCCTACGGCATCTTCAGCCACCTGGACTGGGTGTCCAACGTGGGCTACCAGTACCTGCACTTCCACTACAACCCGGCGCACATGCTGGCGGTGAGCTTCTTCTTCGCCACCACCTTCGCGCTGTCGCTGCACGGCGCCCTGGTGCTGTCGGCCACCAACCCGGCCCCCGGCACCGAGGTGAAGACGCCGGAGCATGAAGACACCTTCTTCCGCGACATCATCGGCTACTCGGTGGGCACCCTGGGCATCCACCGGCTGGGTCTGTTCCTGGCGCTGGCGGCCGTGCTGTTCAGTGCCCTGTGCATCGTCATCAGCGGTCCGTTCTGGAGTCGCGGATGGCCCGAGTGGTGGGGCTGGTGGCTGAACCTGCCCATCTGGTCGCAGTGGCCGCTGAAGTAACCGCAGGGAGAACACCATGGCGCAATACCAGAACCTCTTCACCACGGTCCAGGCCGTGGGCCCGCTGCACCACGGGGTGCCGCTGGGACACGGCAACAGCCCGCGCACCGGCAAGGAGCCGGCCATCGTCCACCTGTTCGGTCGCCTGGGCAATGCCCAGATCGGTCCGATCTACCTGGGCGGCCTTGGCCTGGCTTCGCTAATCCTCGGACTGCTGGCCTTCAACATCATCGGCTTCAACATGCTGGCCTCGGTCAATTACGACCCGATCCAATTCGTGCGCCAGCTCTTCTGGCTGTCGCTGGAGCCGCCGGGACCGGAACACGGGCTGGGCCTGGCCCCGCTCAACCAGGGCGGCTGGTGGCAGATCGTCGGTTCGTTCCTGACGGTATCCATCCTGCTGTGGTGGGCCCGCACCTACCGCCGTGCCCGAGAGCTGGGCATGGGCACCCATGTGCCATGGGCCTTTGCGGCCGCCATCTGGCTGTTCCTGGTGCTGGGCCTCTTCCGCCCGGTGCTCATGGGCACCTGGAGCGAGGCCGTGCCCTTCGGCATCTTCCCCCACCTGGACTGGACGGCCGCCTTCAGCCTGCGCTACGGCAACCTGTTCTACAACCCGTTCCACGCGCTCTCCATCGCCTTCCTGTACGGCTCCACCCTGCTGTTCGCCATGCACGGCGCCACCATCCTGGCGGTGGGCCGCTACGGCGGTGAGCGCGAGATCGAGCAGATCACCGACCGCGGCACGGCCAGCGAGCGCGCCGCCCTGTTCTGGCGCTGGACCATGGGCTTCAACGCCACCATGGAATCCATCCACCGCTGGGCCTGGTGGTTCGCGGTGCTGTGCCCGCTCACCGGTGGCATCGGCATCCTGCTGACCGGCACCGTGGTGGACAACTGGTACCTGTGGGCGATCAAGCACGGCGTGGCTCCGGCCTACCCGATGGTCTTCCCCGAGGTCATGGACCCGGCCCTCATGAACGGAGGCAAGTGATGAACACGACATCCCGCACCCGCCGCTGGCTCGGCCTGGCGGCACTGGCCTCCCTCACGCTGCTGTCCGCCTGCGAGCGCCCGCCCATGGAGACGGTGCAGCACGGCTACCGGGGCACCGGCATGGTCCAGGTCTACAACCCGCGCACGCTCATCGAGGTCGACAAGGCCAACGTGGTGCCCGAGGCCCAGCCGCCGGCCGACACCAGCGGCCCCAAGGCCGGCGCCATCTACCAGAACGTGCAGGTGCTGGGCGACCTCAGCGTGGGTGAGTTCACCCGCCTGATGGTGGCCATGACCGCCTGGGTCTCGCCCGAGCAGGGCTGCACCTACTGCCACGCCGGCGCCAACTTCGCGGACGACAGCCTCTACACCAAGGTGGTGGCCCGCAAGATGGTGCAGATGACGCAGTTCATCAACAGCAGCTACAAGAGCCACGTCAAGGAAACCGGCGTGACCTGCTACACCTGCCACCGTGGACAACCGGTGCCGAAGGAAATCTGGTTCACCGCCAAGTCCGAGCCCTATGGTTCCAACTTCATGGGCGACAAGGCCGGGCAGAACACGCCGGCCGACTCGGTGGGCCTGGCATCCCTGCCCTACGACCCGTTCACCCCGTACCTGCTGGGTGCCGAGCCGATCCGGGTGCAGCCGCAGAACGCACTGCCCATCAGCGGTGCCAAGGGCGAGAGCATCCAGCGCACCGAGAAGACCTATGCCCTCATGGAGCACATGTCCTCCGGCCTGGGCGTGAACTGCACCTACTGCCACAACAGCGCCAACTTCGGCGGCTGGCAGGGCGGACCGCCCCAGCGCGTCACCGCCTGGCACGGCATCCGGATGGCGCGCGAGGTCAACCTGTCCTACATGGAGCCGCTGACCCAGGTCTTCCCGGCGCACCGCAAGGGCGAGCTGGGCGACGTGGCCAAGGCCAACTGCGCCACCTGCCACCAGGGTGCCTACAAGCCGCTGCTGGGCCAGTCCATGCTCAAGGACCACCCGGAACTGGCGGCCTACCGGCCCTACACCGCCGCACCGCCGGCGGACGCAGCGGCAGCGGCCACCCCGGCCGCACCGCCGGCCAAACCCTGAGCCCCCCACCTGGGCACCCCACCATGGCCGAGGTCGCCCAGGATGTGATCACCCTCTCGGGGGTGGTGGTGGTCGTTCTGGTGAACTACCTGCGCGAACACCAGGGCCGGGGCTGGATGCGGCTCATGCAGGGACCCGGTGCGCTCAAGGAGACGCCGGGTCTCTGTTTTTCCAAAGTCATGGGCAGCGGGCATGGGGGCGGCTTCGGCCTGCGGCCCAGCGCCAGCCACCAGGGCCTCATTGCCGTGTTCGAGCATGCCGACCAGGCCGAAGCCTTCCTGCAGGGCAACCATGTGCAGACCATGCGCAATCAGGCTGCCCAGCACTGGAGCGGCCTGCTGGAGGTGGTGTCGGCGCGTGGCCACTGGGACGGTCAGGCCTGGGGCGTCACACCGGCCAGCCAGCTGGGCGCGCATGCCGATGCCGATGCCGATGCCGGTTCTGCCGAGCCCAGCCCGCTGGCGGTGATCACCCGCGCCAGCATCCGACCGGCCAAGGCCATGGCCTTCTGGCGCAACGCGCCGCCGGCCCAGAACGCCATGCAGCGGGCCGACGGCTGCACCCTGGCCATGGGCCTGGGCGAAGCCCCGCTGGTGCGCCAGTGCACCTTCAGCCTGTGGCGCGACACCGCCGCCATGAATGCCTACGCGCGCCAGGGTGCGCACCAAGCCGCCATCGAGGCGGCCTACCGGCATCAGTACTTCTCCGAATCCCTGTTCGTGCGCATGCGGCTGCTGGCCCAGCAAGGTGCCTGGCCGGCACCGAATGCCATGGACACCACCCACCCTGCCGAGGCCCTGTCATGAACCGTGAACGCGTGGTCGTCGTGGGCGCCGGCATGGGCGGACTGGTCGCGGCACTGCAGCTGGCCGCCCAGGGCATGAACGTGACCGTGGTCGAGGCCGCTGGTGGCCCCGGCGGCAAGGTGCGGCAGATCGAGGTCGATGGTGCCCCGATCGACAGCGGCCCCACCGTCATGACCATGCGCTGGGTGTTCGACCAGATCCTGGGCGCGGTGGGCGCCGACCTGGACACCGAACTGCAGCTGCGGCCGCTGAGCGTGCTGGCCCGCCACTGGTGGGACGACGGCAGCACACTGGACCTGCATGCCGATGCCACCCGCTCGGCCGAGGCGGTGCACGCCTTTGCCGGCGCCGCCGAAGCGCAGCGCTTCACCGCCTTCTGTGCCCAGGCCAGAGAGGTCTATCGCACCCTCGAAGGCCCTTACATCCGCGACCGCATGCCCGGCATGCTGGGCCTGTCGGCCCGCCTGGGCGCGCGGGGCATCGGGGTGCTGGCCGGGCTGGGTCCCATGACCAGCCTGTGGCGCAGCCTGGGCCGGCACTTTCACGACCCGCGCATGCGCCAGCTCTTCGGCCGCTATGCCACCTACACCGGATCGTCGCCCTGGCAGGCCCCGGCCACGCTCATGCTGATCGCCCAGGTCGAGCTCGACGGCGTCTGGTCCATCGACGGCGGCATGCACGCCCTGGCCCGGTGCCTGGAGCGGCTGGCCCGCCAGCACGGCGCGGTGTTCCGCTACCACAGCCCTTGCGCCCGCATCCAGACCGAACGCGGTCGCACCAGCGGCGTGCTGCTGGCCAGCGGCGAACGGCTGGCCGCCGACCATGTGGTCTTCAACGGCGACATCGCCGCCCTGCGCGGCGGCCTGCTGGGACCGCAGGTGCAGGACAGCGTGCCGGCCAAGGCGCAACCGCGCTCGCTTTCGGCCCTGACCTGGTCCATCCACACGCCCACCAGCGGCCTGCCGCTGGACCGGCACAACGTGTTCTTCCGCAGCGACTACGCCAGCGAGTTCAGCGACATCTTCGGCCACGGCCGACTGCCCTCGCAGCCGACCGTCTATGTCTGCGCCCAGGACCGTGGCACCGGCACCGAGCCCTCGGGCGCCGAACGCCTGCTGTGCCTGGTGAATGCGCCCGCCGTGGGCGACCAGCCGTCCCGATTCACCCCGCAGGAGATCGAACCATGTCAGACCGCCGCCTTCAACCTGCTGCGCCGGTGTGGGCTGCGCATCCGGCAGGCGAATCCGCCGTCGGTGCTCACCACACCGGTGGATTTCCATCGCCTCTTCCCGGCCACCGGGGGAGCCCTGTACGGCCAGGCGACCCACGGCTGGATGTCGGCTTTCGCCCGACCGAACGCCGCGACGCCGGTGGATGGCCTTTTTCTGGCGGGGGGGAGCGTCCATCCGGGTCCGGGGGTGCCGATGGCGGCCCTCTCTGGCCTTCGGGCGGCCGAGGCCCTGCTGGCGAGCCGAGGTTCGACCCGGTGGTTCCCCCGGGTGGCTACCTCTGGTGGTACCTCGATGCCCTGAGCGACGACGGCCAATACGGCCTGACCATCATCGCCTTCGTGGGCAGCGTGTTCTCGCCCTACTACGCCTGGGCCAGACGGGGTGACGCCCCGACCAACCCCGACAACTTCTGCGCCTTGAACGTGGCGCTGTACAGCCGCCATGCACGGCGCTGGACCATGACCGAGCGCGGCGCGGCGCACAACCGGCGCGACCGCACCCATTTCCAGATCGGTCCGAGCCAGCTGCGCTGGAACGGCGACAGCCTGGTGATCAACATCGACGAAGTGGGCGTGCCCCTGCCCCGGCGGGTGCGCGGGCGCATCCAGGTGCACCCGATGCAGCTGTTCTCGTTCAGCACGCCGCTGGACGCCGCCGGCCGCCACCGCTGGGGACCGCTGGCACCGCAGGCCCGGATCGAGGTCGATCTGAGCCTGCCCGAGCAGCGCTGGCGCGGCAATGCCTACCTGGATTCCAACGAGGGCGACGAGCCCATCGAACGCGCCTTCACCGAATGGGACTGGTCGCGCAGCCTCATGGCCGACGGCAGCACCGCCGTGCTCTACGACCTGGAACCCACCCGGCCCGACGCCCGGCTGCTGGCCCTGCGGTTCGGCACCGATGGCGAGGTCACGCCCTTCGAGGCGCCGCCCCAGAAAAACCTGCCACGCACCGCGTGGCGCATGGCCCGCCGGTTGCGCAGCGACGGCCCGGTGACGGTGCACGAGCAGCTGGAAGACACGCCCTTCTACCAGCGCGCCGCCCTGCGCCACAGCCTGCTGGGCGAGACCGTGACCTGCTTCCACGAGACGCTGCACGTGCCCCGGCTGGTGTCGCCGGTGGTGCAGGCCATGCTGCCCTGGCGCATGCCCCGGCGCACCTGACGGCCTTGCGGTGCGCGGCATGATGCCAGGCATGAAACGCCATGCCCTGCCCGCCCTGCTCCTGCTGTGTGCCGGTGGCCTTGCCTGCGCCGCAGCCTCCGCCACGACATCCACCCCGCCCCCCGACACCGTGACCCTGGGTGCCCTGCGCTGGGACCGCACCGAGGTCGGCATCGCCCGCTTTGCCCGCTTCGTGGCCGACACCGGCACCCGTACCCGGGCCGAGGCCGAAGGCGGTGGCTTCGAATTTGCCGGCGGCTGGACGCGGCGCCCGGGCTGGACCTGGCGCATGCCCGAGGGCCGCCCGGCCAGTGATGCCCTGCCCGCCGTGCACCTGAACTTCGACGAAGCCAGCGCCTTCTGCCGCTGGGCCGGTGGCCGTCTGCCCACGGCCGCCGAGTGGGACAGCGCCGCCTACACCGAGCAGCGCGAATCACCCCCTGCACCCTTCCAGCGCGGCAGCACCTACCCGTTCCCGACCGGCAGCAGCCCGGAAGGTGCCAACACCAGCGACAACGCCGGCCCCGACCGCTGGCCCACCGCCGCGCCGACCGGCGCCACCCGGGTGGGCGTCAACGGCCTGTTCGACATGGGCGCCAATGTGTGGGAATGGGCCAGCGACCAGCGCCCCGGCAGCGACGGCCCGGAGCGCCGCACCATGGGTGGCTCCTGGTGGTACGGCGCCAGCCAGATGCGCACCGGCGTGGACGCCTGGAAGCCGGCGCGCTTCTACGCGGTCTACATCGGATTCCGGTGCGTCTATCCGGCCGACGGACCAGCGCCGACCCGATGACCGCAACCACGCCCCATCCCGCCGGCCAGCGCGTGCTGCTGCTGGGTGCCACCGGCACCATCGGTCAGGCCACGGCGCAGGCGCTTCGGCGCCAGGGGCACCAGGTGGTGTGCCTGGTGCGCCCGCGCAGCGGCGTGGGTGGCCGGCTCGATGCAGCGGCCGCCGGCGCGCTGCTGCCGGGCTGCACCGTGCGCATCGGCGACCCCACGCAGGCGGCATCCGTCGTGCGCGACGGCATGGCCGGGGAGCGCTTCGATGCGCTGGTCTCGTGCATGGCCTCGCGCAGCGGCGCCCCGGCCGATGCCTGGGCCATCGACCATGGCGCCACGCTGCAGGCGCTGCAGGCCGCGCAGCAACAGGGCGTGCCGCACATGGTGCTGCTCTCGGCGCTGTGCGTGCAGAAGCCCCTGCTCGCCTTCCAGCAGGCCAAACTGGCGGCAGAAACGGCGCTGATCGCCTCCGGCCTGCGCTACAGCATTGTGCGGCCCACCGCCTTTTTCAAGTCGCTGTCCGGCCAGGTGGAGCGGCTGCGCCGGGGCCAGCCCTTCCTGCTCATGGGTGATGGCCGGCTGACCGCCTGCAAGCCCATCAGCGACCGCGATCTGGGCGATTTCATCGCCGGCTGCCTCACCGACCCGCGCCGTCATGACCGGGTGCTGCCCATCGGCGGCCCGGGGCCGGCCATCACGCCACGTGAACAGGGCGAGCGCCTGTTCGAGCTGCTGGGGCGCAAGCCGCGTTTCCGGGAAGTGCCGGTGTGGGTGCTGGATGGCGTGATCGGCGGGCTGCGGCTGGTCTCTCGCCTGCGGCCGTCCCTGGCCGACAAGGCGGGGCTGGCGCAGATCGGTCGCTACTACGCCACCGAATCCATGCTGGTGTGGGACGCGGCCCAGGGCCGCTACGACGAGGCCGCCACGCCGTCCTTCGGCAGCGACACCTTGTGGGACCACTACGCGGCCCTGGCCCGGGGCGAAGCCGCGCCGGAGCGCGGGGACCACGCGGTGTTCTGACGCCGCGCGGAGCGCAGTCGCTTCAGGCCGTCAGGGACCGGGCTGGCTGCCCCGAATCGGCGGCGTTGGCGGATGCCTCGTTGCGCTGCGCCCGGCGTTGGGCCATGCGCTGCTCCAGCCGCTGCAGCTCGACCCGCTCGAACATCTCGATCATCCAGACCACGCGGGCCCGCAAGGGTCGGGCCAGGGCCGTGGGCAGATCGTCGACCGACGCCACGTGGTCGACCAGATAGGCCACCGCCGCCAGCGGATCGGCCTGCAGCGCCGAGCGGTCGACCCGGTGCGATCCCTGCCAGGCCTGCACCGATGCCAGGCCGGCGAGCGCCAGCTTGCGCACCGTGGGCACCACGCTGCGCTGCTGCACCGGGTCGATGCCCTGGCGCCGCATCCGGCTGCCGATGTCGGCATAGATCAGCCGGGCCGCGAGGATGGCCGCACGGCAGTCGCGCGGCAGCAGGGCCACGCCCAGGGTGGCCTGGCGGTACAGGCGGTCGGCCTCGTCGAGCAGGCGCCACACCACCGACTGCAGGGCCGGCGAACCGGCGGGCGCCGCCAGCCAGGCCTCGGGGTCGATGCCGGCCTGGCGCAGCCACTGTCGCGGCAGGTACAGGCGGCCGTTGCGGGCATCGTCGCCCACATCGCGGGCGATGTTGGTCAGCTGCATGGCCACGCCCATCTCGCAGGCGCGGGCCAGGGCCTGCGGGCTCCGCACGCCCATGAGCCAGCACATCATGGCGCCCACGCTGCCGGCCACCCGGGCGCCGTAGTCGTGCACCTCTTCCAGCGTCTCGTAGGTGCGGCCGGCAGCGTCCCAGGCAAAGCCGTCCAGCAGCGCATCCAGCCAGGGCCGGGGCAGACCGTGCTGCTGCACCACGGCGGCCAGGGCCCGGTCTTCCACCGCCGGTCCGGGACGTGCGGCGTAAATCGCATCCAGCCGACCAGCCAGCAAGGCCCGGCTGTCTTCCAGCGACAAGCCGCCTTCGTCGACGATGTCGTCGGCCACGCGGCAGAAGGCATACAGCGCAATCGATGCCGGCCGCACCCGGGTCGGAAGCAGGCGGCTGGCGGCAAAGAAGCTGCGCGAGCCGGTGCGCATGAGCGCCACGCAGGCCTGCAGGTCGGCAGCGGGATCGACCGGGAGGGGGGTCTGCGGCAGGGAGGTGGCAGCCAGTGTCATGGTGGAAAGGGTCACTGCGGGTGCAAGGCCCGGTGGGCCACGGCATGCGGCACCACCGAATCCAGGGCCTTGGCCGACATCAGCACACCCGGCACGCCGGCACCGGGGTGGGTGCTGGCCCCCACCATGTACAGGCCGGGCACGTCCTCGCTGCGGTTGTGCGGGCGGAACCAGGCGCTCTGCAGCAGCAGCGGCTCCAGGCCGAAGGCCGCGCCTTTGTAGGACAGCAGGCGGTCGTGGAAGTCCTGTGGCGTGGTGATGAGCGAGGCTGTGATCTCTTTTTGAAAGCCCGGCAGCACGGTGTTCTCCAGCACGCGGGCCACCGCATCGCGGTAGGGCGCTGCGCGCACCGACCAGTCGGTTCCGCTGTCCAGGTGCGGCACCGGTGCCAGCACATAGAAGGTGTCGCGTCCGGCGGGTGCCATGGACGGATCGCTGGCGGTGGGGCGGTGCAGGTAGAGGCTGAAGTCGTCGGCCAGGTGGTGGTTCTTGAAGATGTCGGTCAGCAGCTCGCGGTAGCGCGGGCCCAGCAGCATCATGTGGTGCGGCACGTCGTCGTAGGTGCGGCGGGTGCCGAAGTACCAGACGAACAGGCTCATGGAGTAGCGGCCGCGCTCCACACGGCGGTCGGTCCAGTGGTGGCGGTGCTCCGGCTCCACCAGGTGGCGGTAGGTCCAGGCGGTGTCGGCATTCGACACCACGATGTCCGCCGCGATGCGCTCGCCGCTGGCCAGCGTGACGCCCGTGGCCCGCCCGCCCTCGACCTCGATGCGGCGCACCTCGGCATTGCAGCGCAGCGTGCTGCCCTGCCCTTGCAGCAGGCTCACCAGACCCTGCACCAGCCGGCCGGTGCCGCCCAGCGCCCAGTGCACGCCGAAGCGGCGCTCCAGCGCGTTGATGAGGCTGTAGATGCAGGTGACCGAAAACGGGTTGCCCCCGATCAGCAGGCTCTGAAGGCTCAGTGCCGCGCGCAGCTTGGGGTGCTTCACATGGCTGGCCACCATGGCATGCAGGCTGCGCCAGCCGCGCATCTTCAGGATGGCAGGGCTGGCCCGCAGCAGGTCACCCACCGTGTCGAAGGCCTGGTCGCCCAGGGCCTCGAAGCCCAGCTGATAGCAACGGTCGGCTTCGGCCACGAAGCGGTCGTAGCCCGGCAGGTCGGGTGCATGGATGCGGGCGATCTCGGCGCGCTGCTTTTCCAGGTTGCCGCTGTAGTCGAAGTGGCTGCCGTCGTCGAAACGGATGCGGTAGAACGGATCGAGCGCCTTGAGGGTGACCTCGTCGTGAAAGCTGCGCCCGCACAGGGCCCACAGTTCCTCGAACAGGTAGGGCACGGTGATGATGGTGGGGCCGGCGTCGAACACATGGCCGGCCTGCCGGTGCACATAGGCCCGACCGCCTGGGGCGTCGAGCTTTTCCAGCACCGTCACGCGCCAGCCTTTGGCGCCCAGCCGGACCGCCGCCGCCAGCCCGCCGAAGCCGCTGCCGATGACGATGGCGTGCGGCGCATCCGGGTGGTGCTGCGCAGCCGGCCCGGGGATGGGTGCCGGGGCGGATGGCTCCGGGAAGCCGTCCATGAATCCTTCAGGAGTGCGATAAGCGTTCATGGCATGGCCCAGGACCAGAGTTTCTGCATCGGCGTGGGAAACGCCATGATCAGATGCTCAACGATGGCCAGACCCAGCAAGGCCGCCAGCAGCACCCAGCCGGTGGACACCACCGTCTGGCCGTGCTGGGCCTGCCACACCAGGACCACCCAGATGGCGATCGAGACGCCCACGCTGAGGAAGAAGAACAGGCTCAGTGGTCCGCGCCGGAAGTAGCTGGCCAGATACCGCAGCCGCGCCGGCAGGTACTGCTCACCGGTCTCGGGCACGCCCAGGAACAGGTTGAGCTTGGCCGAGAAGCGCATGAACCACAGCACGGCAAAGGTGCACAAGGCCACATGGCTGCCTTGGGCCGGCTGCATCCACCACAGCACCGCCAGGTGGGCGGCAAGTGCCAGCTCGTGCCAGAGCACCGCCTGGGTGGACTGCACGAAGCGCGGCCAGCCGCGCAGACCGGCGTCGAGCGCGCGGCGCCGAGGGCCGGCCAGCCAGCCGGTGAGGAACGCCATCTCGTGCCAGCTCCACATGACGATCACGCTGGCGAAGGCCAGGTAGGCGCCCTGCTCCGACGGGTCGCGCATGCTGATGCGCGCCGTCCAGAAGCTCAGGGCCAGCAGCACGGTGAGTGCGGCCATGCTCCAGGCAAAGGTGGCCGGCGGACGCCGGACCAGCCACAGGATGGCACCCGTGCCGAACCACCAGCACAGCAGGGCAAACAGCGCCGGGGCGATGACGGTCATGAGTGCATCGGCCATGGCGCCGGCCCTGTGGCGCTCACCACACCGGCTGCATGCGGATCTCGCGCGGCAGCTCTTGGTGGATCACCGGCTGGATGAACAGCCGGCCGAAGGTGAAGGCCGCCCGGACCGCGCAGCCAGCCAGCTGCAGGCGCCCGACGATGCCGCCCCGCACACGCGCCCGGTCGGCCGCCAGCGAGGTCTGCAGCAGGCTCTCCAGCCCCCGGCGGAACACCGGGTTGTCGATGTCCACCTCGATGGGGAACACCTGGCGGCAGATGTCGCTGGTGATGCGGAACACCTCGTAGTCGTAGGTGGTGGACTCCAGGCCCATGGCCTCGTGCAGCAGCGGCCGGGTGTGGTCGCGCACGTACATGGTGGCGTAGACCGCCAGGATGAAGAAGCGGATCCACAGCTTGTTGGCGCCGCGCAGCAGTTCGGGCTGCGCGCGCATGATGAGGGCGAAGGATTCGCCGTGGCGGAATTCGTCGTTGCACCAGCGCTCGAACCAGCGAAAGATCGGGTGGAAGCGCTTGTCCGGGTTGCGCTGCAACTGCCGGAAGATGGTGATGTAGCGGGCGTAGCCGATCTTCTCCGACAGGTAGGTGGCGTAGAAGATGTACTTGGGCTTGAAGTAGGTGTAGGCCTTGACCTTCTTGAGGTTGCCCAGGTCGATGCCCAGATTGAAGTCCTTGAGCGACTGGTTGATGAAGCCGGCATGGCGCGATTCGTCGCGGGCCATGTAGGCCATCAGCTGCTTGATGTCGGGGTTGCTGACGTTCTTGCGGATCTCGTTGTAGAGGATGCAGCCCGAAAACTCCGAGGTGCAGGAACTGATCAGGAAGTCCAGGAACTCCTGGCGCAGCTCGGGCGTGAGCTGCGGCATGAGCGTGCGCAGCTCTTCGGCGAACAGCTCGTCGCGCTTGAAGTGGTCGTGGTTGGTGTCGCCTTCGTACTCGGCCATCATGGCGTCCCACTCGGCCCGCACCGGGCTCACGTCGAGCCGGTCCATGGCCTTGAAATCGGTGGTGTAGAAGCGCGGCGTGAGCATGGTGCTGCGCGCGGCCAGCGCGGTGGCGTCCTCGGTGGTGCTGAGGTGGGTCATCAGCTGGTCGAGGGGATCCTGGTGGCTGTCGATCATGGTGTGCCTCCGGTGGTCGGGGTCGGGGTGGGGGCCGGAGCACGCAGCTGTGCGAACACGGCGGCATTGGTCGGCCCGAAGGATTCGAGGTTGATGCGGTCGCCGGTGACCGGGTCGCGCAGCACCAGGCGGCCGTCGGTGTGGCCGGTCAGCACGAAGGGCTGCTCCGGTCCCTGGCCGGCCCGCTGCCGGCTGCGGGCCAGCGCCCTGAGGCTGCCGCGCAGGAAACCCTGCTGACCTTCGAAGGTGGCCACGGTCTGGCCGGTCACGTGGTCGGTCACGGCAATGTGGCCCTGCGGCGTGTCGGCAAAGCGCAGCTGGCGCTGCCACAGCACATCGTTCACGGTGGCCTGCACCGCCGGGCGGTCGGCCGCCTTCACGTGGGCCAGGCGTTCCCAGGCCACCACGCCCAGCGTGGTCAGCAGCAGCGCACCCAGGGCATAGATCGGCCAGGGCGTGACGTTGCCGAACGGTGCGTCGTGGTGGTGGGAGCTCATGCGGTCACCACTTCGGGCTGGCGCTGCGGCTCGGCCACGGGCGGCACGGCGGGCAAGGCCACCTCGGGCTGCACCACCTGGGCCTGGGGATGCACCGCCATCCACTGGCGCTGGATGAGCGCGCCCACGGCAGCGGCATCGGTGATGCAGCGCAGGGTGGGCTGGGGCCGGCGCACTTCCCATGCCCGGGCGTGCGGCCACAGGTGGAAGTAGCCGATGCGCTCGTTGGCCACCAGGTTGAGCGCGATGTCGCCGGTGCGGCCATGCGGATTGAGGGCCGCCGATGCAATCCGCTTGAGCGGCAGGTTGAAGGTGAGCGTGAGCACGATGCCGATGCGCATGACGATACGCCGGTCGGTCACGGTGTAGAGCGTGGTGCGCGATGACATCCAGGCGGTGGCCGACAGCAGGGTCAAGGCCACGGTGGCCAGCACCAGGCTGGTGGCGACCGAGGCGATCTGGAACGGACCGCGTTCGCCCAGCAGGTAGAGCACCTGGATGGTCAGCATGGCGGCGAAGTAGATCGCCGCCTTGCGCACATGGAAGGCATGAATGGCCAGCGAACGCCAGTCCGGGCGCCCCTGCCACAGGAGCTGCTCGCCCCGTGGCAGCGGCTCGGGCAGACCGGGCGCCGCTTCGAACTCGTGTTCGTGGCCGGCGTTCATACCAGCGGCTCCTGGCGCTGCGGCGTGGCGTACAGGGTGCCTGCGCCGTAGTAGGCGCAGATCTTTTCCTCTTCCAGCAGCGTCACCTGCTCAGGGTTCTTCAGGGCGGGCACGTTGCCGAACTGGTCGGACATGAGGGCATGCACTTCCACCCGGTCCTTGCGGATGCGGGCAAAGGTGATGGGCAGCAGCACGGTGCGGCCGTTGACCAGCTCCACCTCGATGTAGCGGAACATCATTTCGCAGCGGTCGACCCACATGTCCTTGACGCGGCCGGCGGTCTCGCCGTCGGCGCCCAGCACCGGCAGGCCACGCGGATCGGTGTCCTGGCGGGCCACACCGTGGTCGGTGGCCACGCGCAGCGGCACGATCTTGGGGCCGCCGTGCAGCAGCATGTCGGGGTGGTCGGCACGGGCTGCCCAGGCGCCAGGGCCCACGCCAGCCAGCAGCGGATCACCCACCGGCTCCAGCGGTGCACCGTTCCAGCCATGGGTGGGCTGTGCGGTGTAGGCACCGTCCGGGCGGTTGTGGTCGGGGCTCAGCGCTTCACGGCCATCGGCCAGCTTGTAGGCAATGGGCTCGGCCACCGGCCAGCCCGCGATCTTGGGGCCGTTCTCGCGGCCCGGGTCCATCGGATAGCCCTCGCGGTGGCTCTCGCGCTGGAGATACCAGATGAGGCCGAAGAAAAACAGCCAGAAGGTGTACAGCACGAGTTGTGCGACGTCGACGTACTGGGTGATGGCGCCTGTTTCCATGATGGACTCCTTGTGGGCGGGGCTGGGCTGCGGTGGCAGTTGGTGGATGAAGGGGTGACGGGTGGCAACCGGGGTGGGTCGGTTCAGCCGGGCAGTTCGGCCAGGCCGATGGGCTGGTGGCGGCGCTCGGGCCGTGCAGAGTGGGAGGAGCGGCGCACCAGGGGACCCAGGGCGATCAGCACCACGAACAACAGGTAGATCTCGACGTGGAACACCACGCTGTAGCCGGTGGCCACGGAATCCAGCGGACCGGACAACCAGCCGGCACGGACCATGCTGTCGATCACGTCGCGCAGCACGCCGCCCACGGCCATGGACAGGCCGGCCGCCGTGGCCTGCACCGCGCCCCAGGCACCCAGCACCAGGCCGGTGTGCTCCGGCTCGGGCAGGTCCATGGCGGTCAGCAGCATGCCGACCGAGAACAGGCCGCCGGCGAATCCGATGAGCGCCGCGCCGCACTGGAACATCAGTGGCGACTGCAGCGGGGCAGAAAAGATCACGCAGGCAAAAGCTGGCAGGCCGAGCAGGGTCCCAAGCGCCGCCAGGCGGATGGAGTCGAGCCCGCGTGATGTGAAACGCGCCGAAAAGACAAAGGCCAGCAGGGCACCACCTGCGCTCATGGCGGTGAGTGCGCTGGTCAGGCTCACATCGAGCCCCAGCACCTGACCACCGAAAGGCTCCAGCACGATGTCCTGCATGCTGAAGGCCACCGTGCCCAGACCCACCGTCCACAGGAAGCGGCGGATGCGGGGAATGGCCATGAGGCGCTGCCAGCTGCGGCTGAAGCCGTCGGGCGCACGCGCACCGCGTCGCGCCTGCCGTGGCTCCTGCTTCCACAGCGATGTGATGTTGAGCACCGCCACCACCACCGCCGCGCCCTGCACCACCTGCACCAGGCGGGTCGGGGAGAAGTCCTGCAGGATGTGGCCCAGCAACGCGCTGCCCACGATCATGCCCATCAGCAGCGTGCCGTAGAGCAGCGCCACCACGCGCGGGCGCTTGTCCACCGGAGCCAGGTCGCTGGCCAGCGCCATGCCGGCGGTCTGGGTGATCTGCATGCCTGCGCCCACCAGCAGGAAGGCCAGCGCAGCGCCGATGCGGCCGGCCCACACGCCGGCATCGTCGACCGTGAGCAGCAACAGTGCAAAAGGCATGATGGACAGGCCGCCGAACATCAGCAGCGTGCCCATCCACATGTAGGGCATGCGGCGCAGTCCCATGGGCGAAGGGTGCGTGTCGCTGCGGTACCCGATGAGGGCACGCAGCGGTGCGAACACCAGCGGCAGCGCCACCGACAGCGCCACCCACCAGGCCGGCACCCCCAGCTCCACGATCATCACCCGGTTGAGCGTGCCCACCAGCAAGGCCATGGTCATGCCGATGGCGGCCTGGAACAGCGACAGGCGCAGCAGCCGTCCCAGCGGCAGGTCGGCCGAGGCCGCGTCCGCAAAGGGCGCATAGCGGCGCGTGAGCTGCACCGCCCACGCCGGGGAGAGCATGCGCATGAGGTTCACCGGCGCCACTCCCAGGCCTGCGAGGTGTAGAAGCCGCTGGCCACGCGCTGGCTGCGGCCTTCGATCCAGCCGCGCGGCGACAGGGCCAGCGACAGGCCGGCGCGCAGCAGCGGCTGGGCCACCGGCGTGAGCGCCGGAGAACGGTCGGTGCGCGGGAACAGCCGGCCCACGCTGTGCATGGCCGCCAGCAGGGGTGTTCGCGGCGCAAAGGTGAAGAGCATGCTGCGCCGGGTGCGCGACTCCAGCCGGGACAGGGCCAGGACGATGTCGTCGGTGTCGTAGTGGATGAGCGAGTCCATGGCCACCACATGGTCGAAGCCGCCGAAGCCCTCGTCGAGCATGTCGCCGGCCTGGAAGTCGATGCGGCCGCAGCCCGTGGCCTGGGGCGTTTCGGCCCAACGGTCGCGGGCCAGCTGCACCAGGGTGGGCGACAGATCGATGGCCACCACGTCGGCGCCGCGCCGTGCCGCTTCCATGGCCAGAGCGCCGGTGCCGCAGCCGGCATCCAGCAGGCGCAGGCCGCGCATGTCCTGGGGCAGCCAGCTCAGCAGGTTCTCCCGCATCTGGTCACGGCCGGCGCGCACCGTGGCGCGGATGCGGCCCACCGGTTCGGTGGAGGTCAGGCGTTCCCAGGCCTGCACCGCGGTGCGATCGAAGTAGGTCTCGATCTCCTCGCGGCGTTCGATGTAGCGGCTGGAGCTGTTGCGCATGTCCATGGCGGGCCTTTCAGTCGTAACCCAGCAGGTCGAAGATGTCGCGGTCACGCATGGGCACGGCCGGCAGCGGATCGCCGCCCAGCCACATGGCGGCGGCCAGGCGCATGTACTCGTCGCGCACCGCCTGCACCTCGGGCGAGTCTTCCATCTCGAACAGGGTGGACTTCTTCAGCCGGCTGCGGCGGATGGCGTCCAGATCGGGGAAACGCGCGGCCAGCTTCAGGCCGGTCTGGGCGTTGTACTTGTCGATCTGGTCGGTGCCGGCGCTGCGGTTGGCAATCACGCCGCCCAGCCGCACGCCGTAGTTTTTGGCCTTGGCCCCGATCGCCTGGACGATGCGGTTCATGGCGAAGATGGAATCGAAGTCGTTGGCGGTGACGATCATGGCCCGGTCGGCATGCTGCAGCGGGGCCGCAAAGCCGCCGCACACCACGTCGCCCAGCACGTCGAAGATGACCACATCGGTGTCTTCGAGCAGGTGGTGTTCCTTCAGCAGCTTGACCGTCTGGCCCACCACATAGCCGCCGCAGCCGGTGCCGGCCGGCGGGCCGCCGGCCTCCACGCACATCACGCCGTTGTAGCCGGGGAAGACGAAGTCCTCGACCCGCAGCTCCTCGGGATGGAAGTCCACCGTCTCGAGCACGTCGATCACGGTGGGCAGCATCTTCTTGGTCAGGGTGAAGGTGCTGTCGTGCTTGGGGTCGCAGCCGATCTGCAGCACCCGCTTGCCCAGGTGCGAGAACGCAGCCGACAGGTTGGAGCTGGTGGTGCTCTTGCCGATGCCGCCCTTGCCGTAGATGGCAAAGACCTTGGCGTTGCCGATCTTGATGTTCGGGTCGAGCTGCACCTGCAGGCTGCCCTCGCCGTCGGGTGGACGGCCGGACCGGGCCGGGGTGCGCCTCAGCTCGGTCACGGGGATGCTGGTTTCCATCATGCGGGGGCTCCTTCGAACACGCCTTCCAGGCGGTCTTCCAGTTCTTCACTGGCTTGTCGCAAGGCTTGCAACACTTGGGGATCGGGGTTCCAGAACTGACGTTCCGACGCCTCGATGAGGCGGTGGGCCACGCGCGCGGAGGCGGTGGGATTGAGTTCGGCCAGGCGCTGGCGCATGGCGGGGTCGAGCACCAGGGCCTGGGTGAGCTGCTCGTACACCCAGGGCTGCACCTGCCCGGTGGTGGCCGACCAACCCATGGTGTTGGTGAGGTGCACCTCGATCTGGCGCACACCCTCGTAGCCGTGCTGCAGCATGCCTTCGGTCCACTTGGGGTTGAGCATGCGGGTGCGGGTTTCCAGGGCCACCTGCTCGTTCAGGGTGCGCACCGTGCCGCCGCCGTGGCTGTCGCGGGTCTGGTCGCCGATGTAGACCGGCGCCACCTGGGCGCTACTGCCCTGCACCCGGGTCTTGGCGCGCTGGATGGCGCGGCTCACGCCGCCCAGGGTGTCGAAGTAGGTGTCCACCGTGGTCACGCCCAGCTCGACCGAATCCAGGTTCTGGTAGGCCAGCTGCACATCGGCCAGCATGGTCTGCAACAGGGCGCCCTGCTGCACCGCGCGCCCGGCACGGCCGTAGGCAAAGCCCTTGCGGCGGCTGTAGGTCTCGGCCAGTTCGTCCGGGCTGTCCCAGCGGCTGTTGTCGATCAGGCTGCTGACGTTGGCGCCATACGCCCCCTCGGCATTGCCGAACACCCGCAGCGCGGCGGTCTCCAGGTCGCAGCCATGCTGGGCCATGTAAGCCAGCGCATGGCGGCGCACCGCGTTCTGATCCAGCGGCTCGTCGGCACTGGCGGCCAGGAAGGCGGCTTCGGCCAGCAGCCGGATCTGCAGCGGCAGCAGGTCGCGGAAGATGCCGGAGAGCGAGATCACCACGTCCACCCGGGGACGGCCCAGCTCGGCCAGCGAGACCAGTTCGGCACCGGCCAGGCGGCCGTAGCCGTCAAAGCGCGGGCGGGTACCCATGAGGGCCAGCACCTGGGCAATCGGCCCGCCTTCGCTCTTGAGGTTGTCGGTGCCCCACAGCACCATGGCGATGGATTCGGGGAACAGGTTGCCGTCGGCCATGTGGCGCTCGATCAGGCGTTCGGCCTGGCGGGCGCCGTCCTTCACCGCGTAGGCGCTCGGCATGCGGAACGGATCGAAGCCGTGCAGGTTGCGGCCGGTGGGCAGGATGTCGGGCGTGCGCAGCAGGTCGCCGCCCGGGGCCGGGCGCAGGAAGCGACCGTCGAGGGCGCGCAGGATGCCCTGCATCTCGTGGTCCTGCACCAGCAGGGCGTGGGTGGCGGCCAGGGTGGTGAGCACGGCCAGGTCGGCGTCGGTGCGCAGCTCCGGGCTGAGCACCTGCAGCGCGGCATCGGGCGTGGCGCCTTGGGTGAGTGCGGTCAGGGCCGGGCGCAGGCGCTGCGAGCCGGCCGCCTCGCCGTGCGAGGCTTCGGCACACGACAGCAGCAGGTCCACCCGCTCGGCCGGCGTGGGCACCTGCCCCACCACGTGCAGGCCGCAGGGAATGAGGGTGTATTCCAGTTCCAGCAGCGAATCGGTCAGGCGGGCCACGGCGGCATCGGCGGTGGCAGCGCTCAGTTCGGTCCAGGCCGGTTCGGCTGCAGCCAGCTCCAGCACCTGGGCCTGGGCCTGCATCATGGCCAGCAGCTCGGTGCGCTCCCGCTCACCGCTGGCGTCGGGTTCCAGACCCCGGAAGCGCTCCAGCACTTCCTTGAGTTCGACCAGACCCTTGTACAGGCCGGCCTGGGCCACCGGCGGCGTGAGGTAACTGATCAGCGTGGCGGCCGCACGGCGCTTGGCGATGGTGCCTTCGGACGGGTTGTTGGAGGCGTACAGGTACAGGTTGGGCAGGTCGCCGATGAGGCGGTCGGGCCAGCAGTCGGCGGTCAGCCCGGCCTGCTTGCCAGGCATGAATTCGAGCGCGCCGTGGGTGCCGAAGTGCAGCACCGCATCGGCCTTGAAATCCTCGCGCAGGTAGCGGTAGAAGGCGCAGAAGGCATGGGTGGGGGCAAAGCCGTGTTCGAACAGCAGGCGCATCGGGTCGCCCTCGAAGCCCATGCCGGGCTGGATGCCCACGAACACATTGCCGAACTGCGCACCCAGCACGAAGATCTGGCTGCCGTTGCTCAGCTGCTGGCCCGGGGCCGGACCCCACTGCTTCTCGATGGCCTTGAGCCAGCGTTCGCGGCGCACATGGTCGTCGGCATCGATCAGGGTGTGCACATTGGCCGGGGCGCCGTACTGCTGGGCATTGCCGCCGATCAGGGCTTCACGCAGCGCGTCCACCGAGGCCGGCAGGTCCACCGTGTAGCCGTCGGCCTTCATGGCGTGCAGCGTGTTGAACAGCGACTCGAACACGCCCAGGAAGGCCGCGGTGCCGGTGTTGCCGGCATTCGGCGGAAAGTTGAACAGCACCGCAGCCACCTTGCGCTCGGCGCGCTCGCGGCGGCGCAGGTCGATCAGGCGGCCCACCCGGGCGGCCAGGGCATCGGCCCGCTCGCTGCACACCTGCATGTCGTGCGCCAGCTCGGCGTGTTCGAAGCGGCACTGGCGCGAGCAGCCGTTGCAGCTCACGGCCGACGGACTGCCCCGCCCGCCGAACACCATGGAGCCGGTGGCGCCGTCGAGTTCGGGGATGGCCACCATCATGGTGCTCTCCACCGGCAGCAGGCCCCGTTCGGAGGCGCCCCAGTGGTCCAGCGTCTGGAATTCGACCGGGGCCACCGACAGGTAGGGCACGTCCAGCCGGGCCAGCACATCTTCGGCCGAGGCGGCGTCGTTGTAGGCCGGCCCGCCCACCAGCGAGAAGCCGGTGAGCGAGACCATCGCGTCGATGGTCGGGCGGCCGTCGCGGAAGAAGAAGGATTCGATGGCCGGGCGGTTGTCCAGCCCTGTGGCAAAGGCGGGCACCACGCGCAAGCCGCGCGCTTCCATGGCAGCGATCACGCCGTCGTAGTGGCCGGTGTTGCCGGCCAGCAGGTACGAGCGCATGACCAGCAGCCCCACGGTGCCGCGTTCGCCGCGGGTGGCCACACCGGGCAGGTCGGCCAGGCTGGCGGACAGGCGCTGCGCCATGCGCGGGTGGTACACGCCCACCTCGGGGTACTCCAGCGGATCGGCCGGGCTGGCCAGGTCGCGCAGTGCGCGGCGCGGGCCGTCGGCATAACGGCCGATCAGGCTGTGCACCAGCGAGACCATGTTGGCCTCGGAGCCGGCCAGCCAGTACTGCATGGCCAGGAAATAGGCCCGCACGTCCTGTGCGGTGCCCGGAATGAAGCGCAGCAGCTTGGGCAGGCGGCGCAGCATCTTCATCTGGCGCGCACCGGCGTTGTTGCGGTCCTGCGGGGTGGTGTCGGCGTCGGTGACCGGCTTGCCGCGCAGCTTGCGCAGCAGGGCCATGGGACCGCTGACCGGGCCGCTCATGTCGAAACGGCCCATGCGGGTCAGGCGCGTGACCTCGCTGGCCGACATGAGGCAGACCATGGCGTCGCAATGGGCGCGGCGGGCCTGCAGGGCCGGCAGCACCGGCAGGAAGTGGTCTTCCATGAACAGCATGGAGACCAGGACGATGTCGCCCCGGCCGATGTCGGTCACGCATCGCTGCAGGGCCGCGCTGTCGTCGGCCCATTCACTGGCCGCATGCACGGTCAGCGACACGCCGGGCAGCTGGCGCGACAAGGTGCGGTGGGCGCGCTCGGCCGCACTCGCCAGGTGGCTGTCCATGGTGACCAGCACCACGCGCAGGCCTGGGTGGGCTTCAGCGGCTGAAGTGGGCTTTGGCATCGTAGAGGGTCTCCAGGGTGATGGAGGGCAGGCCTTTGTCCCTGGCGTACAGCTCTGTGTTGCGGCGGGCCTTGCCGCGAACGAAAAACGGAATCTTGCGCAGCTCGCGCTCGGCGTCGGCCTGCCAGGCCAGCGGGCCGTCGGCCGCAACAGTGGCGGTCGCGGCGGAGGCAGGCTGGGCGGCGGCTTCGACCGCTACCACCGGCTCGGGTTCGGGCTGCGGGCGAGCGGCGGCCACCTGCGGCCGTGAAGCTCCACCCAGGTGGGACGGCGCGGCGTCGGCGTGGAATTCGGCGTCGCCCCGGAACATGCCGATCAGGTGCTCTTCCAGACCCATCATGAGCGGATGTACCCAGGTGTCGAACAGCACGTTGGCGCCTTCGAAACCCATGACCGGCGAATAGCGGGCCGGGAAATCCTGCACATGGACCGGTGCGGAGATGACGGCGCAGGGAATGCCCAGGCGCTTGGCGATGTGACGCTCCATCTGCGTGCCCAGCACCAGCTCGGGCTGCAGCTCGGCGATGCGGGCCTCGACCTCGAGGTAGTCGTCGCTGATCAGGGCCTCGATGCCCAGGCGGGTGGCGCAGGCGCGCACCTCGCGGGCGAACTCGCGGCTGTAGGTGCCGATGCCCACCACGGTGAAGCCCATTTCCTCGGCGGCGATGCGCGCCGCGGCCACCGCATGGGTGGCGTCGCCGAACACGAAGACGCGCTTGTGGGTGAGGTAGGTGGAATCGACCGATCGGGCGTACCACGGTGCGCGGGCGCCCTGCCCCTTGAGCACCGGCTCGGGGTCCACCCCGGCCAGCTCGGCCACTTCACGGATGAAGTCGCGCGTGGCGCCCATGCCCATGGGCACGGTGCGGGTGAACGGCTGCCCGAAGGTACGCTGCAGCCAGCCCGCCGCCACCGAGGCGATTTCGGGGTAGAGCACCACATTGAAATGCGCCTCGCCCAGCGTGGCCAGCTGCGCCACGGTGGCGCCCTGGGGGGCCACCACGTGCACGTCGATGCCCAGCTGCTCCAGCAGACGGGTGATCTCGGTCAGGTCGTCGCGGTGGCGGAAGCCCAGTGCCGCCGGGCCGAGGATGTTGCAGCGGGCCCGCTCGCCCGGCTGGCGGGGTGCAGCGCGGCGCTGCGGATCGGCCAGCTGGCGCACCACCTGGTAGAAGGTTTCGGCCGCGCCCCAGTTTTCCTTGCGCTGGTACGAGGGCAGCTCCAGCGCCACCACCGGAATGTCCAGCCCCAGGGCCTTGCTCAGGCCACCCGGGTCGTCCTGGATGAGTTCGGCGGTGCAGGAGGCGCCCACCAGCAGGGCGTTGGGCTTGAAGCGGGCCACGGCCTCACGGGCCGACGACTGGAACAGCTCCGCCGTGTCGCCACCGAGGTCGCGCGCCTGGAAGGTGGTGTAGGTCACCGGCGGGCGCTTGGCATCGCGCTGGATCATGGTGAAGAGCAGGTCGGCGTAGGTGTCGCCCTGCGGTGCGTGCAGCACGTAGTGCACGTCGGCCAGTGCGGTGGCGATCCGCATGGCGCCCACATGGGGCGGTCCTTCGTAGGTCCAGAGGGTGAGCTGCATCTCAGGCCTCCAGCCAGCGTTCGGCGGCATCGTCCTGCACCAGCAGCGCGCGGCGGCGCAGCGGGCGGGCGAACAGCTCGGCCAGATCACCGGCCTGCTCGTAGCCGTGGATGGGGGTGAAGACCAGTTCGATGGCCCACTTGGTGGTCATGCCCTCGGCCTCCAGCGGGTTGGCCAGGCCCAGGCCGCACACCACCAGATCGGGGCGGGCGGTGCGGCAGCGGTCGAGCTGGCGGTCCAGGTGCTGCCCCTCGGAGAGCATGGTGCCGGCCGGCAGCAGGGCCAGCTCGCTGGCCAGGTGGGCGCGGTGCAGGTAGGGCGTGCCCACCTCGCCCAGCGTCATGCCCAGTTCGCGGGACAGGAAGCGGGCCAGCGGGATCTCGAGCTGCGAATCGGGGAAGAAGAACACCGAACGACCGGCCAGCACCTCGCGCTGGCGGGCCAGGGCCGCCTGGGCCCGCTGGCGCGGCGCGGCGGTGACGGCGTCGAAGCGCTCGCGCGGCACGCCGAAGGCCTCGCAGGCGGCCAGCAGCCAGCCGGTGGTGCCCTCCTCGCCCAGGGGGAAGGGTGCAGGCAGACGGCGCGCACCGCGTTTTTCCAGCGCAGCAGCCGTGTCGCCCAGGAAGGGCTGGGCCAGCAGGTACAGGGTGTTGGGCCCCACCGGCGGCAGGTCGTTGGCATGGCGCGGCGGGAAGAAGCGCACCGGACCGATGCCCAGCTGCGCGAACAGCCGGGCGAACTGGTCCTCCACCACATCGGCCAGGGCGCCCACCACCATCAGTTCGGGGGCGGCCAGCGCGTCCGGGGCCGGCAGCGTGGGCACCATGGCGGCCAGGCAGGCATCCTCGCCCTGGGTGAAGGTGGTCTCGATGCCGCTGCCCGAGTAATTGAGCACCCGGGTGGAGGGGTGATGACGGGTGGTCAGGCGCTGCGCGGCGCGCGAGAGGTCGAGCTTGATGACCTCGGACGGGCAGGAACCCACCAGGAACAGCAGGCGGATGTCGGGGCGGCGCTCCAGCAGGCGGTCGACCACGCGGTCGAGCTCGTCGTTGCAGTCGGCCAGACCGGCCAGATCGCGCTCGTCGATGATGGCGGTGGCAAAACGCGGTTCGGCAAAGATCATCACGCCGGCGGCGCTCTGGATCAGGTGGGCGCAGGTGCGGGAGCCCACCACCAGGAAGAAGGCGTCCTGGATCTTGCGGTGCAGCCAGATGATGCCGGTCAGACCGCAGAACACCTCGCGCTGGCCGCGCTCGCGCAGCACCGGAGCGTCGCTGCAGCCACCGGAGCGGCCTGGCGCGTCGAGCGAGCGGATGGGGATGGACGCATTCATGCCGGAACCCCCTGCAGCCGTGCCATGCGCAGCTTGACGATGAACTGGACCGCATTGATCGCATAGGCCGCGTAGGCGGCCAGCGCCAGCAGCATCAGGCCCCGGGCATCCAGCCAGCCACCGGCCAGGGCCGCAAGGTAGGCGGTGTGCAGGGCCAGCACCAGCATGCTGAACACGTCTTCCCAGTAGAAGGCCGGTGCGAACAGGTACTGGCCGAACACCACCTTCTCCCAGATGCAGCCGGTCACCATGATCAGGTAGAGGGTGAAGGTCTTGGCCACCACCGAGACGGTGGCGGCCCATTCGCCCTGGCCGGTGGCCAGGAAGCGCAGCACCAGGACCAGGCTCACCAGGAACACGACGAACTGCACCGGGGCCAGCACCCCCTGGACCAGGGTCCAGACGGAGTCGTCACGGCGCTGGCGCTGCGCCGGGGTGTAGAGCGGCCGACCCGAAGGGGCCGGTGCGGTGCGGATGGGCATGAAGCCTGTCTCCTGGTACGTGATGACCCAATTTAGGTGGTACACGCCCAAGTGTCAACTTAAATTGACGCAAAAATAATTTGACACTCCAAACCAAGGGAGTACAGTTTTCCCATGCCGTGAACGGTGATGAATCCGTTATGGACGGCATCTCAGCCGGTGGTGCACAGTGCAGCCGGCGCAACGAGCCCTTGGTCGCAAGCAATTCCGGCCCTCGGTGATTCAGCCGACACGCAGGAGACGACCATGGCCCAGCAACACCAGCCCGATTCCCGAGAACCGCCCGAGACGGCCGACGCCGGGGTCGAGCCGTCGCGTTCCACCCTGATCAATCGCACGCTGGCGCTGGACATCATCCCCCGGCTGGTGCGCAACCACGCCCAGTCGCCCTGGCGCATGCCGGGCCGCCCGGGTCATCCGGGTGCCGTGCAGCCCGAAGAGGTGGCGGCGTTCGCCCAGCTGGTGCTGCAGGCCGACGACCAGGCCCTGAACGACAGCGTCGTCGCCCTGCGTGAACGCGGTGTGCCGGTGGAAGCCATCTTTCTCGACCTGCTGGCGCCGGTGGCGCGCCTCCTGGGCCACCGCTGGGTCACCGACGAATGCACCTGCACCGACGTGGCCATCGGCCTGGGCCGGCTGCAGCAGGTGGTGCGGGACCACAGCGCCTCGCTGGTCCAGCAGCGCCAGGCCCTGACCCGCGAAGGGCGGCGCATCCTGCTCACATCGGCCCCGGGCGAGGTGCACACCCTGGGCCTGAGCATCGTCAGCGAATTCTTCATGCGCGCCGGCTGGGACGTCGACGCCCATTTCATGCCTACCGAGCCGGTGTCGTGGCAGGTGCAGTCCACCTGGTACGACGTGGTCGGCTTCACGGTGGGCAGCCTGGAAGGCCTGGAGCCCCTGGCGCGCGCCATCGAATCGGTGCGGCGACAGAGCCTCAACCGGTGCGTTTCTATAATCGCAGGCGGGCCTGTTTTCACCGCCCATCCCGACGCCTGGGAACGCATTGCGGCCGACGAGATCATCACGGACGGTGCTTCCGCTCCCCGGATGGCCGAGCGCCTCGTCTGCGGGCAACCGCACGCCTGATGCCCCGTCAGCCCTTGACCTGGTTCCAACAGAAAGAACAACATGCCCCAGGCGACGTCCGAGTCTGCCGAGCGATTTTTTGACGCACCCGAGCGTTTCCTGAGCGGTCTGGCTGCCGATGTGGTGGCCGAACTGGTCAGCACCGCCACCGACATCGTCCTGGTGCTCGATCCCGCCGGGACCATCGTCGATCTCGCCTGCCGGGGCGATGCACCCTCCAGCCTGCAGCTCTCTGCCTGGCTGGGTCAGTCCTGGGTGGACACGGTGGCCAGCGAAAGCCGTCCCAAGATCGAGCAGCTCATGGGCCAGGTCAAGGCCCCCGCCGCCCAGACCGGTGCGCCCGAGGTCATGCGCTGGCGCCACGTCAACCACACCTTGCCCGACGGCAGCGAATGGCCGGTGTCCTACACCCTGGTGGCTGTCGAGCGGGACACCGTGGAACACGGCGAAGGCCCCTGGCGCCTGGCCTTCGGCCATGACCTGCGCAACCAGATCACCCTGCAGCAGCGTCTGGTCACGGCGCAGCTGTCCATGGAGCGCGACTACTGGCGGCTGCGCCAGGTCGAGACGCGTTACCGCCTGCTGTTCCAGATGGCTTCCGAACCGGTGCTCATCCTGGCCGGCGCCATGGACCGGCTGGCCGAGGCCAATCCGGCCGCCTATGAACTCTTCGGCGAACGCATGCGCGCCCCCAGCTGGTCGCTGGCCGACGGGCTCGACGAGCCCAGCGCCAACGCGCTGCGCGAAATGATCGAACGCCTGCGGGTGAGCGGCCGCGCCGACCCCTGCAGTGTGCGGCTGCGCGATGGCACCGAAGACATGCTGGTGGCTGCATCGCAGTTCCGCCAGGACAACCAGCAGCACTTCCTGCTGCGCTTCACCCGCCCCCTGGACAGCATGGCACCGGCCCTGGCGGCCGGTCGGCAGCAGCTGCTGCAGGTGATCGATGGCGCGCCCGACGCCGTGGTGGTCACCGACCTGGACGGCCGCATCCTGAGCGCCAACCGCAGCTTCCTCGACCTGGGCCAGCTCGGCACCGAAGAACAGGCCCGCGGCGAAATGCTCGACAAATGGCTGGGCCGTACCGGCGTGGACATGCGGGTGCTCATCACCAACCTGCGCCAGCACGGCACGGTGCGGCTGTTCGGCACCCAGATGCGCGGCGAATTCGGCTCCACCACCGATGTCGAGCTGTCGGCCGTGGCGGTGCACAACGGCGTGCAGCGCTGCCTGGGCTTCACCATCCGCGATGTGGGCCGCCGGCTGGGGCTGGACGGTCGCGGCGGCAAGGAACTGCCGCGCTCGGCCAGCCAGCTCACCGAGCTGGTGGGTCGGCTGCCACTGCGCGACATCGTGCGCGAGACCACCGACCTGATCGAGCAGCTGTGCATCGAGGCCGCCCTCGACCTCACCGGCGACAACCGGGCCTCGGCCGCCGAAATGCTGGGCCTGTCCCGCCAGAGCCTCTACATCAAGCTGCGCCGCTTCGGCATCAAGGACAGCCCGGGCGACGAAAACCCGGCCGCCGATCCATCCGAATGACAGATCAAGTGTCAATCTGAATTGACACAACGGGTGGACCGGCGTACAACGGCCGGCATGACCCGCCCCGCCCTGTCCGCCGTCACCGAGCTGTTCAAGCCCATCACCTGGTTCCCGCCCATGTGGGCGTTCGCCTGCGGCGTGGTGGCCTCCGGCGTGTCCATGGACGGGCGCTGGTGGCTGGCCCTGGTGGGGGTGGCGCTGGCCGGCCCCCTGGTGTGTGCCACCAGCCAGGCCGTCAACGACTGGTTCGACCGCCATGTGGACGCCATCAACGAGCCGCAACGCCCCATTCCCTCGGGCCGCATGCCCGGCCGCTGGGGTCTGTACCTGGCGGTGGCCTGGACGGTGCTTTCGCTGCTGGTGGCTACCGCACTGGGCCCCTGGGGTTTCGGGGCGGCAGCCCTAGGGCTGCTGCTGGCCTGGGCCTACAGCGCGCCGCCGCTGCGGCTGAAGGAAAACGGCTGGTGGGGCAATGCGGCCTGCGGCATCAGCTATGAGGGCATCGCCTGGATCACCGGCGCGGCCGTGATGGCCGGTGGTGCCATGCCGGGCGGCGAATCGCTGGTGCTGGCGGCCCTCTACAGCGCCGGCACCCACGGCATCATGACCCTCAACGACTTCAAGGCCGTGGCCGGCGACCGGCGCATGGGCGTGCGTTCGCTGCCGGTGCAGCTGGGTGTGGACCGCGCCGCCCGCGTGGCCTGCTGGTTCATGGCGGTGCCCCAGGTGCTGGTGATCGGCCTGCTGCTGCACTGGGACCGCCCGCTGCATGCGGCCGGCGTGGCAGGGCTGCTGCTGGTGCAGGGCGTGCTGATGCGGCGCTTTCTGGCCAGCCCGACCGAACGGGCCCTGTGGTACAGCGGCTTCGGCGTGCCGCTGTTCGTGGCCGGCATGATGGTCAGCGCCTTCGCCCTGCGCAGTCTGGGGGCCGCGCCATGACCGAATTCGGCTGGTCCCGCATCGTGCGCATTGGCCTGGTGCAGGCCTGCCTGGGCTCCATCGTGGTGCTGACCACCTCCACCCTGAACCGGGTGATGGTGGTGGAACTCGCGCTGCCTGCGCTGCTGCCAGGCCTCCTGGTGGCCCTGCACTATGCGGTGCAGATGGCGCGCCCGCGCATGGGTTTCGGCTCGGACGTGGGACAGCGCCGCACGCCGTGGATCGTGGGCGGCATGGCGGTGCTGGGCACCGGCGGCGTGGTGGCGGCGTCCAGCACGCTGTGGCTGGCCACCCAGCCGGTGGTCGGCATTCTGGTGGCCACACTCGGCTTCGTGCTGGTGGGCCTGGGCGTGAGCGCAGCCGGCACCTCGTTGCTGGTGCTGCTGGCCAAGCGGGTGCCCGAGGGGCGGCGCGCCGGTGCGGCCACGCTGGTCTGGATGATGATGATCCTGGGCTTTGCCCTCACGGCCGGCATCACCGGCCGCCTGATCGACCCGTTCTCGCCCGAACGCCTGGTGGCGGTGAGCGGCAGCGTGTCGGTGCTGGCCTTTGTGGTCACGCTGCTGGTGCTGCGCGGGCTGGAAGGCCGGGCCGGCCCGACGTCGGACACCGCCCGGACCGATGCCCCCCGGCCTTCGTTCCGGCAGGCCCTGGGCCAGATCTGGGACGAACCGGTGGCACGGCGCTTCACCGTGTTCGTGTTCGTCTCGATGATCGCCTTCAGCGCCCAGGACCTGATCCTGGAGCCCTTCGCCGGCACCGTGTTCGGTTTCACCCCGGGCGAATCCACCCGGCTCTCGGGTCTGCAGAACGCCGGTGTGCTGACCGGCATGATGCTGGTGGCCGCTGCCGGTGCCCTGGGGCACCGCTGGGCCCGTGTGCCCGGCTGGCGTCATGTGGGCTCGCTGCGGGCCTGGGCGGTGGGTGGCTGCATGGCGTCGGCCCTGGCGCTGGGCGGGCTCACGCTGGCCGGTCTGCAAGGGCCGGGCTGGCCGCTGTCGGCCAACGTGTTCCTGCTGGGCGTGTGCAACGGCGCGTTCTCCATCGGCGCCATCGGATCCATGATGGCCCTGGCCTCCCAAGGCCGCCACGGCCGCGAGGGTGTGCGCATGGGCCTGTGGGGCGCAGCACAGGCCATCGGTTTTGCCCTGGGCGGTCTGCTGGGCACGGCCGCTGCCGACCTTTCTCGCGCGGTGCTGGCCGACACCGGTACCGCCTATGCCGTGGTGTTCGGCATCGAGGCCCTGGCCTTTGTGGCCGCCGCCGCACTGGCCGCCCGCGTGTCCACCGTCAACGCTCAATCCCGCGCAGCGGGCGCCGCACCCCGGCGCACCGATGCCTTCCCTGTTCCCACGGCCTCACTTGGCCAGCACCAGAGGCCTGCAGCATGAATGCCGACGACATCTTCGACGTGGTGGTGATTGGTGGCGGCCCGGCCGGCGCCACCGCCGCCCAGGAACTCGCCCGCCAGGGCCATGCGGTGATGCTGCTGGACCGCGAGGGCCGCATCAAGCCTTGCGGCGGCGCCATCCCGCCCCGGCTGATCCGCGACTTCGAGATCCCCGACCACATGCTGGTGGCCAAGGCCCAGTGCGCACGCATGATCGCGCCGTCCAGCAAGCACGTGGACATTCCCATCGAGAACGGCTTTGTCGGCATGGTCGACCGGGCCGAGTTCGACGAATGGCTGCGCGAGCGCGCCCGCCAGGCCGGCGCGGTGCGTCACAGCGGGCAGTTCACCCAGCTGCAGCGCGATGCCGACGGCACCACCCGCGTGAGCTGGCTGCCCAAGGGCAGCAGCACCCCGCAGAGCGTGCGCGCCCGCAGCGTCATCGGCGCCGACGGTGCCCGCTCCGAGGTGGCGCGCCAGGGCGGCGTGCCCGGGGCCGAGAAGACCCGCTATGTGTTCGCGTACCACGAGATCGTGCGGGCTCCCGAAGCCGCCGACCGCAGCCCGGATTACGACGGTGCCCGCTGCGATGTGTACTACCAGGGCCGGTTCTCGCCCGACTTCTATGGCTGGGTGTTCCCGCACGGCGGCACGCTGAGCGTGGGCACCGGCAGCGCCGACAAGGGCTTCTCGCTCAAAGGTTCGGTGGCCCGCATGCGCAAGGCCAGCGGGCTGGACGGCCTGGAAACGCTGCGGCGCGAAGGTGCACCCATTCCCATGAAGCCCCTGCCCCGCTGGGACAACGGACGCGACCTGGTGCTGGCCGGCGACGCAGCCGGTGTGGTGGCCCCGGCATCGGGCGAAGGCATCTACTACGCCATGCTGGGTGGCCAGCTGGCCGCGCAGTCGGTGCACGAGCTGCTGACCACCGGCAACCCGGCCTCATTGAAACTGGCCCGCAAGCGTTTCATGCGCGAGCACAGCACCGTGTTCAAGGTGCTGGGCATCATGCAGTGGTTCTGGTACGGGAGCGAGAAACGCCGCGAACGCTTCGTGAAGATCTGCGAAGACCGCGACGTGCAGCAGCTCACCTTCGAGTCCTACATGAACAAGAAGCTGGTGCGCAAGAAACCCATGGCCCATGTGCGCATTTTCCTGAAGGACGTGGGACACCTGCTGGGCATGGCGCGTGTCTGACGCAGCGACGGCCACCTCGTGAGCCTGTCGGCCGATGCCCTGCTGCTCCTGCTGGACGGCATCCTGGTGCTCACCGTGCTGGAGGCGGCGGTGCTGACCCTGCACCACCACCGGACCGGCGCGGGCGTGGCGCCGATGGATGTATTGCCGAATCTCGCCTCAGGCCTGTGCCTGATGCTGGCGCTGCGCAGCGCCCTGGCCGGCTGGCCCTGGCCGCTCACCCTGGGCGGGCTGGCGGCCTCGGGCCTTCTGCATGCCTGGGATCTGAGGCGGCGCTGGCGCCGCCCCTGACCCCTGGTCGGTCAGAAGACCGATCAGCCCGCCTTCTTGACCCAGGCCGAGCACCAGCCCTTGGCCGCCACCTGCTTGCCCGGGAAGATGCCGCAGCCGCCGGCCGCGTCGGTCGCCTTGCCCACGAACAGCTGGCAGTTGCTGCACAGCTGGGTGGCAGCGTGCTTGGGGTACTTCTTGGCGTCCACCTTGCTGGAGTCGGCCACATAACCCAGCGACTGGGCCTGCGGCGACGCCGGATCGACCATGGCCGGAGCCTGGGCCATGGCGGCGGTACCCGCCATCAGGGCGGTGCTGCCTGCGGCGACCTGCATCATGAACACGCGGCGGCTGGATGCGCCCAGGAGACTCTTCTTCGACTGATCCATCTTTGACCTCTTTCGTGGGGGGTTGAACGAACAGGTCACATGCTAGGCCGCAGCGCGTGAAGGTTGACTTAAGCCCAACAAGTCCGACTGCGACGGTACGCCATTGGCGTGCCATCGCAGACCGGATCGCATCAGAGAATCACTGGCCTTGTGCTGGCAGGACGCCTGTTTCCCGCCAGTGCTGCATCAGCTCTGCACGGAAATCCGCCTGCTGTTCGGAGACCCGTTGGCCGGACCCATGCTTGTCCATCCGGTCCTGCCAGACACCGATGGCGCAGTCCAGAGCACTCAGCACCGGCTCCACCTCGTTCGATGTCGCATTCCACAGTTTGACAGCATCCATCAGCAGCGCGGTGTGTTGGTAGAACCCGAACATGGCAGTGCGTTTGTCTCCTCCGGTCCCCAGCTCCACCGCCCTCCGGGCCAGGCGCGTCTCGGACGCCAGGAGTTCGACAGTCTCGTTTGTGGAGAGCTGCTGCATGCCAGCGAGCTGATCTTTCAGATGGTCTGCCAGCTCATGAACCTGGACGGCAGCGGTGCCGTCACTGATCTCGGCCAACCTGGTCTGCGCCCGCAGGATCGATTCGGGGTACTGCACCAACCCGGGGGACGAGATCCTGAGGGTTTCCACGACACGCGCCAGATCGCCCACCAGCTGGTCCCGAACTTCATCCATGAACAGCGGGATCTTTCCGAGCCTTTCGTCCTGGGTCCCGGTCATGGCCTTGCAGCGAATCTCGTTCCAGCTGCGTTCGAAGGCCCCGAGCGCTCCACCCAGATACCCGGCCAGATCCACCGGTGCCTCGATGGTTTTCCCGGGGCATTGGGCCGTGGACAACATGGCCTCCTGCCAGGTGTTCAGAAACTCTTTGATTTCCTGGCCGATGGCTTGAGCTGCGGCTTTCAGTTCGGCTTCCGCCGGGTTGTTCTGCTGGATGTGCTTCAGGAGGTTGCCCTGGGCCTTCAGGAACCCGGTGACCTTGCTCAACCGGGTGAAGTCCAGTGACTTGCTGCTGGCGCGAAAGAGTTTGGCCCAGGTGTCAACGACTGATCCCAGGCGTGGACCTGGACCCAAGTCGATCGAAACCATGGCGACGGTGACCGTTTCGGCGATCTTTTGGCCCTTCCGGGGGGTCACCAGTGATGCAGCTGCTGCCCGACGCAGTTTTCGTTGGGCAGTGCCTCTGGGAGACTCACCCGACTCGGAGCTGCTGGAAGCTGACGCCTTGCTGCAGTGTGAGGTGCCGAGGGCTAGCGAGCGCTGGATCTTGGTGTTTGGACGTGTTTGCATGTTGAAACGGTGTGGATATGGACGGGGCGACCGATCGGCTGCAAAGCAGGTGATCGTGTCTAACGTGATTTTTTTGTCACCGAACAATCACCCCATATCCCCCGTCCCGCGCCTGGCGCGACAAAACCTGCCCAACGGTCTCGACGCATCAAGCCCGGCAGCGCCACCCCGGTGATCCCCTAAGATCCATCGTTTGCCGACCCCGCCCCAGCCCCGATGCCCAGCCCCACGGATACCGCCGCCGGCGTGCCAGCGCCCCCCGACCTGTCGCTGCACACGCCCATGATGCAGCAGTACCTGACCATCAAGTCCGCCCACCCGGACACGCTGGTCTTCTACCGCATGGGCGACTTCTACGAGCTGTTCTACGACGACGCCGAGAAGGCCGCGCGGCTGCTGGACATCACCCTGACGCACCGCGGCCAGTCGGCCGGGCAACCTGTTTCGATGGCTGGCGTGCCGTTCCATTCGGTCGACGGCTACCTGTCCCGCCTGATCCGTCTGGGCGAGTCGGTGGCCATCTGCGAGCAGGTGGGCGACGTCGGCGCCAGCAAGGGCCCGGTGGAGCGCAAGGTGGTGCGCGTGGTCACCCCCGGCACGCTGACCGACGCCGAACTGCTCTCCGACAAGACCGAGGCCATCCTGATGGCGGTGCACCCCGGCGCGCGCACCGGCTGTGGCCTGGCCTGGATGTCGGTGACCCAGGGCGTGGTCTTCCTGGCCCAGTGCGATTCGGATGCGCTGGCCGACTGGGTGGCCCGCATCGGCCCGGGTGAGCTGCTCTACAGCGCCGAGGTGACACCGGCCTTCGAGAAGCGGGTGCAGGCCCTGGCCGCCAGCGCAGCCCCGCAGCGGCTGGTGGCGGTGGTGCGGCCGGCCTGGACATTCGATGCCGCCCTGGGCCAGCGCAAGCTGCTGGAGCAGCTGCAGGCCGCCAGCCTGGCCGGCTGGGATGCCCAGGACCTGCCCGATGCCCACGCCGCCGCTGCCGCCCTGCTGGCCCATGCCGAACACACCCAGGGCCGGGCGCTCACCCATGTGCGCAGCCTGCAGGTGGCCCGCCCGGACGACCGCATCGACCTGCCCCCCAACACCCGCCGCAACCTGGAGCTGGTGCAGACCCTGCGCGGCGAATCCAGCCCCACCCTGCTGAGCCTGCTGGACGTGTGCCACACCGGCATGGGCAGCCGGCTGCTGCGCCAGTGGCTGCTGGAGCCGCCACGCGACCGCGCTGTCGCGCGCTCGCGGCTGGCCGCCATCGCAGCGCTCAAGACGGGATCACCCACCGCCCTGTGGCAGCGCCTGGGCGCTTCGCTCAAGGGAGCGAGCGATGTGGAGCGCATCACCGCGCGCACCGCGCTGCGGCAGGTCAAGCCGCGCGAACTGGTGGGCCTGGGACAGACGCTGCAGCGCGCCGCCGCCCTGGCCCGCGAGCTGCACACTGCCGCGCTGGACGCCACCGGCCTGCTGGGCCGCATCGCCACCGACCTGCTGCCGCCACCGGGCTGTGCCGACCTCCTGTCCGCCGCCCTGCTCCCCGAACCCGCTGCGCTGGTTCGCGACGGTGGCGTCATCAACGACGGTTTCGATGCCGAGCTGGACGAGCTGCGCGCCATCCAGAACAACTGCGACGGCTTCCTGATCGACCTGGAAACCCGCGAGCGCGAGCGCACCGGCATTGCCAACCTGCGGGTGCAGTTCAACAAGGTGCACGGCTTCTACATCGAGGTGACGCAGGGCCAGCTCGACCGGGTGCCGGCCGACTACCGCCGCCGCCAGACGCTCAAGAACGCCGAGCGCTTCATCACGCCCGAGCTCAAGGCCTTCGAAGACAAGGCGCTGTCGGCCCAGGAGCGCGCCCTGGCGCGCGAGAAATGGCTTTACGAACAGCTGCTCGACGCCCTGCAGACTCATGTGCCGGCGCTGTCGGCGGTGGCACGAGCCATCGCCGCGCTGGATGTGCTGTGCGCCCTGACCGAACGCTCGCTGACCCTGGGCTGGTGCGAGCCGCAGTTCGTGGCCGAGCCCTGCATCGACATCCGCGCTGGCCGCCATCCGGTGGTGGAAGCACGGCTGAACGAGACCACCGGCGGCGCCTTCATCGCCAACGACACGGTGCTCGGCCCCAAGGCGCGCATGCAGGTCATCACCGGCCCCAACATGGGCGGCAAAAGCACCTACATGCGGCAGGTGGCGGTCATCGTGCTGCTGGCCAGCATGGGCAGCCATGTGCCGGCGGCCTCGGTCCGCCTGGGGCCCATCGATGCCATCCACACCCGCATCGGCGCGGCCGACGACCTGGCCAATGCCCAGTCCACCTTCATGGTGGAGATGACCGAGGCCGCCCAGATCCTGCATGCCGCCACGCCCGAGAGCCTGGTGCTGATGGACGAGATCGGGCGTGGCACCTCCACCTTCGACGGCCTGGCTCTGGCCGGCGGCATTGCTGCCCACCTGCACGACCGCTCGCGCTGCTTCTGCCTGTTTGCCACCCACTACTTCGAGCTGACCGAATTCCCGGCCAGCCACCACGCCGCCGTGAACGTGCATGTGAGTGCCACCGAAGGGGGACGCGGCGGCATCGTGTTCCTGCACCACATCGAACCTGGCCCGGCCAGCCGCAGCTACGGCATCCAGGTGGCCCGCCTGGCCGGCGTGCCCACGCCGGTGGTGACGCATGCGCGGCAGGCACTGGCGGCCCTGGAGGCGCACAGTCAGGAGAGCCGTGTGCAGGTGGACCTGTTCGCACCGCCCCCACCCGAGGAAGCCCCCGAACCCCACCCGGTGGTGGCCGCGCTGGCCGCCATCGACCCCGACGCCCTGAGCCCGCGCGACGCGCTGGAACAGATCTACCAACTCAAGAAACTGATCGGCACCCCATGACCTACTGCGTCGCCGTGAAACTCAAGGCCGGCATGGTGTTCCTGTCGGACTCCCGCACCAACGCCGGTCTCGACCAGATCAGCACCTTCCGCAAGATGATCATTTACGAGCGGCCGGGCGACCGCTTCATGTGCCTGCTGTCGGCCGGCAACCTGAGCATCGCGCAGTCGGTGCGCGAGATCCTGCAGGTCGAGCGCCTGGACGACGGCGAAGACGCCGAGCCCCTGACCATCTGGAACGCCACCAGCATGTTCGACGCCGCCCGGGTACTGGGTTCGGCCATCCGCCATGTGTACGAGCGCGACGGCGAATCGCTCAAGCGCGCCGGAGTGGACTTCAATGTGTCCATGCTGTTCGGCGGCCAGATCGGCACCGAAGGCATGCGGCTGTTCCAGATGTACGCCGCCGGCAACTTCATTGAAGCCACCGGCGAGACGCCCTTCTTCCAGATCGGCGAATCCAAGTACGGCAAGCCGGTGCTCGACCGGGTGATCAACCCCGACACGCCGCTGGACGAAGCTGCCAAGTGCGTGCTGGTGTCGATGGACTCCACCCTCAAGTCCAACCTGTCGGTGGGCCTGCCGCTGGACCTGGCGGTGTACGAGGCCGGACGGCTGAGCTCGGACCGCATCACCTGCATCGACGAGAACAACCCCTACTTCCGCATGGTGCGCAGCACCTGGGGCGAAAAGCTGCGCCAGGTCTTCGACGAGATCGACCGCCCGGTGTGGGACGGCAGCCCGACCGATGTGCCGCTGATGGGCTGCACCACCCGCAGCCAGCCGCTCAAGAAGATTGCCACGCCCAAAGAGAAGCTGATCTGATGATCATCTTCTCGCACGCCAACAGCTTCCCCGCGAGCACCTACGGGGTGCTGTTCAAGTCGCTGCGCGCCCGGGGTCACCAGGTGCGCGCGCTGGAAAAGTTCGGCCACGATCCGGCCTACCCGGTCACCAGCAACTGGCCGCACCTGGTGCAGCAGCTGGCCGACTTCGCCGGCGCCGAGATCCAGCGCCATGGGGCCCCGGCCTGGCTGGTGGGTCATTCGCTGGGCGGTTTTCTCAGCGTGATGTGCGCCGCGCGGCACCCGCAGCTTGGCGGGCACGGCGTGCGCGGCGTGGTGCTGATCGACTCCCCGGTGCTGGGCGGCTGGCGCGCGCGCACACTGGAGCTGATCAAGCGCACCCAGCTGGTCGGGTCGCTCTCGCCCGGCAAGATCAGTCGCAAGCGCCGCCACCAGTGGCCCGACCGCGACGCCGCCCTGGCCCACTTCGCCGGCAAGCGCAGCTTCGCGGCCTGGCATCCGCAGGTGCTGGCCGACTACATCGACCACGGCACGGTGGATGCCGACACGCCGCACGGAGTGCGCCGGGTGCTGGCCTTCGACCGCGATGTGGAGACCGCCATCTACAACACCCTGCCGCACAACCTGGACCGGCTGCTGCGGCGCCACCCGCTGCAGTGCCCGGTGGCCTTCATCGGCGGCACCGATTCGCAGGAAATGCGCCAGGTCGGCATGGCCATGACGCTCAGGCTGGTCTGGCCAGGCCACCCCGAGCGGCTGCAGATGATCGAGGGCAGCCATCTGTTCCCGATGGAACAACCGCAGGCCACCGCCGCCGCCCTGGATCGGGTGCTGACCGACCTGGCCCGGCGCTGACCCTGGCGCACCGGTCGGCGGCGCCTGGGTTTATGCTCGACCCCCGCCTCCGCCATCCACCATGCCACCCCGCGCGCCCTACCCCGATTCCACCCATGGCAGCGATGCGTCGCCAGCGGGCATCGCGCGGGTCAGGCCGTGGCCGATGCGCCTGGGGCGGATGCTCATGCAGTGGCGACCCGACAAGCACCCGCTGTGGCTGCGGCTGCTGGTGGGCCTGGTGCTCACCCTGCTGGCAGCCTGGCTGCGCATCGCGCTGGCACCGGCCGAATCGGGCGGTCGCTTCATCACGCTGTCGCTGGCGGCAGCCTTGTCGGCGCTGTACGGTGGCTTTCGGGTCGGCATGTTCAGCACCGCAGTGGGCATGCTGGTCATCAACTACGCGCTGGTCAAACCCTATTTCAGCCTGGCTTTCGACGATCCGGTCGAGGCCTTCTGGCTCAACCTGTGGCACCTGGTCACCCAGCTGGTGGTGGTGGGCTCGATCGCCCTGATGCAGCGGCAGAACCGGGCCCTGCGCCGGGCCACCGAACTGGTGCGCCGCACCGCGCAGCGCCTGAACGACACCTTTGAAGTGAGTGCGGTGGGCATGGCCCACAGCCACATCGACGGCCGCTGGATCCGGGTCAACCGCACCTACTGCGAACTCATCGGCTACACCGAGGCCGAGCTGCTGCGCACCCGGTTCGAGGATTTCACCCATCTCGACGATCTGGCCACCGATCTGGAGCTGCTGCAGCGCGCACTGCGCGGCGACATCGGGCACTACTCGCTGGAAAAGCGCTACATCCATCGGCGTGGGCATGTGGTCTGGGTGCAGCTGACCGTGGCGCTGGTGCGGCAGCCTGACGGCAGCCCCGACTACCTGATCGCCGTGGTGCAGGACATCTCCCACATCAAGTCGGTGGAGCAGGCCCTGCGCACCACCGAGCAACTGCTCAGCCAGGCCCAGCTGCTGGCCGGTATGGCCACCTGGCAGGCCGACATGGGCACCCGGCGCTTCCTCACCCTCTCGGGCTCGCATGTGGTGCTGGATCTGCCGGCGGCCGAGCTGGCCGCCGAAGAACTGCGCGCCATCACGCACCCCGACGACCTGCCCATGGTCGACCGCAGCTGGGCTGCAGCGGTCAAGGGCCTGCTGCCGTACAACATCGAGTACCGGCTGCGCATCCGCGACGAGTACCGCTGGTTCTCGGTGCGGGCCGAGTTCGAACGCGACGCCGCAGGCCGCGCCATCCGGGCGCTGGGCGTCACGCTGGACATCACCGCCCGCAAGCGCGCCGAGCTGGAAATCCGGCAGCTCAATGCCACGCTGGAGGAGCGCATCCGCGAACGCACCCAGGCCCTGCAGGCCGCCTACGACGAGCTGGAGAGCTATTCGTATGCCGTGGCGCACGACCTGCGCTCGCCGCTGCGCATCATCAACGGCTTTGCGTCGGCCGTGGTGGAGGACGAAGGCGGCCTGTCGGCCTCCGGCCGCCAGCACCTGGACCGCATCATGCTGGCCAGCAAGAAGATGGGCGAGCTGATCGACGGCCTGCTCAAGCTGTCGCAGGTGTCACGGGGCGAGCTGGTGCGCCAGCCGGTGAACCTCAGCGACATGGCCCAGCGGCTGCTGTGCGAGCTGTCGGCCACCGAGCCGGGCCGCCAGGTGCACTGGGAGGTGGAACCCGGTCTTCAGGCCCTGGCCGATCCGCCGCTGGTGGAAGCCCTGCTGCAGAACCTGCTGCACAACGCCTGGAAATATTCGGCGCGCAACGCCCAGGCACGCATCCGGGTCACGCTGGACAGCCTGGACGGCGTGCGGGCCTTCTGTGTCTCGGACAACGGGGCCGGCTTCGACATGGGGCGCGCGGCCAAGCTGTTCCAGCCGTTCCAGCGCCTGCACGGCCCCAACGAGTTCGTGGGCCTGGGCATCGGCCTGGCCACGGTGCGGCGCATCGTGGTGCGCCACGGCGGCCTGCTCAAGGCCGAGTCTGCCCCCGGACAGGGCGCCCGGTTCTGGTTCACGCTGCAGCCGCCGCTGCAGCGCTGACGCGTCGGCGCCTCAGGGCGTCCAGTCGATCCAGCCGCCCCAGGCGGTGAGCAGGATCAACGCGCCGAAGACGATGCGGTACCAGGCGAACGGCACGAAGGTGCTGGTGGAGACGAACCTCAACAGCCAGCGCACGCACACCCAGGCCGACAGCCAGGCGGTCACCATGCCCACCACGAACATGGGGATGTCGGCGCTGCTGAGCAGGTGGTGGTGCTTGTACAGGTCATACACGGCCGCACCGAACAGCATGGGAATGGCCAGGAAGAAGCTGAACTCGGTGGCGGTACGCCGGTTCATTCCCAGCAGCATGCCGCCGATGATGGTGGCGCCCGAGCGGCTCACCCCCGGCACCAGGGCCACGCACTGCACCAGGCCGACCTTGAGCGCATCGGTCCAGCGCATGTCGTCCACGGCCTCGACACGCGACGTGCCCCGGCGGGCCTGCAGCCGCTCGGCCCACAAGATGACAAAGCCGCCGGCTATGAAGCCCATGGCCACCACCGAAGGCGTGAACAGGACGGCCTTGATCACGTCGATGAACAGCACACCGGCCAGCGCCGCCGGAAAGAAGCCGATCAGCACATTGACGGTGAAGCGACGGGCCACCACATCGCCGCGCGGCAGACCGGCCACAGTGGACCACAGGCGCTCGGCATAGAGCGAGACGATGGCCAGGATGGCGCCGGTCTGGATCACCACCTCGAACAGCTTGATCTTCTCGCCCGGCATCTTGAGCAGGGCCGCCGCCAGGATGAGGTGGCCGGTGGAGGACACCGGGATGAATTCGGTCAGGCCCTCGACCACGCCCATGACGGCGGCCTTGAGCAGCAGGATGAGATCCATGAAGCGCTACAGCGAAGAAAAACAGCCCGCCATCGTACCCGGCGGCCGACGGGCTGGCGGCGCTCACTCGTGGCGCAAGGCCTCGATGGGCAGCAGCCCGGAGGCGCGGCGCGCCGGGTAGTAGCCGAAGAACACGCCCACCAGGGCAGCGAAACCGGCCGCCAGCAGCACGGCGTCCACCGACATGCTGACCTGCCAGCCCGCCACCTCGGCGGTGGCCCAGGTGGCGGCTGCGCCCAGCACCACGCCGATCGCACCGCCGATCAGGCTGAGCGTGACCGCCTCGATCAGGAACTGCGCCAGGATGTCGCGCCCGCGCGCCCCCACCGCCATGCGCAGGCCGATCTCGCGGGTGCGCTCGGTCACGCTGACCAGCATGATGTTCATGATGCCGATGCCGCCCACAATCAGGCTCACCCCGGCCACGGCCGACAGCAGCCAGGTCATGACGCGGCTGGCCTCTTCCTGGGCCTGCAGCACCTCGGACAGGTTGTTGACCGAGAAGGTGTCGTCGCCCTCCTCCGACACCCGCAGCCGCTGGCGCAGCAGGTCGCGCACGCTCTGCTCGGTGGCCTTCATGTCCTGGCCTTCGCGCACCTTGACGAAGATGGTCCAGATGCGGCGCACGTTGCCACCGGCGTTCCAGATGCGGTTGCGGAAGGTGGACATGGGCATGACCACGATGTCGTCCTGGTCCTGGCCGGAAGCGTTCTGGCCCTTGCGCTCCAGCACGCCGACGATAGTGAACGGCACGCCACGCACCCGGATGACCTGGTCCACCGGGTCCTGGTCGCCGAACAGCTCGCGGGCCACGGTCTGCCCGATCCAGGCGACCTTGGCCGAGCCGGTCTGCTCGGCCGGCTCGAACAGCCGGCCGCTGGCCAGGGCCCAGTCGCGCACATCCAGGTATTCGTTGGTGGTGCCGAAGATGGTGGTGTTCCAGTTGGCGTTCTGGGCCACCGCCTGGGCCGTGGTGCGCGAGCCGGGCGCGGCGGCCTGCACCTCGGGAATCTCGGCCATGATGGCCTGCACGTCTTCCTCGGTGAAGCGCGAGCGGGTCTGGGCGCCCTGGCGCACACCGGCGGCCGACAGGCTGCCCGGCAGCACCAGCATCACGTTGGAGCCGAGCGACTTCATCTGCTCCTGCACCCGCTGCGTGGCACCGCCGCCGACCGCGATCATGGTGATGACCGCCGCCACGCCGATGATGATGCCCAGCATGGTCAGCATGCTGCGCAGCTTGTTGGCCTTGAGCGAGCGCCAGGCGCTGCGGATGGCGGTCAGCGTGTTCATGCCGGCAATCCTTCGCCGTGCACCCGGGGCACCTGCAGCGCGTCTTCCACCACCCGGCCGTCGCGGAACACCAGGCGGCGCTGCGCCCAGGCGGCGATGTCGCTCTCGTGCGTGACCATCACCACCGTGATGCCGGTGGCATGCAGCCCGGCGAGCAGCTGCATCACCTCGTCGCTGGTGCGCGAATCGAGTGCACCGGTGGGCTCGTCGGCCAGGATCAGGGATGGCCGGTTCACCAGCGCGCGGGCAATGGCCACCCGCTGCTGCTGACCGCCGGACAGCTGCGAGGGCGTGTGGTGCGCCCGCTCGGCCAGCCCCACCTGGGCCAGCGCGGCCAGAGCCCGGTCGCGCCGCTCGGGTGCCGGCACGCCGCCGTACACCAGGGGCAGCTCCACGTTTTCCTGGGCAGTGGTGCGGGCCAGCAGGTTGAACTGCTGGAACACGAAGCCGATGCGCCGGTTGCGCACCTCGGCCAGGCGGTCCGGGGAAAGGTCCTGCACCGGTTCCCCGGCCAGCCGGTACTCGCCGGTATCAGGCCGGTCCAGGCAGCCCAGCACATTGAGCAGCGTGCTCTTGCCCGAGCCGGAAGCCCCCATGATGGCCACGAACTCGCCGGCCTGGATGTCCAGCGAAACGCCGGCCAGGGCATGCACCGCCTGGTCGCCGGCGCCGTAAGTCTTGTGCAGGTCGCGGATCTCGATCAGGGCCATGGCGACGCCCTCAGAACGGCAGGCGCGGGGCGGGCTGGCGCGGGCGGCTGGCCGCTGCCGGGGTGGCGCCGCCCTGCACGCCGGTGATGACCCGGGCACCCTCGACCACACGGTCGGCATTCGGGGTGTCGGGCTTGAGCACCACTTCGGTGAAGCTGCCATCGGTCACGCCGGTGCCCACGGCCACCGTGATCGGCTGGTCGTTGTCGTCGAGCAGGTGGATGCGGCCGCGCGGCGGGCCGCCCCGGGCGCCGTTGGACGCACCGTTGCCGGCCTCGGGACCGGGCAGGCGCACCCGCAGGGCGGCGTTGGGCACTTTCAGCACGTTCTCGCGCTGGTCGGTGACCACCCGCACGTTGGCGGTCATGCCGGGAAGCAGGCGGCTGTCGCCATTGGCAAAGCCCACCACCGCGATGTAGGTGATGACGTTGGACACGTTGGTGGCGGCCTTGCGCACCTGGCGCACCTGGCCCTCGAAGGTGCGGCCCGGGAAGGCGTCCACCGTGAAGGTGGCCTTCTGGCCCGGCTTGATGCGGCCCACGTCGGCCTCGTCGATGCTGGCATCCACCTGCATCTCGGACAGGTTCTGGGCGATCACGAACAGCTCGGGCGCCTGCAGGCTGGCAGCCACCGTCTGGCCGCGCTCCACCGTGCGCTTGATGACGATGCCGTCCACCGGCGAGGTGATGCGGGTGCGGGAGAGGTCCACCCGGGCCTGGGAGACGGCTGCCTCGCGCTGCTTGACGTTGGCGCGCGCGCTGGCGATCTGCGCCTCGCTCACGCCCACCAGCGCTTCCACCGCCTTGAGCGACTCCTGCGCCGAGGCCAGCGCGGCACGGGTCCGGTCGGCTTCACTCTGGGCAATGAAACCCTGGGCCACCAGGCTGAGGTTGCGTTCGTGGCTGCGCTGGGCCTCGGCCAGGTCGGTGCGGGCGCGCGAGACATTGGCCCGGGCCGATGCCGCATTGGCCTGTGCGATGGCCACCGCCGCGTTGGCGGCATCCAGGTCGGCCAGGGACGAATTGAGGCGGTATTCGAGCGTCTGCGGGTCGATCTGGGCGATCAGCTGGCCCGCCTTGACCTCGCTGTTGAAGTCGACGAACACATCGCGGATCTGGCCCGACACCTGGGTGCCGACCGACACCTGGGTCACCGGATTCACCGCGCCGCTGGCCGAGACGGTGGCCTGCAGGTTGCCGCGTTCCACCGTGGCGCTGCGGTATTGCACCGCAGCCCCGCTGCTGCGGCTCCACCACCACCAGCCACCGCCGGCCAGCAAGGCCAGGAGCAGCACCATCAACATCCAGCGAGTACGGGTCATGCCGGAATTGTAGGAAGCGCTCCTCGGGGGAGCGCTTCAGGGGGGTATCGCCCGGGTATCGGGCGGGTAAAGGTCTCGGGGCGGCGTTCAGTCGTCCCAGCGGTCATGACCACGACCGTAGCCACGGCCGTACCCATGGCCATGGCCCTTGTGCCAATGGCGGTCTTTCTTCCAGTGGCGGGGACGGTGGTCGTCGTAGTAGTAGATGGGTTGCGGGGCCACCACCACCGGGCGCGGATACACCACCACCGGGCGGGGCTGGTAGTAGTAGGCCGGCGGACCGTAGACCACCGGGGGTGCGTTGGCCACGCCCACCGCCACGCCGGGCGACTGGATGCCGATGGACCAGTACACGTTGTCGCGGGCCTCGGCTTCGCTGACCACAGCCGATGCGGCCCAGGCACCGGCGGACATCACGGCGGCCATGAGGCCGCGCGCCCAGCCACTGAACGGGCGCGACACGGCAGGGACTTGAAGGGCGGATTGCATGGAGAGACTCCTCGGAGGATGCGCACCGGAACATACCGGGTGCGTGGTGTGGATTACAAAGCGGGGAACGGAACACACTGCCCCACGCAACGTCAAAGTCGTTTCAAGTCGTAAACCCCTCCCTGTATCCGCCATGAACCACGACCTGCAGACTTCTCACCCCGATGCGCGCGCCGTGCTGGACTTCTGGTTCGGTGACAGCCTGGCGCAGGGCTGGCCGGTGGTGCCGCGCAAGGCGCTGTGGTTCGGCAGCGATCGCGCCACCGACTCGGCCATCCGCGAACGCTTCGGCACCCTGGTGGACCAGGCGGTGACCGGCGGCCTGCAGTCCTGGGAGCTTCAGCCGCTGGACCGGCTGGCGCTGCTGGTGCTGCTGGACCAGTTCACCCGCAACCTGCATCGGGGCCGGGCCGAAGCCTTTGCCGGCGACACGCGTGCCGCGCGCCTGGCACTGCAGACCCTCGACGAAGGCCTGCACCGGACTCTGCCCCCCATCGGTCAGGTGTTCGTCTTCATGCCGCTGATGCACGCCGAGGACCTGGGCCTGCAGGACCGCTGCATCCGCTGCTTTCAGGACCTGCTGGACGCCACGCCAGCCGACCACACCGTGGCACGGGCCGATCTGGAGAGCCATCTGCAGTTCGCCCGGCTGCACCGCGACATCGTGCTGCGCTTCGGCCGCTTCCCGCACCGCAATGCGGCGCTGGGACGCCGCAGCACCGACGAAGAAACCGCCTTCCTGGTGGACGGGCCGCGCTTCGGCCAGTGACACCGGACGCCTCAGACACCCCCCAGGGGTGTCACTGGCCTGTCATTCGAACGGCCTACAACCGGCAGGTTTTCACACAACCCGACCTGCCATGCAAAAAACCGCCCAACGCCAACCCGCCGGCTTCATCGCGCCGGTGCTCGCTACCCTGGTCGCCGCCGCTGTCCTGAGCGCCTGTGGCGGCATGGAAGAGCCGCCCAAGGGCCCGCCCGTGGGCCTGGAGCTGGAGAAGATCGGTGGTTTCACCCACGCCGGTGGCACGTCGTCGGCCGAGATCACTGCCTTCGATCCCATCAGCCAGCGCCTGTTCGTGGTCAACGGTGCCCTGGCCTCCATCGATGTGCTGGATTTCAGCCATCCCGAGGCGCCGACGCTGATCACCTCCATCCCGGCGTCCGCCTTCGGCACCGGTCTGGCTGCGATCAACAGCGTGGCGGTGCACAACGGCATCGTGGCACTGGCCATCGAAGCCAGCCCCAAGACCGCCCCGGGCGTGGTGGCATGGCTGCGCGCCAGCGACCTGCAGAAGCTGGGCACCGACACCGTGGGCGCCCTGCCCGACATGCTCACCTTCACCCCCGACGGCCGCACCCTGCTGGTGGCCAACGAAGGCGAGCCCGACAGCTACAACCAGCCGAACTCGCAGGACCCCGAGGGCAGCATCAGCCTGATCCGCCTGGACAAGCTCAAGCCGGACGCCACCCGCATCGAACGCACCGTGGTGACGGCCGACTTCCGCGCCTACAACGGCGAGATGCAGCGCCTGCAAGCCGCCGGCGTGCGCATCTATGGCCCCAACGCCACCGTGGCCCAGGACCTGGAGCCGGAGTACATCGCCGTGTCCGACGACGGCCGCACCGCCTGGGTGACGCTGCAGGAGAACAACGCGCTGGCCGTGGTCGATGTGCGCACGGCGCGCGTCACCGCCATCAAGCCGCTGGGCTTCAAGAACCACAACCAGATCGGCATGGGCATGGACGTGTCCGACGAGGACGGTGGCACCAACACCAACAGCGGCAGCCCGCTGATCAAGATCGGGCCGGTGCCGGTCAAGGGCATGTACCTGCCCGATGCCATCGCCAGCTTCCAGGCCAAAGGCAAGACCTGGCTGATCACCGCCAACGAAGGCGACGCCCGCGCCGACTGGCCCGGCTTCAACGAAGAGACCCGCGTGCGCGCCCACTGCAACCTCGGTCTGGACCCCACCGTGTTCAGCGACGCCGCCAACCAGATCCTGGACAGCAACCTGGGCCGCCTGCGCATCACCACCGCGCCCAACGGCAATCTCACCGGCAAGAACGCAGCGGGACAGTGCACCGAGCTCTACAGCTTCGGCGGCCGCTCGTTCAGCATCTGGAGCACCGACGTGCAACGCGTGGCCGACTCAGGCGAAGACTTCGAGCGCCTGACCACCAACCTGCCCAACGTGCCGTTCAACGCCAGCAACGCCGCCGATGGCACCAGCCTCGACAACCGCAGCCCCACCAAGGGCCCTGAGCCCGAAGGCGTGACCGTGGCCCGCTTCGGTCCCAAGACCTTCGCCTTCATCGGCCTGGAGCGGGTGGGCGGCGTGGCGGTGTATGACGTCAGCGAGCCCGCCCAACCGCGCCGGGTGAGCTACCTGAACACCCGCGAAGGCGTCAATGGCGACCGCGGTCCGGAAGGCCTGACCTACATCGCCGCCGACGATTCGCCCACCGGCGAGCCGCTGCTGGTGGTGGGCCACGAGACCAGCGGCACCACCGCCGTCTACCGCATCCGCCCGACGTACTGACCAAGGGCTGCAGGGCGCGGGTCGGTGCTATCGTCACCGCCCATGCCCCGCACCCTGATCATCCATGCCCACCCCCGCCCGGCCCGTTCGGTGGCCACGCGGGGGTTGCTGCAGGCACTCGCCGACCTGCCCGATGTGACCCTTCATTCGCTGTACGACCGCTACCCCGATTTCGACATCGATGCAGCGGCCGAACAGCAGGCCCTGCGCCAGGCCGATCTGATCGTCTGGCTCTGCCCGGTGTACTGGTACAGCGTGCCGGGTCTGCTCAAGCACTGGTTCGACACGGTGCTCACCCACGGCTGGGCCTATGGTCATGCCCACACTGCAGAAGGCACCGGCCCGGCCACACAGGCACTGGCCGGCAAGACCGCCTGGTGGGTGGCCAGTGCCGGCGGTGCGGCGTCCCTGTACAGCCCGAGCGGCGAACACGGCCGGCCATTTGCGGACTACACCCCGGCCATCGAACAGACCGCCCGCTTCTGCGGCATGCACTGGGCGCCGCCCTTCGTGCTGCACGGCGGCCACCGGCTCGACGCGCAGGCGCGGGCCCAGGCCGCCCGCGATCTGCGGCGGCAGGCGGATGCATTGCTGGCATCGCTGGGGCGCGCGGCATGAACCAGGCCATCGTCTTCCTGGCCGTGGCCCTGGTGTTCGTGCCGCTGGCGGTGCGCCTGGGCCTGGGCTCGGTGCTGGGTTACCTGCTGGCCGGCGTGGCCATCGGCCCGCTGGGCCTGGCCCTGGTGTCCGACCCGGCCGCGCTGCTGCACACCTCCGAGCTGGGCGTGGTGCTGATGCTGTTCGTGATCGGCCTGGAGCTGGAGCCGCAGCGCCTGTGGGCCATGCGGCGTGCCGTGTTCGGCGGCGGCACCGCGCAGATGGTGGTGTGCACCGCCCTGCTGATGCCGGTGGGGCTGGCTCTGGGCTGGACCTGGCAGGCCGCCCTGGTGGCCGCCAGCGCGCTGGCGCTGTCCAGCACCGCCATCGTGGTGGGCCTGCTGCAGGAGCGGCACCTGATGGCGCTGCCGGTGGGCCGTCACGGTTTTTCGATGCTGCTGTTCCAGGACATTGTCGCCATACCGCTGCTGGGCCTGGCCGCCGCCCTGGGCAGCACTGCGGCAACAGGCGGCGGCGGGCACGCAGCGGCCGGCGGGGGCCTGGCCCAGCTGGGCCTGCAGGCCGGTGCCGTGGTGGCGGTGGTGCTGCTGGGCCGTTACGCCGCCTACCCGGCCATGCGCTTCGTGGCCACCCTGCCGGTGCGCGAACTCTTCACCGCCCTGGCATTGCTGCTGGTGCTGGGCGTGGCCGCCCTGATGCAGGCGGTGGGCCTGTCGATGGGACTGGGGGCCTTCCTGGCCGGCGTGCTGCTGGCCGGCTCGCCCTACCGCCATGCGCTGGAGAGCGACCTGCTGCCCTTCAAGGGCCTGCTGCTGGGCCTGTTCTTCATTGCGGTGGGCATGAGCATGCAGCTGGGCCTGCTGGTGAGCCAACCCGTGCAGGTGGGCCTGGGCCTGCTGCTGGTGGTGGCGCTCAAGGCCCTGGGCCTGTGGCTGCTGGGGCGCTTCATCGGCCTGCACCGCAGCCAGCGCACGCTGCTGGCGGTGCTGCTGTCGCAGGTGGGCGAGTTCGCCTTCGTGGTGCTGGCCGCCGGTCAGCTCAGTGGCGCGCTGCCGACCGACACTGCCGCGCTGCTCACCCTCATTGCTGCCCTGTCCATGGCCACCACACCGCTGCTGCTGATGGCGCACGACCGCTGGCTGGTGGCCGATGAAGCACCGGCCCGACCCGCCGATGCCATCGAACCCGACCATGCCCCAGTGCTGCTGGCCGGCTTTGGCCGCTACGGGCAGATCGTGGCCCGCCTGCTGCTGGCCACCGGCATCCGGCCGACCGTCATCGACCACGATGCCGACACCATCGACAGCGCACGGCGTGCGGGATTCGTGGTGCATTTCGGCGATGCCACCGAAGCCGACCTGCTGACCGCTGCCGGGGCCGGCCAGGCCCGCGTCATGGTGGTGGCCATCGACGACCCGCAGCAGGCCAGCCGGGTGGTCGCCCTGGTGCGCGAACACTGGCCGCAACTGCGCATCGTGGCCCGGGCGCGCGATGCCGTGCATGCCATGGACCTGATGGAAGACGGTGTGCACCATGTGCAGCGCGAGCTGTTCGAGAGCTCGCTGCGCAGCGGCCGCGCGGTGCTGGAAGCACTGGACTTCGAGCCTTTCCATGCCCGCACCCTGGCCGACGATTTCCGGCGCTATTCAGAGGGCTTCCTGCGCACCGCACGGGCCGACCGGCACAACCAGGACGACCTGATCCGCCGGGTGCGCGAAGCCCGCGAGCAGTTCGAGCGGCAGATGCAGGCCGACCTCGCCCGCCAGCAGACCCGTCCCGGGGACGGTGGCTGGCAACGCGACGACAGCCCGACGCCCTGAACCGGCTCAGCGCGCGCGGGGCCGGTCCTGGCGGTCGTGCTTGGAGTGGTAGATGCGGCGGCTGGCGCGGTCTTGTGCGGCCTCCACCCGGGCGGCTTCGCGGGCCGTCACCTGGCCGTCGGCCTCGGTGCGGCGCTCCAGGCGGCGGATGTGGCGCTGCTGCTCCACCAGCCGGGCGGCCTCGGGCCGGGTCAGCTCGCCGGAGGCCACGCCCTGGCGGATGCGGTCGGCCTGCAGGTCCTGGCGGGTGTCCACCCGGTCGCTCTGGGCATCCTGCCAGCCCGTCTGGGCCTGGGCCTGGACGGCCGCACCGGCCAGCGCCAGGGCCATGGCAAAGGGAACAACGCGGCGGAACATCGAATCGGGCTTCATGGTGACTCCTCGTCAGACGCGGCACCGGGACCATCCCGGCGCGCACCCCGCGGTCGGGGCTGGCTCTGAAACCGCCGCCGGCAGCCGCCGCTTACGCCCTTGCGGCCCATGTCCCGGCCAGCGGCCGGGTTTTGCCGACCGGCGCGTAAGAGAACGCGCCGGGTCGGGTTTCAGCGTCATGGCCATCGTCATCCGCCCCCATTTCATCCCCGCAGCCCGGCACTGGGCGGCCGCCGTGCTGCTGGTGGCGGCCGTCGCAGGCGTCCTGCCCGCCACGGCCCGCGCACAGACCCCGGCCGTGCCCGATCCGCAGGCCTGGTCGCGCCTGAGCCCGGCCGAGCAGTCCGCCCAGCGCGAAGCCCTGCGCCAGCAGCTGCAGAACGCCAGCCCCGAGCAGCGCCAGGCTTTCCGGCGCGAACTGCGCCAGCGGCTGCAGAACCTCAGCCCCGAGCAGCGCCAGGCCCTCATCGGCGATGCGCGCGCCCAGTGGGACCAGCTCAGCCCCGAGCAGCGCCAGGCCCTGGCGGCCGAACGGCGCCAGCAGATCCAGTCCATGAGCCCGGCCGAGCGGCGCGAACTGCTGCGCCAGCGCCGCGCCCTGCTGGAGACAATGAGCCCCGAGGAGCGCGCCGCCCTGCGCGAGAAACTGCCGCTGCGATGAACACCGCCACCGCCCACCCGCCGTTGCCCGCTCCGCGACCCGGGGCACCCCTGCACCCCGACAGCCTGCTGACCGCCATGGCCGGCCTGCTGCAGCGCGCCCGCCGCGCCCTGGCACCGGCCGGTGACGGCTGGGCCGAATGGCGCGCCGCCACCGGCGGCGACCCGGCCAGCGCGCGCGCCCTGGTGGCCCGCCTCACGCCGCCCGCCCTGGCGCTGGCGCGGCAGGTGCTGGGCCGCCCCGAGGACGCCGAGGACGTGGTGCAGGACAGCTTCCTGCGCCTGTGGAGCGCCCGCCCGGACGACCAGGCCACGGCCCAGGTCAGCACCTACTTCCACACCATCGTGCTCAACCGCTGCCGCAGCC
>CALRSR020000011.1:0-100013 GCA_943370825.1 Allobosea thiooxidans | reverse complement strand
CGGTCGGGTCTTCCTCGATGCGGCTTCGGCGCACATGGCCGCGCAGCACCGGCGTGTCGGTGGTGCAGATGGCGATGGCTTCGTATCGCTTGTCCACCGCACGGTCGCGGAAGAGTGCCTGGTAGGCATTGCGGTCCTGCGGGCGGATGCTGAAGACCACGATGCCGGCGGTCTCGCGGTCGATGCGGTGCAGCGGGCTCAGGGTGTCGATGCCGGTCTGCCGCTTGGCCCGCACCAGCAGGGTGTGCTCCACATAGCGGCCGGTGGGCACCACCGGCAGGAAGTGCGGCTTGTCCATCACCAGCAGGTGCGCGTCCTGGAACAGCACCGTGGCCTCGAACGGGATGGGCTGTTCGGTCTCCAGCCGGCGGTAGTAGTACAGGCGCTCGCCGGGCCGGCAGGGCGATTCGGGCGACAGCGGGCGGCCGTGATCGTCCAGCACCTCGCCGCCCTGCAGGCGGGCCGTCCAGCCAGTGCGGTCCACCACGCTCAGACGCTCGCTCAGGAAGTCCAGAACGGTCGGCCAGGGGCAGGGCCGGGTGTGGGGCACGGCCACACAGCTCGGCGACACGCCGTTGCGCGACGGGATGTCGGGGTTCTTGGGCCGGTGCGCCATGCCGGGCCGACGGTGTCAGTGCGTCCGACGCGGGTTCAGACGCGGGACCAGACCAGGTCCCACACACCATGGCCCAGCTTCAGGCCCCGGTTCTCGAACTTGGTGAGGGGCCGGTAGTCGGGCTTGGGCGCGTAGCCGCCCAGGGCCGGGTCGGCGGTGTTGCGCAGCAGCGGCTCGGCGGCCAGCACCTCGACCATCTGCTCGGCATAGGGCTGCCAGTCGGTGGCCAGGTGCACATAGCCGCCGGGCCTGAGCTTGCGGGCCAGCCGGTTCACGAACGGCCCCTGGATGAGCCGGCGCTTGTGGTGCTTGGTCTTGTGCCAGGGGTCGGGGAAGAAGATGTGCACGCCGTCCAGGCTGCCGTCGGCCAGCATGTGGTCCATCACCTCCACCGCATCGTGCCGCACGATGCGGATGTTCTCGAGGCCGTTGTCCCCGCACAGCTTGAGCAGGGCGCCCACGCCGGGCTCGTGCACCTCGCAGCACAGGAAGTTGTCCTGCGGCCGCACGCCGGCAATGTGGGCGGTGGCGCCACCCATGCCGAAGCCGATCTCCAGCACCGTAGGCGCCTGGCGGCCGAAGGTGGCGGCCAGATCGAGCGGTTGCGGTGCGTAGGGCACCAGGAAGCGCGGTCCGAACACCTCGTAGGCCCTGGCCTGGCCGGCGGTGGTGCGGCCGGCCCGCAGCACATAGCTCTTGACCACGCGCAGATGCTCCACGTCGGTGGGGGCGGGGCGGGGCAGGGCGTGTCGGGGGTCGGTCATGGCGGGCGGGCTAAGCCTGCGATTTTAGGTGGCCGGGCCGGTATCGGCCGGCCACTGGCCGCGCCACGCCTGTACCCACAGCGCCAGCGCCTCGGACACGCTGCCTTCGGCCGGCGGCAGGCCCAGCACCGCCGCAGCGGTCTGCAGCGCGGCCAGCGGATCGGACAGATCCAGCGGCGCGGCGCCGTTCTGCTTGCTCAGCTTCTCGCCGTTGGCGCCCAGCACCAGCGGCACGTGGTGGTACGCCACCCTGGGCAGGCCCAGGGCGTGCTGCAGCAGGATCTGGCGCGGCGTGTTGTCGGCCAGGTCGGCGCCGCGCACCACATGGGTGATGGCCTGCTCTGCGTCGTCCACCACCACGGCCAGTTGATAGGCCCACAGGCCGTCGGCCCGCCGCAGCACGAAGTCGCCCACCTCGGCGGCCACGTCCTGCACCTGCTCACCCAGCCGGGCGTCGTTCCACTGGACGGTGGTCGCCCCGGGCAGGCGCAATCGCCACGCGCGTGCGGGCCGCCCGTGCAGGCCCTCGCGGCAGGTGCCGGGGTAGACGGCGGCCTGGTGGCGTTCCCGCTGGCGCCCGGCGGCGGCCAGGGCGGCTTCGATGTCGCTGCGAGAGCAGGCGCAGGGGTAGGCCTGTCCGGTGGCCAGCAAGCGGTCCAGCGCCTGCTGGTACGGGGCGCTGCGCCTGGATTGCCACACCACCGGCGCATCGCTGGTCATGCCGCAGGCGGCCAGCTGCTGCAGGATGAAATCATCGGCGCCGGCAACGCAGCGCGGGGTGTCCACGTCTTCGATGCGCACCAGCCACTGGCCGCCCCGGGAGCGGGCATCGAGCCAGCTGGCCAGCGCGGCGACCAGCGAGCCAGCGTGCAGCGGCCCGGTGGGCGATGGCGCGAACCGGCCGCGCGGTTTCACGCCATGGCCAGGGCCAGTTCCAGGCCCGACACAAAGGCGTCTTCCACCCGGTGGCCCATGCACCAGTCGCCGCACAGGCCGATGCCCAGTGCCGGGTCGATCAGGTGCGAGCGGCCCAGCGGGGTGCGGGTTTGCGCGTAGCGCCAGCGGTGCACCACCGCATGGGTGGGCGTGGCGCGGATGCCGGTGATCTCGGCAAAGCCCTTGAGCAGCTTGGCCTTGACGCGCTCTTCGTCGTCTTCGAGATGGCGGGTCGACCATTCGGGGCTGGCCTGCACCGTCCAGCGTTCGATCGGGTCGCGCGCAGGCTTGCTCGATTCGCGGGCCAGCCAGCTGATGCGGTGGTGGGTGCTGCGGGCGGCATTCCACTGCGGCCCCAGGTGCGGCAGGCCAGGCTGCATGGCCTGTGGATAGGCCACCATGAGCGTCCAGCAGGGCGCCACATGAACCGGCGCCAGGGCCTGGCGCAGCTCGGGTGCCAGGCCGGAGGCCAGCAGCAGGTCGTGGGCCTGGGGATGCGGAATGGCCAGCACCACCTGGTCGAAGCCGCCCAGCACTCGCTGGCCGCCGTCGGCGTCTTCGACCCGCAGCTGCCATTGCTGCGGGTGCAGCGCGTCGCGCTCGATCTGGGTCACACGCACCTGCACCAGGGCCTGAGCCGGCAGATGGCCGTGCTGCTCGGGCCGCGTGATGGGTTGGGCCCACAGCGCCACCAGGGCGTTCATGCCCGGCGTGGCCACGAAATGGGGCTCGGTCGGCGGCGGGGCGCTGGCCAGCACATGGCCGAATTCGTCGAGCACCCGCACGGTGCTGGCGCTCCAGGGCCGCACCACGGTGGTGGCGGTCAGGCGCAGCACCTGCTCGAAGCGGGCATCGCGCACGGTGAAGTACTGGGCGCCATGGTCGAAGCCGCCGAACTCGCTGCGGCGGGTGGACATGCGGCCGCCGAAGCCCCGGCTTTTTTCGATCAGGGTGACACGGTGGCCGGCCTGCAGCAGGGTGCGGGCGCAGGTCACGCCGGCCATGCCGCCGCCGATGACGGCGACATGCCGCAACGGCGCAGCGGCTGGGGCAGGGGAGGGCTGGGGAGCGCGGGTGGGCCTGCGAGTGGTCATGGTGGCGTGCGGGATGTGTTCAGGGAGTGGAGCCGAATGTAGCAGCGGCCTTCAGCTCTGGTGGTGGTTGTGCAGCAGGGCGTGGCGGGTTTTGGGGTGCTGCAGCTGCTCCAGCCACCACTGCAGCGCGCGGCCGGCGCCCCGGGGGCCGGTGTCCTGGCGCCAGGCATAGGCCGCCCTCTGGGTGCGCGATGTGCGCTGCAGCGGCTTGACCACCAGTCGCCCGGCATCGATGTAGGGCTGGGCCAGCGGCTGCGGCAGGAAGCCCACGCCCAGTCCGCGCAGCTGGGCTTCGAGCTTGTGCTGCATGGTGGGCACGGTCAGCACGTCCTGGCCCGGCTGCAGGTTGTGGGTCACGCCGCGTCCGCGCAGGGTGCTGTCGGCCACCGCCACCGCGCGGTGCCTGCGCAGCTCGTCGTCCGACAGGGCATGCGCCACGGCGGCCAGCGGGTGGTGGGGTGCCACCGCGTACACGAAGGGCACGCTGCCCAGCGGCGCCACCTGGATGCCCGGAATGGCCAGCTCCACCGACACGCCCAGGGCCAGGTCGGCCGCGCCGCTCTGCAGCGCCTCCAGCGTGCCCGAGAGCGTCTCGGCCCTCAGGCGCAGCCGGGTGGGCGCGCCGGTGGCGTAGAAGGCTTCGCACAGCTCGAACAGGGTGCCGCGCGCGATCAGCGCATCGGCCGCGATCGAGAGCTGCGGCTCCCAGCCGGTGGCCACCCGCCGCACCCGCTGGGCCACGGCGTCGAGTTCCTGCAGCAGGTGCTCGCCCGAGCGCAGCAGCTCGGCGCCGGCGGGGGTGAGCACGGCCCGGCGGGCACTGCGGTCGAACAGCAGTACGTCCAGCGCATCCTCGATCTGGCGGATGCGGTAGGTCAGGGCGCTGGGCACCATGCCGAGCTCGCGCGCGGCGGCGGCCATGCTGCCCAGGCGGGACACGGCTTCCAGCAGGGCCAGGTTTTCGGCCGACAGCGCGGACCGGGGCGAGGCAGTGGCGGGCATGACAGCTCCCGATATTCAAACGATTTGAATGATGCCATCAAAATCATGCAGCCGATTTGGGTATCGGGATCTTCAGAATGGAGCCCATCGACACCGGGGAATCGTCCCCGGGTCTCAGAAGGAGCACCACCATGCTGATCGTCCGCCGTTCCGAAGCCCGAGGCCATGCCGACCACGGCTGGCTGCGCAGCCAGCATTCCTTTTCCTTTGCCGATTACTTCGACCCGCAGTGGATGGGCTGGGGCAACCTGCGCGTCATCAACGAAGACCGCATCGCACCCGGCACCGGCTTCGGCACCCATGGCCACCGCGACATGGAGATCGTGAGCTATGTGCTCCAGGGCAACCTGGCCCACAAGGACAGCATGGGCAACGTGGAGGGCATCCCGCCCGGCGAGGTGCAGCGCATGAGTGCCGGCACCGGCGTCATGCACAGCGAGTTCAACCACGCCCCCAACAGCGAGACGCACTTCCTGCAGATCTGGATCGAGCCGAACGTGCGCGGCATCCCGCCGAGCTACGAGCAGAAAGCCTTTGCAGAGGCCGAAAAGCGCGGCCAGCTGCGCCGGGTGGCGTCGAACGATGCGGCCGATGGTGCGGTCAAGCTGCATGCCGACGCGACCATCTACGCCGGCCTGTTCGACGGCGCCGAGTCGGCCCGCCTGGCCCTGAACCCGGCCCGCAAGGCCTATGTGCACCTGGTGCGTGGCGAACTGTCGGTCAATGGCCAGGCGCTCAAGACCGGCGATGCCGTGGCGGTGCGCGACGAATCGCAGCTGGTGCTGGACCAGGCCCGCGATGCCGAAGTGCTGGTCTTCGACCTGGCTGCCTGAGCCGGAGCACCCACCATGTGCGGCTCCGAACTCCTGACGCGGCGCGCTGTGCACCAGGTGGTGGACATGCCCCACCACGCCTTCGATGCGCGCACCCACGCCCGCATGTTCCACCCGGAGCATCTGGGCCTGATCGATCCCTTCATCGGGGTCGACCTGTTCCACATGCCGCACAACTTCTTCCTGCCGCACCCGCACGGCGGCATGAGCGCCGTGACCCTGCTGCTGGACGACTCGCCCGGTGGCGTGATCAACCGCGACTCGCGGGGCGACCACAGCACCATCCAGCCCGGCGACCTGCACTGGACCCAGGCCGGGCGCGGCATCGTGCACGAGGAAACCCCCAGGGAGCCGGGGCGCGCCGCGGTCGGCCTGCAGATCTTCGTGAACATGGCGCGCAGCCACAAGCAGGACCCGGCTGCAGTGTTCAAGGTGGACCGTGCTGACATGCCGGTGTGGCAGGGCGAAGGCGTGCAGGTGAAGGTGGCGGCCGGTTCCTTTGCCGGCCTGGATTCGCCCATCGGCGCCGACCCCCGCTGGGCCACCCACGTCGATCTGCTGGCCATCACCCTGGAGCCCCATGCCCGACTGGACCTGCCGGTGGACAACGCCGCCAACGGCTTCCTGATCGTCACTGCCGGCGAGCTGCAGGCCAACGAAGAGGCGGCCCACGCCGACCAGACCGTGGTGCTCGCGCCTGCCCAGGCGGATGCCGTCGGGCGTGCAGTGCTGACCTTGAACTCCGGCGCCTCGGGCGCACATGCGGTGCTGCTGGCCGGCGTGCCGCTGCGCGAACCTGTGGTGCCTTACGGCCCCTTCGTGGGCAACAGCCGGCAAGACATTGCGGCCTATGCCCAGGCATTCCAGCGCGGCGACATGGGCCTGCTGGAGCCTTCCTTCACCCGTTGACCGTTCCCGTTCCCTTCCCACCCGCGCCGACCGGCGCACAAACCTGAAAGCAAATCATGGCAAAAGTTGTTGTCGTCTATCACTCCGGCTACGGCCACACCCAGTTCATCGCCCAGGCCGTTGCCCAGGGCGCCGGCGCGGATCTGATCGCGGTCGACGCCGAGGGCAACCTGCCTGAAGGCGCCTGGGAAGCCCTGGCCGCTGCCGACGCGATCATCATGGGCACGCCCACCTACATGGGCGGCCCGAGCTGGCAGTTCAAGAAGTTCGCCGACGCTTCGTCCAAGGCCTGGTTCACCCGCGCCTGGCAGGACAAGTTCTTCGCCGGCTTCACCGTCAGCGCCAGCCTCAACGGCGACAAGGGCTCCACCCTGTCCTACCTGACCACCCTGGCGTCCCAGCATGGCGGCCTGTGGGTGAGCCTGGGCATGGCACCGTCCAACAAGCTGGCCTCCACCCGCGCCGATGTGAACAACCTGGGCGGCTCCGTGGGCTTGCTGGTGCAGGCACCGTCGGACGCCGGCGCCGACAAGATCCCGCAAGGCGACGTGGACACCGCCCGCCAGTTCGGCGAGCGTGTGGCCGCCGTGGCCAAGCGCTTCAAGGGCTGATGGCCTGCCGCCTCACTCTTCGGGCAGGGAGCGGCCCAGGTCCCGCCTGAAGAGTGTGCCGCCATCCCCCAGCGGGATGGCATGCCAGCCGGGCTGGCGCATCAAAGCGTCGGCCAGCCCGGGCTGGTCGGCGCCGACCCGAACTTCGGCCTCCCGGTAACTCTGGGCGCCCATGTGGGGCAGGGCTTCTTCGATCAACGACGCCGGATGTCGGTTGTCGATGCTGGCGGCATGCACCGTCACCCTTTGCGGATGTCCCGGGGCCTGTTCCCAGAACACCATCTGCTTCACCGGATCGCCGCGTCCGATGGAATCGGTCAGCAGCTGGCCCTGTGTGTCCGCCTGGATGATGCGCAGCGTGAGGCCCTGCAGCATGGAGCGTGTCCCCCAGGTGGTGCTCCACACCCGGGCGCTCAGCGTGTCCTGGGGCGAGGCCGGTGCCAGCTGGCCCAGCTCGGTCACGGGAATCTGGTACAGGCGTTCCAGGAACATGCGCTTCTGGTGGATCGTGACCACCCCGCGCGCTTCCCGCAGCAGCCGGGCTTCGGGTCTGGGCAGCGGTGGCGACGCGCCGGTGCGGTCGGCGGGGCGCGGCGCGGGATGCGGCGCTCTGGTGGTGCGCTGGGCGCCCAGGGTGAAAGGATGGGCCATGAATGTCTCCTCTGGTGGGTGAACGCCACGCCGGCTGGCACGGCTTCGTGTTGTGGCACATTCGCCCTCACCGATTCCTGACCTTTTTCCTGACCGGTTGCCGGCCTTCCGCATGAAGATCATCAGCCTCATCCCCTGGGCCGACTGGCTGGCCCTGGCCTGCTTCTTTGCCCTGTGGGTGGGCTATGCCCGGTTCGCCAAGGTCTGGTCGCGCCACCGGCCCTCGCTGCTGGACACCACCAACCGCTACCGCCGCTACTGGATGCAGCAGACCACGGCGCGCGACCCGCGCATGCTCGACGGCCTGATCACCCAGACCCTGTCCAACACGCCGGCTTTCTTCTCGTCCACCTCCATCCTGGTCATCGGTGCGCTGTTTGCGCTGCTGGGCACCACCGACAAGGCGGCCGAGCTGATGAGCGAGATCCCCTTTGCCCAGGCCACCACGCTCATCGTGTTCGAGTTCAAGGTGGTGGTGCTGGTATCGATCTTCGTGTACTCGTTCTTCCGCTTTTCCTGGTGCATGCGGCAGTACACCTTCGTGGCGCTGGTGATCGGCTCCATGCCGTCGCCCGAGTCGTTCGCGAGCGGCCAGTTCGACCGCCAGCAGTTCGCCGACCGGGCCGCCGCGATGGTCGGGTCGGCGGCCGAAACCTTCAACGACGGCCTGCGCGCCTACTACTTCTCGTTCGCGTTGCTGGCCTGGTTCGTCTCGCCGGTGGCCATGGTGGGGGCCACGCTGATCGTGGTGGCCATCCTCTACAACCGGGAATTCCGCTCCGAGGTGCTCTCCATCCTGAAGGACTGATCGGGGGCTTCCCCCAGTCCCTAAAATCGGGCGCATGTTTGTCCATCTGCGCCTGCACACCGAGTTTTCCGTCGTCGATGGCACCAACCGCATCGACGATGTGGTGGCCGCTGCGGCTGCCGACCGCCAGCCCGCCCTGGCCATCACCGACCTGAACAACCTGTTCGGGGCCATCAAGTTCTACAAGGCCGCGCGCGGCGCCGGGGTCAAGCCCCTGATCGGCGCCGAGGTCATGCTGCAGGGCTTCACCGACGAGACGCCCGGCGCCATGCCCGGCGCCCACCAGCCGGCCCTGCCACGCGCCATCCTGCTGGTGCAGGACCCGCAGGGTTACCTCAACCTCTCCGAACTGCTGGCCCGTGCCTGGACCCGCAACGACGGGCGCGGTCAGGCGGTGGTGCAGCGCGCCTGGCTGGAAGAACTCAATGGCGGACTGATCCTGCTCTCTGGCGCGCAGGCCGGTCCGGTGGGGCAGGCGCTGATGGCGGGCGATGCCCGCAAGGCGGCCGACGTGGCCCTGCAGCTCTCCAGCCTGTTCACCCACCGCTTCTACCTGGAGCTGCAGCGCGCCGGCCGATCTGACGATGAACGCCATGTCACCGGCACGGTGCAGCTGGCCGCCCGGCTGCGCCTGCCGGTGGTGGCCACCCACCCGGTGCAGTTCCTGGAGGCCGACGACTACGAGGCGCACGAAGCGCGGGTCTGCATCTCCGAAGGCGAGATCCTGGGCAACAGCCGCCGGGTGCGCCGCTTCACCCGCGAGCAGTACTTCAAGAGCGCGGCCGACATGGCCGCACTGTTTGCCGATGTGCCTTCGGCGGTGGCCAACACGCTGGAGATTGCGCGCCGCTGCAACCTGACCCTGGTGCTGGGCAAGCCGCAGCTGCCGAACTTTCCCACGCCGCTGGTCAACGGCGTGCCCATGCCGATGGAGGACTTCTTCCGCCAGTCTTCGTTCGAAGGCCTGGAGGAGCGTCTGGTGCACCTGTATCCCGATGCCGCCGAGCGCGAGCGCCAGCGCCCGCGCTATGTGGAGCGGCTGGAGTTCGAGATCAACACCATCCTCAAGATGGGGTTCCCCGGCTACTTCCTGATCGTGGGCGACTTCATCAACTGGGCCAAGAACAATGGTTGCCCGGTGGGGCCGGGCCGGGGTTCGGGCGCCGGCTCGCTGGTGGCCTATGCGCTCAAGATCACCGACCTCGACCCGCTGCAGTACAACCTGCTGTTCGAGCGCTTCCTCAACCCGGAGCGGGTGTCCATGCCCGACTTCGACATCGACTTCTGCCAGAGCAACCGCGACCGCGTCATCGACTACGTCAAGGAGAAGTACGGCAAGGACGCGGTGAGCCAGATCGCCACCTTCGGCACCATGGCCGCGCGCGCCGCCATCCGCGACGTGGGCCGGGTGCTCGATTTCTCCTACGGCTTCTGCGACGGCATCTCCAAGCTCATTCCCAACAAGCCGGGCATGAGTGTGACCCTGCAGTACCCGCCCAGCCCCAAGAAGGACGGCGACAAGAACAACTACGCCATCGAGATGGAGCCTGTGCTGGCCGAGCGCCTGCAGAAGGAAGACGATGTGCGCACGCTGATCGAGCTGGCGCAGAAGCTCGAAGGCATGACCCGCAACATCGGCATGCACGCCGGCGGCGTGCTGATCGCCCCGGGCAAGCTGACCGACTTCTGCCCGCTGTACGCGCAGCCCGGCAGCGACTCGGCGGTGAGCCAGTACGACAAGGACGATGTGGAGGCCATCGGTCTGGTGAAGTTCGACTTCCTGGGTCTGGCCACGCTGACCATCCTGGAGATTGCGCGCGAGTTCATCATGAAGCGCCATCAGGGCCAGGAGAACTTCCGCTTCGAAGATGTGCCGCTGGACGACCCCAAGGTGTATGCCCTGTTCTCGCGCGGCCAGACCGAGGCGGTGTTCCAGTTTGAAAGTCGGGGCATGCAGGGCATGCTGCGCGACGCCAAGCCCACCCGGCTGGAAGACCTGATCGCGCTGAACGCCCTGTACCGCCCGGGCCCGATGGACCTCATCCCCAGCTTCGTGGCCCGCAAGCACGGACGCGAGGTGGTGGAGTACCCGCACCCGCTGCTGGAGCCGGTGCTGGCCGAAACCTACGGGATCATGGTCTACCAGGAGCAGGTGATGCAGTCGGCCCAGATCCTGGGCGGCTACTCGCTGGGCGGCGCCGACCTGCTGCGCCGTGCCATGGGCAAGAAGAAGCCCGAGGAGATGGCCGAGCACCGCCTGATCTTTCGCAAGGGCGCGGCCGAGAAAGGCATCAGCCAGGAGAAGGCCGACGAGGTCTTCGACCTGATGGAGAAGTTCGCCGGCTACGGCTTCAACAAGTCGCACGCGGCTGCCTACTCCCTGCTGGCCTACCACACTGGCTGGCTCAAGGTGCACTACACCGCCGAGTTCTTCTGCGCCAACATGACGGTGGAGATGGACGACACCGACAAGCTCAAGGTGCTGTTCGAGGACGCGGTGAAGATGGGCATGGCCTTCGAGGCGCCCGATGTCAACCGGGGCGTGCACCGCTTCGAGCCGGTCACCGACCGCTCCATCCGCTATGGCCTGGGCGCCATCAAGGGCACCGGGCAGCAGGCCATCGAGGCCATCGTGGCCGCCCGCGAAGGGCGGGGCGAAGGCCCCAACGGGCACGAGACCGGCCCGTTCCGCAGCCTGTTCGACTTCTGCCTGCGGGTGGACCGCACCCGCATCAACAAGCGCACGGTGGAGGCGCTGATCAAGGCCGGCGCCTTCGACAACATCCATCTCAACCGGGCCGAGCTGCTGGCCTCGGTGGACCTGGCTTTCGACTACGCGGCCACCACCCAGGCCAACGCCCACCAGGGCGGCCTGTTCGACATGCTGGGTGGCGACGATCACGGCTCCAGCACCCAGGAGCCCGATCTGGTGGCCACGCTGCCCTGGGGCGTGAAGGAGCGCCTCACCCACGAGAAAAGCGCCATCGGCTTCTACCTCTCGGGGCATCTGTTCGACGAGGTCGAACGTGAGGTGCGGCGCTTTGCCCGCACCCCGCTGGAGGATGTGAAGGAGAGCCGCGATCCGGTCATCCTGGCCGGCATCGTCACCGACTTCCGGGTCATCAACGGCCAGCGCGGCAAGCTGGCGCTGTTCAAGCTGGACGACAAGACGGCGGTGCTGGAGGTGAGCGCCGATGAGGGACTGATCAACGCGCACCGCAACACCCTGAAGGACGACGAACTCATCGTGGTGCAGGCCGTGGCGCAGCCGGACCGTTTCTCGGGTGGTCTGCGGCTGAAGATCCAGCAGGTGTGGGACCTGGCCGCCGCGCGCTGCCGCTTCGGCAAGTACCTGAAGGTGGCCGTCAATGGCCACGCGCCATCGGTGGCGCAGCTGGTGCGCGAATTCCCGCCCCGGCGCGAAATCACCGAGCAGGGCGAGCTGGTGCGCGGCCTGCCGGTGCGGTTGTCGCTGCTGCGCGAGGGTGCGCAGTGTGAACTGCAGCTGGACGACCGTTCACTGTTCTTCCCGACCGATGCAGCGCTGGCCAGCTGGATGGCCCAGGCGCACGAGCAGCGCGCCGAGATCGTGTTCGACTGACCCCCGCTCAGTCGAGCGGGCGCAGGCCGATCACCAGCGCCGGCGGCACACGGCCGTCGGTGTCGCGGGGCAGGCTGCCGGTGCGGTCGATGGCGCGCAGCACCGCTTCATCCCAGGCCGGGTTGCCGCTGCTCTTGATGAGCTTGCGGCCGGTGATGGTGCCGTCGGGCAGGGTGCGAACCTCCACCTCGGCGCGCGGGTTGCCCGGTGCCACGTCGGTGAACACCACATTGGGCTTGATGCGGGCGGCCACCTTGGCGCCGTAGCCCGGCGTGGGGCCGCTGGACTGCTGCGCGGTGCCGGTGCTCTGCGGCCCGCCGGTGGCACCGGCCTGGCCCATCATGCGGCGCAGCTGGTCCTGGCGCAGCTGCTCCTTGAGCTGGGCTTCGCGCTTTTCGGCTTCGGCGCGTTTCCTGTCTTCGGCCAGTTTCTGCTGGCGTTCTTTCTCTGCAGCAGCCTTCTTCTCGGCGGCGGCCTTCTCGGCCGCTGCCTTGCGTTCGGCCTCCCGCTTCTCGGCGGCGCGGCGTTCGGCCTCGCGCTTGTCGGCCTCGGCCTTCTCGCGTGCCTTGGCGGTGGCGATCTCGGCTTCTGTCGGGCCCGGCGGCGGCGGGGCAGGTCGCGGCTCCGGGCGGGGCTGCGGTGCCGGCGGGGCGGGCGGCGGAGGCGGGGGCTCCACCGCGCGCGGTGCGGCCTGCTGCGGCACACGCGACCACAGCTCGGCCTCCACCGTGGCCAGCTCCACGTCCTTGTTCCATTGCACGCCCCAGGTCAGCGCCAGGATGAGCAGGCCGTGCACCACCACGGCCTTGGCCACTGGCGGACCCCAGCGGTCGGCGCGCGGCGGCGCCAGGCTGCTGCGGTCCAGCGTGCTGTGGGAGAAGGTGCTCGTCGAGGGCATGGCGATACGGACAGGTTCGGAGACTGCGCCGTCAGCGGCTGGTCTGCACCGCCAGCCCCACCCGGGCAATGCCGGCGCGCTGCAGGGTGTCCATGACCCGCACCACGGCCTCGTACTTGACCGACTTGTCGGCGCTGATGATCACCGGCACACCACCCTGAGGCGCTTCACCGGACGCCGGGTCGACGGCCTGCAGCTGCTTGACCCGGGCCACCAGCTGGCCCATGGGCACCGGGGGCGAGTCGCCACCCTGGTTGCCGTCACGCACCTGCAGCTGTTCGTCCTTGTCGATCACCACCTGCACGAAGCGGTCGGGCTGGCGGGCGGCCTGGCCCACGCTGGGCAGGGCGATCTGGCTGGGCGTGATCAGCGGTGCGGTCACCATGAAGATGATCAGCAGCACCAGCATCACGTCGATGAAGGGCACCATGTTGATCTCGTTGATGGTGCGGCGGCCCCGGCCGCGTGCGGCAAGCTTGGCCATGTCAGTGACCCGACGGGGTGCCGGACTGGGCGCCCAGGTTGCGCTGCAGGATGTTGGAGAACTCTTCCATGAAGGTCTCCATGCCGTTGGCCACGCGGTCGATGTCGTGGGCAAAGCGGTTGTAGCCCACCACCGCCGGAATGGCCGCAAACAGGCCGATGGCGGTGGCCACCAGGGCTTCGGCAATGCCGGGTGCCACGGTGGCCAGGGTCACCTGGGCCAGCGAGGCCAGGCCGGTGAAGGCGTGCATGATGCCCCACACCGTGCCGAACAGGCCCACATACGGCGCCACCGAGCCCACGGTGCCCAGGAAGCTCAGGTTGGACTCCAGCACATCGAGCTCGCGCTGGAAGCTCGCGCGCATGGCACGCCGCGCGCCGTCGAGCAGTGCGCCGTTGTCGGTGATGCGACGCTCCCGCAGTTTCTGGTATTCGCGCATGCCGCTGGCGAAGATGCGCTCCATCGGGCCGCCCTGGCGGGCGTTCTGGGTGGCCGCTGCGTACAGGTCGTTCAGGCTGGTGCCGGACCAGAATTCGCGCTCGAAGTCCTCGTTCTTGGCGCGCACCTGCTTGAGGGTGGTGAGCTTGCGGAAGATGGCGGCCCAGCTGATGACCGACATCAGGATCAGCAGCAGCACCACGGCCTGGACAACCCAGCTCGCATTGAGCATGAGCTGGACGATGGAAAGATCTGGAGTCATGTGCGTCGGAGGAAAAAATCGCCGGAAGGTTTCAGGTAGCCGCCAGGGCCTGCAGCACGGCGGGCGGCATGCGGGCCGGGCGCAGGGATGCGGCATCGACCCAGCCGATACGGATGCTGCCTTCGCACAGCAGTTCCGCGCCGCCGCTGTCGCCCGACGGCAGCCGCCACGCGGTCTGCGCGATTGTGAGCGACGCCCGGCCGGTTTCCTGGGCCGAGGCTGTAACCGTGAGCAAATCATCCAGCCGGGCGGGGCGGTGGTACTGCAGCTCGGTGGCGCTCACCACGAACATGCCGCCGCTGGTCTCGCGCAGGCGCTGCTGCTCGATGCCCAGCGAGCGCAGCCATTCGGTGCGCGCCCGCTCGAAGAACTTGAGGTAGTTGGCATAGAACACGATGCCGCCGGCATCGGTGTCTTCCCAGTACACCCGCACCGGCCACCGGAAGGCGGCCTGCGCCAGGGTGGCCGGGGTCGGGCTCACAGGGCCGCCTCCAGCCGGGCCACGGCTTCCTGGAGCTGCCCCATCGAGCTGGCAGTGGAGAAGCGCAGGTAGCGCCCCGGATCGGCCGATCCGAAGTCGCGCCCGGGCGTGGTGGCCAGCTGGCAGCGCTGCATCAGCTCGAAGGCCAGGGCCCAGCTTCCGCCTGTGTCGCCCCCCGGGCCGGCCGGTGGGATGCCCCAGCGTCCGCACAGGTCGCTCACGTCGGCCCAGGCGTAGAAGGCACCGTCCGGCATGACCGGCACGGTCAGCCCCAGGCGGTTCAGCTCGGGGATGAAGTAGTCGCGCCGGGCCTTGAAGGCGGCGCGGCGGCGCTCGTACTCGGCCAGGCTGTCCGGGTGGAAGCAGGCCAGGGCCGCATGCTGGGCGATGGTGCTGGCGCAGATGAACAGGTTCTGCGCCATGCGCTCCACCACCGGCACCAGCTCGGTGGGCAGCACCAGCCAGCCCAGGCGCCAGCCGGTCATGTTGAAGTACTTGCTGAAGCTGTTGATGCTGATCACCTGCTCGCCCAGGCCGTCCGGCAGCCCCAGGGCGGTGTGGCCGTAGGCGGGGTCGTGGCTCAGGCCCAGGTAGATCTCGTCCACCATCGTCACGCCGCCGCACTCGCGCACATGGGCAGCGATGTCGGTCAGGGTCTGGCGGGCCATCGAGGTGCCGGTGGGGTTGGAAGGCGAGGCCAGCAGCACGCCGCGCGTGGCTGCACCCCAGTGCTGCCGGACCTGCTCGGCGCTGAGCTGGAAACGGTCCTGGGGTCCGGCCGGAATCATCACCGGCCGACCTTCGGCCGCCTGCACGAACTGGCGGTTGCAGGGGTAGCTGGGGTCCGGCATGAGCACCTCGTCGCCGGCATCGATGAGCGCCAGGCAGGCCAGCTGCAGGGCTGCAGAGGCACCGGCCGTGATGACGATGCGGCCCGGGTCCACGCTCACCCCGAAGCGGCTGGCGTACCAGCCCGAGATGGCCTCGCGCAGCGCCGGCAGGCCCAGCGCCTGGGTGTACTGGCTGCGGCCATCGACAATGGCGCGGGTGGCGGCTTCCTGCACCAGCGGTGGCGCGGTGAAGTCCGGCTCGCCGATGTTGAGGTAGATCATGGACCGGCTGCCTGGGCCGGCCTGGGCGGCCTGCCGCGCGGCGGCCTTGGCCAGTTCCATCACATAAAAGGGTTCGATCCGGGCCGCACGCCCGGCGATCTTCAGGCCCATGGGTTCATCGCCCGCGCGGGGCGGGCTGGGCCGCCACCTCGACCGGACGCAGCTGGGCGGCCAGCGGGTGCAGCACGCCGTTGACGAACTTGTGGCCGTCGGTACCGCCGAAGGCCTTGGCCAGCTCGATGCATTCGTTGAGCACCACGCGCCACGGCACGTCGGGGCAGTGCTGGAATTCGTAGGCACCGATCCAGAGCACACCGTGCTCGATCGGCGAGATTTCGGCCATGGACCGGTCCAGGCGCGGGGTGATGAGCGCATCCAGCGCTGCGGCCTGCTCGATGCAGCCATGCACCAGGGCATCGAAATGCACGCTGTCGGCCTTGTGGAAACCGGCCAGGTCGCGGGTGAAGGCGTCGATATCGGCTGCGTCGTTGCGCCCCACCAGGTGCTGGTAGAGGGCCTGCAGCGCGAACTCGCGGGCACGGGTGCGGGCCGACTTGTCGGAGGCCTTGCGGGGGGCGCCGGTGCGGACCGTGCCCTTGTCGGAATCTGGGGTGTTCATGGTTCAGCCGATGGAGTCGATCACGTGGGCCATCTCGACCGCCACCCGGGCGGCGTCGATGCCCTTCTCGGTCTGGCGGGCGCGGGCCTGTTCGTCGTTCTCGACGGTGAGGATGGCGTTGGCGATCGGCAGCCGGTAGTCCAGCGAGACCCGCGTGACGCCGGCCCCGGATTCGTTGGCCACCAGCTCGAAGTGGTAGGTCTCGCCACGGATGATGCAGCCCAGGGCGATGAGGGCGTCGAAGTCGTCGCTCTCGGCCATGGCCTGCAGCGCCACCGGCACTTCCAGTGCGCCGGGCACCTTCACGTGGGCGATGTTCTTGTCCTGCACGCCCAGGGCGAGCAGCTCGGCGTGGCAGGCCTCGAACAGGGCACCGGTGACGCCTTCGTTCCAGCGCGCCTGCACGATGCCGATGCGGAGTTTTCGACCGTCCAGGGGGCCGGCGCTGCCTTTGTCTGCTCCAAACATGGGGCGGTTTCCTTGTGGGTTCAGGTGTTGCGGCCGATGAAGCCGGTGATTTCCAGGCCGTAGCCGGTCATGCTGGGCATGCGGCGCGGGTTGCCCATCAGCCGCATGCGCTGCACGCCGCATTCGCGCAGGATCTGGGCGCCGATGCCGTAGGTTCGCAGGTCCATGCGGCCGCGCTCCGGCGCCTGGGCCGAGCGGGCGGTGCCCTCGAACTGGGCCAGCAGCTGGCCGGCGTCTTCGCCGCAATTGAGCAGCACCGCCACGCCACGACCGGTGTCCTGCAGGTGGCGCAGGCTGGCCTCCAGGCTCCAGCTGTGCATGGAGCGGCCCACCTCCAGTGCATCCAGCACCGACAGCGGCTCATGCACCCGCACCGGCACCTCGTCCTGTGCTTGCCAGCTGCCTTTGACCAGGGCCAGGTGCAGGGCGCCGCTGGGCTGGTCGCGGAAGGCATGGGCGGTGAATTCGCCGAAGGCGGTGTGCAGGGGCCGGCTGCCCAGCTTCTGCACCAGGGATTCGGTTCGGCTGCGGTGTTCGATCAGGTCGGCAATGGTGCCGATCTTCAGCCCGTGCTCGGCGGCGAACAGCTGCAGGTCCGGCAGACGGGCCATGGTGCCGTCGTCCTTCATGATCTCGCAGATCACGGCCGACGGGGAGCAGCCGGCCATGGCGGCCAGGTCGCAGCCGGCCTCGGTGTGGCCGGCCCGCATGAGCACGCCGCCTTCGACCGCCTGCAGCGGGAAGATGTGACCTGGCTGCACCAGATCGGCGGCCTGCGCATTCGGCGCCACGGCCACCTGCACCGTGCGGGCGCGGTCGGCGGCCGATATGCCGGTGGTCACGCCCTCGGCGGCCTCGATGGACACGGTGAAGGCCGTGCCCATCTTGGTGCCGTTGCGCGGCACCATGGGCGGCAGCTGCAGGCGCTCGCAGCGCTCGCGGGTGAGGGTCAGGCAGATCAGGCCACGGCCGAAGCGGGCCATGAAGTTGATCGCCTCCGGCGTCACGTGGTCGGCGGCGAGCACCAGGTCGCCTTCGTTCTCGCGGTCTTCCTCGTCCACCAGGATGACCATGCGGCCAGCCTTCATGTCGGCCACGATGTCCTCGACCGGGGAGATGGCCACCGGTGCCAGCGTCTGGGGGGCGTTCATGCGGGGTCCTTGTTGAAGGTGGCGCCGGCCGCGAGCATGCGCTCCACGTAGCGGGCCACGGTGTCGATCTCGAGGTTGACGGCCGAGCCGGCCACCAGTGTTCCAAGGGTGGTGTTCTCCACCGTGTGCGGAATGAGGTTGATGCTGAATTCGCAGCCGGTGGCGCTGTCGGCCACGCGGTTGACGGTCAGGCTGACGCCATTGACCGTGATCGAACCCTTGTAGGCCAGGTACTTGCCCAGCTCGGGCGGGGCCATCACCCGCAGCTCCCAGCTCTCGCCCACCTGGTCGAAGTGGGTGACCCGGCCGATACCGTCCACATGCCCGGAGACGATGTGCCCGCCCAGCCGGTCCTGCGGACGCAGGGCCTTTTCCAGGTTGACCGGAGTGCCGGTCTGTCCCAGTCCGGTGGTGCGGGCCAGGGATTCGGCCGAAATGTCGATGGTGAAGCGGCGGGCCGGCAGGTCCAGCGAGGTGACCGTCATGCAGGCGCCGTTGAGCGCGATGCTGTCGCCCAGACCGACGTCATCCAGGTAGCCCGCAGGCGCCTCGATGCTCAGTCGCTTGCCGTGATCCAAAGAACTGCCCAGCGCGTGGAGGTCGGCGATACGCCCCACGCCGGTGATGATGCCGGTAAACATCTGCGTATTTTCGCAGGGTTTGAGACCCCCCTGCCGGGACCAGGGCCGGCCCCCGCATGCCGGTCACCGGCTCCAGCATTCGTCGGCGCTGGCGGGAACCGCCTGGCCGGCCACCTGCACCTGGCTGCGGGAGCCGGTGTGGTCCAGCCGGAAGGTGCCGCACGCATCGGCCGCCTGCCGGCCCGACGGGGTGGCCGTCAGGGTGAAGGTGGTGGCGGTGGTGACCACCGTCACCGTGTACCGCGAGCCCTCCACCCGAAGCAGATCGGCCGGAATCTGGGCCACCGCCGGGTAGGTGCCCTGGGCCGTGGCGGCCCGCTCCAGCCACTGGCCCACCTGCATCAGCGTGGCCCGGGCCTGGCCCCGGTGGCCACGCATCACATACTGCTCGTAGCTGGGGAGTGCCACCCGCAGCAGCACGCCCAGCACGGTGACGACCACCATCAGCTCGATCAGGGTCAGGCCGGTCTGGCGGCCTGGTTGCAGGCGGTTCATGGGAGGATGCGCCAGTCGATGCGCCTCGGGATGTAGCTGAAGCGGTTGATCTCGACAGGGGGTATCCTGCTCGACGCTGGACCGCCGACACTGCCGAGGTCATAGATCGAGGTTCTTCGACCCGTGTCCACACTCACCGTCTCACCCGCGCCGTACTGCACCCTGGAAGCACTGCGCAGATCCAGTGTGGCATCGGCGGAGTAGAACACCGGCTGGTTCGCGGGCATGCCGGTCACCCCGTTGATCACGTTGAGGAAGCCCGTCTCGGGAGGGGGTGTTGTTGCACACGTGCCTTCGGCCACAGAATCCGCAGGTACCCGAGTGTCGAAGCGGACCAGGCGCCCGGACGAGACCGACGGATTGCTCAGCAGGCGTTCCCCGGCCGCAGGCAGATCGATGTACCAGCCGCGAGCGGAGGTGGTGCTGTTCGTCGAGTACAGAACGGGATTGCGGGATGAGTTGAAGAAGTTCCGCAGATCCGTGGTTGCCGACGTTCTGGCCACCTGACCGGTGATGGTTTGCTGCACCAGCCTGCTGCGCAAGGTTCCCGCAGCCACGTTCGGGCCATTGGTGGCGGTCACGATGCCCCTGGAGCGGGCGTACCGGGTGGAGTCCCACACGCCGTAGAGGGTCTGGGTCGACTTGTTGCTGCGGTCGGTCTCTTCCAGCAACCGTCCCGTGCCGAAGTTGAGCATGACACCGCCCATGGGGTGCGGGACCCACATGGGTGCGACAAGGATGGGCTGTGTTCTCCCGGTGGCGTCCACCGCCGTCATCAGCGGCTGGCACGGGGTGGTGGGGCTGGCCCTGCAGACGCCGCTGGAGCCCCAGCTGGCAACACCCCACTGCGTCGCATCGGCCCGGGTGAGGTCGAACTTCCAGAGGTTGCCCGCCAGATCTCCGGCGTACACCACATCGGCGGTGCCGTTCCCATCGACATCCAGCGGCCTGGGTGCCCCCAGCCCGTTGCCAAGGCCATCGCCGGCCTGAGCCGGGATGGTCTGCAGTTCACGACCTCCGTCCAGGTACTGGACCAGCAGCACCGCGCGCTCGCCGACACTGTTCACCCCATTGCCCATCAGGACGGCCCACCGACCGTTGTTGAGCTTGACGAACTGGTCTGCCCGGCGAGGATCGATCGGGTCGGTCACCGGGGGCGACACGATGTGGCCAATGTCGTTGGGAGCGCTGGCCGTGAGAGACGTCGCGCGGGATGAGGACGAATGGTCCAGGACGACCGTTGCATCACCCTGGAGCGCGGTTCTCTCGGTGGAGGTCACGTCCAGAACGGCATAGCCTCGTCCCCCCGCCCCCAGGGGCGCCACGAGCAGGGTTCGCCAAGTGGGCGACACCCCAGCGGTCACCCCGCTGGAGCTCGTGTCGACATCCCCGGCAAACGGCGAACCATCCACCATGTAGCTGTGCACAAAGCGGGGGTTTGTGAAGGCATCCAGTTTGTCGTAGACCCCGAGCGGCACATAGGCGAGCAGTTCGTCACCGGTCCTGCCGTTGAAGACGTGCAGCATGCCGTCGTTGGATCCCACTGCCAGCATCGGCGCCCTGGCCTGGTTGCGCACCAGTCTGCGGAAGGCGGCATGGCCTGCGTATTCGAACGGATACAGAGAGCTGTCTCCTTGGACCCAGACGTTGGAGTTCACGATCGTCCCCAGTCGGGAACCTCGCGTTCGGAGAACGCCGTTCGGCTGGGATTGTTCGTTGACCCGCTCGCCTCGCAGGTAGTTCAGCTTCATGATGCCTTGGGCTTCGGATCCCGTCCCCCGGATCATGGTCCTTTGTATGGGGCTCAGGCTGGACCACAGGAAGTCGGTTCCCCGGACACCGTTGTGTGTCTTGATCACGCGCGTGCTGGTGTTGAGCGTCGAGGCATCCAGGCGGGCAGCCGCCGACCATGCGGGCGCGGCATCGAGTGAAGCATTCGCCACCCGCAAGACCGTTGCAGTGACATCGCCCGACCAGGGCTCCGGGTTGAATGACGCCGAATACAGGAAGGCATCTTCCCTCAGCACCCGTGTGCTGGCGCCGATGCTCACGGCGCCGCTGATCCCCTCGGACCGGATCTCGGTCAGGATGGACTGGAACGCGCCGGTCAGTGCGGATGCGTCGGGGGCGGGGTAAAACACCCCGCGGCCATTCATCGCCGCATGCCAGAGTTCCTGCTTGCGCCGGCTGATCACGTCGGCATCCCTGACGCCTTGATCGACGGTGCAGACCGAATTCAGCAAGCTGCCGCAGAGCGGTGACGTCCAGGTGGCCGTGCCTTCAGCGAGCCTGGCGATGCCGGTGCCGGAATACATCCCGCCCTGCCAGTCGATCTCTCCGGTCCACCTGCTGGCGGCGTCCTTGAATCCGATGGTGTAGGTGACGATGTGCTGCCACGTTGCCGGATTGTTCTTGGGGTTCCAGTAGGGTTCGATGAACTGGGTGCCGTAACGCTCGTTAACGGTCACCTTCTGACGGGGCTTGACGTTGTTCGGCAGATCAGGCCGCAGGTCGGTTGACCACATGTGGAACGCCAGGTCGGAGAACGTACTGATCGCCGGCGTTCCACGGGAATCCCGGTACATGCGGGTCTGGGCCGATGCGGCGTCGTATCTGACGCTGTCCGGCAGCGTTTTCGACACCCCGTCCGCGTTGCCCCCGCCCATGACGATGCCGTCACCGTCCCTTGTGCTGGCGTATTCGCTGTTCCATGAACCATCCGTCATGAACACATGGAAGGCCTTGCGGCAACTCAGCTCGTTCCTGTCGGAAGGGGTTTGCGGGTTGTTGCGCCAGGGGTTGTAGTTCCCGTTGGCTTGAAAGTACCTGAACACCCGGTCCATGGCCTTGTGTGAAGGCGTGTTGCTGGGATTGGGCAAGGTCAGGGTGTTGATCCAGTTCAACAGGTTGTTGCGGTGTGTGCGATCGATGAGACGGATGCCGTTGTTCACGCCGCAGCCCGGTGCGGTTGTGGCGCTCAGTGGCAAGCTCTGGCACCGATTGAGCGACTGCCATGCCAGCCGGATGCTGCCGTCGGGAATGAGGTCTTCGGTGAAGGTGGCCGCCAGTGCACTCCGGATGGCGGTCAGACCGTCGGCGCCCATGCTCGCCGAATCGTCGATCGTGATCACCACATTGGGCGGTGGTTCCTTGATGGTGGCCTGTGGACTCTGCGACAGCAGCAGCGGCGCGGCCTGCGCGCCGCCAGCCAGCAAGCCGTACAAGGCAATGGGGATGGCTGCTGTCGGGAGCGCTCTGATGGAGTTTTTCATGGTGGTGTCTCAGTCGGCGTCTTGAAGAACCAGCGAAGACCGCAGCCAGACCCTTGTTCCGGGTCGCAGGCCCTGGGTGTGAACCGTGATGCGGTAGATGAAAGGACTGCTGCGAGCGGGTACCGGCAGTCCGGGATCCTCGGCAGACAGAAACCCGGCCTGACTGAACCGGTACACCTCGACCCAGTACCAGGCCCTGGGCGTGGCCGACGACAGCAGCGGATTGCCTGCGCTGCTCGAGGTACCTGAGGTGAACTGCCCGTAGGTGGCGGCCACACCGGGCAAGGTCAGTGTCGAAACGCTGGATTTGAGGTAGGCGGTCGACATGACCGCCGGATCTGGCGGGGTGCAGATGCCTGCCACGCACGGCTGACCGCTCGCAGACACGATGCCGGCGACCGTTTCATAGTCGGCCAGGCTCTGCGGGAAGTACGGTGTTCCTGCCGCCGCCGTTCGGCATCCCGTCTGTGCTGCCAGGGCATGGCAGGGCGTGATTCCGTCCCCGCGCAGACCCCGAATATCCAGCTCGGCATCCCTCAATACCGCCTCTGCGGCAGCAAAGGCCCTCTGGAAGTCCGACTCGCTGCCCACGATCCGCTCGCTCAACCATTGCGTCCGGCTGGTACCCAGGGCTGTGAGCACCGCCAGCAGCATCATGACCAGTACCACTACCACCACCGCGCCAGACTGGCGCCGCCTGGATGCGCTTGCTCCTTGGGGCGTCATGCACAGTCTCATGGTGTGAGGTTCCTGAGCTGGAAAAGCCGGACAAAGGTCCGGCGCGTGCGCCCATCCGACGGGATCGCTTCGCCGTTGCATCCGGTCGTTGCGACGGTCGCCTGACCCTGCCGGTCCCCGACCATGCGCAGGCACACCATGACCGCCGTCACCGTCGCCCAGTTCAGTGGTGAGTTCCGGTACTGCAGCAGGTTGCCGTTTCGCTCGGCATACCAGACCTGCATGTCCTCCACGCCACTTGCGAGGGCGGCGCTGGTGCTGGAGCCTGCACACATCAGATCACCGTTGCTGATCGAGAATGCGGCCCGGATGTCGGTGGTGCTTGCTGTCGGCAGCAGGCCCAGGCAGTCGCGTGTTTCGGTCGGGACATCGTTCTGCAGGCTGGTCTGCAGCACGTCCGGGGTGTTGCTGGCTCCGTTGGTCCCGGACAGGGAGGTCGGAGAACCGGCGGTCCCCAATCCCGAGTAACCCAGCGCGAACTCCACATTGCCGGAAGTGCCTGCGGCCACAAGGGGGCGCGCACCGGCCTGCCTCAGCTGCGCGCCGATCACGCGGAACGCCAGGGTCGATTCCTGCTGCATCCGCCAGGTGTCCTCCGCGGTGGCGGCGGACAGCCGTGTGAACATCAGACTGGATGTGGCGGCCAGCGCCACCAGCAGACCGATGGCCATGCCGACGAGCAGTTCGATCAGCGACAGACCCCGCTGATGCATGGGTCTCGAAAGCGTCCGCGATGAAAGGCGGCGGTCTCTTTTCATGGTCGCAGGTAGGCCAGGTGACAGGTGAAACCTGCTGTGCACGAAACGGTCGCAACACCGGTGCCGGTGGCGCCCAGCCCATCCTTGACCTCATCGGCTGCAGCGAACAGTTGCTGGCTGGCTGCAGAACTGGAGCCTTCCCGCGTGGCAGCGATCCGTGCCCAGCGGAACAGGACGCCAAACTGGTTGGGATCGGTGGGCGATCGGAAGATCTGGGCATCACCGGCAGGAAGCTGCTGTGCCAGCGTCAACTTCCACTGCCACACATCGAACTGCGCAAGCTGGTTCGGATTGCAGGCGGAAACCCTGCAGTCCAGCGGCGTGTTTGCAGGGGTTCCCCAGCCGGTCTGGTATGGACTGATCTGATTGACCGCTGTCCTCGCTCCTTCATTGAGCAGCATCCGGTCCAGCAGGTCGCTGGCCATCTGCGCAGCGGTGTTGCGGGCGGCGCTGTTGCGTGTCTCGTTCAGCGCCCGGATCTGCATGGCCGCCATGGCCAGCAACCCGAAGGCCACGATGAACAAGGCCACCAGCGCTTCCAGCAGCGACGCTCCCTGCTGCCGTTTCAGCATGGCCCTGTACCTGTCCTGTAGCGCAGCCGTGTTCCGGTGGAGAAGCACAGCGAGCCCGCCAGCGCAGCGTGGCGGGCGTCCTCGGGTGACAGCTCGAACCGCTGTCCCAGCTGCACCGCCTGCCCGAACTGGTTGAACTGCTGCGTTTCTGCGGGATTGGTGGTCTTTCTCAGCCGCGTGCCTGGCGACAGGCTGATCACCTGCAGGCGCGTGTCCCCGGCCTCTTCCTGTCCATCGGCGTCCATGTCGACAAAGGCCACCCAGCCGCAGCTCCAGTCGTTGTTGCCGGCCAGCGCGGTGGCGCAGCCGGCGGTGCGCCGCAGCGTCACCGTGTTGCCCCTGACCATGGCTTCGGCGCGCGCCTGCTGGATGGACTGGATCAGTTCCGTGCGCAGACCGTCGATCCGGTAGCGGACCGCCATGTCGGCCATGACCGGCGCTGCCATGGCCGACAGGATCGCCAGTATCGCCATGACGCTCAGGAGCTCGACCAGGGTGAAGCCCCTGGCCTTGCGGGGACGCTTCATGGGGATGCTTCCCGCTGTCAGCATGCCTGCTGGATGTCGACCATCCGCAGCCGGGTGCCGCCGAACTCCAGGCACAGCCTCTGGCCACTGCCGGCCGCACTGGCAGGCCGGTCGGGCACGATCACCAGACTTTGCAGCGCCACCGAGGTCCGGCCCAGTGGGGAATAGGTCAGCCGGTCACTGTCGGGGCCTTCTAGCAGGATGCGGTGGCCCTGGATCGGGCCTTGACGGGTCAGCGGCGGTTCGTCGGCGTCGCGCTGCCGGTTGCGGTTGCGGTCGATGAAGGTTTCCCAGCCGCAGCGCCAGTCGGACGGATCGGTGGCTTCGGGGCAGCCGGTGAGGCGGTGCACCGTCACGGGCCGGTTGCGGGTGATCGCCTCCACACGCGCGGCATGGAGCGTGGATTCGAGGTCGGACTGCACGCTGCTGACCCGGTAGCGCTCGCCGATGCGGGCGAAGCTGGGCGCTGCCATGGCCACCAGGCTGCCCAGAATGGCCACAGCCACCATGGTCTCGATGAGCGAGAGTCCCGTGACGGCCGAGAAGCGGAGGGGGGTGGAGGGCTGTTTCATGCCCGCCACTGTAGGCGCCGGTATTAATTACAAAGTATCCATTTCGATGGATGCGCCGGGGCCATCGACAGACGGAAGAGTGCCTGCGTATTAACTCGCTGAAGTCCGATCAGCGGATCACCTGCGCCCGCAGGCGGAGGTCGGTGCCGACCGGCGCCGTGTCGATCCAGCGCAGCGCCACGCCGTCGGCAAGGCGCTCCAGTGCGCCCAGGTGGGCCAGCCCCGAGCCTTGCCCGAGCAGCCGGGGCGCCACGTAGACCAGCAGCTCGTCCACCAGGCCAGCCTTCAGCAGCGAACCGTTGAGCTTGTAGCCGGCTTCCACATGCAGCTCGTTGATGTCCAGCCGGCCCAGCGCATCGATCATGGCGGTCAGGTCCACCTTGCCGCCGGCTCCGGGCAGGCACTGGAGCCGGGTGCCGCGCGCTTGCAGTGCGGCTTCGGCCGCAGCGTCGTGCACCGCGTGAAACAGGTGGATGCGGCGCGGCAGGCCGCCGTGGGCGGTCTCGAACAGGCGTGCATCGGTCGGCGTGCGCAGGTGAGAGTCGATCACCACCAGGTCCGGCTGGCGGGTCACCGGCACTTCGCGAACATCCAGCCGGGGGTTGTCCTCAACCACGGTGCCGATGCCGGTGAGCACCGCACAGGCGCGGGCCCGCCAGGCGTGCCCATCGGCACGGGCCTGGGGACCGGTGATCCACTGGCTCTGGCCGTTGTCCAGAGCGGTGATGCCGTCCAGCGAAGCGGCCAGCTTCATGCGGACCCAGGGCCGGCCGCGTTCCATGCGGCTGAAGAAGCCGACGTTGAGTTCACGCACGGCCTGGGCCAGGGCATGGTCGGCAGGCAACACGTCCACCGCGATGCCGGCCTGGCGCAGGCGGTCCAGGCCACGGCCGGCCACCAGCGGATTGGGGTCGCCACAGGCCACCACCACCCGGGCCACACCAGCCTCGATCAGGGCGTTGCAGCACGGCGGCGTGCGGCCGAAGTGGGAGCAGGGCTCCAGGGTGACGTACGCGATGGCACCCCCGACCGGTGCACCATGGGCGGCGGCATCGCGCAGCGCCATCACCTCGGCGTGCGGGCCGCCGGCCTGCTGGGTGTGGCCGACGCCGATCACCCGGCCGTCGCGAGCCACCAGCACACAGCCCACACGCGGGTTGGGGTTGGACAGCGTGAGAGAGCGCTGGCTGGCATCCAGCGCACTCTGCAGGTGGATCAGGTCGGTGTCCGACACGGGATCAGCGCTTGACCTCGTCGACCAGCGCGCGGAATTCGTCGATGTCCTCGAAGCTGCGGTAAACGCTGGCGAACCGGATGTAGGCCACCTTGTCGAGCTTCTTGAGTTCGCGCATGACCATCTCGCCGAGCCGGGCCGCCGGCACCTCCCGGGTGCCCAGGTTGAGCAGCTTCTCCTCGATGCGCTCGATGGCGGCGTCCACCTGCTCGGTGCTCACCGGCCGTTTGCGCAGCGCCAGCGCGAACGAGCCGCGCAGCTTGGCCGGCACATAGTCCACGCGCCGGCCGTCCTTCTTGACCACGGCCGGGAAGCTCACTTCCGGCCGTTCGTAGGTGGTGAAGCGTTTCTCGCAATGGCCGCACTGGCGGCGGCGGCGGATGAAGTCAGCGTCTTCCGACACCCGGGTCTCGACGACCTGGGTCTCCAGATGGCCGCAGAACGGGCACTTCACTCTTCAGCTCCACACGCAGCGGCAGGCATGGAATCCGGCGCCTGACCGCCCCAAGCCGGATTCGCGCCCCCTCGGGGGGCAGCGACCCGCGCAGCGGTGGAGCATGGGGGCCTCACTTGTACACCGGGAAGCGGGCGGTCAGGGCGTTCACCTTGGCGCGCACCGCCTCGATGTTGGCGGGGTCGCGCGGGTTGTCCAGCACGTCGGCGATCAGGTGGGCTGTGGCGCGGGCTTCCTCGTCCTTGAAGCCGCGGGTGGTCATGGCCGGGGTGCCGATGCGCACGCCGCTGGTGACCATCGGCTTCTCGGGATCGTTGGGAATGGCGTTCTTGTTGATGGTCATGTGGGCGCTGCCCAGCACGGCCTCGGCTTCCTTGCCAGTGATGCCCTTGGCGCGAAGATCGACCAGCATCACGTGGCTTTCGGTGCGGCCGCTGACGATGCGCAGTCCGCGCTGGGTCAGCGTTTCGGCCACCACCTGGGCGTTGCGGATCACCTGCTGCTGGTAGGCCTTGAACTCGGGGGTCAGCGCTTCCTTGAAGGCCACCGCCTTGGCCGCGATCACGTGCATCAGCGGGCCGCCCTGCAGGCCGGGGAAGATGGCGCTGTTGATGGCCTTCTCGTGCTGGGCCTTCATCAGGATGATGCCGCCGCGCGGGCCGCGCAGGCTCTTGTGGGTGGTGGAGGTCACCACGTCGGCATGGGGCACCGGGTTCGGGTAGACACCGGCTGCGATCAGGCCGGCGTAGTGGGCCATGTCCACCAGAAAGATGGCGCCGACTTCCTTGGCGATGCGGGCAAAGCGCTCGAAGTCGATGTGCAGGCTGTAGGCCGAGGCGCCAGCAATGATCAGCTTGGGCCGGGTCTCGCGCGCCTTGGCTTCCATGGCTTCGTAGTCGATGGATTCCTGGGCATTGAGGCCGTAGGAGACGACGTTGAACCACTTGCCCGACATGTTCAGCGGCATGCCGTGGGTGAGGTGACCGCCTTCGGCCAGGCTCATGCCCATGATGGTGTCGCCGGGCTTCAGGAAAGCCAGGAAGACGGCCTCGTTGGCCGAGGCGCCGCAATGCGGCTGCACGTTGACGGCGTCGGCGCCGAACAGTTGCTTGGCGCGGTCGATGGCCAGCTGCTCGGCCACGTCCACGTATTCGCAGCCGCCGTAGTAACGCTTGCCCGGGTAGCCTTCGGCGTACTTGTTGGTCAGCTGGGAGCCTTGCGCGGCCATCACGGCCGGGGAGGCGTAGTTCTCGCTGGCGATCAGCTCGATGTGGTGTTCCTGGCGCGCGTTCTCGGCCTGGATGGCGGCAAACAGCTCGGGGTCGGTTTGTTCGATGAGGATGTTGCGGTCGTACATGGCAATCCTGAGGAGGCAGTCCTGTGAAGGGTTGGATCCTTGTGCACTGACAAGGGCTGCCCAGGCGAACGGCTGAACGCACGCACCATCGGGTCCGGGCGGTGCGCTTCCCAGTGGTTGTCCCGGGCAGGCCGGGGGGCCACGTCAGCGATCGACCTGCAGAGGTGACCGCCTATCGCCAGTTGCGCACGCGCGGATTCTAGCCGAGCACCCGACCCGGTCGGTCCGTCAGGAGGGGATCACCGCTGCCGGCGAGGGTGATCCGCTCGGGACCACAGCCTCCATGTCGATGGCGGGCGCCTGGCGGGCCGGCGGGGCTTCCAGCTGCTTGACCGGAATGGGTTGCGCCACCGGTGCCGTGCGGGGCACGGCACGGCCCAGTGCCACGCTCTGGATGCGCGCATGTTCGGCCAGCACGCGGTCGATGTACCAGCCGCCGTCGGTGGTCACCGCACCCACGTAGAGGCGAAGGCCGCCCTCGACCGAGCCGGCGCGCCGGATGGCGTCCTGCAGCACCTGGGCGCCCACCCGCAGGTTGGACACCGGGTCGAAGGCCGCCAGATGGCCGCCGAAATCCTCGTATTTGTCGGTGTGCACCCGGGTCAGCACCTGCATCAGGCCCTGGGCACCCACGGGGCTCTGGGCGAACGGATTGAAGCGCGACTCCACCGCCATCACGGCCAGGATCAGGGTGGGGTCCAGGCGGGCCTTCTCGCCCACGGCATAGGCTTCGGTCACCAGCGCGGCCAGCGGCTCGGGGGCCACGCGGTACTTGCGGCTGAGCCACTGGGTGACCTTGGCCTGCTGTTCCGGCAGGGCCGACAGGTCGGCAGCGGTCACGCGGTCCACGGCGGTGGGTTCGGCTTCCACCACCAGTTCGGTGGCGGCGGCTTCCTGGCGCTGCAGCAGCCAGCCCAGCAGCTGCTCTTCAGCGCTGGCGCGCAGATCGGCGCGGAAGCCCAGCACCACCACGGCCACGGCCAGCACGGTGCCCAGCAGCGCCAGGCTGTTGTGCGTGATGTCGTAGAAGCCTCGGTAGGCATCGGCCATGGCGGTCTTGCTGGAAGCCAGCAACCGGCTGGAGGCCGAGGTCTGTCGGTTCAGGTTGTTCATGTGTCGCTCCTTTCGCGGCGAGACCGGCATTCCGGGGAATGTCGGTCTCGTAGGACGGGGGACGCCATCGGGTCCGGCGCTTCGGTGCGCCGGGGGCCGACTCCGCCAGGGTGGGCGGCAGCGGTCCGGGAATACCCCTAAGGGCAAAGTTCGCGGATGGTAGGTAGGCGATCATATCGAGTCAATGTTTTAAACGTCATTTCATAGATTTATGGGTTATATAGAAGCCGGCCTGCTTCTGCCCTTCGAGCGCCGATCCCAGGCCCGGCGCGGCCTGCCGGGGTGTCGGTCCCTGTGTCGCTTTGATGACCGTCCATCGGCTTTTCTCGACCTTTCGCGTCCTGAAACCGGGTTCCAGGATCGCCGAATGGGGTGACACGGGCCCATAAAAAATCCCCATCACCAACCGGCTGAACCAGCCTTGAACCCGATGCCGGAGGGGAGTACATTGGCCTTGCGTTCCGGCACGGAACGCATGAGCCGGCCGAAGCGGTGCAGCCGCTGACCGGACCCCTCCGGGAGCAATCTCTTGCTCCCTGGCCGACGGGACCACACCCTCCCGCCGTGCCCCCCGACGGCAAGTGCATGTTGCCCGCCGTCAACCCCGACAGGCCTGGCCTGTCGGGGTTTCTTGTTTCTGGCGGGGGATGTTCCCGGTTGTGGCCGTTCATAGGCTTGCGCGACACTTCCGGACATGACTGTCGACGACACCTCCGCCCGCGCCCCGAACCTCTGGCACCGCACCTGGCACGCCCCGGTGCGCTGGCGCCGCTGGCTGGTGCGCGGTCTGGCGGGTCTGGCGGGTCTGCTGGTGCTGTGGCTGCTGGGCTGGCTGGGCCTGCCGCCGCTGCTGAAGGCGCAGATCGAGTCCCGGGCCAGTGCGGCGCTGGGGCGCGACGTCACCCTGCAGTCGGTGGCGGTGCGGCCCTGGGCGCTGGAGGTCGATCTGCACGGCCTGCGCGTGGCCGGTGCATCGGCCGATGCCGAGCCGCTGCTGACGGTGGCCAAACTGCATGTGGACGCCGAACTGCAGTCCCTGCTGCGGCTGGCGCCGGTGATCGACGCCCTGCGCATCGAGCAGCCGGTGGTGCGCCTGAGCCACCTGGGCGAGGGCCAGTACAGCGTGGACGACATCCTCCAGCGCCTGCGCGAGGCCAGTCCGCCCAGCGACGCACCGACCGAACCCGCCCGGTTCGCGCTGTTCAACCTGGACATCCGGGGCGGTTCGGTCACGCTGGATGACCGTCCGGTGGGCGTGGTCCACCGGCTCGAGGGCATCGAGCTGGGCGTGCCCTTCCTGAGCAATCTGGCCTCCCGGCGCGACGTGGTCACCCAGCCCCGGCTGGCCTTCCGGCTCAACGGCAGCGAGTTCGATTCGTCCGCCCGTACCACCCCGTTTGCCGAGACACACGCCACCCAGGCGCGCCTGCGCATGCCCGGCTTCGATCTGGCTCCCTACCTGCCGTACTGGCCCTCGGCCCTGCCGGTGCAACCGCTGGCCGGCGTGCTCGATGTGGATCTCACGCTCGATTTCGAACAGAAGACCCAGCCCCAGGTGCGGTTGTCCGGTAGCGTGGGCGTGGCCGGGCTGCGTCTGGCCGAGGTGGCTGCGTCGGCCGAGGCCCCCTGGCTGGCCTGGGACCGCCTGCAGGTGGCCCTGGAGTCGGTGGAGCCCCTGGAGCGACGGGTGGCCCTGGGGCCGGTGGGCCTGGACGGACTGCACCTGCGCTTGAGCCGCGATGCGGCGGGCCAGACCAACCTGCAGCGCATGGTCGCCCGGCTGGCGACCCGTCCTGCCGTGGCCCCTGCAAAGCCCCCCGCGCCCACCGCTGCACCCCCTGTCCCGCCGGCTACCCCGCCGGCCGCCGGTGCGCCCTCGCCCTGGCAGTTCCGCATGGCGTCGTTCGCGCTGCGTGGCAGCCGGATCGACTGGGTGGACGCATCCACCCGCCCGGCAGCGGCCCTGAACCTCCATGACCTGCAGCTTCAGCTGGGCGCAGTGGCCTGGCCTGACATGCCGCCGGCACCGCTGGAGATGAGCGCCCGGCTGGCCGATGTGCCGCTGTATGTGCGCGGCGAGGTGAGCGACACCCGGGCTCGCCTGCAGCTGGGGCTGCAAGGCTGGCCGCTGGCGTCCGCTGCTTCTTACATGCAGCAGGTGCTGGTGCCTGAGGTGGCGGGTGCCCTGAGCCTGGATGCGGCGCTGGAATGGGACGCCGCCCGCAACGGTCAGCCCATGGCCGCGCGGATCCGGGCCGGCCGCCTGGCGCTGGACGGGCTGCGGCTCGGCCCGGCCCGCCAGCCGCTGGCGCAGTGGAAGGCACTGGAGCTGAGCGATGTGGACCTGTCCTGGCCGGCAGCTCGGCTGGCCCTGGGCGCCGTGCGCCTGGAAGAACCCCGGGTGCAGGCTGGGCGCGATGCAGAGGGCCGCTGGATGTTCCAGACCTGGCTGCGCGAGCGGCCCGCGCAGGCAGCCTCTTCGGCGCCTTCAACGCCGGAGCTCGCCCATGCGGCCGATGCCCGGGCGCCCGTGCCCGCATCCGCCGCTCCCGCCTGGCAGGTGACCGTGGGTGAGGTGCGCATCGAGCGCGGCGGTCTGCGCTGGACCGACCGCGCGATGGCCCGGCCGGTCGATCTGGTCGTCTCGGGCCTGGACCTGCGGCTGCAGAACCTGGCCCCGCTGGCGGCGGTGCAGCCCGACATGCCGCTGAGCCTGCAGGCCCGGCTGGCCCAGGCCGAGCGCGGTGCCGATGCCGGACGCCTCTCGGTCAACGGGCAGCTGCGGCTGCCGGCGCCCGACGCCGGCCTGCGTGCCCGCACCCGCCTGCAGCTGGAGCGGGTGCCCCTGCACGGGCTGGAGCCGTACTTCGGCGAGCGCCTGGCCATCGAGCTGCTGAGGGCCGACGCCAGCCTGCGCGGTCAGCTCGACCTGGAGCTGACGGCCAATGGCCCCCGCATCCAGCTGGCGGCCGACGCCGCCCTCGAAGACCTGCGCGCCCACAGCCTGGAGCCGGCCGAAGAACTGCTCACCTGGAAATCGCTGCAGGTGCGAGGCGTGCGCCTTCAGACCGCGCCGGGCCAGCCGCTGCAGCTGGCCGTGGCCGAGACCGTGCTCAGCGATTACTACGCCCGCATCGTCATCGACCCGGAAGGCCGCATCAACCTGCGCGGCCTGGTCAGGCCGGCGCCCGAGGCCCGGACCACCCCGGCGCCGCAGCCAGCCCCGGTTGCGGTGGCGTCGGCCCCGGCACCTGCACCTGTACCGGCGCCCGACATCCGCTTCGGCCCGGTCAGTCTGGTCAATGGGCGGGTGCTGTTCTCCGACCGCTTCATCCGGCCCAACTACACCGCCAACCTGAGCGAACTCACCGGCACGCTCAGCGCCTTTGCCAGCCGGCCGGCATCGCCCGGCGAGCCGCTGGCCCTGGCCGATCTGTCGCTCAAGGGCCGGGCCGAGGGCACGGCCGCGCTCGACATCGGCGGCCGCATCAACCCGCTGGCCCAGCCGCTGGCCCTGGATGTGCAGGCCAAGGTGCGCGACCTGGAGCTGCCGCCGCTGTCCCCCTACAGCGCCAAGTACGCCGGCTACGGCATCGAGCGCGGCAAGCTCAGCGTGGACCTGGCCTACCGCGTGGACCCCGATGGCCAGCTCAGCGCCAGCAACCAGATCATCCTCAACCAGCTCAGCTTCGGCGAACGCATCGAGGGCAGCACCGCGCCCAACCTGCCGGTCAAGCTGGCCGCGGCCCTGCTGGCCGACCGCAACGGCGTGATCGACATCAACCTGCCGATCAGCGGCTCGCTCAACGACCCGCAGTTCCGCCTCGGGCCCATCATCGTCAAGGTCATCTTCAACCTGATCGGCAAGGCCATCACCTCGCCCTTTGCGTTGATCGCCGGAGCGTTCGCCGGCGACGGTCCCGACATGAGCCAGGTGCCGTTCGCGCCTGGCTCTGCCGTGCTGGCCGACGACGGGCAGCGCCAGCTGGAATCGGTGGCCAAGGCACTGGCCAGCCGCCCGGCGCTGCAGCTCACCGTCATGGGGCACAGCGACCTGGAGGCCGAGCGGGCCGGTTATCAGCGGGCCCGTCTGGACGCCCAGGTTCAGGCCGAGAAGCGCCGCCAGCTCGCCCGCAGCGGCGCTGCCGTGCCCGCCACCCTGAGTGTCGGTGCGCAGGAGTACCCCGAACTGCTCAAGGAGGTCTACCGCCGCGCCGACGTGGCCAAGCCGCGCAACCTGGTGGGCCTGGCCAAGGACATTCCGGTGGCCGACATGGAGAAGCTGCTGATGGCGGCGGTGCCGGTCACTGAAGACGCCATGCGCGAGCTCGCCGTGGCCCGCGCGGTGGCGGTCAAGGACTTCCTGTCCACCCGGTCGGTGCCCGAAGACCGGCTGTTCCTGGGCGCACCGCGCGTCAAGGCAACGGGCGATGGCTGGAAACCGCAGGCCGAGCTGCAGCTGGCGCCGCGTTGATGCCCGCCTGATCGCGGCGACAATATGCGTTTGGCTGCGCGGCCTGCGCGGCCCACTCCTTTCTGCCCATCGCCCAGATCTGCCGTGAACACGCCCGCATCGCCCAAGTCCGCCGCACCCCATCCGCTCGACACCCTGACCGGTGGCGCCTTCTCGGCCCCCACCTCGGGCGAGCGCACCGCCCGGGTGCGCGAATGGCTGGCCACCGACCCGTCTGCCGAGCAGATGCAGGAGGTGTTCCGCGAACTCTCCCACCGCGACCGCGGCGCCGCCAAGCCGGTCAAGGAGCGGCTGGACGACATCCGCCGCCAGAAGACCCAGGAGCAGATGGCCGAGGAATGGACCCAGAAGGCCCGCGCGCTGCTGGAGCATTCGCGCCTGAACCTGGCCGACGCCCTGGCCTGGCAGCGCGACGCCGCCCGCGCCGGCGCACCGCTGTCGCGCGAGCCGCTGGCCACGCTGCGCCAGCAGCTGGCCGAGCGCGTCAAGGCCATCGAAGACCTGCAGCACGCCGCCCAGGTGGAGCGTGAAGCGGCGGTGCTGATCGCCCAGCGCATCGAGGTGCTGTCCACCAAGCCCTGGCGCGAAGCCCAGGCAGCGGCCACTGCCCTGCAGGCCGACGTGGCCCAGTGGCAGCAGCAGATCGACGGCCTCATGACCCACGCGCAATGGGCCAGCGTCGAAGGCCGCTTCCCGCCCATGCTGGAAGCTTCTCGCCAGCAGCTGCAGCTGGTGTGGGACGCCTTCCAGGCCGCCCTGGCCCTGACCGTGGCGGCCGATGCCGACCCCCAGGCACCGCTGCCTGCCGTGCCGGTGTGGGCCGACGAGATCCGGGTGGCCCGGGGCGAAGAGCCGCAGGCCGCCGCCGAGCGCCGCGCCGAGAAGCCGCCGGTCGATCCGCAGGTGCAGCAGGAGCGCCGCCAGCGCGCCGCCGCCGAGGTCGAAAAAGCCTTGGCCGTGCTGGAAGCCGAAGTGGCCCAGGGTCATGGCAAGGCCACGCCCAAGGCAGCGGCCGACCTGCGCGCCGTGCTCAAGTCGCAGGGGCGCCACATCGGCCCCGAACTCGAAGCCCGCGTGCAGGCCGTGCTGGCCCAGGCCGGCGAACTCGAAGGCTGGCAGCGCTGGCGCGCCGACCAGATCCGCGAGGAACTGGTGGCCAAGGCCGAAGCCTTGATGCAGGCCCCCGAAGGCCAGCGCCCGGGTGGCCGCAAGATGCAGGAGACCCTGCGCACCCTGCGCGAGCAGTGGAAGGCCACCGACCAGGGCGGTCAGCCCAACCACGCGCTGTGGAAGCGCTTCGACGAGGCCTGCAACCAGGCCTACAAGGTGGTCGAGGCCTGGCTGACCCAGGTGCGTGCCCAGGCCGATGCCAGCCGGGGCCAGCGCATGGCCATCATCGACGCCGTGCGCCAGTGGACCGCCGACCATGCCCAGAGCACCGACTGGAAAGCCCAGATCCGCGAACTGCATGCCTTCTCCGAACGCTGGCGCGAGGCCGGCCACCTGAGCGAGAAGGCCTTTGCCGAGATCCAGCCCCAGTGGAAGACCGCCATGCACGAGGCCCATGCCCGCCTGGAAGCCGCCCAGGCCGAGAGCGTGGTCCGCCGCAAGGCCCTCATCGAAGAGGCCGCAGCCCTTGGTGCAGCGCCCACCCTGCGCCTGGACGCCGTCAAGGCCCTGCAGCAGCGCTGGCAGGCCGAAGCCCATGCCGTGCCGCTGGAGCGCAAGCAGGAACAGAAGCTCTGGGAAGCCTTCCGCGAACCCATCGACGCCGCCTTTGCCCGCAAGTCGGGCGAGCGCCAGGCCCAGACCGCCGCGCTCAGCGCCCACGACCAGCGCGTGCTGGACGCCTCGCGGGCCCTGGAAGCCGCCAGCGCCTCGGGCGATGCCCAGGCCATCCGCGCCGCCATGGCTGCGCTGGACGCCGCGCTGGCTGCACCGGCCGACGAAGCGCCGGCACCAGCGGCTGCCCCTGCTGCCGATGCCGCCACGCCCGCCGACGGTGAGGCTCCCGCTGCCCCTGCCGCTCCCCAGCGCAAGCTGGTGGCCATGCGCGGCGACGACCGGCCCGGTCAGAAACGGGGCGATGCGCCCGCGCCGCAGGGCCGGCGGGATGACCGCCGGGACGGCCGTCGTGATGGAGGCCGCGACGGCTTCCGCGATGCCCGCCCTGGCCGCTTTGACCGAGACGACCGCGCCCCGCGCGGCCCGCGCCTGGGCGATGCCGCCTTCCGCGCCCAGCGCCAGGCCCAGGAGGCCGCCCAGATGGCGCTGCGCCGTCTGGCCGAGCAGGCCCATGGCGAGGTGCTGACCCACATCCTGCAGGCCTGGCAGACCCGCGACGCATCGGCCCTGCCTGCGGCCTCGGTCCTGGGCAAGGCCGTGTCGGCCGGCGACCGCGCCGCCTGGGTGGCCGCGCTGGGCCAGAGCCCGGCGGCGCTGTCCGGCGAGACCCTGCTGCGCCTGGAAATGGCGGCCGAGGTGCCCACCCCGGCCGAGCACCTGAGCGAGCGTCGCCTGCTGCAGCTCACGCTGCTGACCCGCCGCAATGCACCGGCCCCGGCCGAAACCTGGGCCAAGGACGTGGCGGCCGTGCTGGCCAGCGCCCACGACGGGGCTGCCGCGCGCCGCCTTCAGGCGGTGCTCAAGGCCCTGCTCAAGCGTTGATTCGCGGGTTGATGCGGAAGATGCCGTCGTAGAGCGGCATCAACTCCGGGAACTCGACCGCAAAACGCTCGCGGTTGACGAAATAGGCCTCGCAGGTCACGGCAAAGAATTCGGCCGGGCTGGTGGCCGCGTAGTCGTCGAGCCAGGGCGGCTCGCCGCCGAAGCGCTCGGCCAGGCTCACCGCCTCGGTGAAGCGGTCGAAGGCCGACTTCATCACCCTCTGCCAGTGGGCCCTGGCATCGCGTTGGTGCGCATGGCCCAGGAAGCCGCGTGGCAGCGGCGGGCTGCCGCCAGGGTGCTCCCCCAAGGCGATGTCGTGCATGTCCATCTTGTGCACGAACTCGTGGATGACCACATTGTGGCCATGTGCCGCGCCCTCGCCGGCAGCGGCCACGTCTTCCCAGCTCAGCATCAGCGGGCCGCCGTCCATGGCCTCGCCGGCCAGGGTCTCGGTGTACTGGTGCACCACGCCGGTGGCGTCCTTCACCTCGCGCCGGGCCAGCACCGCGCCGGGCTGCACCACGATGCCCACGAAGTCGGCGTACCAGTCCAGCAGATCGGGCGGCTGGCGCGGCAGGCGGCCGTCGGGCAGGCCCATGTGCAGCAGCGGCAGGCAGGCCTGCACCGCAATCGACAGCGCCATGGCGTCGGTCACCGCCAGCCCGTGCGCGCCATGGAATTCCTTCTCGGCCAGAAAGTGGGCGCACAGCGTGCGCAGCAGCGAGTGTTCGGGCGCGCTGCGCTCGGCGGCAAAGGGCAGGGTGGCCAGCACCGATTGCCACAGATCCAGGGGAATGTCGGGCGGGCGGCGCCAGCGCCGCGCCCAGCGCTGCAACAGGCTCATGCGGCGAGCCGCTCCCAGCCGCTCATGCCGATCCGCAGCACCTCGGCCCGGGGCGGCGTGGCGGCAGCGTCCCAGTCGGACAGCACCACACGCCGCAGGCCCTGGCCCAGGTCGTGCTCGCCCGGGCGGTGGGTGTGGCCGTGGATCAGCACCTCCGCGCGGCCCTGCTGCAGCCACAGGCGGGCGGCGTCGGCATCCACGTCGGCCCACAGCGCCGGGTCGGGGCCCAGGCTGCGCTTGCGGGCCTCGCTCTGCGCGCGCAGCTGGCGTGCCGTGGCTTCGCGCTCGGCCAGCGGGCGGGCCAGGAACGACTGCTGCCACGAAGGGCTGCGCACCTCGGCCCGGAAGGCCATGTAGTCGGTATCGGCCAGGCACAGCGCATCGCCGTGGCTGAGCAGCCAGCGGCGGCCGCCGAACACCAGCACCGTGGGGTCGTTCAGGCCGATCAGCCCGCAGGCGGCCAGCCCGGCCGTACCCAGCAGGAAATCGCGGTTGCCGCTGATGAAGAAGGTGGGTGTGCGCTGGGCAAAGGCCCGCAGCTCGGCGGCGCACTGGCGCCAGAAGGCCCGGTCGGCGGTGTCGGTGCCGTCCGCCGGGGCGGTGATCAGGTCGTCGCCGACCCAGACCTCGAAGAAGTCGCCCAGGATGAACAGGGCGTCGGCCCGCTCGGCGCGGGCCAGACAGCTCTGCCAGGCCCGGTGGGTGGCCGGGTCGGTGACCTGCAGGTGCAGGTCGCTGACGATGTCGACGGTGCGCCAGCCCGCCGGCGCCTGCAGTTCGGGCAGATCCATCGACGCGGGGCGCACCACCGGGCGGGGGATCAGAGGGCCACGGCCTTTTCGATCACCACGTCGGCCTTGGGCACATCGTCGTGGTAGCCACGGCGGCCGGTGGGCACGCCTTCGATCTGCTTGACGATCTCGGCGCCCGAGACCACCTTGCCGAACACGGCATAGCCCCAGCCCTGGGCGCTGGGCGCGGTGTGGTTGAGGAAGCCGTTGTTGGCCACGTTGATGAAGAACTGCGCCGTGGCCGAATGCGGATCGCTGGTGCGGGCCATGGCCACGGTGTAGGTGTCGTTCTTCAGGCCGTTGTTGGCTTCGTTGTTGATGGGGGCGTCGGTGGGCTTCTGGTTCATGCCCGGCTCGAAGCCGCCGCCCTGGATCATGAAGCCGGGGATCACGCGGTGGAACACGGTGTTGTTGTAGTGGCCCTTGTTCACATACGACAGGAAGTTGGCGGTGCACAGCGGTGCTTTTTCGGCGTCGAGCTCAAGCGTGATGACGCCCATGCCGGCGATGTGCAGTTCAACTTTCGGATGGGACATGTTCATTTCTCCAGGGTGGCTTTGTTGATGGTGACGGTGGTGCGGGGCACGTCCGAGCCGAAGGGGCCGGCGGCACCGGTGGGCAGGTCCTTGATCTTGTTGACCACGTCCATGCCCGCGACCACGCGGCCGAACACGGTGTAACCGTAGAGCTCGGGCGCATTGAGCAGGTTGGCGCGTGGCACGTTCTCGTAGGTACGGCCGCGGTACTCGAACTTGGGCACCGGGTCGCCCGGCGGAATGGGCGTGGGGTCGAGGAAGGCGTTGTCCTTGACGTTGATGAAGAACTGCGCCGTGGCCGACTGCGGATCGTTGGTGCGGGCCATGGCGATGGTGCCGGTCACGTTGCGCGGACCACCCTTGGCCAGGGCTTCCTGGCCTTCGTGCGGCACCGGCGGGCGCGTGGGCTTCTGCTGAAGCTTGGCATCGAATCCGCCGCCCTGGATCATGAAGTTGCTGATGACGCGGTGGAACACCGTGCCGTCGTAATGGCCGTCGCGCACGTATTGCAGGAAGTTCTCGACCGTGCGCGGTGCCTTGTCGGGGTAGAGCTCCAGCACGATGTCGCCCTGGCTGGTGGCCAGCTTGACGCGGGGTGCCTTGTCCTGGGCCAGGGCGGGCAGGGCCAATGCGGGCAGCAGCAGGACAGCGGCCAGGAAGCGGCGGGTGAACGGGAAGGTGGTCATGGATGGCATCACTTGCGCTGGTTGCCCGCCGCCTTGGGCGGGGTGAAGATGTTGCGGGCCATGGTCAGCTTGGGGCCCACCGTGGTGTTGGCCGGATCGAGCTGCTGCACCTTGGCATACGACTGTGCGGCCAGCTTGGCATACACATCGCCCAGGTTCTCGTGCGCCGTGGCGTACGCCGGGTTGGTGCGCACCGCCATTTCAAGCGCCACGCGGGCCTTGTCGAACTGCCCCTGGTTGGCCTGCAGCACCGCCAGGTTGTTGTAGGGCTCGGGGAGTTCGGGGAATTCCTTGGTGAGGTCGGTGAAGGTGGTCATGGCCTCGGCCACCTTGCCGCTCTCGCTCTGCACCACGCCTTTGAGGAAGCGCATCTGCACGTCCTTGGGATTGGCGGCCAGGTGCTGGTCGGCCTTGGTCAGGGCCTCGGTGAACTGGCCGGCGCGCAGCAGGCGATTCACCTCGGCGTGTTCGGCCTGCTGGGCATGGGCGGCCCCGGTGGCCATGAGGCCGGCGGCCAGACAGGCCAGCAGGGCGGAGCGCACGACGGGGAGGGGGGATTTCGCGAGATGGAGCATGGGACCTCGGAAAACAGTCGGCGGCGCAGGGCTGCCGAGGGCTGGAAATCGGCGGCCTTTGCGGGCGCCGGAGGGGGCTGGATATACTGGCGGATTGTATCTGAGGGGTACGCCCGCACTGCCGTCCGCCGCGCCCCGACCGCCTTCCCATGACCCTGAAAATCCACAACAGCCTGACCCGGCGTCTGGAGCCGTTCGAGCCTCTGGAGCCGGGCCATGTGCGCATGTACGTGTGCGGCATGACGGTCTACGACCTGTGCCATCTGGGCCATGCCCGCTCCATGCTGGCCTTCGACATCGTGCAGCGCTGGCTCAAGGCCAGCGGCCTGAAGGTGACCTATGTGCGCAACGTCACCGACATCGACGACAAGATCATTGCCCGCGCGCTCAAGAACGGCGAGACCATCCAGTCGCTCACCGACCGCATGATCGACGCCCTGCACCAGGACGCCGACGCCCTGGGCATCGAGCGCCCCACCCACGAGCCGCGCGCCACCGATTACGTGCCACAGATGCTGGGCATCATCCGCCGTCTGGAAGAACGGGGCCTGGCCTACCGCAGCGACGGCGGCGACGTGAACTTCGCGGTGCGCAAGTTCGCAGGCTACGGCAAGCTCTCGGGCAAGTCGCTCGACGAGCTGCGTGCCGGCGAGCGCGTGGCGGTGAACGACGGCAAGGCCGACCCGCTGGACTTCGTGCTGTGGAAGGCCGCCAAGGCCGACGAACCCGCCGACGCCAAGTGGGACAGCCCCTACGGCAGCGGCCGCCCCGGATGGCACATCGAATGCTCGGCCATGAGCTGCGAGATGCTGGGCGAGAGCTTCGACATCCACGGCGGCGGTGCCGACCTGCAGTTCCCGCACCACGAGAACGAGATCGCCCAGAGCGAAGGCGCCACCGGCGTGCCGCTGGCCCGCTTCTGGATGCACAACGGCTTCGTGCGGGTAGACAACGAGAAGATGTCCAAGAGCCTGGGCAACTTCTTCACCATCCGCGACGTGCTGGCCAAGTTCGACGCCGAGACGGTGCGCTTCTTCATGCTGCGCGCCCATTACCGCAGCGCGCTCAACCACAGCGACGCGCACCTCGACGACGCCCGTGCCGCGCTCAAGCGCCTGTACACCGCGCTGCAGCAGGTGGCGCCCGCGCCGCTGACCATCGACTGGTCCGACCCCCTGGCTGCGCGCTTCAAGGCCGCCATGGACGAGGACTTCAACACCCCCGAAGCCCTGGCCGTGCTGTTCGACCTGGCGTCTGACGTGAACCGCAGCCGCGATGCGCAGCGCGCCGGCCTGCTGCGCGCCCTGGGCGGCGTGCTGGGTCTGCTGCAGGCCGATCCTTCGGCGTATCTGCAGGGCGGTGGCGCGGCAGCCGGCACCGACGAGGCCGCCATCCTGGCGCAGATCGAAGCCCGCACCGCCGCCAAGAAGGCGCGCGACTTCGCCGAGGCCGACCGCATCCGCCAGGCCCTGCTGGCCGAGGGCATCGTGCTCAAGGACGGACCGTCCGGCACCACCTGGGAACGCGCCTGATGTCGCCCTCCATGCTGCCCGACATCGGGCCCGAGGCGCCCGACTACTGGGTCGAGGCCTGCCGCCACCTCATGAAGCGCGACCGCGTCATGAAGAAGCTCATTCCGCAGCACCCGGGCGTGTGCCTGCAGTCGCGCGGTGACGCCTTCGTCACGCTGGCGCGCAGCATCGTGGGCCAGCAGATCTCGGTCAAGGCCGCGCAGTCGGTGTGGGAGCGCTTCTCGGCGCTCTCCCGCCGCATGACCCCGGCCCAGGTGCTCAAGCTCAAGGTGGACGACATGCGCGCGGCCGGCCTCTCGGCCCGCAAGGTGGAATACCTGGTCGATCTGGCCCTGCACTTTGCCAATGGCCAGGTGCACGAGAAGCAATGGGCCGACATGGACGACGAGGCCATCATTGCCGAGCTGGTGGCCATCCGCGGCATCGGCCGCTGGACCGCCGAGATGTTCCTCATCTTCCACCTGATGCGTCCGAACGTACTGCCGCTGGACGACATCGGCCTGCAGAACGGCATCAGCCGCTGCTACTTTTCCGGCGAACCCGTGAGCCGCTCGGAGATCAGAGAGGTGGCCACCTCATGGGCACCGTATGCCAGCGTGGCCACTTGGTATATTTGGCGATCGCTGGATCCGGTGCCGGTCAGCTACTGACCCCCACCACCACAGGCAAGACAGGAGCCCATCTTGGCCAAAAAGAACTTTCTCGACTTCGAGCAGCCTATCGCCGAGCTCGAAAGCAAGATCGAGGAACTGCGCTACGTGCAGACCGAATCCGCGGTCGACATCTCCGAAGAGATCGAACAGCTGGCCGGCAAGAGCCTGCAGCTCACCAAGGACATCTACAGCAACCTCACGCCGTGGCAGATCACCAAGATCGCCCGCCACGCCGACCGGCCCTACACGCTGGACTATGTGCGCGACATCTTCACGCACTTCGTCGAGCTGCACGGCGACCGCCACTTTGCCGACGACCTGTCCATCGTCGGCGGCATGGCCCGCTTCAATGGCCAGCCCTGCATGGTGATCGGCCACCAGAAGGGCCGCGACACCAAGGAACGCGGCCTGCGCAACTTCGGCATGACCAAGCCCGAGGGTTACCGCAAGGCCCTGCGCCTCATGAAGCTGGCCGAGAAGTTCAAGCTGCCGGTCTTCACCTTCGTGGACACGCCCGGTGCCTACCCCGGCATCGACGCCGAAGAGCGCGGCCAGTCCGAAGCCATCGGCCGCAACATATTCGAGATGGCCCAGCTCGAAGTGCCCATCATCTCCACCATCATCGGCGAGGGCGGCTCCGGTGGCGCCCTGGCCATCTCGGTGGCCGACCAGGTGCTCATGCTGCAGTACTCGGTGTATTCGGTCATCAGCCCCGAGGGCTGCGCCTCCATCCTCTGGAAGACCAGCGAGCGCGCCAGCGACGCGGCCGAGGCCCTGGGCATCACCGCCCACCGCCTCAAGGCCCTGGGCCTGGTGGACAAGATCGTCAACGAACCGGTGGGCGGCGCCCACCGCGACCACAAGCAGATGTCGGCCTTCCTCAAGCGCGCCCTGACCGACGCCTGGCGTCAGGTGTCGGACCTGAAGGTCAAGGAACTGCTGGAGCGCCGCCACGCCCGCCTGGACGGTTATGGCCGCTTCACCGACACCAAGGCCGAAGCCCGCGAGCGCCGCTGATTCCGCCGCCGGCCAGGCCCTGGCCGGCTGGTGGCAACGCCACGGCCACACCCTGCCGCCCGGCCCGCTGGCCGTGGCCTTCAGCGGCGGGGCCGATTCCACTGCCTTGCTGCATGCCGCCGTGGCCCTGGGCCTTCGGCCGGTGGTGGCACTGCATGTGCACCACGGCCTGCAGGCCGCCGCCGACGGCTTTGCGGCCCATGCCGAACGCACCGCGCAGGCCTTGAACCTGCCGCTGCGCATCGCCCGGGTCGATGCCCGCCCCGAACCCGGCCAGAGCCCTGAAGACGCTGCCCGCCAGTGGCGTTACCAGGCCCTGGCGCAACTGGCCTCAGAGGCGCCCGCCGCGTCGGTGGTGCTGCTGGGCCAGCACGCCGACGACCAGGCCGAAACCGTGCTGCTGGCCCTGAGCCGGGGCGCGGGCATGCCCGGTCTGGCCGCCATGCCGGAGCGCTTCGAGCGCCACGGCACGGGCTTTGGCCGACCCTTGCTGGCCGTGCCCGGCGATGTGTTGCGGCAGGACCTGACCGATGCCGGCCATCGGTGGATCGACGACCCCACCAACACCGACCCGCGCTACACCCGCAACCGCATCCGCCACCAGTTGCTGCCGGCCTGGCGCAACACGCTGGGCGATGCCGTGCCCGCGCTGGCCCGCACCGCCCGCCACGCGGCCCAGGCCCAGCGCCTGCTGGACGAACTGGCTGCGCTCGACGCGCAACACACCGGCCTGCCGCCCGCCATTGCCGCGCTGCAGAGCCTCAGTGCCGACCGCCAGGCCAACCTCATCCGCCACTGGCTGCGGCAGTGCCATGGCGTGGCCCCCAGTGCTGCGCAACTCGATGCGCTGCTGCCCCAGGTGGCCGCCTGCACCACGCGCGGGCACCGCATTCAACTGCGCGTGGCTGCCGGCTTCGTGGTGCGCCAGGGCGGGGCGCTGCAGTACACCCCCTCGGTATAATCCCGAGGTTTTGCCTGCCGGCGGCATGCCGTGCAGGCCCGTTTGTTCCCCCTCTGCACAGACATCCCGATGGCCTTGATCGTTCACAAGTACGGCGGCACCTCCATGGGTTCCACCGAGCGCATCCGCAACGTCGCCCGCCGTGTCGCCAAGTGGCACAAGGCCGGTCACCAGATGGTGGTGGTGCCCAGCGCCATGAGCGGCGAGACCAACCGCCTGCTGGCCCTGGCCAAGGAAGTCGCCCCCGAGAAGCCGGGCCGCGCCTACGGCCGTGAACTCGACATGCTGGCCTCCACCGGCGAGCAGGCATCGTCCGCACTGCTGGCCATCGCGCTGCAGGCCGAAGGCCTGGAAGCCGTCAGCTACGCCGGCTGGCAGGTGCCCATCAAGACCAACGACGCCTACACCAAGGCCCGCATCGAAAGCATCGACGACGCGCGCGTGCGCGCTGATCTCGCCGCCGGCAAGGTGGTCATCGTCACCGGCTTCCAGGGCGTGGACCCCGAGGGCAACATCACCACCCTGGGCCGTGGCGGCAGCGACACCTCGGCCGTGGCCGTGGCCGCCGCCCTCAAGGCCGCCGAGTGCCTGATCTACACCGACGTGGACGGCGTCTACACCACCGACCCGCGCGTGGTGCCCGAAGCCCGCCGCCTGAACCGCGTGAGCTTTGAAGAGATGCTGGAGATGGCCAGCATGGGCTCCAAGGTGCTGCAGATCCGTTCGGTGGAATTCGCCGGCAAGTACCGCGTGCCGCTGCGCGTGCTCTCCAGCTTCACCCCCTGGGACATCGACCTGACCGAAGAAGCCGCCTCCGGCACCCTGATCACTTTTGAGGAAGAAGAAACCATGGAACAAGCCGTCGTTTCCGGCATTGCCTTCAACCGCGACGAAGCCAAGATTTCGGTGCTCGGCGTGCCCGACACCCCCGGCATCGCCGCCCAGATCCTGGGCGCCGTGGCCGATGCCAACGTCGAGGTGGACGTGATCATCCAGAACGTGAGCAAGGACGGCAAGACCGACTTCAGCTTCACCGTCCACCGCAACGATTTCCAGAAAGCCATCGACCTGCTCAAGAGCAAGGTCGCCCCGGCCATGGGTGCCACCGAGGTGGTGGGCGACGCCCGCATCTGCAAGGTCAGCATCGTGGGCATCGGCATGCGCAGCCACGTGGGCGTGGCCAGCCGCATGTTCCGCTGCCTGAGCACCGAAGGCATCAACATCCAGATGATCTCCACCTCCGAGATCAAGACGTCGGTGGTCATCGACGAGAAGTACATGGAACTGGCCGTGCGCGCCCTGCACCGCGAGTTCGATCTGGACCAGACCGCCGACACCATCGGCCGCTGAGAGCGCCCGGCCCCGCTGCCGAATTGAGGCATAATGCGGGGCTTCCGGAGTGATGACCGAGTGGCCGAAGGTGCTCCCCTGCTAAGGGAGTATGGGGTGTAGAGCCTCATCGAGGGTTCGAATCCCTCTCACTCCGCCACATTGAAAAAGCCCTGCAGTTCGCTGCAGGGCTTTTTTGTTGGTCACGACCCTGATGTCGTATCGATTTCGGGGATGGGAGCGCCCATCCGCAAGGACGGTGGCACGGCTTGATCCGTGTGACTATCCCCATCCCCACCTCTGCTTCCGCCGGTCTTGTCCGGCTCGATACCCACATCGACACCGCCCCGCAGCCCCCGCATAATCGCCGCCAAGCCGAAAGGCCCGGTGCGTAAGAACACCAACGAGCTAGCAGCGGTGCAACCTCCCCGTCAGTGAGGTTTCGTCATGCCCCAACACGGCGGGCTTCCTTCTCGGGAGGCCTGCGGATGCGCTCCACCTGCGCGTCCAATGGTCTGCTGTGCAGGCCTACCGGTTATGGGCGGGATGGGCCTACCCGCAAGGATGGCCGCACGGACTGTTAGCCGTGTTCTTAACATCCCGTCCACCCCTTGCGCTTAAGAACGCGAGGGGTGGTTTCCGGTCCCTAACAGGAGCAAGAAACCATGCTCAACACCGACCTCGGCAGCCCGTGCGCTGCGCCCGACGCCCCCATCACCTTGTCCCCCACCCGAAGGCGCGCCTGCCTGGAAGCGGCTTGGGAGATCGAGGCGCTGGCCTTGTTGTTGCCCAAGATCGACCTGACCGAGCAGCCGGTGGCGGCGCTGCAGTTGCGCGGTGTGGCGGCCCGGCTGGCGCAATTGGCGGGGGTGGTGATGTCGGGCCTGGACGATGCGGCGGTGACCGATGTGGACTTGCAGCGGCTGGTGAACCTGCCTTCCCGCTGAGGCGGTTCAGCACACCGCCTCGTGCTGCCGCGTCTGCGACGGCGTCTCGCCGAACAGCGCCTTGTATTCCTGCGAGAAGTGGCCCATGTGCCAGAAGCCCCAGCGGGCGGCGATGTCGGCGATGGTGGTGTGGGGGGTGGCGTCGCAGAGTTCGCGGCGCACGGCGTTCAGGCGAACGGTGCGCAGGTAGTTGGCGGGGCTCATGCCCAGCACGTCCTGAAAGCAGTTCTGCAGGGTGCGGCGGGTCACGTGCAGCTGCACGCACAGCTGTTCCACGCGGGGCGGCTGGTCGGGGTGGGCCATGACGAGTTCGCGGGCGCGGTCGACGATGTCCTGCCGGCGGCGCAGGGCGGGCGGGGCGGCGTCGCACACCGCGTCGGGTGCCAGGGTGTCGGCCAGCACGGTGAGCAGGGTGTCGCGCAGGGCCTGGCGGCTGGCGTCGAAGCGCAGCACGCCGGGCTCGGCCTGGAGCGAGCGCAGCACCTCGCGCAGCATGCCCACCAGCCGCAGGCGCTGCAGCACGGTCAGGGGCTGCACGCTGGGGGCCAGGTGGGCGGCCTGGGGCCAGTCGCGGTGGTGCACCTGCTGCAGGTGGGTGATGACCCGGTCGCGGTGCAGCACCACGCCGTACAGTCCGCAGCCGGCGGGCACCTGCAGGTCGAAGGGGTGGCCGTTGCTGGCCAGCATGAGCTGCTGCCCGTCCACCGGGCGACCCATGAAGCGCAGGCCCTCGGGCGCCTCGGGCACGGCCAGGCCGAGCCACACGCCGCCGTCCCAGGGGCGGCAGTGCTGGCTGGTGGCGCAGCTGGCTTCTTCTTCAAAGACCTGGATGTCGGCGTCCATCAGCTCGCGCACCTGGCCGCTGAACAGGCCGTGCGAGGTCTGTTCGTAACGCTGCTCCCACGAGGCCAGGTTGTCGGCGTGCACATGCACCTCGCGGGAGCGCTTGATGCGGTACTGGGCGCTGCCGTCGTCGGTGTCGGCAGGCGGGTGCACCAGGTTGGACGGATGGAGCATGGAAATGGGGTGGTTCCGGCGGCAGGCCGCGGGTGAGGGCAGAAGTATCAAGTTCCGTGCCAGAAGCCCGCCCTACGGAAAACCCGGGGGGGCTTATCCCGTTTCGGAAAAAATCGCCGCACCATGCCGGTGTTGCCGAATCCGGATACCGCCCCCAGGGTGGCCGGTCGCACCATCCGCCGCAGGCTGCCTGAGCCGTTTCAGGTGCACTGCGAGCAACTCCATGTCAAACCACACCACTCAGGTGTCCCGAGACCTCAAGCCGGTCCTGGGCGCCTTCTCCCTCTGGGGCATTGCCGTCGGCCTGGTGATCTCCGGCGAGTATTTCGGCTGGTCGTATGGCTGGGCCAGTGCCGGCACGCTGGGCTTCCTGGTGGCCACCACCTTCGTGGCGGTCATGTACACCAGCTTCATCTTCAGCTTCACCGAGCTGTCCACCTCCATCCCGCACGCGGGCGGGCCGTTTGCCTATGCGCGCCGGGCCTTCGGGCCCACGGGCGGCTTCATTGCGGGCTATGCCACGCTGGTGGAGTTCGTGTTTGCGCCGCCGGCCATTTCGCTGGCCATCGGTGCCTACCTGAACGTGCAGTACCCGGCGCTCGACCCCAAGGTGGCCGCACTCGGGGCCTATGTGATCTTCATCACCCTCAATGCGCTGGGCGTGGGCATTGCCGCCATGTTCGAGCTGATCGTCACGCTGCTGGCGGTGGGCGAGCTGCTGGTGTTTGCCGGTGTGGTGGCCCCGGGCTGGTCCATGGCCAACTTCGTGGCCAACGGCTGGGCCGGCGAAAGCACCTTCACCATGGCCACCTGGGCCGGCATCTTTGCGTCGATTCCCTTCGCCATCTGGTTCTTCCTGGCCATCGAGGGCGCGGCCATGGCGGCCGAGGAAGCCAAGGACCCCAAGCGCACCATCCCCATTGCCTACATCACCGGCATCCTGACCCTGGTGGCGCTGGCCTTCCTGGTGATGATCATGGCCGGCGGCGTGGGCGACTGGCGCCAGCTCTCCAACATCAACGACCCGCTGCCCCAGGCCATGAAGGTGGTGGTGGGCGAGAACAGCGGCTGGCTGCACATGCTGGTGTGGATCGGCCTGTTCGGTCTGGTGGCGTCGTTCCACGGGATCATCCTGGGCTACTCGCGCCAGATGTATGCGCTGGCCCGCGCCGGCTACCTGCCGGCCTACTTTGCGGTGGTGCACCCGCGCTTCAAGACGCCGGTGCGGGCCCTGGTGGGCGGCGGCGTGGTGGGCGTGCTGGCGGTGTTCTCCGACCAGTTCATCACCATCGGCGGCCAGCCGCTGACGGCCAACATCGTCACCATGGCGGTGCTGGGCGCGCTGGTGATGTACATCGTCTCCATGGCCTCGCTGTTCAAGCTGCGTGCGGCCGAGCCGGGCCTGCAGCGCCCGTACAAGGCGCCGTTCTACCCGGTGCTGCCGGCCATTGCCCTGCTGTTCGGCCTGGTGTGCCTGGGCGCGCTGGTGTACTTCAACCCCATCATCACCGCCCTGTTCCTGGGGCTGATGGCGGTGGCCTGGGTGTACTTCGCACTCACCTCCGGCCAGCGTGATGCCGCACCGGCCGACGAGATGCTGGGTACCGCCAAGTGAGCTTCGACGTCACCCTCGGGCCGCTGCGCTACCGCTTCGATTCGTTGCGGGAGCTGATGGCCAAGGCCACGCCGATGCGCTCGGGCGATGCACTGGCCGGGCTGGCCGCCGGCACCGAGCAGGAGCGCATCGCGGCGCGCTGGGCGCTGGCCGACGTGCCGCTCAAGCGCTTCCTGACCGAGGCCCTGGTGCCCTACGAGGACGACGAGGTCACCCGGCTCATCATCGACATGCATGACGAGGCGGCCTTTGCGCCCATCAGCCACCTCACCGTGGGCGGGCTGCGCGACTGGCTGCTGTCGGAGAAGGCCACCGGAGCGGTGCTGCAGGCCCTGGCCCCGGGCCTCACGCCCGAGATGGTGGCTGCGGTGAGCAAGCTCATGCGCAACCAGGACCTGATGCTGGTGGCGCGGCGCTGCGAGGTGGTCACGCGCTTTCGCAACACCCAGGGCCTGCGCGGGCACCTGAGCGTGCGGCTGCAGCCCAACCACCCCACCGACGACCCGGCCGGCATCGTGGCCAGCCTGATCGACGGGCTGATGCACGGGGCGGGCGACGCGGTGGTGGGCATCAACCCGGTGTCCGACAGCGTGCCCGACCTGGTGCGCCTGAACCATGTGCTGGCCGACGTGATCGGCCGGGGCATTCCCACCCAGAGCTGCGTGCTCACCCATGTGACCAACACCATGCGGGCCATCGAGCTGGGCGCGCCGGTGGACCTGGTGTTCCAGTCGATCGCGGGCACCGAAGGCACCAACCGCAGCTTCGGCATTGATCTCGCGCTGCTGGACGAGGCGCATGCCATGGCGCAGTCGCTGAACCGGGGCACGGTGGGCCGCAACGTGATGTATTTCGAGACCGGGCAGGGCAGTGCGCTGTCGGCCAACGCCCACCATGGCGTGGACCAGCAGACCTGCGAGGCCCGCGCCTATGCGGTGGCCCGCCGCTACCAGCCGCTGCTGGTGAACACGGTGGTGGGCTTCATCGGGCCGGAGTATTTGTTCGACGGCAAGCAGATCACCCGCGCCGGGCTGGAAGACCACTTCTGCGGCAAGCTGCTGGGCCTGCCCATGGGCTGCGACATCTGCTACACCAACCATGCCGAGGCCGACCAGAACGACATGGACAACCTCATGGTGCTGCTGGCCACGGCGGGCCTGAACTTCCTCATCGGCGTGCCCGGTGCTGACGACGTGATGCTGAACTACCAGAGCACCTCGTTCCACGACGCGCTGGTGCTGCGCGAGCTGCTGGGCCTCAAGCGTGCGCCCGAGTTCGAGGCCTGGCTGCAGGGCATGGACATCACCGACCGCAGCGGCCGCCTGCTGCCGGCCGCGCAGGCCTGGCGCTCGGCCGGCGAACACCTGAGCCTGCCTGCAGCATGAGCGACCTGCCCGAGCTTCCTCCCCAGCGGCTGGACCCGGTGGACCCACCGGCCACCGGCGACGATCCCTGGGCCCACCTGCGCCGCTACACACCGGCCCGCATCGGGCTGGGCCGCAGCGGCGTGAGCGCCACCACCCGCGAGGTGCTGGCCTTCTCGCTGGCCCATGCCCAGGCGCGCGACGCCATCCACCTGCCGCTGGACGCCGACGCCCTGGTGGCCGAGGTGCAGGCCCAGGGCTGGCCTGACGTGCGGGTGGTGAACAGCCGCGCCCGCAACCGGCACGAATACCTGCTGCGGCCCGACCTGGGCCGGCGCATGAACCCGGCCGATGCCGACGCACTGCAAGCACCCGAGGTCGCCCCCGATCTGGTGCTGGTGGTGGGCGACGGCCTGTCGCCCCTGGGCATACAGCGCCACGCACCGGCCCTGCTGGCCGCCCTGCGCGAGGCGCTGGACCCGGCGCTGCGCCTGGGGCCGCTGGTGGTGGTTCGGGAAGCCCGCGTGGCCGTGGGCGACGAGGTGGGCGAGCGCCTGCGCGCCGGCATGGTGGCCATGCTGGTGGGGGAGCGCCCGGGCCTGAGTTCGCCCGACAGCGTGGGCATCTACCTGACCCACCAGCCCCGGGTGGGCTGCAGCGACGCACAGCGCAACTGCATCTCCAATGTGCGCCCGGCCGGGCAGGACCCGGTGACCGCCGCCCGCCGGCTGGCGTGGCTGGTGGCCGAGGGCCGGCGCCTGGGCCTGACCGGCGTGGGACTGAAGGACCACAGCGGTCTGCCGCTGATGGGGACCGATTTGTCCCCCGGAAACGCGACTTTCGGCACGACCGGTCAAGGAATCACGGAACAGTAATCCCGACGGGCTGCCGATAGACAAGGCGTGCTTTCCAAGCAGGAGCCCGCCCATGCACCGACTTCCCTCCCGATTCAAACAGCGGGTGCGGCTTGTGAACCGTCGCCTTCTGGCCCTGGTCTGCCTGGGGGCCATCTGGCCGGCCCATGCCCAGACCAGCACCGCCACTTTCACCGTGACGGCCACCGTGCTGCCCACCTGCACCGTGGTGGGGGGTGTGCCCTTGGCCTTCGGCGTGGTGACGCCGGGCACCCAGCGCGACGGCAGCGTCACCGTCTCGGCCACCTGCACCCTGGGCACGCCCTACACCCTGGCGCTGGACGCCGGCACCGGCTCGGGCGCCACGGTGGCCAGCCGCCTCATGACCAGCGGCAGCGACACGCTGCAGTACACCCTGTACCAGGATGCCGGTCGCACCACCCTCTGGGGCGACGGCACCGGCGGCACCAGCGTGCGCAGCAGCACCGGCACCGGCCTGACCCAGAGTTTCACCGTGTACGGCCGGGTGCCGTCCAACGCCACTGCACCGGTGGGCAGTTACACCGACACCATCACGGTGACGGCCACCTACTGAGGTCACCATGGACCTGCGGCTGCTGATCACCGCTATGACAGCCGCGCTTCTGGCCTTGCCGTCGCAGGCCTTCCAGGTGCGGCCGGTGCGGGTCGATCTCAGCGCCCGTCAGGCGGCGGCCCAGCTGGTGGTCGGTAACCCCACTGACCGGGTGCTGCTGATCCAGGCCCAGGTGTGGTTGTGGTCCCAGGAAGCCACCCAGGACCGGCTGGAGCCTGCCACCGACCTCATCGTCAATCCACCCATCTTCGAACTGGCCCCGGGTGCCCAGCAGGTGTTGCGGGTGGGCCTGCGCCAGAGCCTGCCGCCCGGGCGGGAGCAGAGCTGGCGCCTGTGGCTGTCCCAAGTACCCACACCGGCCACGCCGGGCGACGGCGGCGTGCAGATGCTGCTGCGGGTCAGTCTGCCGGTGTTCGGTGTCGGCGACGGAGCGCCGGACCCGGCACCCCGCTGGTTGCGTGCGGACGCCGGTGCCAGCGTGGCCCTGGCCAACGACGGTGGGCGCCATGTGCATGTGCGCGAGCTGCGCCTGCAGTCCGACGGTCTGCCTGCCCAGGCGCTGGGTCCCTGCTATGCCCTGCCGGGCGGCGGTTGCCGATGGTCGCTCCCGCGTGAATGGCAGGGGCGCCCGCTGCGGCTGGAGGCCGACAGCGACGCGGGCCGCCTGAAGGCCCGGTTCGATGGACCCGCATCGCCCTGAGGCGTCCGGCCGGTGGCGCGCACTGGGCCGCGGCCTGCTGGTGCTGCTGGCCTGCCTGCCGCTGACCCGCCATGCGATCGCCCAGTCCCCGGTGCCGACGGTGCGCTGGCTCGACGTGCGCATCAACGGCCATGCTCTGGACGTGGTGGCGCCGGTGGTGGAGGTGGACGGCCAGTTCCTGGCCCCGGCCGACGCCCTGGCCGAATGGCAGCTGGTCCCGCAGGACATCCCTCGCCTCATCGACGGTCGGCCGCACCACAGCCTGCAGGCCTGGCGTCCCACGGTGCTCTCGGCCACCCAGACATTGCTGCTCAGCGTCGATGCCGACGGCTTTGTGCCACGGCACATGCCCTGGCAGCGTCCCCGCATCGACAGCCCCGAGCTGGAGCTGCATGCCGCCCCCGGCGTTGCGCTGGACTACAGCTTCAACCTCGACAGCGACCGCGCCGGCCGCCAGGCCAGCACCCTGACCGACCTGCGTGCCTTCGGCCTGTGGCCGCAGACCGTGCTGCACCACTCCCAGCTGTGGCGGCAGGGCGGCACCCTGCCAGGTCAGCCACGCGCCCAGCGGCTCGACACCGCGCTGCGCCATGCCAACCCCGATCGCATGGAGCGCACGACCGTGGGCGACACCCTGAGCTGCGGCGGCGAACTCGCACCCACGGTGCGCATGGCCGGCGTGCAATGGCGTACCGATTTCGGGCTCCAGCCCGAGCGCACCCAGTACCCGCTGCCGTTGGTGCAGGGCTCGGCCCAGGTGCCCAGCGGTGTCGACCTGCTGATCAACGACCAGCCCGCCGGCAGCCTGTCGGTCGGCCCGGGCCGCTTCCTGCTCGACAGCTTGCCGGTGGTCACCGGGGCGGGCGAGATCCGGCTGGTGCAGCGCGATGTGCAGGGCATCGAGCAGGTGCGCACCGTGCCTTTCTACGCCAGCCCGCGCCTGTTGCGTCCCGGCGTGCGCGAGCAGTGTGCCGAACTGGGCCGGCTGCGGCTGAACTACGGCCTGCCGGGTGACCGATACCAGGGCTCGCTCGCAGCGCTGGCCTGGCGCGAAGGCATCACCGACTCCCTGACCGGGCTGGCCCGGGTGGAGTCGGGCAGCGCGGTGCAGAACCTGCACCTGGCAGCCCACTGGGTCCCGGCCCGGCTGGGGGTGGTCAGCGTGCAGTGGACCGGCAGCCGATCCGCCGGTCGTCAGGGACAGGCGCTGCGCCTGGGCCTGGAGCGCGTGACGCCCACCTGCCACTTCAGCGTGCGTACCGAGATCGCCGGCAGCGGCGTGCGCCATATCGACGGCAGCCTGCCGCCGGCCCGCCGCAGCAGCCTGTTCGGTGGCTGGACCTGGGGTCGCGTCGGGACGTCGGTCGGGCAGGTCTGGCAACGCAGTGCGACCGGTGTGGACCAGCGGGTGTTCACCGCCACGGCGCAGCAGCGCATCGGCAGCGACTGGCAGATGGGTCTGAGCGCCCTGCGCCGCGAGCAGCGCTGGAGCGTGGCGGTCATGTTCACCCGTGTGCTGGGGCGCGACATCAGCCTGGCTGCCCGGGTGCAGACCGGAGCCGATGCCGGCGTCACGCTGCAGGCGCAGCGCCATGAGCCGGAGGCCGGCGGCGTCGGCTGGCGCCTGCAGGGTGGCAGCGGTGCCAACCGTGCTGTGGCGGGCTGGAGCTGGCTGGGCGACCTCGGCAGGCTCGAACTGCAGGCCGCCCGCGCGGCCCGGGGCGACACCGCCGAACGCCTGACCTGGCAGGGCGGTTTGATCTGGCTGGACGATCGGCCGGTGCTGGGCCGCGCCCTGGGCGACGGGGTGGTGGCCCGCGTCGACCTGGCCGGACTGCCGGGCGTGGGTGTGCAGCTCAACCGGCGCGAGGTGGCGGTGACCGATGCCCAGGGTCGGGCCTGGGTGCACGGTCTGCAACCGTGGCAGGACAACATCATCGGCATCTCGCCGCAGCAGCTGCCGATGGACCTGCTGGTGAGCCTGCACGAGGTGCGCATCCGCCCGCCGGGGGACACCGTGGTCAACGCCCGTTTCCCCATCCGGCGCAGCCGCGCGGCGCTGTTGCAGGTGCAGCACCCGGACGGTCGGCCAGTGTCTGCCGGCTCGCGCGCACGGCTGGGGGCCGAGGACCCCGGTGCCGGCGTGCCGTTCGGTCTGCGTGGCGAGGTGTTCCTGGGCGATCTGCAGGACCGCAACCGCCTGCTGGTCGAAGGCCCGTCCGGCGTCTGCCAGGTGGACTTCGAGCTGCCGCCCGGTGCCGGTGTGCAGCCCACGCTGGGTCCGCTGGTGTGCCGGGAGCTGCGGCCATGAGCACCCGCTGCTTTGGTGCGCGCTGTGCACTGGCCGGGCTGCTGGCCCTGGGCAGTGCCGGGGCGCAGGCCCAGTCCTGCGTCGTGAGTGCCACACCGCTGGCCTTCGGCAGCTATGTGTCGCCGCAGGGCCCCCGGGTCGACAGCAGCGCCACGGTGCAGGTGCGCTGCACGCCCATCTATCTGCTGCTGGCCTGTCGGGTGTCGTACACGCTGTCGCTGTCGGCCGGACAGTCGCCCTCCGGGGGCGTGCGGCGGCTCTCGGCGGGCGCCGGGCTGCTGCGCTACGACCTCTACAGCGATGCGGCCCGCACCCAGCCCTGGGGCGACGGCGGCGCCTCGGGCGCCCTGGTGGGCGGCAGCATCAGCTCCGGACTGCTGGGCCTGGTGTGTCTGCAGGGCAGCCGCAACCACACGGTGTACGGGCGCATTCCGGCCGCGCAGAACGTGCCGGTGGGCGTGTACGCCGATCAGGTGGTGCTGACCGTGACCTACTGAGCATCACAGACCCTGCGCTGGCCCCCGCCGCAGCACCGGCCACACGGTCAGGACAGGAGCTCCCGGTGCCTCGTGGCCAGTCGCACACCCAGTGCCGCCAGATCGACCGATGAGGCCCGCACCATCGGGAACATGGCGTCGTGCTCTTCCTGCACATGGTGGGCGACGTATTCCGACAGCACCTTCATCCTGGCCATGGTGGTCGGCTGGTCCACATCGGCCTGGCGCAGCTGCCCGACCAAGTGCTTGATGCCGGCGTGTTCCACCGTGGCCTCGGTCAGCAGCAGCGGGTGGTCTGCAGACACCTCGATGGCCGGGTACAGGATCTCTTCCTCGATCTGCATGTGCACGATCAGCTCGCGGCAGATCTGGTCCCGCAGCGACTCCTTGCGGGTGGTGGACAGCGCGTGCTCGAAATGGGCGAACAGGTTGTGCAGGTGGTAGTGATCCGCCATGAGCAGGCTCAGCGCGTCGGGCGGGTCTTCCTCGCTGGCGGCCTGGGTGGCATCGGTGGATCGCATCAGGGTGGTCGGTGGGCTGGTCATGGTGTCCTCGCGTTGGAAGACAGCACCGTAGACGGCGGCCGGACCCGGGTCTGTGCGCTGGCGCACCCAGGCGTGCCCCGTTGCCGGGCCCTGTCGGGCCGGGCCGACCGGCGTTCCATAATCTGCCATGACCCGACCCTTGCCCCTTGTTGCGGACCGCCCCCATCCGGCTGCTGTCCGTGTGGTGGGGCTGGGGGCCTCGGCCGGAGGGCTGGCCGCGCTGGAGGCCCTGCTGGCCCGGGTGCCGCCGGGCAGCGGGCTGGCCTGGGTGGTGGTGCAGCACCTGGACCCCACGCGCCCTGCAATGCTGGTGGAACTGCTGCGCCGTGCCACGGGCATGCCGGTGACCGAAGCCACCGACGGCCTGCGGCTGCAGCCCGACCATGTGTACGTGATCCCGCCGGCCCGGGAGCTCACCGTGGCCGGCGGCACCTTGCGGGTCGGCACGCCGTCGCAGCCGCGTGGCCTGCGTCTGCCGGTGGACCGGCTGTTCGAATCGCTGGCGGTCGATCAGGGTGCGCAGGCCATCGGTGTGGTGCTCTCGGGCATGGGCACCGACGGCACGCTGGGCCTGCAGGCCATCCGCTCCGCCGGTGGTCTGACGCTGGCGCAGTCGCCCGATTCGGCCGGCGCTGCCGCCATGCCGCAGAGTGCGCTGGCCAGTGGCTGCGTGGACATCGAGGCGCCGGCCGATGAACTGCCGGCGCGCCTGCTGGCCGCCCTGGGCATGCCACACCTGGCCAGCGGCACCGGACCGGCGACCGACGAGACCGTGCTGCACGACATCCTGCGAGCGCTGCGGGAGCACACCCGGCACGACCTGTCGGAATACAAGCCCAGCACCTTGCGCCGCCGCATCGAACGCCGGCAGGCGGTGCACGGGCTGGCCACGCTGGCCGACTACGCCGCCTTTGTGGGCCGCAACCCGCAGGAGCTGGACCTGCTGTTCCAGGAAATGCTGATCGGCGTGACCCGTTTCTTCCGCGACCCCGAGGTCTGGGACGAGCTGCGCGACCAGGTGATGCCGTCCCTGCTGGCGGGCGCGCGCCGGGGCGAGCCCTTGCGCGCCTGGGTGGTGGGCTGCTCCACCGGCGAAGAGGCCTACACCCTGGCCATGGTGCATGCCGAGGCCGCCGAGGCCTTCACTGCGCGCACCGGGCAGCCCGCGCCATCGCTGCAGATCTTTGCCAGCGACCTCAGCGCCCAGGCCCTGCAGGTGGCCCGGCGCGCGCATTACCCGGCCCGCGTGGCCGACGAGGTGGGGCCGCAGCGGCTGCTGCGGTTCTTCCGGCCGATGCGGGGTGGCTACAGCGTCGACAAGACCATCCGCGACCGGGTGCTGTTCGCCCGGCACGACGTGATCCTGGACCCGCCCTTCACCCGGCTGGACCTGCTGTCCTGCCGCAACCTCATGATCTATTTCAACGCGGCGTTGCAGCGCCGGCTGCTGCCGCTGTTTGCGTACAGCCTGCGTCCCGGCGGTGCCCTGCTGCTGGGCGGCTCCGAGACGGTGGGCCATGCCCCGAACCTGTTCACGCCGGTCAACCCCCGTTCGCGCCTGTACTGGCGCAGCCGCCATACTCTGCACGCCGGTGCGGTGGACTTCCCCGTGGGTCTGCGCAGCACCGATCCCCCTCATCACAAGGACGTCTCCGTGCCCGCACCGACCCCATCCCCGGCCAACCTGCAGACCCTGGCCGAGCAGACCTTGCTGCACGCGTTTGCACCGGCGGCGGTGCTGGTCAATGACCAGGGCGATGTGCTGTATGTGCATGGCAGCGTCGGGCCGTACCTGGAGCCGGCTGCCGGCAAGGCCAACTGGAACATCCATGTCATGGCCCGTCCCACCATCCGCACGCAGGTGGCGGTGGCGCTGCGCCAGGTGCTGCACGACGGCACTCCGGTGGAGCTCAAGGGCCTTCGCCTGGGCGAAGACGCCGCTGCTGCAGCGGTGGATGTGACCGTGTGCCCGGCCGGCACAGCGGGTCTGCTGATGGTGGCGTTCCGCACCGCACCCGCACCCGTGCCCAGCCGGGGCCGGCGGCGTGCGGCCGGGGGCGACCTGCCCGCCGACGCCCTGCAGGCCGAGCTGCAGCGCTGCAAGGACGAGATACAGGCCCTGCGGCTGGAAATGGGGGCCTCGGCCGACGAACTGCAGGCCGCCAACGAGGCGCTGCAATCGGTCAATGAAGAGCTGCAGTCGGCCAACGAGGAGCTGACCACCTCCAAGGAAGAGTCGCAGTCCATGAACGAGGAGCTGCAGACCCTCAACCAGGAACTGCAGACCAAGCTGGACGACCTGGCGCTGGCCCACAGCGACATGCAGAACCTGCTCAACAGCACCGACATCGCCACCCTGTTCCTGGACAACGACCTGCAGGTGCGGCGCTTCACCGAGCAGATCACCCGCCTGATTCACCTGCGCGAGAGCGACATCGGTCGACCGCTGACCGACCTGGCCACCACCCTGAACTACCCCGACCTCGCTGTCGATGCGCGCCAGACCCTGCGCTCCCTGACCTTCACCGAGAAGGAAATCACCACCACCGACGGGCATTGGTATATGGTGAGGATCAAGCCGTACCGGACCCTGGCCGATCTGATCCAGGGCGTGGTGATCACCTTCATCGACATCACGGCCGCCAAGGCGCTCGAGTCGCGCCTGCGCCAGGGTTGACGCAGGCAAGGCCGCCACAGGAGACACCCGCATGAAACCGAACGACATCGCCCCCAGCCTGCCGGGTCTGCGCCGGCGGGCGCAAGTGCTGCTGGACGAAGGTCGCGTGCCCGAGGCGGGCCGCTACAACGCCTCCGAAGCCTTGCGTGTGTTGTGCCGGCTGGCGCTGGACCAGGACACCGCGCCCGAAGCGCTGGCACTCCTGCACGAGCTGCAGGTGCACCAGGTGGAGCTGGACCTTCAGCACGAGGAGATGGTGTCCTCGCAGCGCGCGCTGGAAGAGGCGCTGCGGCATCAGGCCTTCCTGTTCGAGAACGCCCCGCTGGGTTATGTGCTGCTGGACGATCAGGGCGTGGTGCGCGGCTTCAACCGCGCGGCGCCCGGCTTGCTGGGCGTGCCTCAGCCATCCCTGCAGGACACGCTGCTCGCCGGCCTGCTGACGGCGGTCTCCCGCGAGCAGCTGCACCAGATGCTGGTGCTGGCCACCGCCGGTGCGGACCCCCGTGCGGTGGCGCTGCAGCTGAAGTTTCCCCGCGACGCCGGCCCGGTGCTGCATGCCACCGCCGAGCGCAATGCCACCGGCGACGGTTTTCTGGTGGCGCTGATGGCGCCGCCTGCCGACTGAGGCGCAGGCCCTAGAGGTTGCCGCCGCGGATCACCCGCAGCAGCACCATCACGATGGCCACCACCAGCAGCAGGTGGATCAGGCCGCCCATGGTGTTGGCTGTGACCAGGCCGAGCAGCCACAGCACCAGCAGGACAACGGCGAACGTGTAAAGCATGTCGGGCTCCTTCAAGGGGTCCATGTCAATGCGGAGCGCCGGCGGACCGGCGCCGCCACCAGAAAAATGCCACCACGGCGGTGACCAGCAGAGTGCCCGCCACCATGCCGCCTCGCAGCCGGCGGGAGCGGGTCGGCGCAGCCGGCAGCGGCCCAGCCCGGTGCCGGCGCCAGGTCATCCACAGGGCCGAGGCGGTGGACAGCCACGACTGCCAGGGCTGTGCGCCCAGGCCCTGCAGCAGGCCTGACACCGCGCCCCAGGGCCGCGATGCGTGGCTCCGGGCGTCCTGTTCCTGCAGCTGCCCCCAGCGTTGCCGGCTGTGCTGCAGCCGTGCCACGGCGTCCGTCAGGGCGCTCATGAGCGGCCCGCATGGCGCAGCCATTCGGCGTCGAGCGCCAGTTGCCGGCCCAGTTCGTTCAGCGTGCTGTCGGTGGCGGGCCGGTCATGGCTCCACCAGAGCAGGCCGGCGGCCAGCACCAGCGGCGCGGCCGGCACCAGCACCCCGATCCATGGGGTGGCCGCCCCCGACATCAGCAGCAGTGCCACGCCGGCCAGCATCAGGCCGGTGGCGGCCAGCGCGAGTGCACCGAGCTGGCACAGCAGCTGGCGCTTGAGGCGCTGGCCGTCCTGCGCCAGGCCGGCCGCCAGCAAGGCTGCGTAGGCCGAACCGTGTTCGGCCAGCAGCTCCGGATGCCGCAGCGCCAGGTGCAGGGCAGGGTGGATCAACGCCCGCCCCCCGGGTGGCGGGTGAACAGCGCGGCCAGGCCGACCAGCGCAGCGCCGGCGGCGGCCGCCATCAGCACCGACGCCACCGGATGGGCCTGCACATAGTGGGTGGTGGCCTCACGGGCCTGCAGGGATCGGCTTCGCACCGAGTTCCAGCCCTGGTGGGCCAGGTCTTCGGTGCCATCGACCAGATGGCGCAGCGCACTGCTGCCCTGTGCCCTGGCGTCGTCGGCGGCCTGGGCCAGCTGGTCGGCACCGTTGTGCAGGGCACGGCGTCCGGCCTGCAGGGACTGTTCGGCCAGCTGGCTGCCCGAACGGGCGATGGAGGCCAGGTCGTCGCCGGGGGTGGGTTGGGTGGGGTTCATGGTGTGTCCTTGGTGTGGTGGGTGGAAGGAGAGGAGGGCGGGACCGCGATCACTTCAGGCGCATGTCGTTGCGCACCGAGCGCACGCCGGCCACGCCCTGTGCCAGGCGCACCGCCAGGGCGATGTCGGCCTGCGAGCTGACGAAGCCGCTGAGCTGCACCACGCCCTTGAAGGTCTCGACATTGATCTCGGCCGACTTCAGGGACGGCTCGTTGAAGATGGCGGCCTTCACCTTGGTCGTGGTGGCGGTGTCGTCCATGTACTGGCCGGTGCTTTCCTGGGTGGGGGTGGACTGGCAGGCGGTCAGGCCGGTCAGTGCGGCCAGGGCCAGCACCAGGGCGGCGGGGATGTTGCGGGAGGTCATGAGGTTCTTTCGAGAGGTCGGCGGAGGGCCGGGAGCCGCTGTGGAGCGGTGGGGGAGTGAATGTGCGCGGACGGATCCGCTGTGTCTGTGCGCCAGCGCACCGATCTGGCGGCCTGCAGGCCTCAGGCTGCATCTCCAGCACCGAACGGCGCAACCCGCACCGTTCGGGACTCCGCTGGTACCGAAGAAGGACTCCACATGAACTACCAGGAACAGGACACCTACGGGATGTACTCCGCCCACAAGGCCGGAGGCCCGGGGCCGCAGCTGATGGGAGCCCACACCCTGCACGGCAACGATGTGGTCAACCGCCGTGGCGAGAGCCTGGGCGACATCAAGGAAATCATGCTGGACATGCACACCGGTCAGGTGGCCTACGGCGTGGTCTCCTTCGGCGGCTTCATGGGCATGGGCGAGAAGCTGTTCGCCGTGCCGTGGGGTGCGCTGCAGCTCGACCCGGTGCGCAAGTGCTTCGTGCTCGATGTCGAGAAAGAGCGGCTCTCCCAGGCCACCGGATTCGACAAGAACCACTGGCCCGACATGGCCGATGCCGGCTGGGCCAAGGGCATCCACGAGTTCTATGGCCAGACCCGCAGGTACGACCAGTCGCCCCGGAGCGTGTCATGAACCCGCGTCCCAGCCCAGCCGTGCGGCATGCCCGGACGGCGGCCTTGTGGTCGGCCAGCATCATCGGCCTGGCGCTGCAGGGCGGTTGCTCGGGCATGACGCCGCGCGAGAAGAACACAGCCATCGGTGCCGGCGTGGGTGCGGTGGGTGGTGCGGTGCTGTCGGGCGGCAGCGCCATCGGCACCGTGGGGGGCGCCGCCATTGGCGGGGTCATCGGCAACCAGGTCGAGCCCGACAAGAAATGAGGGTGCCCACCTCAGCCCCCATGGCGTCGCGCCTGGAGCACGACGCCATGGGCGACATCGCGGTCGATCCGCACGCCCTGTGGGGCGCGCAGACCCAGCGCGCCCTGCAGCACTTTCCGGCAGTGGGCGAGGGCATGCCCCTGCCGGTCATCAGGGCGCTGGCGCTCATCAAGCGCACGGCGGCCCAGGTCAATGCCTCGCTGGGCATGCTGGACGCACCGCAGGCCGATGCCATCGTGCGCGCGGCCGACGAGGTGCTGGCCGGCGACCACCCGCGCGCCTTCCCGCTCTCCGTCTGGCAGAGCGGGTCGGGAACCCAGACCCACATGAACATGAACGAGGTGCTGGCCAACCGCGCCTCCGAGCTGCTGGGGGGCGGCCGGGGACCGGCCCGCACCGTGCACCCCCATGACCAGGTCAACCGGGGGCAGTCGTCCAACGATGTCATGCCCACCGCCCTGCACCTGGCGGTGCTGCTGACCAGTCGAGACGAGCTGGTGCCGGCGCTGGAGCGGCTGCGCCACACGCTGGACGCACAGGCCCTGCAGTGGGCCGACCTGACCAAGGTCGGGCGCACCCACCTGCAGGACGCGGTGCCGCTCACCCTGGGGCAGGAAGTGTCGGCCTGGTCGCGCCAGCTGGCGCAGGCGCAGCAGGGCTGGATCGGCCTGCTGGTGCCGGTGCACGAGCTGGCCATCGGCGGCACGGCGGTGGGCACCGGCCTCAATGCCCACCCGCTGCTGGCCGAGCACATGGTGGCGGCCCTGGCCCAGGCCACCGGGCTGCCGCTGGTGCGGGCGGTCAATCCGTTCTCCGCGCAGTCGGCCCATGACGCGCTGGTGGCGGCCCACGGCGGCCTGTGCACCCTGGCCGTGGCCCTGATGAAGATCGCCAACGACCTGCGCTGGCTGGCCAGCGGCCCGCGCTGCGGCCTGGGCGAGCTGGCGCTGCCGGCCAACGAGCCGGGCAGTTCCATCATGCCGGGCAAGGTCAACCCCAGCCAGTGCGAGTCGCTGATCATGGTGGCCGCACAGGTCATGGGCAACGATGTGGCCATGGGCTGGGCCGGCACGCTGGGCAACTTCCAGCTCAACACCGCGCTGCCGCTGATGGCGCGCAGCCTGCTGCACAGCCAGCGCCTGCTGGCCGGTGCGCTACGCTGCTTCGAGGAGCATGGTGTGCGCGGCATCGAGCCGCAGCCCCGGCGCATGGCCGAGCACCTGGCCAGCAACCTCATGCTGGTCACGGCGCTGGTGCCGCACATCGGCCACGACAACGCGGTGCGGGTGGCGCAGCGCGCGCAGGCCGATGACAGCAGCCTGCGCGATGCGGCGCTGGCCTGTGCGATGGTCACGCCCGAACAGTTCGACGCCTGGGTGCAGCCCGAGGCCATGACCGGACAGCACCATGATCCGCATTGAACTGCAGGTGGCCCTGCGCTACGAGATCGATGTCCATGGCGCGGACTTCATCTTCCAGATCCACGCCGCGCAGACCGACAGCCAGACGGTGTCGGCCGAGTCGCTGCAGCTCAGCCAGCCGGTGGTCTGGCAGGTGCACACCGATCCCTGCACCGGCAACCGGCGCCTGCGTCTGCGCGCCGGCCCGGGCCTGCTGGCGCTGCGCTACGAGGCCACGGTGGAACTCACGCACCACCGGCATGCGCCGGCTGCGCTGGCCGAGGTGCCGGTGTGCCGGCTGCCGTCGGATGTGCTGGGCTATCTCTATCCCAGCCGCTACTGCGAGTCCGACCGGCTGGGCCGGCTGGCCATGCAGGAGTTCGGTCATCTGCCACCGGGGGGCCAACGCGTGCTGGCCATTGCACAGTGGGTGCAGCGGCGCATCGCCTTCCGCTCCCGCAGCTCCACCTCGGCCACGTCGGCGGTGGACACCCTGGTCAGCCAGGTGGGGGTCTGCCGGGACTTTGCGCACCTGATGATCGCGCTGTGCCGGGCGCTCAACATGCCGGCCCGCTTCACCACCGGCACCGACTACGGCGCCGACCCCGGCCTGGGGCCGCCGGACTTCCATGCCTATGTGGAGGTGTACCTGGGTCAGCGCTGGTACATCTTCGATCCGTCGGGCACCGCCATCCCCATGGGCCTGGTGCGCTTTGCCACCGGGCGCGACGCCAGCGACGTGGCCTTCGCCACCATCTTCGGCACGGTGGTCACCCATGCCCCGGTGGTCAGCGGCAGGGCGGTGGTGGACCCCTGCACCGGTGCGCATGAGCCGCACCATTGCCTGGAGTCGCTCTCCACCGATGCGCCCTGACGCCCCGGTTCAACCCCGGGCCATGGCCTGCCGCAGCCGGCGGTCGGCGGCATAGCAGCTGCAGGCGCGGGCCACCAGGGCATCGCGGTCCAGCACCGAGAGTTCGCCCCGGTGGTAGCGGATCAGCCCGCCATGCTGGAACTCGCTGGCGGCCACCGTCACACCCACCCGGCGCACACCCAGCATCAGGGCCATGCACTCCTGGGTGACATGAAAGCGGTTGCTGTGGGCGGCGTCCTGGCACACCAGCAGCCAGCGGGCCAGGCGCTCGCTCAGTTGATGGAAACGCTCGCAGGCGGCGGTCAGGGTCTGTTGCTGCAGGTGCAGCAGCACGCTGGCCTGCACCAGCCGCAGCAGCGACGGGTGCAGGGCGCATTCCTGCCGCAGGGCCTGCGCACCGATGCGCCAGCTCAGCCCCGGCCCCTGCACCACCGCGCGCCACGGTGCCTTGCCCAGGCCCAGCAGCAGCTCGGCGCCCAGCATGTCGTCGCGGCCCACCATGCCCACCTGCAGCGAGGGGTAGCCGTGCATGTCGATCACCAGCGAGACGAATCCTTCGCTCAGGAAGTGGGCATGGCGCAGCGGCTGGCCGGGCTGGCCCAGCTCGGCCGACGGTGCCAGCACGAAGGGCTGGCAGCGGGCCAGCAGCGCCTGGCGCACGCGCCGTGGCAGCTGGCGTATCAGCAGGTTGTCGGTGGGTGGCATGCACGGGGCTTTCGGTGAACGGTCGGTGCAACCGGTGCCGCGCCAGTGTGCGGTGCGCCACCGCACATGACCGTGTGGCAACGCACCGATGGCGGCCCGCCGCGCCCATGTCCGGCATCGCACCGACGCGCGGTCGCCGGCCTTCTACAAAGGGCGGGCGCATCCCGCGCGAAGTGCACTTTGCACCGGAAGGAAACCACCCATGACATTCACCACCGCTCACCGTCTGCTGGGGCTGGCCAGCCTCGGCCTCCTGGCCGTGGCGCCCGCCAAGGCGCAACAGCCCGGCTTCCATTACGGCGGCATCGCCGCCGGGCAATACAGGACCGACACCGACCCCTCCGGCCTGACCGCCGACCCTGCTGCTCAGTGCGCCACGCGGTGCGGCAGCAGGCGGTCGTATTCCTTCTTCACCACCGAATAGCACTCGCAGACCCGCGCTTCCAGGGCGGGACGGTCGAGCACGGTGATGTGGCCACGCGCATAGCTGATCAGGCCCATGCGCTGCAGCTTGAGGGCAGCTTCGGTCACGCCTTCGCGGCGCACGCCCAGCATGTTGGCGATCAGCTCCTGCGTCATGACCACTTCGTTGCCGCTCAGGCGGTCCAGGCTCAGCAGCAGCCAGCGGCACAACTGCTGGTCCAGCGAATGGTGGCGGTTGCACACGGCGGTCTGCGCCATCTGGGTGATGAGCGCCTGGGTGTAGCGCAGCAGCAGGTGCATCACCGGTGCCGACTGGTTGAACTCCTGCTTGATGCGCTGGGCGCTGAGCCGCCAGCCGCTGCCGGCGCTCTGCACCACCGCACGGCTGGGCGTGGTCTCGCCACCCATGAACAGCGAGATGCCCACCACACCCTCGTGGCCGACCACCGCGATTTCGGCCGAGGCGCCGTCCTCCATCACATAGAGCAGCGAGATGATGGCCGTGGACGGAAAGTAGACATGGCTCATGGTGCCGCCCGATTCGTACAGCACCTTGCCCAGCGGCAGTTCCGTGGCTTCGAGATGTGGCGCAATGCGGGACCATTCGGCAGCGGGCATCGAGGCCAGCAGGTCGTTGGCCAGTCGATCAGGCGCGATGGCCATGGGGAACTCCTCGGAAGGTATCGAGACGGCGTCGTTCAAGCGACGGTGGGCGGGTTTGCGCTACCCCTCAATGTATCTTCCAATGCACCCTCAAGGCAGCCCCCGATCCGGCACTCACGATCCAGTGGGCGCCTTCGCGTCGCACCGTGCCGTTGCCCTGCATCACCTGGGGCGCGCCGTGACCGCTGGCCGGCACTTTCCAGCTGAGTCCTTCCAGGCTGGCGGTGCTGCTGGCCGAAAAGCCGCCCACGCCATCGTCCGGGGGCAGCGGCTGCCACCGCGCCTGTTCGCGCCGGCTCATGAAGTCGGCGAGCGCTTCCATGGTGTACCAGCGAAAACGCCCGTCCCGCGCCAGCCGTGCCGACTCGGCCATCAACGCATCGATGCTGGCCAGGTGCTGCACCGCAGCCGGCGGGTGAAAGTAGAACAGGCGCACCAGGTGCTGGTCGGCCACGAAGCGGGACAGCTCGGTGAGGTAGACGGTCATGTCGTGCGGCGTCACCTCGGGCTCGGCGTCTTCCAGCTCTTCGAAGGTGGCGATCCGGTGGTAGCTCGACACCGGGAAGGCCCACAGGTCGGAATTCGGTGCGCGCTCGCCTTTCTGATACGAGCGGGTGGGCCCCAGCCCGTTGTCCCCGGTGAAGTAGTAGCCCTTGAATCCCTCACGCTGCAGCCATTCGGTGGCCCATTGCGGCTGGTTGCCCATGGGGGCCGAGTAGCTGCGCGGCACCACGCCGGTGGCCGTGTGCATGCTGGCCTGGTTCAGGGACAGGAAGGGTTCGAAGCGTTCGCGGTTGGTCTCGTCGGCCTGTTTGCCGAACAGGTTGTGGTTCCAGCCCCCGTGGTTGCCCACCTCGTGTCCGGCCTGCACCATGCGGCGCAGGAAGGCGGCCATTGCCGGGTTGTGGTCCACCCCCAGGCCCAGGCCGTCGCCCTCGCGTTCGGCATCCGGCCCGGCGGTCACGTGCAGCGAGAACGGCCCCTGGCGGAACCAGCCGTTGTCCTCCAGCAGCTTCAGCGGGGTCTGCGCGGCATTCGAGTCCACATGCAGGTTCAGCACCAGGCCGCCCACGCCGTGGGGTGCGGCCATCAGCCGGGGCTGCTGCAGCATGGTGTCGGCAAAGTGGCCCAGCAGGCGGTGCAGCAGGTAGCCGTCGGTGCGGGTCTTGAGGTAGCCCAGCGCCAGGTTGGCCAGCAGCACCGAGCCCTGGCCATGGCGGTGGGTGGAAACCAGCACGTCGTCGCGGTCGGACACCAGCAGCGCGCGTGCTCCGGTCGTGGAGTCGGTAGGTGCGGCGGTGCGGAAGTGGCCGTGCTCCAGGTGCTCGTATCCGTAGGTGGTCAGCTCGCCCAGCGGCAGCCGGGCGGAGCTCTTGAAGTCCATCTTGCCCGGCTGCAGTCCCAGCAGCTCTTCGCTCTCGCGGCTGCCATACACACGCCCCAGCGCCATGGTGCGGTCCTTGAGTTCGGCGTACATGGCGTAGCGCACGCCGGCCAGGGCCGAGAGCCGCGACTGGTCGCCCGCGTAGCGGCCGTTCTGGCTGTCCAGCAGCGCCGCATCGAAGGCCATGAACAGGTGTCCGCCGGCCTCCACATGGCGGTAGAGCTGGTTGATCAGCATCTCGGAGGCCTGCGGGTGCACCGTGTCGGGCAGGATGACGCCGGCAATCCGCTGGCGGTCACCGCCGTAGCGCAGGAAGGCGTCGTCGGTCATGGGCATGACCGACAGCCCTTCCTCGCGGGCCGCGTCCAGCCAGGCCTGCGTGACCGGCAGGTCCAGCGCCGCCTCATCGGGAATGAGCAGCACGATGGACGGGTCTGCGGTGCGTGAGCGCGAGTACAGCGCGGTCACCAGCGCCAGCAGCAGCAGCGCCACCAGCAGCACCCGCGTGCGGGGCGACAGCGCGGCGAGCCAGCGCATCAGGCCCTCCCGCCGGCACCCAGGGCCTGAACCGGCGCCCGGCTGACCAGCCACGAGTACAGGGCCACGAACACCATCAGGTCCATCACCGCGCCGAAGCACAGGTAGAGCAGCGGCATGAAAAGAGCCGAGAAGTGCTGCACCACCACGGCGTGCAGCAGCGCCTTGTGCGGCAGCATGACGGCGAAGTACGCCACCATCAGCGCCGGAAAGGTCAGCTTCTGGTGCAGCGGCAGGCGCAGCACGCCCCAGCCCAGCGCCAGCAGCAGCGGCATGGCCAGCATGAGGTAGTAGCCGGCATTGAGCATGGCCGCCAGATGCCCGGTCATGGTGTAGGGGAAGCGGTCGGGCGCGAACATGAAGAACAGCAGTGCGCTGCCCTGCACCACGCACAGGGTGCGCACTAGGTACTTCAGGGGGATCTGGCGGTCGCTCATCCACCAGGTGGCGGCAAAGCCGGCAATCACCCCGGCGGCGGTCAGCACGCCGGTGATGGGCCCGGGCACCAGGGCACCCGCATAGCTCACCTCCCATTCCAGGCTGGCGGCGTCGCCGGTGCGCACCAGCGCCAGCGGCAGGGCCAGGCGTTCGCTCCACCACAGCATCACCTGGTGCCACCAGGCCATCAGCGGGTTGCGCAGGGCCAGCAGCAGTGCGCAGGGCAGCACCGCAATCAGCAGCAGCTCCAGCAGCAGGCGCGGCGTCAGGTGCAGCCCGCTGGCCGGTGCCGGCTGGCCCTGGGCTGTGCCGGCATCGGCCAGGCGTTGCTCGGCATGGCGCAGGGCATCGCGCTGCGCGGGCTCGATCTGCAGCGGGCTGGCCGGGCTCATGGCAGTTCCCAGAACAGCGCCAGCGTGGCGCCCCGGCGGCGGTAGAACGGGTTGCTGTAGCGCTCCACGCCCGCCACCACGCCCCAGCCGGCACCCAGCCAGTGGCGCAGGTTCAGGCTGGTCTGGTGGCTCTTGAAGTTGGTCAGCGCCGCTCCACTGCCGATGGTCTGGTAGCCCTCGCCGCCCCAGGCGTGGCGGGCTGTGACCTGGGTCTGCTGGTCGCGTCCCCAGGTCAGGGCCAGGAACTGCTGCTGCGTGTCCACCCGACCCGGGTTGCTGCGGTTCAGGCGCACCTCGCCCTGCACGATCCACGGGCCACTGAAGTAGTACGTGCCCCCGATGCTCAGGCTGCGGTCGGTGTGCCCGTCGGGCGCACGGTAGTGGCCGGCACCCAGGCTGGCGATCAGGTTGCGCTGCTCCAGCAGCTTGCGGTGGATGAAGGCGTCCACCCGGAAGTCGGGCAGGTAGGACGCACCGTCCCCCGCACCCACCGACAGGCTGCCGAACCAGTCGGCATCGAAGGAATACGTGTCGCCGATGCCGATGTAGCGGCCCGACTCGCCAAAGCGTTTCATGGTGGCCAGCTCGCCTTGCAGCACGTGGGCGCCAGCGGTGTGCGAGCCGCGCAGACCCACCTCGCTCCAGTCGCCCAGGCCACCGCTCAGGCGCTGGGCGCTGGTGTAGAGCAGCAGTTCGGTCGGGCGTGCATCAGGATCCTGCGCGGCTTCAGGGGCCGGCAGCAGCGGGGGCTGGGGTGAGGCCAGGGAGGGCTCCAGCGGCGAGAGCTGGGCGTGCGCTGCCGGCGCGGACAGGGCCAGACCGGTCGCGATGACCAGCGCGCTGGTGGCCGGCAGGGATGAATGGATCAGGGGGTGCATGAGGTGTCTCGGTGCTCAGGCCGGCTGGGCCAGGATGTCGGCAATGCGTTCGGCCGAATGGCCGTCCCCGAAGGGGCTGGTGCTGAGCTGCATGGCCCGGTAGCGCACCGGGTCGTCCAGCAGCTCGTCGGCGGCCCGCACGATGCGCCTGGTGTCGGTGCCCACCAGGCACGCGCCACCGGCCTGCACCAGCTCCTGACGCTCGGTGCTGTCGCGGGCGATCAGCACCGGCCGCCCCAGGGCCGAGGCCTCTTCCTGGATGCCGCCCGAATCGGTCAGGGTGAAGTGGCAGCGCGCCAGCACCGTGATCAGGCCGGGGTAGTCCAGCGGCTCGGTCAGGCAGGCGCGGGCGCGGGTGTCGGGCGGCAGCTGGGCGAACACGGCCTCCACATCGCAGCGCACGGCCGGGTTGGGGTGGATCGGCCAGACCACGATCAGGTCCGGGTGGCGCCGCAGCAGTTCGCCCACGGCGGCCGCGATCTGTCGGATGGGCTCGCCCCAGTTCTCGCGCCGGTGGGCCGTGACCAGCAACAGCCGCGCAGCTCCGTGTTCGGCCAGGAACCGGCAGACCGGCAGCGGCAGGGCGGCCACGGCGTCGCCGTTCATGTGCTCGCGCACCCACAACGCGGTGTCGATCACGGTGTTGCCCACCAGGTGCACCTGCTGCGGCGGCACGCCCTCGCGCAGCAGGTTGTCGCGCGACTGTTCGGTGGGCGGAAAGTGCCAGTGCGCCAGCCGGCCGATGAGCTCGCGGTTCTTTTCTTCCGGGAAAGGTTCGCGCTCGCCGGTGCGCAGCCCGGCCTCGATGTGGGCCACCGGGCGGTCGTTGTAGTAGCCGGCCATGGCGCCGGCCAGCGCCGAGCTGGTGTCGCCCTGCACCAGCACCACGTCGGGGCGGACCTGACCGATCACGCGGTCCACGTTGTCCAGCAGGTCGGCGGTCAGGTTGCCCAGCCGGGGCGAGCTGCGCTGCAGCTGGATCTGCAGGTCGGGCCCCATGTCGAAGAAGCGGTAGAGCACATGGGCCATGGCCTCGTGCTGGCCCGTGTGCAGCACCTGGATGCGGTCGCCGCGCGCCTTGAACACGCGGTGCAGCGACGCCATCTTGATGATCTCGGGGCGGGTGCCCATGCAGGCGAGGTAGGTGGTCATTGGCAGTGCTTCTCGGGGGGTAGGGGCTGGATGTCGCGGGCCTGCAGGATCTGCTGCACCACTTCGTCGGTCACGGTCCAGTGCGGGCTGTGCCGTGCCGGCAGGGCCTTGTGCTGCCAGCAGCGCACCGACACCAGATCGCCCTGGCGCAGCGCCACGGTGGCAATGAGTCCCCAGGCGAAATCGGTCTCGACCTGGCGCAGCCATTCGGCGCGGTGCTGGTGCATCCAGCGCCGGTAGTGCAGGCGCGGCCCGCCCGGGATGTGCGGGAAGTCCACCGTGTGCGGAAAGATCTGCGCCACCGCGTCGGGGTAGAAGCGGGGCACCTCGTTCTTCTGTTCGGGCTGGGTCGAGACGTGGTAGCGCTGCTGCGCCTCGTCCCAGAACACCTGCTGGATCGATGCCCCGAACGACGGGCGCCGCGGGTTCTGCGCGGCGGCATGGGCGGGCTTGTAGGTCCAGACCTCCAGGTTGTCCATGAACAGGCCGTGCATGTACACCGGCGAGACCAGGTACACCCCGGTGGGCGGGCTCACCAGCCGCTCCAGCGTGGCGGCCGCGGCGGCCTGGCTGCGCACGAAGGCCGGCTCCTGCCGCACGGCGGGCGGCAGGCTGTCGATGAAGCGCATCCACAGCGCCAGCAGCGCGTCGTCGGCATCGGCGGTCTTGCAGGCGGTCCAGGTGGGGCCGGTGCGGCAGAAGCGGTCGAAGGTGGCGTCGGGTTTCTGGCGCTCCAGCAGCCAGCGGGCCCACGGCACGTCGTAGGCCCGGGTGTCCAGACCGTGCTGACGGGCCAGCAGCAGGGCCTGCAGCGTGAAGTACGGATCGACCGTGCCGCCCTGGTGCTGCACCGCGATGGCGCCGGACGCATCGGCGAAGCCGGGCAGCGTGAGGGCCGCAGCCTGCGCCGGCGCCCCCATGCCCAGCACGGTCAGCAGACCCAGCAGGTCGAACAGGCGGGTCATGCCCATGACGCCCTCCGCACCAGGCCGGCCTGTGCGGCCTGCACGCTGCCGTGCACCACCACGCCGTCGTCCATCAGCATGTGGCCGGCGCTCACGCTGGTGGGTGCCTGCGGGCTGCCCAGCCGCACGCCGCTGCCGAGCTGCAGCAGCGACTCGGCCAGCACCGGGCCGCCGATCACGGCATCGCTGAACACGCGGATGCCCTGGTCGGAGATCACGCTGCCGTCCATCACCGCGCCCATGCCGATGACGATGCCCTGGTGCGCCTTGACGTCGCCCTGCACCCATGCGCCCGCACCCACCGACAGCACGCCGGTGACCACCAGCGAGCCCTGCCAATGGCGGTGGCCTTGCAGGTTGCAGTCGCCTTCCACCCGCCAGCCACCATCGCCCCAGGCTTGCGCACCCGGCAGCGGCGCGTGCGGGGTCAGTGGGTGGTCGTGCAGCGGCAGGGGTCGGCCGGCCGACACGGAGGGTGCGGCACGTTGGCGGCCGAACACGATCACCGGGGCTTCGACGCCCCGGAAACACGCGTTGTGCGCCAGCGCCACCAACCGGTCCGAACGGATGTCGGGCGGCGGGTCGGCGGCGGCTGCCGGGCGCAGGGCCTGCCGGTCGGTGGGGTGCTGCCATTCCCGCCAGGCGGGCACGAACGGGCCGACCAGCAGCGCGCTGCACACCAGCAGGAACAGCAGCAGCGTCAGGGTCGGGGCGTAGGTCATGGCAGGACCGCAGTGGCCGACGTGCCCTCGGCACCCGTCCTGTAACGCAGGGTCTTGTGCCACACCAGCTCGCGGTGCAGCAGCCGGTCCACCACCGACTCCAGCAGCGCCTGCGAGATGGCGAACAGGCTGGCAAAGAAGCACAGCAGGTTGATCGGCAGCAGCCGGATGCGGCGGCGGTGGCCGTCGATCAGGACCGCCATGACGATCTCCAGGAACGCCGCGAAGTTGCCCAGCGCCCCGTAGGCCACCAGTGCCATCAGCGGTATGAACACCGCCACCAGCGAACCCGCGTTCAGGTAGTACAGCGCCAGCGCCAGCAGCCAGCCCACCAGCAGCAGCGGCGGCATCAGGAACACCTGCAGCAGCAGCAGGCCGTCGATGCGCTCGCGCAGCGTCACATGGCGGCTGGTCAGCAGCGCGCGCCAGTAGCGGAACAGCACCTGGTTGTGGCCCTTGGCCCAGCGCCGCACCTGGCGCATGCGCACCGCCCACTCCTCGGGCACTTCCTCGTAGCACTCGGCGCGGTTGTTGTAGATGGTCTTCCACCCGTTGATGAGCAGTCGGAAGGTGATGTCGGTGTCCTCGGCCAGCGTGTCGTCGTGCCAGCCGCCCACAGCGGCCACCGCCGAGAGCCGCACCCCGCCCACGGTGCCGCCGTACTGGGGCACGGCGCGCAGGTTCATGCGGGCCTGCTGGTCCACCTGGTAGCCGGCCGAACGCTCGAGGTCGAGCAGGCGGGTCAGCAGGTTGGTGCCGGCATTGACCGGTACCACCCGTCCCATGACGGCCCCCACCTCGGGGTCGAAGAAGGGCGCGGCCAGCTGGCGCAGCAGGCCCGGGCCGGGCGTGTAGTCGGCGTCGAAGATGATGGCGATGTCGCCCTCGGCCAGGGCCATGGCCTCTTTCAGCGCGGCGGCCTTGCCTGGCTTGCCGCCCGTGCGGTGGAACGGCACGATGCGCCCCGGGTGGCGCTGCACATATGCGTCGATGATGGCCCGGGTGCCATCCTGGGAGCGGTCGTTCACCGGCACGATGCGGATGCGCTCGGCCGGGTAGTCGGAGTGCAGCAGCGCCTCCAGGCAGCCGGCGATCACCTTCTCCTCGTTGTGGGCCGCAATGAACACCGTGATCTGCGGCCAGTTTGCCGCCCGCATGCCCTGGTACGGGTAGCGCTGGCCGCCGAACAGCCGGCTGAGGGTGAACACCACATGCCGCACGCCATAGGTCGTCATGACCAGCACGATGGCGCCCAGCACCAGGGCGAGTGCCAGCAGCAGCGGGCGTTCGGCCCAGGAGCCGGTCATCGTCATGGCGGCGGCACTGGCCAGCGGCTGGCCCCCCAGCGGCGAGTCGGTCAGGGCGGTCTGCAGGAAGGCGGGTGGCGATGTCACGGTGGTTCTCCGGTCGGGGAGCCGCGATTCTCTGGAGCCGTTGTGGGTCGGTCTGTATGCCAGCGCACAGAGCGCAGACGCGGCGGGCAGCCCCGGCCGGTGCGTTCGGCAGCGCACAGACCCCCGTCGGCGGTCTTTCTAGCCTTCGCTTCCCCCCCGCCCACCAAGGACATCCCATGCAGCAGCTCCGCATCTTCGGCACCGATGGCGTGCGCGCCCGGGTCGGCACCCCTCCCATGACCCCCGAGACGGTCATGCAGCTGGCTCAGGCCTTCGGCTCGATCCTGGTCGAGCAGGGCAGCACCCGTGGCAGCCCCGGCGTCAGTGGCGATCGCCCGGCGGTGGTGGTGGGCAGCGACACCCGCATCTCCGGCAGCATGCTCGAGGCGGCCCTGCAGGCCGGCTTTGCCGCTGCCGGGGTGGACACCGTGCTGTGCGGTGTGCTGCCCACGCCCGGCGTGGCCTACATCACCCGCCTGCGCGGCTTTCAGGCCGGTGTGGTGGTGAGCGCCTCGCACAACCTGTTCGAGGACAACGGCATCAAGCTGTTCGGCGGCCGTGGCGACAAGCTCGACGACGCCATGGAAGCCGCCATCGAGCAGCGCATGGCGCAGCCGCAGGCCTGCGTGCCGTCGCGCCAGCTCGGGCAGGGCTGGCGCCTGCCGTCGGCGGCCGGGCTGTATGTGGACTTCTGCCAGCGCAGCCTGCCGCCCGCCGTGGGGCTGCAGGGCCTGCGCATCGTCATCGACGCGGCCCATGGCGCCTGCCATGAGGTGGCCACCGAGGTCTTCGAACGCCTGGGCGCCCAGGTGGTGGCGGTGGGCAGCGCGCCCACCGGCATCAACATCAACGAAGGGGTGGGCGCCACCTGCCCGCAACACCTGGCCGACGCGGTCTGCCACCACCATGCCGATGTCGGCATTGCGCTGGACGGGGATGGCGACCGCCTGGTCATGGCCGACGCCACCGGCCGCCTCTTCGACGGCGACCAGCTGCTCTACCTGCTGGCGCTGGACGCCCGGCGCCGGCAGGACCGCTGCGACGGCGTGGTGGGCACGGTCATGAGCAACTTCGGGCTGGAGCAGGCGCTGCTGGCCCAGGGCATGGGCTTTGCCCGCGCCGACGTGGGCGACCGCCATGTGCTGCAGCTGCTGCACCAGCGCGGCTGGCACCTGGGCGGCGAGACCTCGGGCCATATCCTGTGCCTGAACCGCCACACCACCGGCGACGGCATCATCGCGGCCCTGCAGGTGCTGGGCGCCATGCGCCGCTGGCGCCGCGACCTGGGCCAGCTGTGCGAAGGCCTGAGCCTGCACGCGCAATGCCTCATCAGCGTGCCGCTGCCGGCCGGCAAACGCTGGACCACCGAGAGCACCCGCCGCTGCGTGCAGCATGCCGAACGCACCCTCAAGGGCGAAGGCCGCGTGCTGTTGCGGGCCTCCGGCACCGAACCGGTGGTGCGCGTGATGGTGGAGTGTCCGCAGGCCCAGCGCGCCGCACGGCTGGCCCGCGCACTGGCGGCCGACGTGGCGCAGGCGCTGGCCGACCAGCCTCGCCAGGCCCCCGCCACGGCCACGGCCTGACGCCTGGGCGTCTGGCGGGTGGTCTGGCCCGCGTTACAACCGCGCGGTGACCCAGCTCTCGCGCACCGCCTTCTTCACCCTGCTGCTCATCGCCTGCATGATGGGCGCCAACCATGTGGGCGCCCGTCTGGCCTTCGACAACGGCCTGGACGTGGCCACCGCCGTGCTTTGCCGCAGCGGTGTCGCCACGCTGGCGCTGGTGCTCCTGCTGCGGGTGCAGGGCGTGCGCTGGGACATGACCCCCGGGCAGCGCCGCATGCTGCCCCGCATCGGCCTGCTGATCGCGGTGCAGAGCCTGTGCCTGTATGCCGCCGTGGCCCGCATGCCGGTGGCCCTGGCCTTGCTGGCCTTCAACACCTACCCCTTGTGGACCGCCCTGTGGGCGCGGCTGGTGTATGGCGAGCGCACGCCGCCCCGGTTGCTGCAGGCCATGCCGGTGATGCTGCTCGGGCTGGCGCTGGCGCTGGACGTGTCGGGTGCTGCGTCGGGGCTGGCGGCGGCGGCCCACTGGGCACGCATCGGAGCCGGTGTGGCATTTGCCTTCACCGCAGCGGCCACCTTCGGGCTGGCGCTGGTGCTCACCCAGCACGGCACCGCCGGGCTGGATGGCCGCCTGCGCAGCGCCGCCACGCTGGGCATGGTGGCGCTGCTGGCCTCGCTGGCGGTGGCTGCACAGGGCGGGCCGAACTGGCCGCAGGCGGCGCCCGGCTGGTGGGGGCTGGCGGCGCTGGTCACGCTGTACGGCAGCGCGTTCACGCTCATGTTCACCGTGCTGCCGCGCCTGGGCGTGGTGGGCAACTCGGCCATCATGAATGTGGAGCCCATCTTTGCGCTGGTGCTGGCCTGGGCGCTGCTGGGTCAGGCCATCGCACCGGTGCAGGTGCTCGGCGGGCTGATGGTGGTGGCCACCGTGGTGTGGCTGGGCTGGCGGCGCTGAGCCACCGGCGGGTCAGCTGTCGACCGAGGCGCTCCAGCGCGAGCCCCAGTCGCCGAGCTGGCGACGGTCGCGCTTGGTGGGGCGGCCCTGGGTCTGGGCCAGTGCCGGTTCGGGCGCCAGCCGCCGCTGCTCGGCCGCCGCGGCGCGCCGGGCGATGGATTCATCGGTCTCGCGGTAGAGCAGGGCGGCCACCGTGGCCGATCCGCGCACATCGCTGAGCGCCAGCACCTGCACCGTGCGGTCGTCGAAGCCGGCACGCAGCACGATGGTGTCGCCGCAGCGCACCTCGCGCGAGGGCTTGGCCGGCTGGCCGTTGACCTGCACCCGGCCGCGATCGATGGCCTCGATGCTCAGGGCGCGCGTCTTGTAGAAGCGGGCGGCCCAGAGCCACTTGTCCAGGCGGTAGCGGGTGCTGGAAGCCTCTTCGGCGGGACGCTTCATGCGGTCGATGTGATGCTCAGTTGGTGGCGCCCAGCGCCAGGGCGCGCTCGCGAGCGGCCTGCAGGTCCTGCGGCAGGGCCGGGCTGCGGGTGGGCCAGCCCTGCAGGTGCTGCTCGGTGATGTCGGTGAGCGCCTGCAGCCACACGCGGTCGGCATTCAGGCAGGGGATGTAGCTGAAGGCCTCGCCGCCGGCATGCAGGAAGGCCTCGCGGGCTTCCATGTTGATCTCTTCCAGCGTCTCCAGACAGTCGCTGGTGAAGCCGGGGCAGACCAGGTCCACCTTCTTCAGGCCTTCGCCGGCCATCTTGATCAGGGTGGGCTCGGTGTAGGGCTCCAGCCATTTGGCCTTGCCGAAGCGGGACTGGAAGGTCACGGTCACCTGATCGCGCGGAATGTCCAGCGCCTGGGCCACCAGGCGGGCCGTCTTGTGGCATTCGCAGTGGTAGGGGTCGCCCAGGTGCAGGGTGCGCTCGGGCACGCCGTGAAAGCTCATGACCAGGTGGTCGCCCCGGCCGTTGGCCGCCCAGTGCGCGCGGATGGTGTGGGCCAGCGCCTCGATGTAGCCGGGGTGGTCGTGGTAGCGGTTGATGAAGCGGAACTCGGGCAGGTTGCGCACCTTGCCGGCCCACTGCATGGCCGCGTCGATGACGCTGGCGGTGGTGGTGCCGCTGTACTGCGGGTAGGCCGGCAGCACCAGCACCCGGGTCACGCCGCTGGCCTTGAGCTCGTCCAGCACCGAGGCCATGGACGGGTTGCCGTAGCGCATGGCGTAGCGCACCGTCACGTGGTGGCCGCGCTGCTGCAGGGCCAGGTCCAGCTCGGTGGCCTGGCGCTCGGTCCAGACCTTCAGCGGCGAGCCTTCGGTGGTCCAGATGCCGGCGTACTTGGCGGCCGACTTGGCCGGCCGCACCCGCAGGATGATGCCGTGCAGGATGGCCATCCAGACCAGCCGGGGAATCTCCACCACCCGGGGGTCGCCCAGGAACTCGGCGAGGTAGCGGCGCAGGGCGGGCGCGGTGGGTTCGTCGGGGGTGCCCAGGTTGCACAGCAGGACCGCCGTGCGGGGTTCCTGGCCATGGGAATACGGGGGTTCGGCAGAAAAGGACATGCGCTATTCTCCCGCAGCCATGAATACCCCCGAAATCCGCTCCCCGGCCGCCTTCGATCCCGGGCGGGTGCGGGGCATCACCATCGACCTGGACGACACCCTGTGGCCCATCTGGCCCACCATCGAACGGGCCGAGCGGGTGCTGGCGGCCTGGCTGGCCGAACACGCCCCGGCCGCCGCCGCCCTGGCGGGTTCGCCCGCCGCGCTGCGCGAGGTGCGCAACCACATCCAGACCACCCGCCCCGACCTGCACCACGACCTGAGCGCCCTGCGCCGCGAATCCATCCGCCTGGTGCTGGAGCGGGCCGGCGACAACCCGGCCCTGGCCGAGCCGGCCTTCGAGGTGTTCTTTGCCGAGCGCCAGCGCGTCGAGCTGTTCGACGACGCCCTGCCGGCACTCGAATGGCTCGCAGCGCGCTACCCGGTGGTGGCCCTGTCCAACGGCAACGCCGACGTGCACCGGGTGGGCCTGGGCCGGCATTTCCGGGCGGCGCTGAGCGCCCGCGAGTTCGGTGTGGGCAAGCCCGACGAGCGCATCTTCCATGCCGGTGCCCAGGCCGCCGGCGCAAAGCCGCAGCACATCCTGCATGTGGGCGACGACATCCACCTCGACGGCGTGGGTGGATTGCGCGCCGGCCTGCAGGTGGCCTGGGTGAACCGGCATGATCACACGTGGCCGGCCGACGCCCCCGCGCCGCACGTGACCGTGCCCGACCTGCTCAGCCTGTGCCGGCTGCTGGCCTGAATCCGCTTTCTTCCCCGACCCAACCCCTGTTCACCATGAGCCTCACCATCTACGGCATCGGCGCCTCGCGCGCATCCCGCCCCCTCTGGACCGCCCTGGAGCTGGGCGTGCCTTTCCAGCACGTGCCCACCCCGTATGCCGGTGGCGCCACCCGCACGCCGGAGTACCTGGCCATCAACCCCAACGGCCACATTCCGGCCGTGGTGGACGAGCGTCCCGAGGGCCGGGTGGTGGTGTGGGAAAGCATGGCCTGTGCGCTGTACATCGCGCGCCACCACGGCCAGGCCGATGGCGTGAGCATTGCACCCGCCACGCCGTTTGAAGACGCCCAGGCGCTGCGCTGGTCGTTCTGGGCCGCCAGCGAGGCCGAGGCCGACGCGCTCACCGTGCTGATGCACCGCATGGTCATGCCGGCCGATCAGCGCAAGCCCGAACTGGCCGATGCGGCCGAGCGCCGGCTGGCGGTGCCCTTCCGTGTGATCGAGGCCGAACTGACCGCTGCCAAGGCCCGAGGTCACGCCTTCCTGGCGGCCGACCGCTTCACCGTGGCCGATCTGCTGGTGGCCACCGTGCTGGGCTGGGCGCGCATGTCGGGCCCGCTGATGCAGGCCCACCCAGTCACGGCCGAATGGCTGGGCCGGTGCGTGGCGCGCCCGGCGTTTGCCCAGGCACGCGGCATGGCCTGATTCAGCGACCCAGGGCCGCCTGCGCAGCAGCCACACCGCTGCGCACCGCCGCCTCCAGCGTGGCGGGGTAGGGGCCTTCGGTGTAGTCGCCGGCCGCCCACAGGCCCGGTGCCACCGCCATGCCGGGCCGCTGCACGCCCGGCGTGCAGGCAAAGGTGGCGCGTTTCTCGGTCACCGTCTGCAGGGGCCGCAGTGCACCCGCCGGCAGACCTAGTTCGTCGCGCGCCTGGTGCAGCACCGCCTGCTGCAGGGCGTCGCGCTCGCCCTGGCTGGCGCTGATCACGAAGGCCAGCACGCCCTGAGCCTGTTCATCGTCCGGCCGCAGCCAGCCCCGGTCGAACACGAACTGCGCCGGGGTGCTTCGCAGCGCCAGCATGGGTGAGGGCAGACGCTGGCCGGCGGCGTGCAGGTACACCGTGGTGATGGCGGTGTGCTGCAGATGCCCGCAGGTGGTGGCCCAGCCCGGGTTCACCTCGGCCAGTGCTGCGGCCGCCACCGTGGGCTGGGTGGCCCAGATCACCCGGTCGAACACGTCGGTGCGGCTGCCGTCCGGGGTGGCCACCGTGAGCGACCAGCCCTCGGCATGCGGCTGCACCCGATGCAGCGACTGCACCCGGCACCCCGGCTGCACCAGTGCCGGCACCGGGGCTGAGGTGCCCAGCCAGCGCAGCGCCGCCTCGGGCCACAGCGCCCCCAGGTCGGTGCGCGGCAACAGCAGCTGCGAGGCGGCCCAGCCGCCATGGCCGAGGCCGAACAGGGCGTCGCGCAGCACCCGCAGGAACACGGCTGCGCTGGCCTGCTCGGGCGGCACGTTCAGGGCCGACACGCACAGCGGCTCGATCAGCTCGTCCATGGCCCGCGCCGGCAGGCCGGCCGACACATCGGCCACGCTCAGGTGGGGGGCGCAGGCAAAGCCCTGGCGCTGCCAGCGCAGCGAGGTGCGCAGCAGGCCCAGCCGGTCAGCCCAGGTCCAGCCGCGGGTGCCCAACAGCACGGCGGCCAGCAGCGCGGCCGGCGCCGGCCAGCCGGCGGCCCAGGCAGGGGTCGTCAGGCCGGTGCCGTCGGCATGCGGCATGCCCAGGGGCAGGGCCAGCAGTTCGCGGCGCGGGTGCAGCCCCACCTGCTGCATCAGCTTCAGGGTGGTGGTGTAGGCGCCGATCAGGATGTGCTGGCCGTTGTCCAGCCGCAGCGGTCCGGCGGGGCCGCTCACGTCGAGGGCGCGGGCGCGGCCACCGGGTTCACGGGTGGCCTCGAACACGGTGACCCGCGCGCCGCCGGCAGCGGCGGTCACCGCTGCGGCCAGCCCGGCCCAGCCCGCGCCCACCACCGCCACCGACGGGCCGTGTCCCTGCGCAGGCGTGTGCGGGGCTGCGTTCACAGGCGGCCCAATGCCTGGACCTTCCAGGCCAGCCAGAACTTGCGCAGCGGCGTCAGGCTCACCCGCTGGTGCAGCACCAGCATCGGGTCGTCGGCGATCTCGTGCAGCAGGGTGCGGTAGATGCTGGCCATCATCAGGCCGGGCTTCTGGGTGCGCCGGTCGGCCGCCGGCAGCAGGGCCAGTGCATCGGCATAGGTGGCCAGGGCGCGTTCGCACTGGAAGGCCATGAGGGCGCGGAAGCGGCGCTGGAAATCGGCGGCATCGGCCCCGGGGGCCGGGCCCCGGCGCAGCAGCTCGTGGGCCTTCACGTCGAAGCGCTGCAGTTCCTCGATGGGCAGGTAGATGCGGCCGCGCGTGGCGTCCTCGCCCACGTCGCGCACGATGTTGGTCAGCTGAAAGGCCAGGCCCAGCCGGTGGGCGTAGGCGGTGGTGCCGTCCTGCGTCTGGCCGAAGATGCGCGCGGCCACCTCGCCCACCACGCCGGCCACCAGGTGGCAGTAGCGCTGCAGGTTGGCGAAGTCCAGGTAGCGGTTCTGCTCGAGGTCCATCTGGCAGCCCTCGATCACCGCATCGAGGTGGCGTGCCTCGATGCCGTGCTCGGCCGCCAGCGGCATGAGCGCCTGCATCACCGGATGGCTGGGGCTGCCGGCATAGGCCTGGGCCACCTCGCGCCGCCACCAGGCCAGCTTGGTCTGGGCCACGCCGGGGTCGGTCACCTCGTCGACCACATCGTCGACCTCGCGGCAGAAGGCATAGAACGCGGTGATGGCCGCGCGCCGCACCGGCGGCAGAAAGAGAAAAGCGTAATAAAAACTGCTGCCCGATGCAGCGGCCTTTTGCTGGACGTATTCTTGTGGGGTCATGACAGGCGCGGGGTTGGCGAAGTGTACGCAGAGGCTGCCCCGCCACAATTCCGACCCCCCGATGACCCAGCCTTCACCCTCCTGCCCGCTGCCCGCCAACGAGGCCGACCGCCTGGCCACGCTGCACCGCATGCGCATTCTGGACACACTGCCGCAGGAGGTGTTCAACCACATCACGGCGCTGGCGGCCGACATCTGTGGTGCGCCCATGGCGCTCATCACCCTGATCGACGAGCACCGCCAGTGGGTCAAGGCCCGGCTGGGCATGGACATCGTGGAGGCGCCACGCGACCAGACCTTCTGCAGCCACACCGTGCTCGACAACGACCGGGTGCTGGTGGTGTCCGATGCCACCCAGGACAGCCGCTTCGCGCAGCTGGAGAAAGTGCGCCGGGGCGAGGTGACCTTCTATGCCGGTGCGCCCATCGTCACCCCCGAGGGGCATGCCCTGGGCGCGGTGTGCGTGCTGGACCGCCAGCAACGCGGCCTGAGCGAGCACCAGCAGGCCATGCTCACCCACCTGGCCGGCCTCACGCTGAGCCTGATGCAGAACGAAGCCCTGCGCCGCGAGGAATCAAGGCAGATGGTCGATCAGGTGCAGCGCAGCGAGGCGGTGATCCGTCATGTGCTGGACCAGGGCCGCGAAATGGCCGCCTTCCTCGACCGCGACCACCGCTACCGGCTGGTCAACCCGGCCTTCGAGCTCTACTGGGTGGAGCGGCGCGACGAGATCATGGGCATGCTGCTGCCCGACCTGGTGGGCCAGACCCTGTACCGGCAGCACCTGCGGCCGGCCATCCACCGAGCCATGGCCGGCGAGGAAGTGCAGATCGAGATCGACCATGTGTACCCCGGCCTGGGCCTGCGCCACATGGAGGTGCGCTACGGCCCGGCCCGCGACGGCGACGGCCAGGTCATCGGTGTGGTGGAGCGCCACCGCGACATCACCGAACTGCGCCGCCAGGCCCGCGAACTCGCCAGCGCCGTGGCGGCGCTGGAGGGCAAGCGCAGCCTGCAGCTGAAGTTCCTGCAGGCCGTCTCGCAGGACCTGCGCCAGCCGGTGGACGCCATCAACCAGGCGGTGCCCGCCGTGGCCACCGCCCTGCCGCCTGACGCCGTGCCGGCCCGCCAGGGGCTGGACGCGGTGCGGCGCAGCGGGCGGCGCCTGTCGCTGCTGCTGGAAGACCTGCAGCTGGTGGGCGGGCAGGACCTGCGCGAACTGGCCACCGAGGCCACGCCGGTGGCCGAGCGCATCGGCCGTGCGCTGGCCCGGCTGGGCGAGGAGCTGGGCCAGGGACCGCAGGCGCGAGCGGTGCAGATCGACCTGCCGGCCGACCTGCGGGTGCAGGTGGAGCCGGCCCTGCTGGAACTGGCCCTGCGCATCCTGCTGATGCAGGTGCACCGCCAGCACAGCGACGCGGGTGTGCCCCTGCGGGTGTCGGCCCGTGCGGTGGAGGGGCAGGTGCAGATCGATGTGGGCACCGCCCCGGGCGGGCCCGCGCTGACCGTGGCCACCGTGGCTCTGATGGCCGACCAGGTCAGCCCGGCAGAAGCGGACGACCTGGGCCTGTCCACCGTGCGCCACCTGGCGCAGCTGCACGGCGGCGTGCTGGCACTGGCCGGGCAAACGGGAGAAGCCGGGCCAGCCCATGGGGCTCCCCGGCTGGTGCTGCAGCTGCCGCTGGCCGGGGCCTGAACGGCCCCGCCGTCTTCAGCGACGGCCTTCCACGCTCCAACCACCTGCACCGGCGGCCGCCAGTCCCAGCAGACCGCCGACGATGGCCAGGTTCTTGAAGAACATCAGCTGCTGCACGAAAGCCTGATCGGCCGGCACCGCCCAGAAGGCATGGAAGAACACGCTGGCCGCCAGGGTGAACACCGCCAGCACCACCGCTGCCACGCGGGTGCCCACGCCGGCCAGCAGGGCCAGGCCGCCCAGCACCTCCACCACGATGGCGGCCACCGCGCCAGCAGCGGCCATGGGCAGGCCGACCGAGGCGATGTAGCCCACCGTGCCTTCAAAGCCGGTGATCTTGCTGATGCCCGCCGGCACGAACATGAGGGCCATCAGCGCGCGGGCGGCGAGCAGGAAGGCGTTGTTGACGGGGGAGGGGATGCTGGCATTCATGGGGAACTCCTTGAAAAAGTGGATCGGTGACGTGACTGTAGATTGATCCTCCAATCGAAAAAATACCTCTGCACGGATAAGATTGTTCCATTCATGGACCAATACCGCCCAGCCTCCGGCTTCACCCCCGACCCCAACGACCTGCTCATCTTTGCCCAGGTGGCCGAGCTGGGCAGCTTCAGCCGCGCGGCCGACCGGCTGGGTCTGCCCAAGTCCACCGTGTCGCGGCGCCTGAGCGCGCTGGAGCAGGGCCTGGGCGAACGCCTGCTGTGGCGCACCACCCGGCGCCAGACGCTCACCGAGTTCGGCCACCTGCTGCTCGACCATGCCCGCCAGGTGGCGGCCGAGGTGCAGGCCGTGGCCGCGCTCAGTGCCCAGCGCAGCGCCGTGCCCAGCGGCCGCCTGCGCGTGTCCATGCCCAGCGATCTGGCCACGCTGCTGCTGGCCGCGCCCGTGGCCGCCTTCATGGCGCGCTACCCCGACATCGCACTCGACATCGATCTGTCGCAGCGCCGGGTGGACCTGCTGGGCGAGGGCTTCGATGCCGCCGTGCGCATCGGGCCGCTGCAGGACGACGGGCTGCTGGCCGCCCACGGCCTGCGGCCGCTGCGCAGCGGGTTGTATGCCTCGCCCGAGCATGTGCGCCGCCACGGCATGCCGCAGCACCCGGACGACCTGCTGGGCCAGCCGGCTGTGGGCCTGCTGGGGCCGCGCGGTGCCACCGCGCCGTGGGTGCTGCTGCGCGGCACCGAACGCTGGGAAGGCCTGCCACCGGCGCGGGTGTCGGCCAACTCGCCGGAGATGATGATCCGCCTGGCCGCGCTGGGCGCCGGCGTGGCCGCCGTGCCCGACCTGCTGGCCCGGGCCGAGGCCCAGCGCAGCCCGCTGGTGCGGGTGCTGCCCGACTGGTCCTTGCCGCCCGAGCCGGCGGCGGTGGTGTTTCCGGGCCGCAAGCTCATGCCGCCCAAGACCCGCGTGTTCATCGACATGGTGCGCGCCGCCTTCGAGTCCGACGGGGCTTGAGCAACACACTCTGTGCCAGATTGGCACAGTCGCCCCGCGCCGTTCATGGGCTGTTTAGCCAGCGAGCCTGGCACCGGAATTGCTGCCCGGAACACACCGGGCTGTCACCGTCCGGCACACCCACAACACCGAGGAGACAACCCCCATGCTGCAGCTCACCCGTATGGCCCTGGCCACCCTGACCCTGCTGGCCACCGCCGCCAGTGCCCAGGTTTTCGTGTCCAGCGAGAAGGACAACAAGATCTACGTGTTCGACACCCAGGGCAAGGCCACTTCGGCCATCGACACCTGCAAGCGACCGCGCCACATGATGTTCAACGCCGACAAGAGCACCATCTACGTGTGCTGCGGCGACAGCAACCAGCTCGGCGTGGTCGATGTGGCCAGCGGCAAGATGACCGGAACCGTGCCCCTGGGCGACAGCCCCGAGATCTTCGACCTGAGCCCCGACGGCAAGACGGTCTATGTGTCCATCGAGGACGAGAACGTCATGGCCGCCTACGACCTGGCCACCCGCAAGCCGCTGTTCGAGGTCAAGACCGGCGGCGAGCCCGAGGGCGTGCTGGTCACGCCCGATGGCAAGTTCGCGTACGTCACCTCCGAGGTGGCCAACGTGGTGCACTACATCGACCTCGGCAGCCGCAAGGTGGTGAAGAACATCAAGGTCGGCAAGCGGCCGCGCCGCTTCGTGCTGGCCGATGGCGGCAACGAGCTGTGGGTCACCAACGAGCTCGATGCCTCGGTGAGCGTGGTCAACACCCGCGACCAGTCGGTCAAGGCCACCATCAAGTTCGCGGTGCAGGGCATGCGCGAGGCCGACATCACCCCGGTGGGCATGACGCTGAGCCCCGACGGCAAGACCATGTGGGTCGGCCTGGGCAAGGCCAACCATGTGACCGAGGTGGACGTGGCCAGCAAGAAGGCCGGCCGCCAGGTGCTGGTGGGCAAGCGCGCCTGGGGCCTCACGCTGCACCCGGACGGCAAGACCCTCTATGTGAGCAACGGCCTGTCCGACGACATGACCCTGGTGGACACCGCATCGGCCAAGGCCATCCGCACCGTGGCGGTAGGCCGGGTGCCGCACAGCATCCTGGTCAAGCCCTGAGGCGCCCCAGCCCCAGCGCCAGCAGCGCGCCCAGCACGGCTGCGCTGGTGGTCACCGTCCAGGTGAACTGCCAGCCGCCGGCCTGGGCCGCTACCCAGGCCACCAGCGGCGGGCCGGCAAACTGCCCGGCCGACGACCACTGCTGCACCCAGCCCACGGTGGTGGACACCGCCCGCTCGCCCGGCGCCACCTGCACCGCCAGCGAGAACAGCGTGGCCGGCACCAGCCCGCCCACCATCGAAAAACCCAGCACCGCGGCATAACGCGCCAGCGGCGGCAGGCCGCTGCCGTCGGGCAGCTGCCCGAAAGCCAGCACCGCCAGGCTGCCCATGGCCCCGAAGCCGATCAGCAGCAGCCGCTGCGCCGGCCAGCCCGCGTGCAGCAGGCGCCCGGCGCTGACATTGCCCGCCACGTTCACCAGCGAGGCCAGGGCGGTGAGCGCACCGGCAGCACTGCCCGCAATGCCGGCCTGCGCATACACCGTGGGCAGGAAACCGATGACCGCCATCCACTGGCTGGAATACATGGCAAAGGCCAGCGCCACCGCCCACGGCCCGCCGCTGCCCAGCGTGGCGCGCAGCGGGGCGGCCCAGGCCCGCAGGCTGCCGGCTGCATCGGCCTGGTCGGCGGTGTGGCCTGTTCCGTTGCGCGCCGGGTCGGCCGGCAAGGCCCGCCAGAGCCACACCGCCATGGCCGCCGAGGCCAGGGCCAGCAGGCTCCACAGCCCCCGCCAGCCCACCCATGCCAGCAGCGGTGGGGCGATCAGCAGGGCCAGGGCGGTGCCGGTGGGCATGTAGGTGCCCCACAGGCCCAGGTGCAGCGACAGCTGCTGCGGGGCCACCAGCCGGCGGATCAGGCTGGGCGCGGGCAGGCAGGCCAGCAGGAAGCCCAGGCCTTCGAGCGCCCGCAGCGCCAGCAGCGACGCCGGACCCTGCGCCAGCAGCCCGCCCAGGCTGGCCAGTGCCAGCACGGCCTGGCCGGTGATCACGCTGCGCCGCAGGCCGGCGCCATCGGCCAGCAGGCCCACCAGCAGACCACCCAGCATGCCGGCCAGCTGCACCACCGACAGCAGGAAGCCGGCCTGCAGCAGCGTCACGCCCAGTCCCTCGGCCAGCACCGGCAGCGAGGGCGGCATCTTGCCGATGTGCAGGGCCGCCACCAGGCCGCTGGCCAGGACCAGGAAGGCACCGGCGCGGTGGTGGGCAGGAGGGCCGGGATGGGGGCTCATGAGGCGATCATCTCAGCGCGGTGCGTTGATGGGTGTCAATCTGCGGTGCTTTTCCACGCTTCAGGCGGTGTGCCTGCCGCCAGAATAGGGGGTCTTCTTTCCTGAGGCTTGCCGCAAGGCATCGAGATCGCCATGGCCGAGATCAGATCGGGACCCTGCGAGGGTCGGGTGCAACGTCATGTCCGCCCGTTCACGCCCAAGCGCCACGACGCGCCGGGGCCTGATCGCATCTTGTTTGCCCGCTGCACCGCGAGCGACGAACCCATTCCCCAGCCGCCTGCGCCACGCCGCCGACCGTGATGCCCCTGATCAAAGCCCCTCCGCCGCTGGCACGCCGCATCCAGCGCAACGCCTTCCTGTTGTCGGCCCTCATCGTGGTCACCCTGGCGAGCGGCTCGCTGGTGGTCACCGTTTCCGAGATTCCTGCCGGCGACGAGCGCGCCCATGCCGGTGCAGCGCGCGTGCTGGGTGATGCCATGTCCAGCGACATCGGCTTTCATGCCCGCAGCCTGCGCGACCTCAGCAGCAGCACCCTGGTCCGGACCAGCCTGACCGACACCGCCGCGCGCGACACCCACCTCAAACCTTTCCTCGAAGGCTCGGCCCGCAGCCCGGACACGATGCCGCTGTTGCTGGTGGATCACCAGGGCCTCCCCATGGCCGGGGAACTGCCCCGTTCGCTGCCCAGCACCGAATGGCAGTCGGCCGTGACGACCGCCATGCGCGACAAGAAGCCGCACCTGACGGTGACCCTGCCCGGTGGGCGGCCCCATCTGGTCATGGCGTTCCCGGTGCTCCACCCCGACACCCGCGACGCCATCGGCGCCATGGTCGGGGTGATCGACCTCGACGCGCAGTTCCACCGGCGCGGCGATGGTCTGGGGGAAGGGCTGGGCGTGGACCTGATGCTCGACGATCGTCCGCTGGAGAGCATCGTCTCCGGAGGGGGTAATCACGCGGCGGGCCCCGGGCAGCTCCTGGTCCTGCCGGACGACGCGCCACGGTATTTCCCGGTGACGGTGCAGATGCCGCTGGAGCCGCCGGTGAGCAACGGCGCTCTGGGCATCCGCCTGTACGGCGTGGAGAACCCGTGGACCGGACCGATCATGAGGCGCCTGTCGCTGGCGGCCTTGCTGGCGGTGCTGCTGTGCGGCCTGACCTGGCACCTCTCGGGCGTGATGGCCCGGCGCATCACCGCGCGGCTCAACCGGCTGGTGCAGGACTGCCAGGCCGTGGCCGACGGCCACTCGCGCACCGTGTCCGACGACAGCAGCCAGGACGAGATCGGCCTGCTGGCCCGCACCCTGCGTCAGGCGCTGACCGCTTACGACGACATCAACACCCGGCTCGAAGCCCGCGTGGCCGAGCGCACCGCCGAGCTCAGCCTGAGCGAGGAACGCTTTCGCAGCGCCATCGACACCATCGAGGAAGCCTTCGTCATCTTCGATCCGCAGGACCGGCTGGTCTATGCCAACGAGCGCTTCCGCGAGATCTACGCCGGGCTGCCCGGCGGGGTGGTGCAAGGCCGGCGGTTCCAGGACATGGCCGAAGCCTGGTGGCGCTACAAGAACCCGGACGGAAAACCCGAGGAGCTCAAGCGCTGGATGGACAAGCGCCTGCAGGAGCACCGGCTGGACCACACCACGGTCCACCGCATCGGGCAGCGCTGGGTGCGCGACATCGGCCGGCCCACACCCAATGGCTACGTGGTTGCGCTGCAGGTGGACATCACCGAGCTGGTGCAGGCGCGCCAGCAGGCCGAAGCCGCCAACCAGGCCAAGAGCCGTTTCCTGGCCACCATGAGCCACGAACTGCGCACCCCCATGAACGGCGTGCTGGGCATGGCCCAGCTGCTGATGCTGCCCGATCTGACCGAAGAGGAAAGGCTCGAATATGCCCAGACCATCCTGGGCTCCGGCGAGGCGCTGCTGCGCCTGCTCAACGACATCCTGGACTTCTCCAAGATCGAGTCGGGCAACGTCGAGCTCGACCTCGGCCCCACCGTGCCCTTCGATGTGGTGCACGAATCGGCCGAGCTGTTCCGCCAGGTGGCCGAACAGAAGGGACTGCGGTTCACGGCGGCCTGGAACGGGCCGTCCGGCCGCCGTTATGTGACCGACGGCAGCCGGCTGCGCCAGATCCTGCTGAACCTGCTGAACAACGCCATCAAGTTCACCCAGACCGGCCAGGTGCGGCTGGAGGGGCGCGAGGTGTCGTGCGACGACGAGCGCGCGGTGCTGGAGTTCACCGTCACCGACACCGGCATCGGCATCGCACCCGAGCAGGTGGCCCTGCTGTTCAAGCCCTTCTCGCAGGTGGACGGCTCCATCACCCGCCAGTTCGGCGGCACCGGCCTGGGCCTGTCCATCGTCAAGGGCCTGGCCGAGCTGCTGGGCGGACGCACCGGCGTGCAGAGCGAGCCGGGCAAGGGCTCGCGCTTCTGGCTGCGCATCCCGGCGCGGGTGGTGCGCCAGCCGGTCGGTCACACAGAGCCCGGCGCCCTGCCACCGGCCCGCATGGACAACGGACCGCTGCTCAAGGGCACCGTGCTGGTGGTGGACGACCATCCCATCAACCGCAAGTTCGTGGAGATCCTGCTCGACAAGATGGGCCTGGAAGTGCGGGTGGCCGAAGACGGCCAGCAGGCCCTGAAGCTGCTGTTCGCCGGCTCGGCCGTGGACGCCGTGCTCATGGATCTGCAGATGCCCAACATGGACGGCCTGGAAGCCACCCGCCGCATCCGCGCCTGGGAGGCCGAACAGGGCCGCTCACGCCTGCCGGTGGTGGCGCTCACCGCCGATGCCTTCGACGAAGCCCGCCTGCGCACCCACGAGGCCGGCATGGACGCCTTCCTCTCCAAGCCCATCGTGCCCCAGCGCCTGCGCGAGACGCTGGAGCGCCTGCTGCCCACCACCAGCCTGATGTGAGACCGGCGGTGGGGCGCCGCCTCAGTCCAGGTCAGCGCAGGTGGTGCACCTGTGCCTGCCCGTAGACCGGCGTGTCCAGCCCTTCGTAGCGGGCCTTGAGCTGCAGCGACAGGAACTGCGAGTAGTGGCGGCTCTGGTGCAGGTTGCCGCCGTGGATCCACAGCTGCTTCTGGTTGGTGGGCTTCCACATGTTGCGCAGCTCGCCTTCCCACGGCCCCGGGTCCTTGGTGGTGCTCGACCCCAGGCCCCACACCTTGCCCACCCGGTCGGCCACCTCGGGCGACACCAGGTCGGCCAGCCAGTGGTTCATGCTGCCGTAGCCGGTGGCATAGACGATCACGTCGGCCGGCAGCTCGGTGCCGTCGGTGAGCACCACGCTCTTCGGCTTGATGCGCTGGAAGTTCACCCCGCTGCGCAGCTTGATCTGCCCGTTGGCCACCAGCTCGCTGGCGCCCACGTCGATGTAGTAGCCCGAGCCCCGGCGCAGGTACTTCATGAACAGGCCCGAGCCGTCGTCGCCGAAGTCCAGCATGAAGCCGGCCTTCTCCAGGCGGCCATAGAGGTCGGCGTCGCGCTTCTTCATCTCCTCGTACACCGGGATGTGGAAGGTGTGCATGATCTTGTAGGGCACGCTGGCAAAGATCAGGTCGGCCTTGTGGTGGTCGATGCCGTTCTTCACCGCCTGCTCGCTGTAGAGCCCGCCCAGGGCCAGCTCCATGAGCGAATCGCTGGGCGCAATGTGCGTGCTGCTGCGCTGGACCATGGTCACGTCCACCCCGTGCTCCACCAGCGCCGCGCAGATGTCGTGCGCCGAGTTGTTGGAGCCCAGCACCACCACCTTCTTGCCGATGTACCCCTCAGGCCCCGGGTGCTTGCTGCTGTGGTGCTGCTCGCCCTCGAAGCTGTCGGCGCCCTCGATCTTCGGCACGTTGGCATAGCCGGACACGCCCAGTGCAAACACCAGCTGCTTCGGACGCAGCGTGACCGGCTCGCCATGGCGTTCCACCAGCACTTCCCATTCGCCGGTGTCCTCGTGGAAGGTGGCCTTCTTCGCCACCGTGCTGCCCCAGTAGTTGATCTCCATGACCTTGGTGTACATCTCCAGCCAGTCGCCCACCTTGTCCTTGGGCGCGAACACCGGCCAGTCGTCCGGGAAGGGCAGGTAGGGCAGGTGGTCGTACCAGACCGGGTCGTGCAGGTGCAGGCTCTTGTAGCGGTTGCGCCAGCTGTCGCCGGCGCGCGGGTTCTTCTCCACCACGATGGCCGGCACGCCCAGCTTGCGCAGCCGCGCCGCCAGCATGATGCCGCCCTGGCCGCCGCCGATGATCACCACATACGGCTGTTCGTCGTAGCCCAGTCGGGCCTCTTCGTCCTGGCGCTTTTCCAGCCAGCTCTGGCGGCCCGGGTGCACGCCGTGCTCGGCGCCCTTGATGCGGCGCTCGCCGCGCTTTTCCTCGAAGCCCTTGAGCTCGGTCATGGTGGTCAGGAAGGTCCATGCCTTGTCGCCACCGTCGCCGGCCTTCAGCCGCAGATGGCCACGACCGCGCGCGACCTTCGTCTCGAAGGTGAACCAGGCGTCCACCACGCCGTCGGCCTCGGTGGCCTCGCCCTCCAGCGCAAAGTGGCTCGGGGCGGTGTCGGCCAGGCGATCGCGCAGCATGTCGGCAATGGCCTGCTGTCCCTCCTGGGTGCGGATGTTCCAGGTGAAGGCCACCAGGTCGCGCCAGTAGCAGTCGGCATCGAACAGGGCGGTGGCAGCGGCAATGTCGCCGGCCGTCAGGGCGGTCTGGAAATCGGACAGCCAGTCGGCGGCCCGCTGGGAGGGCGTCTTGGGTTGCATGTGTTGTGTCTCCGTTGGCCGGCCTCGACACGGGCCGGTGCGCTGGTGTTCTCAAGACGCGTGCCAGCACACCGGCAGCGGCAAGTGCTTGATCTGCAAGACATCCGGTCCCGCACCGGGCCTGTCACAGGGTGGCAGTTGTCACCCCTGCTGCGTGACAGGTGTCACCCCCGCGCTGCCCATGAACGGCGGCTGTACCGGTACCCCCGGGCGGTAAAGATTTGCAGCCAGGTGTAAGCGTCCAGCCCGATGGCGATACCTGCGGTAACAGGCACCCGCCGCACCACCGCTAGATTGCGCCCCAGGAAGCCGGCCGTTGCCGGCACACAGGAGGTACGCAATGGATCAATCGATGATGAAGGGCCTGGTCGTGGGTGGTCTGGCCATGGTGGTGCTGGGTGCTGGTGCCGTGGGCGGCTACCGCTACATGCAGCCCGAAGTGGCCCAGGTGGTGGGCGTCAAGGAAGTGACCAAGACCGTCTCCACCCCGCGCGAGGTCTGTGAAGACGTGGCCGTGCGCCGCCAGGCCCCGGTGCAGGACCAGAACCGCATTGCCGGCACCGCCGTCGGCGCCATTGCGGGCGGCCTGCTGGGCAGCGCGGTGGGCAACGGCAGCGGCAAGACCCTGGCCACCGTGGCCGGTGCCGTGGGCGGTGGCTACGCCGGCAACCAGGTGCAGAAGAACATGCAGCAGAACGATGTGGTGGTCACCACCGAGCGCCGCTGCCGCATGGTGCAGGAGAAGACGCAGCAGCTGGTGGGCTACGACGTGAGCTTCACCCTGGACGGCAAGCAGGGCGTGGTGCGCACCTCATGGAAGCCGGGCGACACCCTGCCGGTCAGGAACGGGCAGATCGACACCACCCCGCCGGCCCAGGCGCAGGCCCTGTCGCAGGACCGTTCCTGATCCACTCCGGCAGCACCGCGCCCTGGGGCAGCTGGCGCAGCAGGTTCTGACAGCGCTCCACCTGCCGGCCCTCGCTGACCGGTAGCGAGATGCGCAGGCGGCTGCCCTCCAGCGGCGCGGCCAACTCCAGGTCGAGCAGCTGCCGGAATTCGTGCTCCTGGTGGCCTTCGCGCCACTCCACGCGGTGCACCTCGCCCCAGGGCACGAAGCGCTCCTCGCTCAACGCCGGCCCCAGCAGCGTGGGCGCATGGCTCCAGTGCAGCCACACGCCCTGCGGGTCGATGCGGGCGGCATGCAGGCGGAACAGGTCGCTGCTCAGCGCCCGGAAGCCCAGCACGAATCCCCCCAGCCCCAGCAGGCCGGCGGCCACGGTCATGTGGCCCATGGTGGCCACGTTCCACCAGGCCCACACCCGGTCGGTCACCGGCAGCAGCATCGCGCCCAGCAGGCAGGTCAGGCCCAGCAGCAGCCGCCACAGCCGGGGGTGGCCGTCAAAGGGCGCAGGCCCGTCGAATTCCAGCTCGAAGCGGTCGGTGGCTGTGGCCATGCTCGCCGCCTCCCGGCGTTCAGGCCGCCAGCGGGGCCGATGACTGCAGTGTCTGCAGGTGTTCCACCAGATTGCGCCCGGCCAGGCTGGCATGGTGTTCGGCCAGCTGGGCTGCGCGGTCGGCATCTCGGTCGTGGATGGCCTGCACGATGGCTTCGTGCTCATCCCAGATGGTGCTGCGCCCGGTGCTGTGCTGCAGCACCGCACCCATGACGCGGCGCAGGTGCACCCACTGCAGCGAGGCGCTCTCGATCAGCAGCGGGTTGCCCGAGGCTTCGTAGATGGCGCTGTGGAAGGCGGTGTCGGCATCGATCATGGCCTTCACGTCGGAGCCGGCTGCAGCGGCCCGGCCGGCGCTGAGCAGTTCCAGATCGATGCGCTCGCCGCGCTCGGCCGCCAGCCGGGCGGCCAGACCATCGAGCGCACCGCGCACCCGGTACAGATGGCCGATGCGCTCGGGCTCCAGCCGCGCCACCACCAGCCCGCGCCCGGGCGCCTCCTGCAGCAGCCCGTCCTTCTTGAGCAGGCGCAGCGCCTGCAGCACCGGCGAGCGCGACACATTGAGCTGCTCGGCCAGGTCTTCCTGGGTGATGCGCTCGCCCGGTGCCAGCGTGCCGGCGCTGATGGCGTCCAGCAAGGTCTTGTAGACCTCGTCCACATAGTCGGTTCGGCTGCTGATCTTGGCCAGGTTCATGGGGTCGGTGGGGCAGGGCAGTGGGGAAGGCGGTTCAGAGGTCCAGCACCAGCACCGGGCTGCGCGCGCGGGACACGCACAGGGTCAGGCAATGGGCTTTTTCGTCGTCGCCGAGTATGTAGTCATTGTGTTCCACCTCGCCTTCGAGATAACCCACCTTGCAGGCACCGCACAGCCCTGACAGGCACGACGTGGGCACGTTGTGCCCGGCGGCTTCGAGCGCCTGCACGATGGACTGGGACGGCGCCACCGGCACGCTGATGCCCTGGCGGCTCAGCCGCACCTCGAAGGCACCGGCCGGCAGGTCGGCAGCCGTGCTGGCCGGCGCCTTGAAGTGCTCGCAATGCACCGTGTCCGCCGGCCAGTGCGCGCTGGCATCGGCACAGGCCTGCATGAAGCCGGCCGGGCCGCAGTAATACAGGTGGGTGCCCTCGGCCGGCACCCGCAGCAGGCCGGCGATGTCCAGCCCCCGCGCCGGGTCGCCCTGGTCAAAGTGCAGGTGCAGCCGGCCGGGCGGCACCAGGTCTTGCAGCTCGTCCAGGAAGGCCGCGTGGTCGGGCGTGCGGGCGCAGTAATGCAGCTCGAACGATTCGCCCCGGGCCTGCAGCGTGTGCGCCATGGCCTTGAGTGGCGTGATGCCGATGCCCCCGCCCAGCAGCACGCTGTGGTGCGCCTCCGGCGTCAGCGCAAAGGCGTTGCGCGGCTCGCCCACGGCCAGCACATCGCTCACCTTCACCTGGTCGTGCAGCGCGGCCGAACCGCCGCGCCCGGCCTTCTCGCGCAGCACACCCAGCGTCCAGCGGCGCCGGTCGGCCGGATCGCCGGCCAGCGAATACGAACGCACCCGCGCGCCGGGCAGGTGCACATCCACATGCGCGCCGGCCTGCACCTCGGGCAGCTCGGCACCGTCGGGCCGCACCAGCTCGAAGGCGTGGATGCCCTCGGCCTGGCGGCGGATGGCCTGCACCCGCAGGTTCAGCGTGCTCAAGCCGCCCTCCGGGCCAGCACATCCTGCTGCAGGGCTTCCATCTTCGCCTTCACGAAGTCGGCCCGCTCCTGGCCCTTCAGGGCTTCGGCCTGCGTGATGATGGCCACCACCTCGCGCGCCAGGTGGCGGCGCAGGGTCACCTCTTCCTCGCGGGTGCGGCCCACCGGCAGGTCGAACACATTGCCCGAGCAGTAGCTGTTGGGCGCGCCGCCGTTCTCGCGCAGCCAGTTGGCAAACTCCTGCGGCGTGGCCTTGGGGTTGGTGCCGCGCACCGCATCGCGCAGCAGCTTGCGGAACATGTAGAGGCCGGCGTCGAACTTGGTGGGGTTCTCCAGCGCATGCACCGCAATCGGCCGCTGGCTGATGATGGCCTCGTAGTCGCCCGGGGCGTACTGGCAGTCCTTGTAGTTGGCGCGGGCGCGGTGGTCGCTCGGGATCGGCGGCATGTCCTCCAGCTTGTACTGGCCGAAGCGCTCGGGCCGGCGCATGGCCACCTGGCCCTCCAGGAAGTCGATGGTCTCGTAGCCCACCAGGCTCTTGTCGCCCACGCCGCGCGTGTCGATGCCCGGTCCCATCACGCGCCAGCCGATCATCTTGCTGTTCTGGTCGTCCACCGGCACGGTCCAGCGGATCATGTGGAAGCGGCTGAACAGCTTCTTGGCCTTGCCGTCTTCCGAGGTGTAGGCGTGCAGGCTCAGGTTGGGCAGCACCTGGTGCTGCACCCGGATGAACATGTGGTCGTCGTCCGAGCGGCGCGCGCCCGAACAGGCCAGCCCGCGCCCGCCGTGGATCGGCACGAAGTGCATGTCCGGCGGCACCTCCATGCTGGCCGCGCCCACCTCGTCGAAGGTGGTGCCCTGGTAGTGCTCGCCGGTCACCTGGCGCTTGGCGTGCAGCGCCATGGTGTGGAAGTTGTCGGCCGCGTTGTCCTGCACCTGCAGCCAGTTGGCGTGCTGGAAGTTGCTGTAGGGCACCAGCTCGTCGCCCTCGGCCACGGTGAAGTTGCCTTCCCACTCGGGGAAGGGCGGCTCCTCCTCCGGCGGGCCCATGTAGGCAAAGACCAGCCCGTGCCGCTCGAAGGCCTTGTAGGCGCCCTGGCGGATGCTGCAGCGGTAGCGCTCGCCTTCCTCTTCCTCGCCCTGCGGGAAGGGCACACGCAGGCAGGTGCCGTCGATGTCGAACACCATGCCGTGGTAGCAGCACGAGATGCCTTTTTCCTCGATCTTTCCGTACTCCAGCGAGGCACCCCGGTGCACGCAGTGCGCATGCAGCAGGCCGATGCGGCCGCTGCCGTCGCGGAAGCACACCAGCTCCTCGCCCAGGATCTTCAGAAAGCGCGGCGTGTCGGTCAGCTCCATGGCCATGCACACCGGGTGCCAGAAGCGGCGCATGTACTCGCCGGTGGGCGTGCCCGGGCCGACCTCGGTGAGTTCCGGGTCGTGGCCCGGCACCTTGTTGGTGAAGTAGCCGCCGTAGGGGATCAGCTTCTTCTCGGTCGGCTCCAGGGTGTTCTTGTCGCGGGTGTTCACGGGGCGTCTCTCCTCGGGTGGTGGGGTGGTTTCGGTTCTATGTATTCTGTATACAAAGCTCTGTATACAAAGAATAGGACCAAAACAAAACCCGGCTGAACCGGGTTTACCCTTGGATGGACGGGGCAGATCGGGAGTCCGACCCGGGTGCGTCCTGGCGCGTCAGGGGCTCTGGCTGTTGATGCAGGAAATGACGAAGCTGCCGGTGCACGAGGTTTCTTTGTTCTCGCTCAACTGCCTGGCCCGTTCCAGGTAATGCAGGCTCGCTGCCTCGTGCCCCATCCCTTTGGCGGCGAAGCTGAGGTATTGGTAGCTGATGTCGAGCTTGTGATCCACATCCATCACAGCGGAGGCCAGGTCTCGCCACTGCTGCTGCTTGTGAAACTCCCGCAGCTTGCCTTGTTTCAGCACAAAGCCCGGCACGTTGTTTCCGTGAAGCTCCAGTCGGCCATTCGCGAAATCCTCCCATTTCGGCGAATACAGGGCGATCGCCCTGGATGCATCGATGACAGGCCGTGTCTCTTTGGGCGCGTGGAGCCAGTCGTGTGGGTGGCCGGCGGTGGCAGAGCGGCCGGAACCACCCTCTGACGGCGGCGCCAGGGCGGTGGTCTGCAGCTTGCGCATCGGTTCTTGCATCTCCGCAAGCGTCTTGGCGCGTTGGTCGCTGGAGGGGTGGGTGGACAGAAAGCTGGCGGGCCGGTTTCCACTGAGCTTGCCCATTTTTTCCCAGAGGGTCACCGCGGCTGCAGGGTCGTAACCGGCCCGGGCCGCCAGCTCGATGCCGATGCGGTCGGCCTCGTGTTCGGTCAGTCGATCGTTGGGCCGGTTGACGAAGGCGAGCGCTCCCACCGTCATGGCGGCGTGTCGGTTCTGCATGTCCTGCGCGTTCTGGGCGGTTGCGGCTGCAATGACCAGCACAGCCAGGTTCGTGGTCATCTGCATCGACATCTTTTCCGCCCCATGCCCGGCCAGCGCATGGCCGATCTCATGACCCATGACCTGGGCTATTTCGTCATCGGTGGCGTTCAGCTTCTCGATGAAGCCGGTGTAGATGGCCATCAGTCCGCCCGGCATGCAAAACGCGTTGACCGTTTCAGGGTCGTCGATCACCGTCACACGCCAATCCCACTGGGCAGCGGCGGGCCTGTAGAGAACCGCTTGTGCGATGAGTCGGTTGGTGATCTGGGTGATGCGATCCTTGACCGGACCTTGCTCGATCAACTTCTCCTTCTTGCGGTAGTCGCCCACCATGGCGCTGTAGTAGCTCAGGCTTTGCCGGCTGACCTGTTCATCGCTGACCAGGGTCATCTGTGTACGTCCGGTCATGCTGTTGGTCGCACAGCCCGAGAGCAGCACGACAGCGCACAGTGCCGCGCCGAGCAATGCCTTGAAGCCCAGAGTTGAAGACATGGTGGATACCTCCCGTTCCGTTCTGATTCCTATGGCTGGCTGCTGATGCGAACCTGCAGCTCGTGTTGTCCCTCTGCCGTGCTTCAAGTGCCAACTTTCACCGTGGGAGTGCGAGCTCGTGCACACAGGTCGCGGCATCGCGCCTGAGCTTAATCAAGCGCGAAAGGGGTCCTCGGTGGGATGTCGCGCAGGCGAAACAACAACGACCCGATCCATCCTTCGGGGGACATACCACCACGGGACTATCGGCTAGCGTGTGCGCGCCTGTGGATCTGTTTCACTGGTTGGACAACGCGCATGACACAGCCCGGGGAGGGGCCATGGATTCAAGCATCACCGAACTTCCGTTGACGTTCAACGCGAAAGGGCGTCAGCCGTCGCCCCTCTTTGTCAGGTTGATCGTTCATGGCGTATCGGCCCTGTGTGCGCTGCTCGGCTTGATGCTGGCGGCCTTGCCTGGTGCGACCGGCTTTGCCCTGGTGTTGTGGATGATCGCGGCGGTCCTTTCTGTGTACACCGAACTCAGGATCATCCGCAGACTGCCCAAGCGGGGCAGTCCGGTCTTCATCGTCACCGCCAAAGGCATCCAGTTCCCCATGGTGGGCGACAAGGCCGAGCGGTACCGGTGGACCGATATCGAAAGCGCCGACCTGGAGGGTGCCGGGAACACGCTGGCGCTCGCCTTGAAGCTGCATCCCCACCTGGGGTTGCCCGACCGACGCCACTTCATCACCGGCCGCAATCCTTCCAGACCGACCGCCAGCCTCACGGCCCTGTCCGCGACCGATCAGGAATCGCTGCTGGACGCCATCCACCGGCAACTGCGCATGACCGGCCTGGTCCGATCTGAGGGAGCTCTCGGCAGTCCAGGCGGGTCGTCCAATCCGCTGCGCGAAACCCGCGAGTGGCACGAACGGCTGGAGGCCATGGCGCCGCGTACCTGGGTCACCTGGGGGCTGGTGGCCTTGAATGTGGCGGTCTGGGCGGCCATGGTGGCCGCCGGTGCGAAGGTGATGCGCAGCGACCCGGCCATGCTGTTTGCCTGGGGCGGGAATGCTGCGTCGGCCGTGCAGGCAGGTGAATGGTGGCGGCTGCTGACCGCCACCTTCCTGCACGGCGGCATCATCCACCTGGGGCTCAACATGCTCGCGCTCTTGACCGTCGGACCATTGCTGGAGCGCATCTACGGGCGCATGCAGTTTCTGCTGATCTACCTGGTGTCGGGCCTGGCCGGCAGCCTCATGAGCCTGCACTTCGCCGCACAGACCAAGGTGTCGGTGGGCGCCTCGGGTGCGGTGTTCGGTATCGTGGGCGCCTTGGTCGTGGGGGTCTACCAGCACCGGCACCAGTTGCCCCGGCAGTTCGTGCGCCCCCTGGTCGGCGGCATGCTGCCGTTCCTGGGCTACTCCCTGGCCATGGGGGCCAGTCAGGCCCATATCGACAACGGAGCCCACGTGGGTGGCCTGCTGGCCGGCGCCCTGGTGGCCCTGGCATTGCCCGAGCGATTTGATCCGGAGAACTACCAGCGCCAGCGCAAGCCACGCGCCGCCATCGTGGTGCTGGGCATGGCACTGCTCCTGCCGTGGAGCATTGCGCAGACCGCCCCGGCGGCGGTGAACGTGCAGGCCCGGCTACAGGCCCTGCGCGATCTGCCGGTGGTGGCTGCCGATTTCGACGCCGCCACCAACGCGTTGCAGCAGGCGGTGAACGACTTCAAGGACGGACGCGTGAACCCGCTGCAGGCCGACGCAGCCTCCCGAGCGGTGCATGCACCGCGTTTCGCTGCCGTGGCCGAACGGCTGGCCGCCATCACCCCGCACCTGGACGGTCGGCCGCGGGCCATCGCGCAGGAACTGTTGATCACCGCTCGCCTGTTGCACGAAACGCTGGCCATGGACTCGGTGGTGGTGGACGGGCAGCCGCAACCTGTCGATCCGCAGCGTGCTGCAGAGATCAATGTCCAGCTCCAGGCATCGGCCGAGCGCTTTGCGAAGTTGCGTGACGCGAACGGAACTGGAAAACCTTGAGCACGAACCGAACCATCCCCGCACCTGATCAGTCCGCATGGCAAGCCCCGACTCCAACCTACGAGACTTCTTTTTCTCTAGGGCGTGTTAACACTAATAGCAATTACTAAGCCGGCGACAGACACTCTCGGGTATGGAAATCACGCCCGAACAATTCGCCACCATCGAGCACTGTCTGCCCAGGCAGCGCGGCAATGTCAGTCTGAGCAACCTGCAGGTGGTCAA
>CALRSR020000010.1:0-101032 GCA_943370825.1 Allobosea thiooxidans | reverse complement strand
GCGGCGATGGCCGCGAACGGGTTGGTGCCCGACGAGCCGCACAGGCGCACGGTGGAGGTGGAGGCGTTCTGCTCGTGGTCGGCGTGCAGGATGAAGATGCGGTCCAGCGCTCGCTCGAGCACCGGGTTGACCTTGTATTCCTCGCAGGGGGTGCCGAACATCATGCGCAGGAAGTTGCCTGCATAGCTCAGGTTGTTCTGCGGGTACATATACGGCTGACCGATGCCGTACTTGTAGGACATGGCCACCAGAGTGGGCATCTTGGCGATCAGGCGGATCGCGGCGATGCGGCGGTGCTCGGGGTTGTTGATGTCGGTGCTGTCATGGTAGAAGGCCGACAGCGCGCCCACCAGACCGGTCAGCACGGCCATGGGGTGGGCGTCGCGGCGGAAGCCGCGCAGGAAGAACTGCATCTGCTCGTTGACCATGGTGTGGTTGGTCACGAGCTTGTGGAAGTCGGTGCGCTCCTGTTCGCCGGGCAGATTGCCGTTGAGCAGCAGGAAGCAGGTGTCGAGGTAGTCGCAGTGGGTGGCCAGCTGCTCGATGGGGTAGCCACGGTAGAGCAGTTCACCCTTGTCGCCGTCGATGTAGGTGATGGCCGACTGGCAGGAAGCGGTGGACAGGAAACCCGGGTCGTAGGTGAACATGCCCGTCTGCGCATACAGCTTCCGGATGTCGATCACGTCCGGACCGATGTTGCCGCCGTACACCGGCAGGTCAACGCTCGGGCTTCCGTTGGAGAACGACAGGGTGGCTTTGTTGTCGACGAGTTTCATGCGGGTTTCCCTCTTGTGGTCAATGAATGTCGGACCTCGCCGCGCGCAGCAGACCGAGCACCTGTACGACATCGTCGTGGGCCAGCGGGCCCTCAGGTGAACGGCGTCCGAGCAGCAGATCGAGCAGATCGTTGTCGGACAGGTCCATCAGCAGACCCAGGGCCTCGGCCTGACGGATAGTCAGGGTCGAGGCGTGCCGGGCAAAGAAGCGCTCGATGAACAGATCGTTCTCGAGCAGTCCACGGCGGCACCGCCAGCGCAGCTTGCTCAGGGCGCGCTCGTCGAGCAGGACATCGTCGACGGGGGTGGTGCTGGTCATGGTGGAGCAGGGTGCGCGCTCGGTCTCAGACCGAGCGCATCACCATCATTTCCTTGATCTTGCCGATGGCCTTGGTCGGGTTCAGACCCTTGGGGCACACATCGACGCAGTTCATGATGGTGTGGCAGCGGAACAGGCGGTACGGGTCTTCCAGGTTGTCCAGACGCTCGGCGGTGCCCTGGTCGCGGCTGTCGGCGATGAAGCGGTAGGCCTGCAGCAGGCCGGCCGGGCCGACGAACTTGTCCGGGTTCCACCAGAAGCTCGGGCAGCTGGTGGAGCAGCTGGCGCACAGGATGCACTCGTACAGGCCGTTGAGCTCTTCGCGCTCTTCGGGCGACTGCAGACGCTCCTTCTCGGGCGGCGTGGTGTCGTTGATCAGGTACGGCTTGATGCTGTTGTACTGCTTGAAGAACAGCGTCATGTCGACGATCAGGTCGCGCACCACCGGCAGGCCGGGCAGCGGCTTGAGCGTGATCACGCCGGGCAGCGTGTTCATGTTGGTCAGGCAGGCCAGACCGTTCTTGCCGTTGATGTTCATGGCGTCCGAACCGCACACGCCTTCGCGGCAGGAGCGGCGGAACGAGATGGACGGGTCCAGCGCCTTGAGCTTCATCAGGGCATCCAGCAGCATGCGCTCGTTGCCGTCGAGCTCGACCTCGATGGTCTGCATGTACGGCTTGGCGTCCTTCTCGGGGTCGTAGCGGTAGATCTTGAAGGTGCGTTTCATGTCGTTGCTCCGGTACGTGATCAGAAGGTGCGGACCTTGGGCGGGACCGATTCCACGGTCAGCGGCTTGAGGTTCACCGGCTTGTAGGTCAGGCTGTTGTCGGCGCTGTGCCACAGGGTGTGCTTCATCCACTCGCCATCGTTGCGGCCCAGCGGGAACTGGGCGTCGTCGGCCGGGCGCTCGTAGTCGTACACCGTGTGGGCACCACGGCATTCCTTGCGGGCAGCGGCGGAGGTCATGGTGGCCTGTGCGGCCTCGATCAGGTTCTCGACTTCCAGCGCCTCGATGCGCGCGGTGTTGAACACCTTGGACTTGTCCTTCAGACCGATGCTGTTCACGCGGCCGCGGATGGCATTGATCTTGGCCACACCCTCGTCCATGCTGGCCTGCGTGCGGAACACGCCGGCGTGCTGCTGCATGGTGGCGCGGATGTCGTTGGCCACGTCCTGGGCGTATTCGCCGTCGGTGGTGGAGTCCAGGCGGGCCAGGCGGGCCAGGGTGCGGTCGGCGCCGTCGGCCGGCACCGGCTTGTGGGTCTTGTTCTTGTCGTTGAACTGGACGATGTGGTTGCCGGCCGCGCGGCCGAACACCAGCAGGTCGAGCAGCGAGTTGGTGCCCAGGCGGTTGGCGCCGTGCACGCTCACGCAGGAGCACTCGCCCACCGCGTACAGGCCGTTCACCGGCTTCTGGCCGCCCTGGCCATCCGGAACCACCACCTGGCCATGGATGTTGGTCGGGATGCCGCCCATCTGGTAGTGGATGGTGGGCACGACCGGGATCGGCTCTCGGGTGATGTCCACGTTGGCGAAGTTCACGCCGATCTCGTAGACCGAGGGCAGGCGCTTGTGGATGGTCTCTGCGCTGAGATAGCTGAAGTTCAGCAGCACGTGGTCCTTGTTGGGACCGCAGCCACGGCCTTCCTTGATTTCCTGGTCCATGCAGCGCGAGACAAAGTCGCGCGGGGCCAGGTCTTTCAGGGTGGGCGCGTAGCGCTCCATGAAGCGCTCGCCTTCGGAGTTGACCAGGAACGCGCCTTCACCGCGGCAGCCTTCGGTCAGCAGCACGCCGGCGCCGGCCACGCCGGTGGGGTGGAACTGCCAGAACTCCATGTCTTCCAGCGGAATGCCGGCGCGAGCCGCCATGCCCAGGCCGTCGCCGGTGTTGATGAAGGCATTGGTGGAGGCGGCATAGATGCGGCCTGCGCCGCCGGTGGCCAGCAGGGTGGTCTTGGCTTCGAGCATGTAGACCTCGCCGGTCTCCATCTCCAGGGCGGTCACGCCGACCACGTCGCCTTCGGCGTCGCGCACCAGGTCGAGTGCCATCCACTCCACGAAGAAGGTGGTGCGGGCTGCGACGTTCTGCTGGTACAGGGTGTGCAGCATGGCGTGGCCGGTGCGGTCGGCCGCAGCGCAGGCGCGCGGCACGGCCTTCTCGCCGTAGTTGGCGGTGTGGCCGCCGAAGGGGCGTTGGTAGATGGTGCCGTCGGGGTTGCGGTCGAACGGCATGCCGAAGTGCTCGAGCTCGTACACCACCTTCGGTGCTTCACGGCACATGAACTCGATGGCGTCCTGGTCGCCCAGCCAGTCGGAGCCCTTGATGGTGTCGTAGAAGTGGTAGTGCCAGTTGTCTTCGCTCATGTTGCCCAGGCTGGCACCGATGCCGCCCTGGGCCGCCACGGTGTGCGAGCGGGTGGGAAAGACCTTGGAGAGCACGGCCACTTTCAGGCCGGCGCGGGCCAGCTGCAGCGAGGCACGCATGCCGGAGCCGCCGGCGCCGACGATGACGACGTCGAACTGACGCTTGGGGAGGGAGGAGGTGGCAGTCATGGGGTCAGATTCTCCAGAGAACTTGAACGGCCCAGCCCAGGCAGGACAGGAGCCAGACCATGGTGAACACGTGCAGCACCAGCCGCACGGCGGCCGGCTTGACGTAGTCCATCCAGATGTCACGGATGCCGACCCACACGTGGTAGGTCAGGGCCAGGAACATGGCGAAGGTCAGGGCCTTCATCCATTGCGGAGCAAAGATGCTCGCCCAACCTTCATAACCGAGTGGGCCGCTGGTGAACACCACCTGCAGCAGGACGATGAGGGTGAACAGCGCCATCAGGCCGGCGGTGATGCGCTGGGCCAGCCAGTCGCGCAGGCCATAGTGGGCGCCGGTGACGACGCGTTTGGAACCGTAGTTGACAGACATGTGCGGGAATCCTTGGGAATGACCGGGATGGCAGAGATCAGTACGCGCCGAACAGCTTGGCGCCCAGCACCACGGTCAGGCCGATGCTCAGCACCAGCGTGGCCACGGCGGACGACTTGCCGAACTCCTTGGTCACGGCGTGGCGCGCATCCATGTAGAGGTGGCGCAGGCCGGCGATCAGGTGGTGCAGGTAGGCCCAGATGATGGCCAGCACCACCAGCTTGAACAGCCAGCCGGGCACGAAGCCGATGCCGGCGCTGAAGGCGCTGGAGAAACGCTCGTAGGAGATTTCGGACGACACCGAGGTGTCGAACAGCCACACGATCAGGGGCAGCAGCAGGAACATCAGGGCGCCGCTGATGCGGTGCAGGATGGACACCCAGCCTGCGGCGGGCAGCCGGTAGGTGGTGAGGTCCTTGAAGGCGTTGATGTTGCGGAACTGGGGCCGCTGGCGTGACAACTCGGACATGGTGGGGGCTTTCTTCCGTGTGGGCGGGGGAATCAGACGCTGGATGAGCGGTGGAGTAATCGCGGGGCTGTAACCGGTTGGTAACTCAGCGCCGGCCGGGGCAAATTCTATTGCAACGCACCATGACAAAAACTGACGTCGCAGGCGGAACGGGGGCTATTGCGGTCATTGTCATGGGCCATCAGCTGAGTTCATTGCGGTAGTGGCGGCTGTCGGTGCGGTAGAGGCCGCGCCGCAGCTCCATGGGGACATCGTTGTAGGTGTAGGCGGTGCGCTCGACGCTGAGCAGCGGGCTGCCCGCCGGCACCGCCAGCAGCTCGGCCGCATCGGTCTCGGCGCCCACGGCCTTGAGCTTTTCCACTGCCCGCACCATGCGCACCCCGAATTCGGCCTCGAACAGGGCATACATGGGGCCACGGTAGTCGGACAGCGTGTCCACCGTGAGACCCTTGAAAGGGCCGCCGGGCAGCCAGATGTCTTCCAGGATGGTGGGAGATCCGCCGAACGAGAGCACCCGGCGCACCTGAAGCACGGCGTCGCCGGTGCGCAGGTTGAGCGCCCGGGCCACCTCGGCAGGTGCCCGCAGGCGGCGGCATTCGGTGATGCGGCGCTCGGCCGGTCCCTGGTCGTCCAGCGAGCCGCCGTCGGGCAGCAGGCGCAGGAAGCGGTACTGGATGTGCTGTTCGGCATGGGTGGCCACGAAAGTGCCCTTGCCCTGGCGCCGCACCAGCAGGTTGTCGGTGGCGAGTTCGTCGATGGCCTTGCGCACCGTGCCCTGGCTCACCTTGTAGCGGGCTGCCAGTTCCAGCTCGCTGGGGATCATGTCGCCGGGCTTCCATTCGCCGCCTTGCAGGCTGCGAAGGATCAGCACCTTGATCTGCTGATAAAGCGGGCTGAAGGCGGGGGCGGCTTCCGTGGCGCCTGCCGCCGGTGCAGCGGCGTCCGCACCCGTCAGGGTGGTGTCGGAAGGCGGCAATGATTGGGGCATGGGGCGATGGCCGGGGTGGTCGGAATTCGCTCAATCATATCTTATATAAGACATAAGACAAATTGACGCCTCAGGGTTTGCGAGGGTACACTCGCCGTCTCTCACAACCGCCATTTCCTGGAGTTTTCACATGAGCAAGAAGCCTGTTCGCGTCGCCGTCACCGGTGCCGCCGGCCAGATCGGTTACGCCCTGCTGTTCCGCATCGCCTCGGGCGAAATGCTGGGCAAGGATCAGCCCGTGATCCTGCAGCTGCTGGAAATTCCGGACGAGAAGGCTCAGAACGCGCTCAAGGGCGTGATCATGGAACTCGAAGACTGCGCTTTCCCGCTGCTGGCCGGCATCGAGGCCCACAGCGATCCCATGACCGCCTGCAAGGATACCGACTACGCCCTGCTGGTGGGTGCCCGTCCCCGTGGTCCCGGCATGGAGCGCGCCGACCTGCTGGCCGCCAACGCCCAGATCTTCACTGCCCAGGGCAAGGCCCTGAACGCCGTGGCCTCGCGCAACGTGCGCGTGCTGGTGGTCGGCAACCCGGCCAACACCAACGCCTACATCGCCATGAAGAGCGCGCCGGACCTGCCGCGCAAGAACTTCACCGCCATGCTGCGTCTGGACCACAACCGAGCTGCCAGCCAGATCGCTGCCAAGATGGGCATCGCCGTGGGCGACATCGAGAAGCTGGCCGTGTGGGGCAACCACTCGCCCACCATGTACGCCGACTACCGCTTTGCCACCGTCAACGGCAAGAGCGTCAAGGACGCCATCAACGACCACGCCTGGAACAAGGACGTGTTCCTGCCCACCGTGGGCAAGCGTGGCGCCGCCATCATCGCCGCCCGTGGCCTGTCGTCGGCTGCTTCGGCCGCCAATGCCGCCATCGACCACATGCGCGACTGGGCCCTGGGCACCAGCGGCAAGTGGGTCACCATGGGTGTGCCGTCCAACGGCGAGTACGGCATCCCCAAGGACGTGATGTTCGGCTACCCGGTCACCTGCGAAGGCGGCGAGTACAAGATCGTCGAAGGCCTGCCCATCGACGCCTTCTCGCAGGAATGCATCGACAAGACCCTGGCCGAGCTGCAGGGCGAGCAGGACGGCGTCAAGCACCTGCTGTAACCGCTCGGTAACTCCGGTGAGCGCCAACCCCGCCAGCATCCTTCTGGGCGCCCAGGCGGGGGCGTTTGCGCTGCCGGTGTGCGACCACTACAGCGGCGTCGAGGCGCGCATGCGCAAGAGCCTGCAGATGCAGGCCGAGCTGCAGGCGGAGTTCGGCGCCTGCGTGGTCGACGTCACCCTCGATTGCGAAGATGGCGCCCCGGTGGGCGGGGAAGCTGAGCACGCCGCCCTGGTGACCGAGCTGGCGCTCTCTGCCGACCCCGCTGCCCGCGTGGCGGTGCGGGTGCACCCGGTGGACCATGCCGCCTTCGAGGCCGACGTGGCCACCATCGTCGGCCGCGCCGGCCAGCGCCTGTGCCACGTGATGATCCCCAAGGTCGAGTCGGTGGCCGATGTGCAACGGGCCGCCGCCGCGCTGGATGCGGCCGGTGCCCCCGACCTGATGCTGCACGCGCTCATCGAATCGCCGGCTGCCGTGCACCGCGCCTTCGACATCGCGGCACACCCCCGCATCCAGAGTCTGAGCTTCGGCCTGATGGACTTCGTGTCCGCGCACGGCGGCGCCATCCCGTCCGACGGCATGGGCGTGCAGGGGCAGTTCAGCCACCCGCTGGTGCTGCGGGCCAAGCTCGATATCGCCAGCGCCTGCCATGCCCATGGCAAGGTGCCGTCGCATTGCGTGGTCACCGAGTTCCGCGACACCGCTGCCTTGCAGGCCGCCGCCCGCCGCGCTGCGCGCGAACTGGGCTACACCCGCATGTGGAGCATCCACCCCGACCAGATCCGTCCCATCCTGGCAGCCTTCGCGCCGGCCGATGACGAGATCGATCAGGCCGCCACCGTCATCGACCGTGCCGCTGCCGTGCACTGGGCCCCGGTGCAGGTGGACGGTCGTCTGCACGACCGCGCCAGCTACCGCTACTACTGGCAGCTGCTGGAGCGCGCCCATCGCACCGGCCGAACCATTCCCGAGGCGGTGCGTCCCTTGCTGGCCCACCCCTGATTTCCCGTTTTTTTCCTGGAGAACGCCATGTCCGACTTCCTCGCTGCCTACCGAGCCCATGCCGCCGAACGCGCCGCCCTGGGCATTCCCCCCCTGCCGCTCGATGCGAAGCAGGTGGCCGATCTGATCGAGCTGATCAAGAGCCCGCCCGCCGGTGAAGACGCGTTCCTGCTGGACCTGCTCACCCACCGTGTGCCGCCGGGGGTGGACGATGCCGCCAAGGTCAAGGCCAGCTTCCTGGCCGCCGTGGCCCATGGCGACGTGAAGGTCGGCCTCATCTCCAAGGCCAAGGCCACCGAGCTGCTGGGCACCATGGTGGGCGGCTACAACGTGCACCCGCTGATCGAGCTGCTGGACGACGCCGAGGTGGCCACGGTGGCCGCCGAAGGCCTGAAGAAGACGCTGCTGATGTTCGACTTCTTCAACGACGTGGCCGAGAAGGCCCGCGCCGGCAATGCCAAGGCCAAGGAAGTGATGCAGAGCTGGGCCGACGCCGAATGGTTCACCACCCGTCCCGAAGTGCCCAAGTCCATCACCGTGACCGTGTTCAAGGTGCCCGGCGAGACCAACACCGACGACCTGTCTCCCGCGCCTGACGCCTGGAGCCGCCCGGACATTCCGCTGCACTACCTGGCCATGCTGAAGAACACCCGCGCCGATGCGGCCTTCAAGCCCGAGGAAGACGGCAAGCGCGGCCCGATGCAATTCATCGAGGACCTCAAGAAGAAAGGCCATCTGGTGGCCTACGTGGGCGACGTGGTGGGCACCGGATCGAGCCGCAAGTCGGCCACCAACTCGGTGATCTGGGCCACCGGCCAGGACATCCCCTTCGTGCCGAACAAGCGCTTTGGCGGCGTGACCCTGGGTGGCAAGATCGCCCCCATCTTCTTCAACACCCAGGAAGACTCCGGCTCGCTGCCCATCGAGGTGGACGTGAGCCAGCTGGAGATGGGCGACGTGATCGAGGTGCTGCCCTATGACGGCAAGATCACCCGCAACGGCCAGACCGTGACCGAGTTCCAGCTCAAGAACCAGGTGCTGCTGGATGAAGTGCGCGCCGGCGGCCGCATCAACCTGATCATCGGCCGCTCGCTCACCGCCAAGGCGCGCGAGTTCCTGGGCCTGCCGGCCTCCACCGCCTTCCGCCTGCCGGTGGCGCCCAAGGACACCGGCAAGGGCTTCACCCTGGCCCAGAAGATGGTGGGTCGTGCCTGCGGTCTGCCCGAAGGCCAGGGCATCCGCCCGGGCACCTACTGCGAGCCCAAGATGACCACTGTGGGTTCCCAGGACACCACCGGCCCCATGACCCGCGACGAGCTGAAGGACCTGGCCTGCCTGGGCTTCTCGGCCGACCTGGTGATGCAGAGCTTCTGCCACACCGCCGCCTACCCCAAGCCGGTGGATGTGAAGACCCACCGCGAGCTGCCGGCCTTCATCAGCAACCGGGGCGGCGTGGCCCTGCGCCCGGGCGACGGCGTGATCCACAGCTGGCTCAACCGCCTGCTGCTGCCCGACACCGTGGGCACCGGCGGTGACTCGCACACCCGCTTCCCCATCGGCATCTCCTTCCCGGCTGGCTCCGGTCTGGTGGCCTTCGGTGCCGCCACCGGCGTGATGCCGCTGGACATGCCCGAGTCGGTGCTGGTGCGCTTCAAGGGCCAGATGCAGCCGGGCGTGACCCTGCGCGACTTGGTGCACGCCATTCCGCTATACGCCATCAAGGCCGGTCTGCTGACCGTGGCCAAGGCCGGCAAGAAGAACATCTTCAGCGGCCGCATCCTGGAAATCGAAGGTCTGCCCGACCTGAAGGTCGAGCAGGCGTTCGAACTGTCCGACGCGTCTGCCGAGCGCTCGGCCGCCGGCTGCACCATCAAGCTCAACCCCGAGCCGATCAAGGAATACCTCACCAGCAACATCGTGCTGATGAAGAACATGATCGCCGACGGCTACCAGGACAAGCGCACCCTGGAGCGCCGCATCCGCAAGGTGGAAGAGTGGCTGGCCAAGCCCAACCTGCTGGAAGCCGACAAGGACGCCGAGTACGCCGCCGTCATCGAGATCGACCTCAACGAGCTGAAGGAGCCGGTGCTGTGCTGCCCGAACGATCCGGACGATGCCAAGGTCCTGTCTGAAGTGGCCGGCACCAAGATCGACGAAGCCTTCATCGGTTCGTGCATGACCAATATCGGCCACTTCCGTGCGGCGGCCAAGCTGCTGGGCGGCCAGCGCGACATCCCGGTCAAGCTGTGGGTGGCTCCGCCGACCAAGATGGACGAGAGCGAGCTGATCAAGGAAGGCCATTACGCCAACTTCGGCGCCGCCGGTGCCCGCACCGAAATGCCGGGCTGCAGCCTGTGCATGGGCAACCAGGCCCAGGTGCGCGAAGGCGCGACCGTGGTGTCCACCAGCACCCGCAACTTCCCCAACCGCCTGGGCAAGAACACCAACGTGTTCCTGGCCTCGGCCGAGCTGGCGGCCATTGCGTCCAAGCTGGGCAAGCTGCCCACCGTGGCCGAGTACCAGGAAGCCATGGGCATCATCAACAAGGATGCCGCCAGCGTCTACAAGTACATGAACTTCGACCAGATCGAGGAGTACGCCGAGACCGCCAAGGGCGTGTCGGTCTGATCCTTCGCCGACCGGAAGCAAAAACCCCCGGTGCCGTGAGGCCCGGGGGTTTTTTCAGACGTAATCGACGTCGCTCGGTGGGGGGGCTGCTCCCGTGGGCGGTCCGTTGGTGACCGGGGCTGCCGCAAAGTAGTTGCGCAACCAATGGGTCGCGTTGGTGGCTGCCGCCCCCACGGCTGACCCGAGGCGGCTGGCCAGCCCGGTGAGGGGCGACGACGTCAGCTCGGTCAACGGTGCAAGGGCTCGGCCACCGATCCAGCAGAGGATCAGCGACAACCCCAGACTCGTCACCTCTCCATAGGCTTGTGCAGGGGTGGTGGGGAACGCGGCGGGATCATGCGGCAGGCTGGCATTCACGTGCGGCGGTTCGTTGGCCGGTCCGTATTGGGCGATGGTGCTCATGGCGTGTGTCAGGGCCACGCTGTAAACCAGAAGCCCTTCCACATTGCCGCAACCGCGGGCAATCAGCCGCCGGATCTTTCCGGTGTCGGCATGAAGGACTCCATCCTTGTCCCGGGTGCCGACCATCTGAAGGTACTTCTCCCCGATGACCTGCCCCATGTTGTAGGGCTGCTTGGCCTTGGCCAGCCTGATCTTCACCTCGTCCAGAAGCCGTCCCCGTTCGGCAAGCGGCAGTTGTTCCAGCTGTGTGGCGATGGCGACCGTCAGGCCGGGCCGGGCCTTCGGGCTGTCGTGCGCTTCCTTCAAGGCCTTGGCAACGGCATCCTCGATGGCCTGGATGTCGGCAGCGCCGGTTGCCGGCTCTGGGGCATTCAGACTGTCCTTCACAGCTTTTTTCAACAGCTGGAGACTGCCGTACGAAAACTCCAGATGACTCCGGTTGAGCCGGTCCAGCTTGATGTTCTGTCGCGCCGGAGAATCGTCCGTGGCCTGCAAGGCCGTGCGAGCTGCGTTCTGCACCCCGACCGTGCCGATGCCGGCAATCATGCCGCCTGCCACCGACATCAGCAGCTCGCCCGCAACGGCCGCCTGGTTGTTGCCGGTGGCTTCCAGCAGGGCCGAGCGTACCCACAGACCCGCGGGGTTGGTCAGCATGTACACCACCGAGAACACGAAGAACGGCATCTCGTTGCTGGCAAAGCCCCGGGCGCCGGCCTTGAGCATCGTGACGGCCTCGTCCCAGGTGTCGGGCATGGGCGAGTCGGCGTCGCCGCAGTTCCAGTTGTAACTGGCCAGGATCTTGCGGGCGACCCCGCGGGCGTCCTGCATTCCTTGCGCGTCCCCCCGAGCCCAGCTGTGCACATAGTTGGCCAGCGACGTGACGTAGTTGGTGTAGTTGGTGGTGTCCTCGTCGCTGCGCATGCCCATCCTTTCGCGCAGGGCGCCCACCACCGGCTCGATGCCCAGATGCAGCAAGCCCGCCACGGAGGCGAACGCCAAGGCGGCACCCTGGGGGTTGCTGGCGGTCGTCAGTGCAAACTGGGTCACCCGGGCTGCCATGAACGAGCCTGCATAGGCCACGGCGCCAGGCCACGAGGCGCGCAGCGGGTCGTACGCGGCCTCGTCGTTCCCGATGGAGGTGTGTAGGGCTTGAGGCGGTTTAACGACCTGGTCGAGCGTGATGCGCACGCCCAGCGAGTTGTTGCTGTCGTCGTCCCCGCCTTCCTGGCTGGGATTTTCTTTCTGAGCAGATGAGGAGCTACTGACGCTCTGGCTATCTTCGGTACTGTTCACGCCACCCTTGTGACTGACCTTCAAGCTCAAGCCTGACTTGTCTTTGGGTTTCTCTTTGGCCTCGGCAGTCAGGTTTGGGCACGATGTCTTCTCCTTCGGACTGGTCGGGTTTTTTTTGTTGCTGGACTGTCTGAAAACAGTCGCGGAGCTGATTGGACTCGTCATGGCTTGGCTCCTTTTCAGACTGCCCTGGAGCCGGAGTTCGACACATCATCGCCAGCCATGAACCGTGCAAACGGCGTCTCCACCTGCACCGGCTTGAGCAGCTCCTCACGCCACTTCTCCACCTGGGCCAGCAGGCGCTGCAGCAGGGCCGTGAGCGCGCCTTCTTGCAGTTCGCCCAGCGCCGGCAGCCGGGTGCACAGCAGCACCTGTCCGGTGACCGGGTCGAAGCCGAAGCGCAGGTCGGGGTTGTCCCAGCCGGTCAGCTGCACCAGCAGCAGTTGCTCGTAGACCTGCCGGGCGTGTTCGTCATCCACCCGCCCCAGGTAGGTCAGCAGGACAGCCGAACCGCCCTCGGGCAGGTACAGCAACTCAAAGGTCTGGCCCTGGATGGTGGTGGGGCGGCTTTCACCGAGTGCGTCGATGTCGTCGGCCGCGAGCGATTCGCTTACATGGCGGCACAGGGACTGGAAGGCCAGCAGGTTCATGTCGTCTCCTTGCAGAAAGCTGTCGTGTGGAATTGGTGATCGTTTCGTAACGATCCTTCGTGACCCAGTTCCGGCGTTCCCGTCACTCGGCCTGCCCTGCGGCCCGCCGGTCCGCTGGGACATGGCTTGAGCCCTGGCCCGAAGCGCGGCATGATGGTTTCGTCATTTCCAGGGGGTCCCATGCGCAAACCTGCCGTCTACAGCCCGTCGCGCCGACCGTCGGCAGCACCGGCCGTGCCGGCAGCCCCGGTGCCACCGGCGGCGGTGGCACCGACTGCCCGGGCCGGATGGCGCGAACGCTGGCGTTCGCCGCGCGCGGGCTGGGCCTTGTCGGCGGGTCTGGCGCTGGCGCTGGCGGGTGTGCTGGTCTGGCAGGGTGGTCGTCCGGCGGCCGTGCCCCTGACCCAGAAGGCCATCGACGAGGCGGTGCTGCGCAGCCTGTCCACCCAGGTGCTGCCGTCGCAGGCGGCCCGAGCGGCCGAGGTGATCCGCCCGGCCGTGGTGCGGGTGCAGTCGTACGGGCGCACCGATGCCGACGATGACGACGAGGACGGTGTGGGCACCGGCGTGGTCATCGTGGACAAGGGCACCATCCTCACCAATCTGCACGTGGTGGCCGACGCCCGGCGCATCCGCCTGACCTTTGCCGACGGCAGCCATTCGGCCGCCACCATCGTGGGCGCCCAGCCCGAAAACGATCTGGCCGTGCTGCAGGCCCACACCATTCCCGACGATCTGGTGGCCGCCACCATGCGCTCCACCCACGACCTGCTGCCGGGCCAGGAGGTGGTGGCGGTGGGGTTTCCTTTCGGCATCGGGCCGTCGGTGTCGGCCGGCGTGGTGTCCGGGCTGGGCCGGTCCTTCAAGTCGCCCGACGGCGAGAACGAGGTGCGCAACCTCATCCAGTTCGACGCGGCGGCCAACCCGGGCAATTCGGGCGGGCCGCTGATCACCATGAGCGGCGAGGTGGTCGGCATCGTCACCGGCATCCTCAATCCCACCCAGCAGCGCACCTTCGTGGGCATCGGATTTGCCGTGCCCATCGAGAGTGCGGCGTCGGCCGCCGGGCTGCCGCCCTTCTGAACACCTTCACAGGAGCCACCCATGACCCAGGACCCCGCCACCGACACCGCCCAGCTGATGGAGCAGATCCTGTACGAGGTCAAAAGGGTGGTGGTGGGCCAGGACCGTTTTCTGGAGCGGGTGATGGTGGCCATGCTGGCCCAGGGCCATCTGCTGGTCGAAGGCGTGCCGGGCCTGGCCAAGACGCTCACCGTCAAGACCCTGGCCGATGTGGTGCAGGGCCGCTTCAAGCGCATCCAGTTCACGCCCGATCTGGTGCCGGCCGACCTGGTGGGCACCCGCATCTACAACCAGAAGACCGGCGACTTCAGCACCGCACTCGGGCCGGTGTTTGCCAACCTGTTGCTGGCCGACGAGATCAACCGCGCGCCGGCCAAGGTGCAGAGCGCCTTGCTGGAGGTGATGCAGGAACGCCAGGTGACGATTGCCGGCGAAACCCACCGCGTGCCGAACCCCTTCCTGGTGATGGCCACGCAGAACCCGATCGAGACCGAGGGCACCTACCCGCTGCCCGAGGCGCAGGTGGACCGCTTCATGATGAAGGTGGTGGTGGACTACCCGACCGACGAGGAGGAATACGTCATCGTCGAACGCGTCACCGGCCCGGCCATCCAGGTGCGCAGCGTGGCCGACACCACCCAGCTCGCCGCGCTGCAGGCACGCTGCCGGCAGGTGTATGTCGATCCTTCGCTGGTGCAGCACGCGGTGAAGCTGGTGTCCGCCACGCGGCAGCCCGAGCGCCACGGCATCAAGGACATGGCGCGCTTCATCACCTTCGGCGCCAGCCCGCGCGCCACCATCGGCCTGGTGGAAGGGGCCCGGGCACTGGCCATGCTGCGCGGCCGCAGCTATGCCCTGCCCGAAGACATGACCGACCTGGTGCCCGACGTGCTGCGGCACCGCGTGGTGCTGTCGTACGAGGGCCTGTCCGAGGGCCTGACCAGCGATGCACTGATCGACCGCATCATGAAGCAGGTGCCGCCGCCGGCCCGTCCACTGGCGCCCGAGCAGCGCGCTGCCTGAAGGCCCGGACCATGTGGCCGCGCTGGTTGTCCCGCCGATCGGAGCCTGAACCGGTGCCGTTGCCGGCGGTGAGCGCCGAGACCGCCCGCGCCGAAGCGCTGGTCCGCCGGCTGGAGTGGACCGTGCTGCGCCGGCTCGATGGCCTCTTGCAGGGCGACCACCGCACCCTCATGCGCGGTGCCGGGCTGGATCTGGCCGACCTGCGCGAATACCAGCTGCACGACGATGTACGGCACATCGACTGGAACGTCACCGCCCGGCTGCAGCAGCCGCATGTGCGGGTGTTCACCGAAGACCGCGAGATGGCGGCCTGGTTCCTGATGGACCTCAGCCCGTCGGTGGACTTCGGCTCGGGCACGCGGCGCAAGAGCGAGGTGGCGCTGTCGTTCGTCACGGTGCTCGGCCGCCTGATCGGCCGCCACGGCAACCGCGTGGGCGCGGTGCTGTTCGGCGCCGGCGGGCCTGGGGGCGTGGATGCGGTGGTGCCGGCCCGGGGCGGCCGCAGCCACCTGCTGCAGATCGTGCAGAAGGTGCTCACGGCCGTGGCCAGCCCGGCGCGCGATGCGGCCGGCGGCACGCAGCTGGCCGAGCTGCTGCGGGTGGCCGGTCATGTGGTGCGGCAACGCTCCACCGTGTTCGTGGTGTCGGACTTTATCAGCGAGCCCGGCTGGGAGGCCGGCCTGGGTGCCCTGGCCCGCCGGCACGATGTGGTGGCGGTGCGCCTGTTCGACCCGCTGGAGATCGAGCTGCCCGACGCCGGCCTGTTGCCGGTGCGCGATGCCGAGACCGGCGAGCAGCTCTGGATCGACACCAGCGACCGGGGATTCCGCCAGCGCTTTGCGCGCATCGCCGCGCAGCGCGAGGCCCAGCTGCGCGAGAGCCTGGCGCGCTGTGGCGTGGACACGCTGGAGCTGTCCACCGACGACGACCTGGCCGATGCATTCACCCGTTTTCTGGATCTGCGCCGCCGGCGTTCGCGCCGCCGTGCCGCCCCGGTCCCGTCGGCAGAAGGAGCCACCGCATGAACACCGACGCCCTCACGTTCAGTCCCGCTGCGCTCGCGGCCTGGTTCCAGCAGTCGCCGGTCACCTTCCTGTGGCCGCAGATGCTGTGGCTGCTGCTGGTGCTGCCCCTGCTGGTGCTGCTCTACCTGTGGCTGATGTCGCGCCGGCGCAAGAGCGCGGTGCGGCTGGCCAGCCTGGCCATCGTGCGCGAAGCGGCCGGGCGCGGCCCCGGCTGGCGTCGCCACCTGCCACCGGTGCTGTTGCTGCTGGCGATCGCCGCCAGCCTGCTGGCCGCCGCGCGCCCGGTGGCCACGCTGCGCCTGCCATCGACCCAGCAGACCATCATCCTGGCCATGGACGTGTCGGGCAGCATGCGCGCCGAAGACGTCAAGCCCAACCGCCTGGTGGCCTCTCAGGAGGCGGCCAAGGCCTTCCTGACCGGGCTGCCGCGCCATGTGAAGGTGGGCATCGTGGCCTTTGCCGGTTCGGCCCAGGTGGTGCAGCCACCCACACTCAGCCGCGATGATCTGATGTCCGCCATCGACCGCTTCCAGCTGCAGCGGGCCACCGCCATCGGCAGCGCCATCGTGGTGTCGCTGGCCGAGATTTTCCCCGACCAGAACATCAGCCTGGGCGACCTGACCTTCCAGCGCAACACCGATCCCTTCGCCCCCAAGGGCCGGGCCATCGACCGGCCCGCCGCGCAGGACAAGCCCTTCACGCCGGTGGCACCGGGCTCGTATGGGTCGGCGGCCATCATCCTGCTCACCGATGGCCAGCGCACCACCGGGGTGGACACCGCCGAGGCTGCACAGATGGCGGCCGACCGGGGCGTGCGCGTCTACACCGTGGGCGTGGGCACGGTGGACGGCGAGGTGATCGGCTTCGAGGGCTGGTCCATGCGGGTGCGGCTGGACGAGGACAGCCTCAAGCAGGTGGCCCGGGCCACCCAGGCCGAGTACTTTCATGCCGGCACCGCCGACAACCTGAAGAAGGTGTACGAGTCGCTCGGTGCCCGGCTGACGGTGGAGAAGAAGGAAACCGAGATCTCCGGCCTGCTGGCCCTGGTGGGCGCCGCACTGGCCCTGGTGGCTGCCGGTCTGTCCCTGCTGTGGTTCCACCGCGTGCTCTGAGCTGCAGCCCGGCGGCACAATCCGGGCCATGAAAAACAATGTTCTGGTGGCCGGTGGCGGCATCGGCGGGCTGGCCTGTGCGCTGGCCCTGGGCCGCTCCGGTGTGCCGGTGACGGTGCTGGAGCAGGCACCGGCCTTCGGCGAGATCGGTGCGGGCATCCAGCTCGGCCCCAATGCCATGCGCGTGCTGTCCGACTGGGGCGTGGCCGAGGCGCTGCACGAGCACGCATCGTTTCCGGACGAGCTGCGGGTGCGCAGCGCGAAAGACGGGCAGCTGCTGGGCCACATGCGCCTGGGTGCATCGGCCCTGGCCCGCTACGGACACCCCTATGCCAGCGTGCACCGGGCCGATCTGCACCGCGTGCTGCTGTCGTCCCTGCTGGCCGGCGCACCGGCTTCGCTCAGCCTGAATGCGCGCATCGCCAGCTTCGAGGCGATGGCCGACGGTGTGTCGGTGCGCCTGGATGCGGGTCAGACGCTCGAGGGCGAGGCACTCATCGGTTGCGACGGTCTGTGGAGCCGGGTGCGCACCGGCCTGCTGGGACCCGAGCCTCCGCGCCTGACCGGACACCTGGCCTACCGGGGCATGATCCCGGCCGAGCGCTTGCCCCGTGCGCTGGCCACCAACACCGTCAATGCCTGGCTGGGTCCGCGCATGCACGTGGTGCACTACCCCATCCGTCAGGGGCGCTGGTTCAATGTGGTGGCGGTGGTGCAGGGGCGGGCAGGCCAGGGGCATGCGGGCAGCGATCCGCGTCAGTGGTCGCAGGACGCGCTCACCGCCGACCTGCTGCGGGCCATGGGGCCTCTGGGCACCGACCTGCAAGGGCTCATCGATGCCGTGCCCTCGTGGACGCTGTGGAGCCTGCACGACCGGGCGCCGATGACCGGTCCGCACGAACATGCCCAGGGCCGCGTGGCGCTGCTGGGCGATGCGGCCCATCCGCTGCGGCCCTACCTGGCGCAGGGCGCGGCCATGGCGCTGGAAGACGCCTGGACGCTGGGCCAGCTGATCGACCGTCACCAGCACCCGGTGGACTGGCCGGCGGTGTTTCAGCGCTTTGCCCGCAGCCGCTGGGAGCGCAATGCCCGGGTGCAGGCCAGGTCGCTGCGCAACGGGCGCATCTTCCATGCCCGGGGTCTGGTGCGCTGGGGTCGGGATGCCGCCATGAACCTGCTGGGCGAAAAACTCATGGACAACCCCTGGCTCTACGGCGGCCCACCGCTGCCGGCCGAATGAAGTCCGATCGTCTGAACCGCCGACAGTGGCTGGGCGCCAGCATGGCCGGCATGGCGGCAGCAGCGCTGCCGGTGGTGGCGGCCGAAGGCCGGTGGCCCACGCAGCCGCTGCGGCTGCTGGTGGGTTTTCCGGGCGGGTCCTCGCCCGACCTCATGGCCCGCCTGCTGGCCGAGCCGCTGTCCCGTGCGCTGGGCCAGCCGGTGGTGGTGGACAACCGGGTGGGGGCTGGCGGCAACCTGGCGGCCACCCTGGTGGCCCGTGCCACCGATGGCCACACCCTGGGGTTGATGATCAACGGCAACCTCACCACCGCCCGGCTGCTGCAACCGGCCACGGCCTACGACCCGGCCACCGATCTGGCCCCGGTGGCCCTGCTGGGCAGTGCGCCGCTGCTGCTGTGTGCCGACGCGCAGGCACCGGCCCCGTTCAAGTCCTTCACCCAGCGTGCCCGCGAGGCCGGTGCCCGCTGGAACTTCGGGTCGCCGGGCATCGGCACCCTGGGCCATCTGGGCATGGAGCTGCTGCAGCAGCGCGCCGGTCTGGCGGCGGTGCATGTGCCGTACCCCGGCAATCCGCAGGTGGCGGCTGCCTTGCTGGCCGGCGAGGTGCAGATGGCCCTGCTGCCGCCGGGTCTGGCGCTGCCGCTGTGGCGTGCCGGGCGGCTGCAGGTGCTGCTGGCCACGTCGGCCGGGCGCAGCGCTCTGGCGCCCGAGGTGCCGGGTCTGGCCGAGTCCGGCATCGATCTGGCGTCGCTGGAAATCTGGAATGCGGTGGCGGCGCCGCGCCGTCAGCCGGCCGCACAGGTGCAGCGCCTGGCCGCCGAGCTCACCCGGCTGGTGCGCGAGCCGGCGGTGCGCGAAGGCATCGCCCGGCAGGGCTGGAATCTGGTGGGCGCCGGTCCGGAGGGCCTGGCCCGGCGCATGGCGGCCGACACCGCCCTCATGGCTCCGCTGATCCGGCGGCTGCAGCCTCAGGCGCTGCGCTGAGGCGGATCACAGCGCGGTGCGCAGCGTCCAGATCTCGGGGAACAGCACCACGTCGAGCATCTTGCGCAGGTAGCTCACGCCGCCGGTGCCGCCGGTGCCGCGCTTGAAACCGATGACCCGCTCCACCGTGGTGAGGTGGCGGAAGCGCCAGAGCCGGAAGCTGTCCTCGATGTCGGCCAGTTCTTCGGCCAGCTGGTACAGATCCCAGTGCTGGCGGGGCTCGCGGTACACCTGCAGCCAACCGGCCTCCACCGCCTCGCTGGCCTCGTAGGGGCGGGTCCAGTCGCGTTCGACATGGCTGGCGGGCACCGGCAGACCGCGCCGGGCCAGCAGGCGCAGCGCTTCGTCGTAGAGCGACGGCGCACGCCAGGCGGCATCCACCACCGAGCGCCGGTCCGGGTGGTGGGCATGGGGCTGCAGCATGGCGGCGTTCTTGTTGCCCATGGCGAACTCGATGCAGCGGTACTGGTGGCTCTGGAAGCCGCTGCTCTGCGCCAGGTAGGGCCGCAGCGCGCTGTACTCGGGCGGTGTCATGGTGGCCAGCACGTCCCAGGCGTGGACCAGCTGTTCCATGATGCGGCTCACGCGGGCCAGCATCTTGAAGGCCGGGGAGAGGTCGTCGCGGGCGACATGGGCGATGGCCGCGTGCAGCTCGTGCAGCATGAGCTTCATCCACAGCTCGCTGGTCTGGTGCTGCACGATGAACAGCATCTCGTCATGCGCGGGCGAGAGCGGCTTCTGTGCCGAGAGGATGGCGTCGAGCTGCAGGTAGTCGCCATAGCTCATGTCGGCACTGAAGTCGAGCTGTGCGCCTTCCTGGTGGACGATGGCCTCGGGCCGTGCTGCGGTCGGTGCGCTGGCGCCCGAGAACGGGCAGCCGCCGGCTGCGGCGACGCGTTGGTTCGGTTCGGTCATGTCGGCCTCCTCAGGTCACCGCATGGCGGCGGGCAAAGCGCGGCTCCCGCCATTCGCCGGTTTCCAGCACCTGGTGCAGGTGCTCCACCGCCTGCCACACGTCTTCGAAGCGCAGGTACAGCGGCGTGAAGCCGAAGCGCAGGATGTCCGGGTGCGCTGCACCGTCACCGGCGCGGAAGTCGCCGATCACGCCGCGTGCGATCAGGGCCTGCACGATGGCGTAGGCGGCGTGGCCTTCGTCGGCAGCGGTGCTGCGCCGGATCAGGCTGACCTGGGAGCCGCGCGCCGGTTCGTCGGACGGCGTCACGCAGGCCAGACCGTGGCCAGCACAGCGCTCTTCCACCAGACGCCGGAACAGGTCGGTCAGCGCCAGCGACTTGCGGCGCAGCGCGGCCATGCCCCCTTGCGCTTCGGCCGCCAGCACGGTGTCCACGCCGCACTCCAGCGCGGCCAGGCTGATCATGGGCTGCGAGCCGCACTGGTAGCGGCCGATGCCCGGGGCGGGCTGGTAGTCGGGTGTGAAGGCGAACGGTGCGGCATGGCCCCACCAGCCAGCCAGGGGCTGCCAGAAGCGGTCGGCATGGCGCGGGTTGACCCACACGAAGGCCGGGGCGCCCGGCCCGCCGTTGAGGTACTTGTAGCCGCAGCCCACCGCAAAGTCGGCGTCCGATCCGGTGAGGTCCACCGGTACCGCGCCGGCGCTGTGCGCCAGGTCCCACACGGTCAGCACGCCAGCGGCATGGGCCGCTGCAGTGACGGCCGCCATGTCGTGCATGGCGCCGGTGCGGTAGTTCACATGGGTGAGCATGAGGATGGCGGCCTTGGGGTCCTGCAGCGCGGCGGGGATGCCGGCGGCATCGTCCACCAGCACCAGCTCCCAGCCCTTGTCCTTGCACAGGGCTTCGGCGATGTAGAGGTCGGTGGGGAAGTTGCTGCGTTCGCTCACGATGCGCCAGCGGCCGGGGGCGTCCTGCGCGCTCTGGCGCAGCGCGGCGCTCAGCACCTTGAACAGGTTGACCGAGGTGCTGTCGGTGGCCACGGTGGTGCCGGGCGCGGCGCCGATCAGCCGGCCGATTTTGTCGCCCACGCGGCGCGGGGCCTCGAACCAGCCGGCCTTGTTCCAGCTCTGGATCAGGTCCTGACCCCATTCCTGCTGCACCACCTGGGCCACACGGGCCGGGGCCGAGGCCGGCATGGCGCCGAGCGAATTGCCGTCGAGGTAGATGGTGCCGTCGGGCACGACGAACAGGTCGCGCAGGTGGCGCAGCGGGTCTTGTGCGTCGAGCGCGCGGCAGTGCGCCAGGGTGGTGGCCAGATCGGTGTCGAGGGTGGTGGTCATGTCAGGTCTCGCAGCACCGCGCGCACCGGGGAGGCGTCGGCGGTGGTCAGTTTCAGGGGCAGGGCAATCAGCTCGAAGTCGCCTTCGGGCACATCGTCGAGCAGCAGGTTCTCCAGCACGCGCAGGCCGTGGCGGCGCACCGCCTGGTGGCTGGGCAGGGTCTTGCTGTCGGCCGGGTCCAGGCTGGCGCTGTCGGTGCCCACCAGCAGCACCCCGTGGGATGCCAGCAGGTCGATGGTGGCCGGGTCGAAGGCGGGCAGGGCGGTGTCGAAGCGGGTCTGGGGCATCTGGCGGTACATGCGCACCAGCACACGGGGCGGTGAGTCCACCAGCGCATGCCGGATGTGCTGCGGCAACACCAGCGGCCCCACGCCGATGGCATGCACCACGCGGCAAGGCCCCAGATAGGGCGTCAGATCGACCTCGCCGATGGCGGCGCCGGCGGGGTCGTAGTGCAGCGGCGCGTCGGCATGCGCGCCGGTGTGCGGCGACAGCGTGAGGCTGCCCACGTTCACCGGACAGTCCGGCGTGATGGTCGCCACCCACTGCTGCGCATAGGCGGTGTCACCCGGAAACACCGGCGAGCCGGCGTGCAGCGGTGGTGAAATGTCCCGGAGCTTTTTCATGGAGCCGGGAAGGTAGCACCGGCCGAAAACGCGTGGTGTCGGTTATTTCCAACGATGGCGCATCGCGCCGACCGGCCTCAGGGGTGCCGCACCACCAGCACCTTCAGCGCCCGGTCGGAGGACACGTCGGCAAAGGCCGGCGGGTTTGGCAGCCGGCCCTCGACGATGAGCGTCGGGGCCTCGCGGGCCAGTGTCTCGTGCAGGAAGGACTCCGGCATCTCGGGCGCGTTCAGGCAGATCAGTGCATGCCCGCCGGGCAGCAGCAGGTCGGGCAGACGCCGCAGCAGTCGGGGGTAGTCCTTGGTCGCCACGAAACTGCCCTTCTGATAACTGGGCGGATCGACGATGACCAGCCCGTACGGACCCAGCCGGTTCACCTTGCCCCATGAGGTGAACAGGTCGTGCCCCAGGAAGCGCGCGCCGCCAGGAATGCCGTTGATCTGGTGGTTGAGCTGGCCCGTGGCCAGTGCGCCGTGCGCCATGTCCAGGTTGACCACTTCCTTCGCGCCCGCCTGCAGCGCCACCACGGAGAAGGCGCAGGTGTAGGCGAACAGGTTGAGCACCTTGCGGCCGACCGCGTGCGAGCGCACCCAGCGCCGGCCCTCGGCCATGTCGAGGAACAGGCCGTGGTTCTGGCCGCGCAGCAGGTGCACCCGGTAGCGGGTGCCGTCTTCGGTGACGTCGTGCACCTCGGGCACGCTGCCAGCCATCACGGTGGTCAGCGGCCGGCTGGTCGGTCCGTCGGGCTGGCGGCGCTGGAACACCCAGTTCAGCGGCAGCCCGGGTTGGATCTGTGCCTGGCGTGCCGCCAGGGCTTCGCCGATGCGCCGGGCATCGGCATCGGAGGCTTCGCCGAAGCGGGTCACCAGCCAGACCGGCGCATACCAGTCGAGGGCCCAGTCGGCGGCATCGGGGTGGAGGCCGCCGCGGCCATGGAACAGCCGCTGGGCATCGGTGCCCGGTGTGGCGCGGGCAATGGCGTCAATGAGGGACTGCATGAAGTGCTGGATTCAGTCGCCCAGCCATTCGCCCAGCGGCGGCAGTCCGTGGCGCACGCGGGCCTTGTTGCAGCCGTAGCTGCCTTCCTGCAGCTCGGCGCATGGCGAGGGACGGTCGGCATAGATGCGGCAGAGGGCGACTTCGCCCAGTGCACCTTCCAGCGCCGTGCAGCGGATCGGCACCTCGCCGGTGCCGCGCATGCGGCAACGCACGCCGCCCACCGGTTCGGTCAGCTCGTCGGGCACGCTCCCACCCAGCGACACCAGCTCGTAGACGGCGAACTCCACCCGGTAGCTGTGGCAGCAGGCGCCACAGCGGGTGCAGGCCGATGGACCGACGGTTTCGTTGACCACGGGCATCAGCCTTCGAGCGCCGGCAGACCATGGCGCGCCCTGGCCCGGTTGCAGGCGTCGCTGCCTTCCTCGAATTCCCGACAGGGGCCGGGGCGCCATTCGTAGATGCCGCACACGGCCCGCTCACCCACACGGCCCGACAGTGCTGCGCAGCGCGGCGGGCTGTGGTCGGTGCCCCGCATCCGGGCGGTATGGTCGGTGAGCGGCAACCACAGGCCGTCGGGCACCGGGCCACCGCAGGATTCGGTTTCCTCGGTCGAGAAGTCCACCCGGAAGCTGGCGCAGCAGGCGCCGCAGGCGGTGCAGATCGACACGGCCACCGCCTCCCGGTTTACAGACGGCCCAGCAGCAGGTACTCCATGAGCGCCTTCTGCACATGCATGCGGTTCTCGGCCTCGTCCCACACCACGCTCTGCGGGCCGTCGATGACCTCGGCCGTGACCTCTTCGCCGCGATGGGCCGGCAGGCAGTGCATGAAGAGGGCGTCGGGCCTGGCGCGGCGCATCATGTCCTCATCGACGCACCACTGGGCGAAGGCGGCACGCCGCACCTCGTTCTCGGCCTCGAAGCCCATGCTGGTCCAGACGTCGGTGGTCACCAGGTCGGCACCGGCGCAGGCCTCGCGCGGGTCCTTGAAGGTCTTGAAGCAGTCGCTGCGGGTGATGCCGGCCAGGGCCGGGTCCACCTCGTAGCCGCTGGGCGTGCTCACATGCACCGTGAACCCCAGCAGTTCGGCCGCCTGCAGCCAGGTGTTGGCCATGTTGTTGCCGTCACCCACCCAGGCCACCACCTTGCCACGGATGGCGTCCAGCGGATCGCCGCTGGGGGCAGGGCGGTATTCGACCAGGGTGAACAGGTCGGCCAGGATCTGGCAGGGGTGGAACTCGTTGGTCAGGCCGTTGATGACCGGCACCCGCGAGTGGGCTGCAAAGCGCTCGATCTTGGTCTGCTCGAAGGTGCGGATCATCACCAGGTCGACCATGCGGCTGATGACCTTGGCGCTGTCCTCGATGGGCTCGGCCCGGCCGAGCTGGCTGTCGCCGGTGGTCAGGTGCACCACCGAACCGCCGAGCTGGTACATGCCGGCCTCGAAGCTCACCCGGGTGCGGGTGCTGGCCTTCTCGAAGATCATGGCCAGGGTGCGGTCGGGGTCGGCAAAGGGATGGTGCTTCTCGAAGGCCTTGAACTTGCCCTTGATGAAGGCGGCGCGTCGGAGCAGGTACGCGTATTCGTCGGCGCTCAGGTCCTTGAACTGCAGGTAGTGCTTGATCGTCATGGGGGTCATTCGGCCAGGAAGGCGTGCACGATGGGCAGCAGGATGGAGACCACTTCATCGGCCTCGGCGGTGGTCATGATCAGCGGCGGCACCAGGCGGATCACGCTGTCGGCGGTCACGCTCAGCAGCAGGCCGGCATCGGCTGCGCGCTGGGTGATGGCGCCGCAGGGTCGGTCGAGCTCGATGCCGATCATCAGGCCCTGGCCGCGGATCTCGCGCACGCCGGCGCGGCCGGCCAGGCCCTTCTCGAGTGCGGCGCGCAGGTGGGCACCGACGCGTTCCACATGGGCCAGCAGGCCGTCTTCCTCGATGATGCGGATGGTCTCCACGCCGGCCCGCATGGCCAGCGGATTGCCGCCGAAGGTGGTGCCGTGGTTGCCCGGCTGGAAGATGTTCGCGGCCTTCGGCCCGGCCACCACCGCGCCGATGGGCACGCCCGAGCCCAGGCCCTTGGCCAGCGGCATCACGTCGGGCAGGATGCCGGCCCACTGGTGGGCAAACCACTTGCCGGTGCGGCCCATGCCGCACTGCACCTCGTCGATCATGAGCAGCCAGTCGCGCTGGTCGCACAGGGCGCGCACGTCCTGCAGGTACTGGGCGCGCATCGGGTTCACACCGCCTTCGCCCTGGATGGTCTCGAAGAACACGGCCACCACGTTGGGGTTGTTCTCGGTGGCCTTCTTGAGCGCCTCGATGTCGTTGGCCGGCACCCGCACGAAGCCTTCCACCAGCGGACCGAAGCCGGCCTGGACCTTGGGGTTGCCGGTGGCCGAGAGGGTGGCGATCGAGCGGCCGTGAAAGGCCTTCTCGTACACCACGATCTCCGGCCGCTCGATGCCCTTGTCGTGGCCGTACTTGCGGGCCAGCTTGAGTGCGGCCTCGTTGGCCTCCAGGCCGGTGCTGCAGAAGAACACGTTGGTCAGGCCCGAATGCTCCACCAGCATCTGCGCCAGGCGTTCCTGGTCGGGCACGTGGTAGTAGTTGCAGCAGTGGATCATCTTGGCCACCTGGTCCTGCAGTGCCGGCACCAGCTTGGGGTGGGCATGGCCCAGCGTGTTGACTGCAATGCCGGCCAGGGCGTCCAGGTAGGACTTGCCGTTCACATCCCACACGCGGCAGCCCTTGCCGTGCGACAGGGCGATCGGCAGGCGCCCGTAGGTGTTCATCACATGGGGCGATGCGGCAACGGCAGCGGCGGTGGGCAGGGCGGCGTTCATGCGGTTCTCCGGAAGGCAGGGCCTGAGCGGCCCGGTGGGTGCCAGAAACAGAAGCGGCTCAACGCCCGACGGGTGCGGGTTGAGCCGTTGAACGCGGATTTTAGGCGCAGCCCGCTGAGCGCCTCATGAAGATCCGGCATCGGTCCGATGCGGCCCGAGCCAGTGCGGCCGGCTGGGGTAATCCCTGATCTCAGGTCTTATATAAGATAGAATACCGCCGCCTGAACCGGACCGGGTGATCCCCGGCCGTCGGCACCACCTCCCCCTCAGGCCCTCCACCCGAAGGCTGCGTCCGAATGGCCACACCGACTGCCAAGCAAGTGTTCATCCAGGGCATCACCCGCGATGGCCGCACCTTCCGCCCCAGCGACTGGGCCGAGCGGCTGGCCGGTGTCATGAGCGGCTTCCGCCCGGGGGGTGCCCAGCCCGGCAGCCATCTGAGCTATTCCCCCTGGTGCGTGCCCAACACCATCAACGGCATCAAGTGCGTGGTGGTCCACAGCGACCTGCGCGAGGCCGAGCCCATGGCCTGGGATTTCTGCATGAACTTCGCCCGCGACAACGACCTGCAGGTGGTCGAAGGCTGCCTGATTCCCGACCGCTGAGTCCACAGGCAGGGACGTTCAGGCAACAAAAAAGCCGTCTTGCGACGGCTTTCTGCTTTTTTGCTGGCAGCGCACCCGGTTCAAACGGCGGGCCCTGGGGCCCGGGCTGCTGGGGGGCAGGTCAGGCGGCGGCGGTGGCCAGTGCCTTGACCTTGGCAGACAGGCGGCTCTTGTCGCGAGCGGCCTTGTTCTTGTGGAAGATGCCCTTGTCGGCGATGGTGTCGACCACGGCCTGCATCTTGGCGAACAGTTCGGTCGCCTTGGACTTGTCACCGGTCAGGACGGCTTTTTCGACGTTCTTGACAGCGGTGCGGTATTTGGAGCGCAGCGAAGAGTTCGCGGCGTTGAGCTTGACGTCCTGGCGGGCGCGCTTGCGACCGGATGCCAGGCGGGGGTTCTTTTTCTTCGGCTTGGTGGCCATGGTGTGTTCCTTGTGTGTTTGTGGATGTTGCCAGCAAAGCCCGCGATTATAGCCCTGCAGGCCCAGGGCGCCAGCCCGGGCCGCCGGGGCGGGGTCGGCTCGTTACACTGGCCCGGTGTCGCTCTTCAAGTCCGCCTCTGTCGTCTCGCTGCTCACGCTGGCTTCCCGCATCACCGGTCTGGTGCGCGAACTGCTCATGGCGGCCACCTTCGGCGCCAGCGCCCTGACCGACGCCTTCAACGTCGCCTTCCGCATTCCCAACCTGCTGCGCCGGCTGTTCGCCGAGGGCGCCTTCAGCCAGGCCTTCGTGCCGGTGCTGGCCGCCGCCCGCGAGCAGGACGGTGACGACGCCACCCGGGTCATGATCGGCCAGATCGCCACCGTGCTGGCCTGGGCGCTCACCGTCACCTGCGTGCTGGGCGTGCTGGCCGCGCCGGTGCTGGTGTACGGCATGGCCGCCGGCCTGAAGCAGTCGCCCGAGGGTTTCGAGGCGGCGGTGGTCATGACGCGCTGGATGTTTCCCTACATCGCATTCATGTCCTTCGTGGCGCTGGCGGCCGGCATCCTGAACACCTGGCGTCAGTTTGCGGTGCCGGCGGCCACGCCGGTGCTGCTGAATGTGGCCATGATCGGCGCTGCGCTGTGGGGCGCACCCTGGTTTGCCTCCATGGGGATCGAACCCATCCTGGCCATGGCCGGTGGCGTGCTGGTCGGGGGGTGCCTGCAGCTGGGCGTGCAGATTCCGGCCCTGGCCCGGCTGGGCCTGCTGCCTCGGGTGGGCCTGTCGCCTTCCGCGCTCAAGGCTGCCTGGAACCACCCAGGCACCCGCCGCGTCACCACGCTGATGCTGCCGGCCCTGCTGGGTGTGAGCGTGGCCCAGCTTTCGCTGCTGATCAACACCCAGATCGCCTCGCACCTGGCCGTGGGCAGCGTGAGCTGGCTCACCTACGCCGACCGGCTGATGGAGTTCCCCACCGCCATGCTGGGCGTGGCCCTGGGCGTGGTGCTGCTGCCGCAGCTGGCGTCGGCCCAGGCCGCCGGCGATGCCGACCGCTACAGCCAGCTGCTGGACTGGGGGCTGCGTCTGGTGGTGCTGCTGGCCGTGCCCTGTGCCGTGGCCCTGCTGACCTTTGCCCAGCCGCTGGTGGCGGTGCTCTACCACTACGGCCGTTTCGGTGCGGGCGATGTGCAGCAGACCGCAGCCGCCCTCATGGGCTACGGCGCCGGCCTGCTGGGGCTGATCGCCATCAAGGTGCTGGCCCCGGGCTTCTATGCCCGGCAGGACATCCGCACCCCGGTGAAGATTGCCATCGGCGTGCTGGTGCTCACCCAGCTGCTGAACATTGCGCTGGTGCCGCTGTTCGACCACGCCGGCCTGGCGCTGGCCATCGGCATCGGTGCCATGGTCAATGCGCTCTTCCTGCTGGTGGGGCTGATCCGGCGCGGCGCCTACAAACCCTCGCCGGGCTGGCTGAAGTTCTCGCTGCAGGTGCTGGCGGCCAGCGCCCTGCTGGCGGTGCTGCTGATGTGGCTGTCCTCGCGCTTCGTCTGGACCGGCTTCGATGGGCAGGCGCTCCAGCGCATCGGGCTGCTGGCGGTGTCGGTGATCGGCGCGGTGGTGGTGTATTTCGGGGCCTTACTGGCGTCCGGCCTGTCGTTGCGCCAGTTCGTGCGGAAATGACGTAACCTGAACGCCTGCTGCCCGATCCGCCCATGGAACTCGACTTTTCCGCGCCCACCCCCCTGGGGTACTTCGCCACCCTGGTGAGCGACGACGATGCCTTCCCGCTGTTCGAGGCCGCGGTGTCGGTGGCCCAGGACGAATACCCCGACCTGGACGTTCAGCAGGTGCTGGGCGATGTGGACCAGATGGTGGCCCGGCTGCGCCGACGCTGCCCCGACGACGCCGGCCCGCTGCAGCGGCTGCGGGCGCTCAACCAGTTCTTCTTCCGCGACCTGGGCTTTGGCGGCAACGTCAACAACTACTACGACCCGGACAACAGCTACCTCAATGCGGTGCTGCGCACCCGAAGGGGCATTCCCATCACGCTGGCGGTGCTGTGGCTCGAACTGGCCCATGGCATGGGGCTCAAGGCGCGCGGCATCAACTTCCCCGGGCATTTCATGGTCAAGGTCAATCTGCCCAACGGGCAGGTGGTGATCGACCCGTTCAACGGCCAGTCGCTCAGCCGCGACGAGCTGGCCGAGCGGCTGGAGCCCTACAAGCGCCGCAACGGTCTGGTGGACGACTTCGACGTGCCGGTGGGCCTTTACCTGCAGGCCGCGCAGCCGCGCGACATCCTGGCCCGGCTGCTGCGCAACCTCAAGGAAATCCACCGTGCCCAGGAAGACTGGCTGCGACTGATCGCGGTGCAGGACCGCCTGCTCATCCTGCTGCCAGACGCCTGGACCGAGTACCGCGACCGGGGTCTGGCCTGGGCCGAACTGGGCGAGGCCCGCCTGGCGGTGGCCGATCTGGACATCTATGTGGTGCATGCCGACGACCCGCTGGACCGCGAGGCCATCACCCAGCGCCTGCAGGAGCTGCGGCGGGCCCTGAACTGATGTGTCGGGCGCGACCGGTGGCGTGCATGCGGGTGTGAACCGTGTGTCGGCGTGTAAGACCGTTTGACGCCACCCGGGGCCGGCGAAGAACATCCGCCCGCCTGTCAACCTACCCACCACAACAAACATGACCCACAAGATCTACCGCGCTGTCGCCTGCGCCCTCATTCCCGCCATGACCTTGGGCAGCCTGCCGCTGCAGGCCCATGCCGGCATCGTCGGCACCGAACAGGCCCTGGTGACCCCGGCCGGCCAAGCCGACCGTGACCGCGTGAGCAGCTTCCTGGCCCGCGAAGACGTGCGCAAGGAACTCATGGCCCAGGGCGTGAATGCCGACGACGCCATTGCGCGCGTGCAGGCCATGTCGGATGCCGAGGTGGCCCAGCTGGCCCAGCGCGTGGACAAGGCCCCTGCCGGTGCCGGCGTGGTGGGCGTGCTGTTCACCATCTTCCTGATCCTGCTGGTCACCGACATCCTGGGCTTCACCAAGGTGTATCCGTTCACCCGGCCGATCCGATGACATCACCCCGACGGGGCCGTGCAACCCCCGCCCTGGCGGGGGTTGTGCTTTGCGCGGCCCTGCTGGCCGGTTGTGCCGCGCCGCCCCAGGTGGCCCAGCTCCAGAACGACTGGCCCAGCGGCCTGCCGGCGCGCACGCTGCTGACCCGCGTGCCCTTCATTCCCCAGGACGACTTTCTCTGCGGCCCGGCCACACTGGCCATGGTGTCGCAGGCCGCCGGCCGGCGGGTGACGGCGGAGCAGCTCACCCCGCAGGTCTATCTGCCGGGTCGCCAGGGTGCACTGCAGACCGAAATGCTGGCCGCCGCGCGGCGGCAGGGTCTGGTGGCCTACCCGCTGGCGCCCGACCTGCGCACGCTGCTGACCGAAGTGGCTGCCGGCGAGCCGGTGCTGGTGCTGCAGAACCTCTCCCTGCCCATCGCGCCGCAGTGGCACTACGCCGTGGCGGTGGGCTACGACCGCTCGCGCGACGAGATCGTGCTGCACTCCGGCACCACGCCGCGCATGCCCATGGCGCTGTCCACCTTCGAGCGCACCTGGGCCCGCAGCGAGCACTGGGCGGTGCGTGTGACCGCCCCCGACCGCCTGCCCGCCACGGCCGATGCCGACGGCTGGGCCAACGCCGTGGCCGCGCTGGAACGCTCCGACGTGCAGGCGGCCCATGTGGCCTACCGCACCGGGCTGCGCCGCTGGCCGGACCACCGCATCCTGCTGCTGGGGCTGGGCAACACCCACTATGCCCAGGGCCGGCGCGAGCAGGCTGCCACCGCCTACACCGCTGCGGTGCGCGTGGCGCCCGACTTTGCCGACGCCTGGAACAACCTGGCCCAGGTGAGGCTGGAGCTGGGCCAGCTGGCCCAGGCCCGGGAGGCTGCCCGGCGCGCTGTGGCCATTGGCGGCCCGCGTCTGGCCGACTACCGGACGCTGCAGGCCACCATCGAATCGAGGCGCCAGCCGTGACGCGTCTGCTGCTGGTGGGCGCCACCGGACTGGTGGGCAGCCATGTGCTGGACCAGGCGCTGGCCGACCCGCGCTTCTCGGCCGTGGTGGCGCCTACCCGCCGCGCCCTGGCGCCGCGGCCCGGGCTGATCAACCCGGTGGTCGATTTCGACAACCTGCCGCAGGACGCCGACTGGTGGGCGGTGGACGCCGTCATCTGCACCCTGGGCACCACGGCCCGCAAGGCGGGCAGTCCGCAGGCCTTCTACCGGGTCGATCACGACCATCCGCTGGAGGTGGCCTACCTGGCACACCGCCATGGCGCACGCGCCTACGCGCTCAATTCGGCGCTGGGGGCCGATGCTTCGTCGCGGGTGTTCTACCTGCGCACCAAGGGCGAGATCGAGCGCGATCTGCAGGCGGTGGGGTTTGGCTCGCTCACGCTGGTGCGCCCGGGGCTGATCGGCGGTGCGCGGATCGAGAGCCGGCCGCTGGAGCGGCTGGCGGTGGTGGCGTCCGGCTGGGTTCAGCCGTTGCTGCCGCCCCGGTGGCGGGTGGTGCCTGCCGAGCGGATCGCGCACCATCTGCTGCAGGCGGTGCGGGACGGCATGCCCGGTGTGCGGGTGCTGCCGTCGGAAGCCCTGATCTGAGGGGAGGGTGGTGGCCTCAGGCCACCACGACGGCGGCGCCTGTGCCGCGCTCGGCGATCACGCCGATGGTGTGCACCGTCTCGCCCAGACCCCGCAGCGTGGCGGCGCAGGCTTCGGCCTGGTCGGCGGCGATCACCACCACCATGCCGATGCCGTTGTTGAAGGTGCGGTTCATCTCGATGTCGTCGATGCCGGCCGTCGCCTGCAGCCAGGCGAACAGCTCGCTCTGCGGCCAGCTGCCCTTCTTCAGGTGGGCGGCGGTGCCTTCGGGGAGCACGCGCGGAATGTTCTCCAGCAGGCCGCCGCCGGTGATGTGGGCCAGGGCCTTGATCGGGTGCTGTGCCAGGGCAGCCAGCACGTTCTTCACGTACAGCCGGGTCGGCTTCATGATCGCCTCGCGGAACGGCAGGCCGTCCAGGGTGGCGGGCAGGTTGCCGGCAGCGCGTTCGATGCACTTGCGCACCAGCGAGAAGCCGTTGGAGTGCACGCCGTGCGAGGCCAGGCCCAGCACCACGTCGCCAGGGCGCACGTTCTGGCCGGTCAGGATCTTGCTCTTCTCGACCGCACCCACGCAGAAGCCGGCCAGGTCGTATTCGCCGGCCGGGTACATGCCGGGCATCTCGGCGGTCTCGCCACCGATGAGGGCGCAGCCCGAGAGCTCGCAACCCTTGGCGATGCCGCCCACGACGGCCGCGGCGGTGTCCACGTCGAGCTTGCCGCAGGCAAAGTAGTCGAGGAAGAAGAGCGGCTCGGCGCCTTGCACCAGCACGTCGTTCACGCTCATGGCCACCAGGTCGATGCCCACGGTGTCGTGCATGTTCCACTCGAACGCCAGCTTGAGCTTGGTGCCCACGCCGTCGGTGCCGCTCACCAGCACCGGTTCCTGGTAGCGCTTGGGCACCTCGAACAGGGCACCGAAACCGCCGATGCCGGCCAGCACGCCTTCGCGCATGGTTTTCTTCGCCAGGGGCTTGATGCGGTCGACCAGGGCGTCGCCCGCATCGATGTCGACGCCGGCGTCTTTGTAGGAGAGGGGGGTGTGGTTCTGGCTCATGGGAGGCGGATGCAGGGCACCCGAATAGAATTTGGGCTGGATTTTAAGGGTTGGCCCCGTGCGGCAGCCCGCACACCGGACCCGCATGACCTTCACCCCCACCCAGACCCGCGCCGCCGTCTGGGCCTGCATGGCCCTGGCCATCGGCTGGCTGCTGTCCCTGCTGGCGCCGGTGCTCATGCCATTCCTGCTGGCCATCGTGGTGGCCTATGCGCTGCATCCGCTGGTGGAGCGGTGGGCCATGCGCCGCATTCCCCGCTGGCTGGGCGCCGGGGTGGCCATCGCTCTGCTGATGCTGGTGATGCTGGCCGTGGTGTTGCTGATCGTGCCCGTCATCACCGCGCAGCTGCCGCTGCTGCGCGACCAGGTGCCGGCGCTGCTGGACCGGGCCAACACCCACATCGTGCCGCTGGCGGCCCGTTTCGGCATCGATCTGCAGATCGACACCGCCCAGGTGCGCGACTGGCTGCGTCAGGTGGTCACCGGCCACGAGAGCCAGCTCATCGGTGGCCTGCTGTCGTCGTTGCGCATCGGAGGCAGCGCCCTGGCAGCGGTCATCGGCAACCTGTTCCTCATGCCCATCGTGGCCTTCTACCTGCTGCTGGACTGGGATGCACTGGTCCAGCGCTTCAAGGACTTGATCCCGCCGCGCTGGCGCGCCCAGGTCCAGTCCTTTACCGACGAGACCGACGAGGTGCTGGGTCAGTACCTCCGCGGTCAGCTGCTGGTGATGGGTCTGCTGGCGGTGTTCTACACCGTGGGCCTGGCGCTGACCGGGCTGAAGCTGGCGCTGCCCATCGGCGTGTTCACCGGGCTGGCCGTGTTCGTACCCTACCTGGGCTTCGGCCTGGGGCTGGTGCTGGCGGTGCTGGCTGCACTCCTGCAGTTCCAGAGCATGCTTGGCGTGGTGGCGGTGCTGGCCGTGTACGGCGTGGGCCAGGTGCTGGAGAGCCTGTACCTGACCCCGCGCCTCCTGGGCGAGCGCATCGGCCTGCACCCGATCGCCGTCATCTTTGCCCTGCTGGCCTTCGGTCATCTGTTCGGTTTCGTGGGCGTGCTGATCGCGCTGCCGGCCAGCGCCGTGCTGCTGGTGGCCATCCGGCGTGCCCGCACCACCTACCTGGCCAGCCCGCTGTACCGCGAGAGCGCCAAGGCCGACCCCCCGCCCGAGCCCGGGTCGCCGCAGGACTGAGCCAGTGGCCACCATGAAGCAGCTCGCGCTCGACATCGGCCTGGCCCCGGTGCCCACGCTGTCGAATTTCGTACCGGTGGGCAACGAGGCCGCGCTGGAACACCTGCGTCTGTGGTCGGGCAGCCCGACCCGTTCTCCGGTGCCCACCTTCCTGTGGGGTGCCGGGGGCAGCGGCAAGACGCATCTGTTGCTGGCAGTGCGCGAGGCCTTCCGCGAACACGGGGCGCGGGTGGGCTGGATGGACGCCGCCACACTCAACCCGCCCGACTACGACGAGTCGTGGGAGGCTGTGCTGCTGGACGACTGCCACCTCTACACCGCGGCCCAGCAGGCCATGGCCTTCAACTGGTTCGTGCATGCCCAGACGCCGCCGCAGGGCAGCGCCCGGTGGGTGCTGGCCGCCGCCGCGATGCCGCCGTCCGACCTGCAGCTGCGCGAAGACCTGCGCACCCGGCTGGGCTGGGGCCATGTGTTCCAGCTGCACGCCCTGGGCGAGACCGAGCGCCGCGCCGTGCTGCGCCGGGCCGCCGACGAGCGCGGCGTGTTCCTGAGCGACGAGGTCATGGACTTCATGCTCAACCGCTTCTCGCGCGACCTCTCCAGCCTGATGATGCTGCTCGACCAGCTCGACGCTTACGCCTTGCGCACCCAGCGGGCCATCACCATCCCGCTGATCCGCTCCATGCTGGAAAACGAATGACTGCTCCGATGCGCCTGGCCCTGTTCGACCTCGACCACACCCTGCTGCCCCTGGATTCCGACTACGCCTGGGGCGAGTTCACCGTGCGCATCGGATGGCGCGACGCCACCGAGTTCGGCCGTGCCAACGACCGCTTTTACCAGGCCTACAAGGACGGCACGCTCGACATCCATGAATACGTCCGCTTTGCCACAGGTGCCGTGCGGGAGCGCGGCATGGCACAGGCACAGGTCGCGCACGAGCGCTTCATGGCGGAGGTGATCCGTCCCGCCATCACCGACCAGGCCCGGGCCCTGGTGCGTGCCCACCAGGCTGCCGGCGACACGGTGGTCATCGTCACCGCCACCAACGAATTCGTCACCCGGCCGATTGCCCGCGCCTTCGGTGTGGACGAGCTGATCGCCATCGATCTGGCCACAGGACCGGACGGCGCCATCACCGGCGACATCCGGGGCATCCCGTCGTTCCGGCAGGGCAAGGTGCTGCGTGTGGAACAATGGCTGGCTGATCGGGGCCTGCGCTGGTCCGATCTGCAGCACACCACCTTCTACAGCGACTCGCCCAACGACCTGCCGTTGCTCGAGAAGGTGCACGAGCCGGTGGCCACCAACCCCGACGAGCGCCTGAGCGCCGTGGCCCGCGAACGCGGCTGGCGCATCCTCCATCTCTTCGAATGATCAAGAAACTCATCGACAAGCTGCTCGGCAAGTCCGGCAGCGGCCCGGCCCGCAAGGCCTCCCCGTTCGGCCAGCGGCAGGACGTTCCCGCCAGCGTCCACGGCATCAACCCGCAGCTGGTGGACCAGCGTGCGCTGGATGTCGTCAACACCCTGCAGAACGCCGGCTTTGCCGCCTACATCGTGGGTGGTGCGGTGCGCGACCTGCTGCTGGGCCTGCGACCCAAGGATTTCGACGTGGCCACCAATGCCACGCCCGAGCAGGTCAAGGGCCTGTTCCGACGTGCCTTCATCATCGGTCGGCGGTTCCGCATCGTTCATGTGGTGTACGGCCGGGGCCGCGAGCACGAGGTGATCGAGGTCTCCACCTTCCGCGCCTACCTGGACAGCAACGATGCGGAACAGGTGGCCGGCAACGAGCGCACCAGCAAGGGCGAACTGGCCGGCATGAAGCACGCCGTGGACGCCAGCGGCCGCGTGCTGCGCGACAACGTGTGGGGTCCGATCGAGCAGGATGCCGCGCGCCGCGACTTCAGCATCAACGCCATGTACTACGACCCGGCCACCCAGACCGTGGTCGATTTCCACCATGGCATCCGCGACGCGCAGAAGCGTGTACTGCGCATGATCGGCGACCCTGCCACCCGCTACCGCGAAGACCCGGTGCGCATCATCCGAGCCGTGCGTTTCGGGGCCAAGCTCAGCGGTCTGGGCTTCCAGTTCGACCCCAAGACCCTGGCCCCGCTGGTGTCCTCGCGCACGCTGCTGGCCGACGTGCCGCAGAGCCGCCTGTTCGACGAGATGCTCAAGCTGCTGCAGACCGGCCATGCGCTGGCCAGTGTGGCGCAGCTCAAGGCCGTGGGCCTGGACACCGGCATCTACCCGCTGCTCGACATCGTGGTGCAGCGCGCCGACGAACCGTTCGTCAAGGCCGCCCTGCAGGACACCGACCGCCGCGTGGCCGAGGGCAAGCCGGTGGCGCCGAGTTTCCTGCTGGCCTGCGTGCTCTGGGCCGATGTACGCCAGGCCTGGGAGCGACGCCTCCAGCCGCGCCCCAACCAGCGCCCGGTGCCGCCGTTTGCCGCATTGCAGGACGCGGTGGACGACGCTTTCGAGGCCCGCATCGGCGATGTGTCCGGCCGCGGCAAGCTCGGCACCGACATGCGCGAGATCTGGATGATGCAGCCTCGCTTCGACAAGCGCGTGGGCAGCTCGCCGCTCACCCTGGTGGAGCAGCCGCGCTTCCGGGCGGGCTTCGACTTCCTGCGACTGCGCGCCCAGACCGGCGAGGTGGACGAAGAACTGGCCCACTGGTGGGAAACTTTCAGCATGGCCAGCGACGACATGCGCCAGGACATGCTGGACGAGCACCGCCGCGCGAGCGGCAAGGCCCAGCCGCGCCGCGTGCGCAAGGGCGACACCGAGCATCCGGGCGATGCGCCGGCCACCGGCGGTCGTACCCACCGGGTGCCGGCGTCGGTCGATGCGTCCACCCATGCCGATGCCGAAGCCGATGGCGATCGGGATGATGAAGCGGTCGATCCCCACGCCGATCCGGCCGCTCCGCCGAAGAAGCGCCGCCGGCGCCGCCGCAAGCCCGGTGGCGGGGCAGGGGGCGCGGGCGGTGCCGATGCCGGCAGCGCGCCCTGAGGTACGGGCCTTCGTCGCCCTGGGCGCCAACCTGGGCGACGCGGCCGCCACCGTGCAGCGCGCCCTGCAGATCCTGGGCGACACGCCGGGTCTGCGCCTGGTGAAGGCCTCCAGCCTCTACCGCACCGCCCCGGTGGACGCCACCGGTCCCGACTTCATCAATGCCGTGGCCGAGGTGGTCACCACCCTCACCGCGCCCGACCTGCTGGAGGCCTTGCAGGCCATCGAGGCCGCTGAAGGCCGCGAGCGCCCTTACCGCAACGCCCCGCGCACGCTCGATCTCGATGTGCTGCTGTATGGCGATGCCCGCATCGATTCACCGCGTCTGACCGTGCCGCACCCGCGCATGCACGAGCGGGCCTTCGTGCTGGTGCCGCTGGCGGAGGTGGCGCCGGCCTCGGTGGACGACCGGTCCCTGCAGGCCGTTCGATACCAGCCCATCGAACGCGTCTGAGCCGCGTTAGGATGGTCGCTCCAATCACACAGGGAGCAGGAAAATGAAGCGGATCGTCATGTCGTTGGCCGTGGTGGCGGCCTTGTCCGGATGTGCGTCGGTGCCCATGGGCGACCCCGCACGCGACGCAGCAGCCAAGACCTTCACCGTGCCTGCCGACAAGGCCGGCATCTACGTTTTCCGGAACGAGTCCATGGGTGCCGCAGTCCGCATGGACGTGGCCATCGACGGCCAGCCGATCGGGCAAACTGCCGCCAAAACCTACCTCTACAAGGAAGTCGCACCGGGCCGGCGTGTCGTGACGTCGAAGGCCGAAAACACCGACACCCTGGAAATCGACGCCCGTGCGGGGACGCTGTATTTCGTCTGGCAGGAAGTGAAGATGGGCCTCATGTACGCCCGCAACAAGCTGCAGCTGGTCGACGAGGTCACCGGCAAGAAGGGCGTTGCGGAAACCTCGCTGGCCGACACGCGCTGAGCGGTCACCGCCTCACGGCGCCAGCCGTTCCCGAAGCCAGCCGCCATCGGCCTGCTGCGTGTACCGCAGCCGGTCGTGCAGCCGGCTCTTGCGGCCCTGCCAGAACTCCCAGCGGTCCGGCACCAGCCGGAAGCCGCCCCAGTGCGGCGGGCGTGGCGGGTTGAGGAGGAACTGCGCGCCGTACTTCGCTGCGTTCGCCACCAGCACCGCGCGGCTGTCGATCACCTGGCTCTGCGGGCTGGCCCAGGCGCCGATGCGGCTGTCCAGCGGGCGGCTGTGGAAGTAGGTGTCGCTCTCCTCGTCGCTCACCTTCTCGACCCGGCCTTCGATGCGCACCACGCGCTCCAGCTCCACCCAGTGGAACTGCAGGGCCGCAAAGGGGTTTCCGGCCAGTTCACGGCCCTTGCGGCTGTCGAAGTTGGTGTACCAGACGATGCCGCGTTCGTCATAGCCCTTGATCAGCACCACGCGGGTGCTGGGCCGCAGGTCGGAGCCGACGGTTGCCACGGTCATGGCATTGGGCTCGGGCAGTTCACCGTTGATGGCTTCCTTCAGCCATTGGTCAAACTGCTGCAGGGGATCGGCGTGCGAGGCGGACTCGCTGAGTTCGGCTTTTTCGTAGCTCTTGCGCAGGTCGGCGATGTTCATGCGCGGCAGTATAGGCAGCGGGCTGCTCAGGACGGGTCCGTGGGGTCGGGCGCCAGGCGCAGCAGCCGCTCCAGCGCGCGGTCGTGGATGCCGTGCTCGGCCAGGCCGTGCAGGGTCTGGCGGGCGTAGTCGAGCGTGGTGCCGTAGCGGCCACAGCTCTGCGCAAAGATCTGTCGGTAGCGCTCGGGCGGCAGGGTGCCGGTGTAGCTGGGGCTGTGGCGCGAGAGGGTGAAGGCCAGCGCCCGCACCGGGCCCTGGGGGGTGTGGCACAGCAGCCAGCGGGGGTCGTAGGTGGGGCGGGGCATCTCGCGGGCCCACAGGGCCGGCATGCGGGCTTCCACTTCGTCGTGCGGCAGGCGCAGGGCCAGGCCGTCGCAGCAGCCGCCCGGCAGCAGGGCAAACACCAGACCCGGGCAGTCTTCGGTGCCGCGGTTGATGCGGCTCCACATCTTCAGGGCGCGGTGGTGGCCATGCACCCGGGCCGGCCGGCTTTCGGCCACCTCGAATTCGGGGCGCCACACCAGCGAGGCGTAGGCGAAGAGCCAGAGGTCGGGCCTGGGGCCCTGGGCGCGCCATTGCTCCAGCGTCTGCTGCAGCATGCGTGCACCATCGCGCGGCATAGAATCAGAGGCTTTGCTCACTTCACCCCATTTCACTTTTGTCGGAGATTCGATTCATGGCCTCGCAGGATAACGATCAGGACGTTCGCGTCGCATTTGCAGTGATCATCGCCATCGTCGTGCTGCTGGTCGGCAGCGTGGTGGGCATCGGCATCCAGCGCGCGGGCGCGCCCAAGGCGGCCAAGCCGGCTGCCGCTGCACCGGCCGCCGCCGGCACCGTGGTGGTGGAAGACGCCAGCGTGGTGGTGGAAAACGGCGTGGTGAAGTTCTACTTCGCGGTCGGTCAGGCCGATCTGGCCCCGGGCGCCGTGGATGCGCTGGCCGAAGCCATTGCTGCCGCCCAGGCCGGCAATGCCCTGGCCATCTCCGGTTTCCACGACGCCACCGGCAGCGTGGAGGCCAACGAGGAGCTGGCCAAACGCCGTGCCCAGGCCGTACGCGACGTGCTGGCCGGCGCTGGCGTCAAGCCCGAGAGCCTGCAGCTGCGCAAGCCCGAAGTCACCACCGGCACCGGCAACAACGCCGAAGCCCGCCGGGTGGAAGTCAGCATCGTTCGCTGAGACCACCTCAGCGCAAGGCGCTGTTGCGCAGCGCCTGGTCCACCCGCTGCCGGGTCTGGGCCACCAGGTAGTCCAGAAACACCTGGGTGCGCCGGGGCATGAACTTGCGGCTGGGCAAGGCCGCGTACAGGTTCAGCCGGTCGGTTATCCAGGGCGAGAGCACCCGCACCAGCTGGCCGTTGGCCAGCATGGGGGCCGCCAGCTCCAGCGTGGTGGCGGTGATGCCGGCGCCGTCGAGCGCGGCATGCATCAGGGTGTCGGTGTGGTTGGCCCAGAGCACCGGCTCCACCTCCACCTCGGTCGGTCGGTCTCCGTCGGCCGCATTCAGCAGCCGCCACACCCGGCTGCGGCCCACCGAGGGCTTGAGGCGCAGGCAGTCATGGCGGGCCAGATCTTCCGGCCGCTGCGGCATCCCCCTGCGGCGCACGTAGTCGGGCGAGGCCAGCAGGATGGCCTCGGAGGCAATCACCTTGCGCGCGATCACGTTGGCGTCGAAGCCGGTGCTGATGCCCAGCAACGTGATGTCGAACGCCTCGATGGGCGGTTCGCGGTGGGAAGCCACTTCGATGTCGAGCCGGATCTTGGGATAGGTCTGCCGAAATCCGGACACCAGCGGCGCCAGCACATGGGTGGCCAGCACCGGTGGCGCGAGCACCCGCAGCACGCCGGCAAGTTCACGCGTCTGTGAACTCACCAGCTCGCCGGCTTCGTCCAGATCGATCAGCACCTGGCGGATGCGCTCCAGATAAGCCTCACCGGCCTCGGTGAGGGACACGCGCCGCGTCGTACGGTGCAGCAGCCGTGTGCCCAGGTGTTCCTCCAGGTCGGCCACCAGCCGCGTCACCACGGCCGGTGAGAGGTCCAGGGCACGGGCGGCGGCGGCAAAACCACCTTCTTCGATCACCTTCTGAAAGGCGCGCAGTGAGCTGAGTCGGTCCATGGCGGCAGGGGTGCAGAGGGCGTACCAAACGCCCTCTGATACGGGTAAACCCAAAAGATTGTTGCTATTTTAGAAATATACCAATCAGTCACATGATGTTTTTCATCGCGAGCGGAAACTTTAAAGTTCATCCCATCGATGCACGGTTCTCACAGCAATCGGGCACCGAGATCAGTGATCCCTCTGTTTCCTCGCCATTCAACCCTCACAAGGAGTTATCCATGAAAGCACAACGCCTCTCCCTGATCGCCCTGTCCTTCGCCGCCCTGGCCGCCGGCAACGCCTTCGCTGCCGACCCGTCCGCCGCCAAGACCCGTGAACAGGTCCGCGCCGAACTGGCCGAAGCCCGCGCCACCGGCAACATCATCGCCAACAGCGAAGTCCACATGACCGAGCGCGAGCTGTTCCCCGGCCGTTATGAGCAGGCTGCTGCTCCCGTGGCTGCCAAGGCCGCCCCGGCCGCTGCCGCTGTGACCACCGGCAAGACCCGCGCTGAAGTGCTGGCCGAGCTGGCCGAAGCCCGCCGCACCGGCGACATCATCGCCAACAGCGAAGTCTCGATCACCGAGCGTGAACTGTTCCCGGGCCGCTACGCCGCTCAGGACACGATGCAGGCCGGCAAGCCCGCCGCCACCGCATCCGCCAACGACAGCACCGTTCGCCAGTAACGCGATCCTGACCGGCGCAGCCCGGTCTTGAAACCTCAGTCTCCCGACGCCACCGGTTCTCCGGTGGCGTTTTTTTTCGGGTGTGCCGGCAGGCCGATGCGCACGGTGAGTCCGCCGCCGGGCGTGTCGAGCAGTTCGAGCGTCCCGCCGAGCTGGCCGACAATGCTCGCCGCGATCGCCAGCCCCAGTCCGCTGCCGTTGCCGCTCTGGGGGTTGAGCCGCACGAAGCGCTGCAAGGCGCGTTCGCGCTGCGCCGCTGCGATGCCGGGGCCGTTGTCGCGCACCTCCAGCACCACACGCTCGTGGTCCAGCACCACATTGAGATCGACCCGGCAGCCGGCGTCGGCATGCCTCAAGGCGTTGTCCACCAGGTTGTCCAGCAGCACCCGCATTTCGGCCGGATCGGCCCAGATGTCGGCCCGGTCGCGCCGCACCAGACCCAGGTCCATGCCGCGCGCATCGGCCTGAGCCGAAAACGCGGCCACCACCTGCGCCGCCAGGGCGTCCACCGCCACCGGCTGGGGGTGGCGCTCCTGTTCGCGCACATCGGGCTCCAGGCGCGCCATCTGCAGCAGCTGCCCCACCAGCCGGGTGGCACGGGCAATGCCGCGGTCCAGCTCGTCGAGCGCCAGGCTGCGCTGGGCGTCGGTGGCCCGGCGAGCCAGCTGGGCCTGCAGCTTGATGGCGGCCAGCGGGGTGTTGAGTTCGTGGGCGGCGTCGGCCAGCAGGGCGCGTTGTCCGCTGAGCAGGGCGTCCACCCGCGCCAGCAGCTGGTTCAGGGCCTGTCCCAGGGGCAGCAGCTCTTCGGGCAGGCGGGTGTCGTCGATGGCCGGCAGTTCCTGCAGGTTGTCGTGCTGGCGGATCTGCCGACCCAGGGCGTGCAGGGGTGCCAGCGCGCGCGACACGGCGGTGTGGATCAGCAGCGTGAGCACCAGCACCAGCAGGCACAGGGGAACCACCAGCGAGGGCAGCAGTTCGGTGAAGTCGCTGGCACGGTCGGCGGAGGTGACGGCCACCTGAACCCGCTGGTGACGGTCCACCACGGTGTACACCCGCCATGGCTCGTCCTGCCACTGCACCAGGTGGAAGCCCGGCTGCTGCAGCGGCGGACCGATGTCGTCCAGCGACGAATAGACCAGCTCGCCGTCTTCCAGCCAGATCTGGCTGACGAACTGCCCCAGGTCTTCCACCGGCACCTCGGCCGGCAGCGCTGACGGAGCCGGCTCCGCCGGTTCGCCGGTGGCCGGATCGATGGCGGCATCCACCGGCACACCGGCCGGCCGGTCCGGGGAGACAGGCTGGCGACGCGATGCGTCGGCCCAGGCCGTGGGCTGCACCCCGTGCCGCACCACCGACCATGCAATCTGCTCCAGACCGTAATCGCGGATGCGGTTGAAGGCATCCCAGGCCAGGCGGTAGGTGAGGGCGCTGCACAGCACCGAGGTCACCACCAGCGCCGTGATCTGCCACGCCAACAGCCGCTGCCGGATGGAGTTCAACCGGCCACCTCGACCAGTTTGTAGCCCACGCCGCGCACGTTCTTGATCCAGTCGCTGCCGATCTTGCGGCGCAGATGGTGCAGGTGCACTTCCACCGCGTTGCTGGAGGGCTCGCCCTGCCACCCGTACAGCCGGCTCTCCAGCTGCTCGCGCGACAGCACGGCGCCGGGTTGTTCCATGAGTGCGGCCAGCAGGTCGAACTCGCGGGGGGCCAGCAGCACCGGTTCCTCGCCGATCGTCACCTCGCGCCGCACCGGGTTGAGCACCAGGGCGCCCACCCGCATCTCCGGCTGCGGCCGGCCCTGGCGGCGCCGCGCCAGGGCATGCACCCGGGCCACCAGTTCATCGAGGTCGAAGGGCTTGGTGAGGTAGTCGTCGGCGCCCTGGTTCAGACCGAGGATGCGGTCGCTCACGGCGTCGCGGGCCGAGACCACCAGCACCGCCACTTCGAGTTCGCGCGATCGCAGCCATTGCAGCAGTTGCAGCCCGTCCAGCCCGGGCAGCCCGATGTCGAGCAGCAGCACGTCGTAGGTCTGGGTCTGCAGGGCGGCCTGGGCGGTGGGGCCGTCACGCACCCAGTCCACCGTCATGCCGGCCTGGCGCAGGCCCTTGTCCATGCCCTGTCCGAGCATGGCGTCGTCTTCAGCAAGCAGGAGTTTCATGGCCGGCTAGTGTGCGCCAAAAGCCCCGCGCCGGTGCAGCATGCGCACGCCATCTGGTACAACCCGCGCTCGTTCAGGAGAGCCCATGTCCACCTTCCGCAAAGTCGTGCTGTTCACCGATGTCGACGGGCATGCCCGTTTCCGGGAAGAAGATGTCCCGCTCGACCAGGGCACGCCGGCGGCGCGGCTGTCGGCCCTGCAGGCTGCATCGGGCCTGCAGCTGCGTGAGAGCCCGGTGGGTTTCCGCAGCAGCTTTCATTGCACGGGCCAGCCGCAGTGGCTGTTCGTGCTGCGCGGTGTGATGGAGATCGGCCTGCAGGACGGCAGCACCCGGCGCTTCGGGCCGGGTGAGCATTTTTATTCGGCAGACACCCTGCCGCAGGGTGCCACCTTCGACCCCGAGGTGCACGGCCACTGGAGCCGCCAGGTGGGGGAGGAGCCCCTGGTCACGCTGTTCGTGCGCGACTGAGGCCCCGAGACTTCAGCGGATGCGGCCGAAGCTGGTGCGCAGCGGATCGGCCGGACCGCCCTGCTGGCCACCCTTGCCGCCTTTGCCGCCCTTGTGGTTGCGGTTGCCGGTGCGCATGGCATCGATGCTGGTGCGCAGCGGATCGGGCTGACCGCCCGGATTGGCCGGACGCGGACGCGGCTCGCGGATGCGCAAGCTGCCCAGGTGGGCGTTGGGGCCGGGCTGGCGCTCGGCTCCCGGCTCGCGGTCACCCCGGTCGGCGCGGTCACCGCGATCACCACGGTCGTTGCGGTCGCCACGGGGCGGGCGCTGTCCACCCTGGCCGCCTTGACCACCGCGTCCACCTCGGCCCTGGCCGTTGCCGTTGGCCTGCTGCGGGCGCTGGCCGCCCTGGCGACGGCCATCCCCCCGCGCTTCGCGCGGCTCGCGCGGTTCACGGGGCGCCTCGCCGCCGGCCTCGTCACCCGCCGGGCGCGGTCCCTGACCACGGCCACCGCGGCCCTGGCCCTCGGAACCCTTCTTCTCCCGGATGCGCTGCATCATTTCCTGGCGCGCGGCCTTGGCGGCAGCGGCCATCACGTCGCGGCTGGGCGGCTTGCCGGCGCCGCCCCAGATGGTCTGGCGGCCCATGGCGATGGGCTCGGCCTTCTCGCCCGGCTCGGGCATGAACTCCTGGAAGATCTCCACCGGGATCTGCTGCTTGGTGAAGCGCTCGATCTCCATCATGAAGCCTTCTTCGTCCAGGCTCACCAGGTTGACCGCGTGGCCTTCGCGGCCGGCACGGCCGGTGCGGCCGATGCGGTGCACGTAGTCTTCGCAGACGTTGGGGATCTCGTAGTTCACCACGTGCGGCAGCTCGTCGATGTCGATGCCGCGCGCGGCGATGTCGGTGGCCACCAGGGCGCGGATCTCGCCGCTCTTGAAGCCCGCCAGGGCCTGGGTGCGGGCGCCCTGGCTCTTGTTGCCATGCAGCGCCATGGCGCTGATGCCGTTCTTCTCGAGGTAGTCGGCCACATTGTTGGCGCCGAACTTGGTGCGGGTGAACACCAGCACCTGGCTCCAGTTGTGCTGGTTGATGATGTGCACCAGCAGTGCCTTCTTCTTGCCACGGCCCACCGGGTGGATGACCTGGCTGATGCGCTGCACCGTGGTGTTGCGCGGCGTCACCTGGATGTGCTGCGGGTCCTTGAGCAGGCCCTGGGCCAGGTCACGGATCTCGTCGCTGAAAGTGGCCGAGAACAGCAGGCTCTGCTTGTCGCGCGGCACCAGGGCCAGCACCTTCTTCACGTCGTGGATGAAGCCCATGTCGAGCATGCGGTCGGCTTCGTCCAGCACCAGCATCTGCACCTGCGACAGGTCCAGGAAGCCCTGTTGCTGGAGGTCGAGAAGGCGGCCGGGGGTGGCCACCAGGATGTCCACGCCGCGCTTCATGGCGTTGATCTGCGGGTTCATGCCCACACCACCGAAGACCACCGTGGAGGTCAGGTCCAGGTGCTTGCCGTAGGTCTTGACCGATTCTTCCACCTGGGCGGCGAGTTCGCGGGTCGGGGTGAGCACCAGGGCGCGGATGCCGATGCCGCCGAAGCGGCTCTGACCGCGCGGCGTGCTGGACAGCCGCTGCAGCATGGGCAGGGTGAAGGCAGCGGTCTTGCCGGTGCCGGTCTGGGCGCCGGCAAGCAGATCGCGTCCGGCCAGCACGGCCGGAATGGCCTCGGCCTGGATGGGCGTGGGGGTGTCGTAGCCTTGCTCGCGCACCGCTTGCACGATGGCCGGGGCCAGATTCAGTTCGTCGAATGTCATGTCGTTTGAGGCGCCCGTCCAGGGCGCTGGGATCACCGGCCACATCGGCCCGCCGTGGAGGCAGACCGCTCAGTGCAGGGTCGGTGGATTCAGGGTCTGGCGCCGCCCGGGGAAGGGTGGGGCGCCCCAGCAGGGGGCTGGTTGCGGGCCGACTGATGTGTCCGCAAGGACCGTATTGTGGCATGCGGGGATAATCCGGGGTTTCGCGCCACCGGCACCGGTGGCCCAACCCCCGCTTTTTTCACATCCCACACAGGCTCCCATGGCCCAATACGTCTTTTCCATGAACCGGGTCGGCAAGATCGTGCCGCCCAAGCGTCAGATCCTCAAGGACATCTCGCTGTCCTTCTTCCCCGGCGCCAAGATCGGCGTGCTGGGCCTCAACGGCTCGGGCAAGTCCACGCTGCTCAAGATCATGGCCGGCATCGACAAGGAGATCGAGGGCGAGGCCATCCCGATGCCAGGCATCCGCATCGGCTACCTGCCCCAGGAGCCCAAGCTCGATCCCGAACAGACGGTGCGCGAAGCGGTGGAAGACAGCATGGGCGAAGTGCGTGCCGCCCAGAAACGGCTGGACGAGGTGTATGCCGCCTACGCCGAGCCGGACGCAGACTTCGACGCCCTGGCCGCCGAGCAGGCCCAGCTGGAGGCCATCATTGCCACCGCCGGCACCGACTCCGAACACCAGCTGGAGATCGCCGCCGACGCCCTGCGCCTGCCGCCCTGGGAGGCCAAGATCGGCCTGCTCTCCGGTGGCGAGAAGCGCCGCGTGGCGCTGTGCTGCCTGCTGCTGTCCAAGCCCGACATGCTGCTGCTCGACGAACCCACCAACCACCTGGACGCCGAATCGGTGGAGTGGCTGGAGCAGTTCCTGCAGCGCTTCCCGGGCACCGTGGTGGCCATCACCCACGACCGCTACTTCCTGGACAACGCCGCCGAGTGGATCCTTGAACTCGACCGTGGCCACGGCATCCCCTACAAGGGCAACTACTCCACCTGGCTGGAGCAGAAGGAAGCCCGCCTGGAGCAGGAGCAGCGCACCGAGGATGCCCGCACCAAGGCCATGAAGAAGGAACTGGAGTGGGTGCGCCAGAACCCCAAGGGCCGCCAGGCCAAGAGCAAGGCCCGCCTGGCCCGCTTCGAGGAGCTGAGCGACGTCGAATACCAGAAGCGCAACGAGACCAACGAAATCTTCATCCCGGTGGCCGAGCGCCTGGGCAACGAGGTCATCGAGTTCCAGGGCGTGAGCAAGTCCTTCGGTGACCGCGTGCTGATCGACAACCTGAGCTTTGCGGTGCCGGCGGGTGCCATCGTCGGCATCATCGGCCCCAACGGCGCCGGCAAGTCCACGCTGTTCAAGCTGATCACCGGCAAGGAACAGCCCGACAGCGGCACGGTGAAGATCGGTCAGACGGTCAAGGTGTCGGCGGTGGACCAGAGCCGTGACGGCCTGGCCGGCGACAAGACCGTGTGGGAAGACATCTCCGGCGGTCTGGACATGATCACCGTGGGCAAGTTCCAGATGCCCAGCCGCGCCTACTGCGGGCGCTTCAACTTCTCCGGTGGCGACCAGCAGAAGCTGGTGAAGAACCTCTCGGGCGGTGAGCGTGGCCGCCTGCACCTGGCCAAGATGCTGGCCGAAGGCGGCAACGTGCTGCTGCTGGACGAACCCTCGAACGACCTGGACGTGGAAACCCTGCGCGCCCTGGAAGAGGCCCTGCTGGAATTCGCCGGCAGCGCCCTGGTGGTCAGCCACGACCGCTGGTTCCTGGACCGCATCTGCACCCACATCCTGGCCGCCGAAGGCGACAGCCAGTGGACCTTCTTCAACGGCAACTACCAGGAGTACGAGGCCGACAAGAAGAAGCGCCTGGGCGAAGAGGGCGCCAAGCCCAAGCGCACCCGCTTCAAGAGCCTGGCCTGATGACCGACGACGAGATCCTGGCGCGCACCTGCGAATGGGTGGAGAAGGCCGTCATCGGCCTGAACCTGTGCCCGTTTGCGCGCGCCGTCTGGGTGAAGGACCAGGTGCGGGTGGTGGTGAGCCGCGCCCGCCATATCGATGCCTTCCTGGACGACCTGGACCGCGAGCTGGATCTGCTGGCCACCACACCGGCCGAACAGATCGACACCACGCTGCTGGTCCATCCCACGCTGTTCCCGGACTTCGAGGTCTTCAACGACTTTCTGGGCGTGGTGGACGACGTGGTGGCCGAGCACGAACTGGAGGGCGTGATCCAGGTCGCGCCCTTCCACCCGCAGTTCCGGTTTGAAGGCACCGAGCCGGACGACATCACCAACGCCACCAACCGCTCGCCGTTCCCCATCCTTCACCTGCTGCGGGAAGACAGCGTGGAGCGCGCGGTGACCACCGACGCGGGTGATGCCGATGCGATCGTCGAGCGCAACCTGCAGACGCTGCGGAATCTGGGCCACGAAGGCTGGGCCGGACTGTGGAAAAAGTCCTGACGCGTTCCCACGAAGGTATGCGCGGCTGACCGCTGCGGGTCTCAGCGGGCAGAATACGGTACGGGGTTACAGACTCCGTCTTTGTGTTCTTTGGGAAACCCACCATGAATGCCACCGTCAGGCCCGACATCGACGTCTACATCCAGGAAGCGCTGTCGCAGACCGCGCAATGGCTGCCCCGCTGGCTCGACCAGGTCAGCGTGGGGCTCAAGAACCTGGAAGCCACCGAGCCTGGCGTGATGGAACGCAAGGCCCTCAACCAGGCCCGGCTGGAGGCCGACCGGCACCGCGAGTCCATGGTGCCGGCCTTCCGCAAAGAGCTGGAGACGGCCGCGCTGGGTACCCGTACGGGCAATGCCGGCGCCGGCAAGTCGGGTGTGAGCTTCGACGAGCTGGAGCTCATGGGGGACGACCAGGTGCAGGAAACGGTGGAGTTCGCCCGCCTGCAGCAGGTGGTGGAAATGACGCTGGAAGACCTGGATGTCGAGCTCACCGCCCGCATCTGCAGCGCCCTGGGCCTGTCCCAGGTCAACCCCGATGCGAATCCGTTGCGCCCGGCCGCCTTCATCGGTGCCCTGTCGCGAGCCATGAAGGCCGACAAGGTGGATGCCTCGGTCCGGGGCCGCTGGCTCAAGGCCGGTGCCGCTGCGCTGGGCGAGCAGCTCTCCGGCGTGTTCCTTGGTCTGATCGAGCAGCTGGACCAGAAGGGTGTGCGCCCGGTCGGGTTCGGCGTCACCCGTCCGTTTGCGGCCTCGCGCGGTGGCGACACCCGTCCCATGTCGGCCGTGACCGGCCCCCGCTCGCGCCGGGACGAAGCCACCACCATGAAGCCCGGCACCCGCAGTGCGGCGGGCGATCCGCTGCTCACACTCGACCAGCTGCATCGCCTGCTGGTGGGCAACCTGGGATCCGATGAGTCGGGGGGGACTGCAGGGCCTGCGCCGCAGGTCAACCAGGCCATGGTTCGCAACCTGGCCAGTGAGGTGGTCTCGCTCATGATGCGCCAGATCACCGAGGACAAGCGCATCCTCCAGCCCATCCGCGACATCCTGCACGGCATGAAGCCGGCCCTGCTGGACCTGGCCCGCGACGATCCGCGTTTCTTTGCCGACCGCCAGAACCCGGCCCGTCGCCTGCTGGACGCCATCATCGAACGCTCGCTGGGCTTCAAGACCGAAGCCGAGTCCGGTTACGCCCCTTTCGCCGCCGAAGTGCGCGGCATCCAGCGCGCCCTGCTGCGCACCGGTGACGATGTGCCGCAACGCTTTCCCGAGCTGCTGGAGCGCCTGCAGCGGTTCAGCTCCCGCGCGGTCGAGCCGTCGCAGGAGGCCCGGGGCCTGGCGGTCAACACGCTGGTGCGGGTGGAGCAGCGCAACCTGCTGGCCGAGCGGCTGGTGCACGAGTTCCGCGATCTCAAGGACTTTCCCAAGGCGCCCGGCGTGGTGCGCCGTTTCCTCACCGGCCCCTGGGCCCAGGTGGTGGCGCAGGCCCGTCTGGAAGAAGGCGCCCGGCCACCCTTGCTGCCGGCCGAGGCTGCGTCGCGCCGCTATACCGAAGTCATCAACGATCTGCTGTGGTCCTGCCAGGTCGGCCTGGCCAGCCTGAACCGGCCCCGGCTGGTGAAGGTGATTCCGGTCATCCTGCGCACCTTGCGCGAGGGTCTGGATTCCATCGACTACCCCCGGGCCGCCACCGAGGGCTTCTTTCAGGCGCTGATGGGGCTGCACGAGGCCGCCTACAAGACCCAGCGTCCCGGTGTGCCCGAAGACAACCCGCCCAGCCGCCAGGACATGGAAGACGTGTCGATGTGGATGCAGAGCCAGGAAGCCAAGGACACCGGCTTCATGACCGATCTGCCGCCCGAGACCCAGCCGCCGGCCTATGTGGACACCCAGCCTCTGCCGCCCGGCGAACTGCCGGATGCCCCCGTGGCCGACACCCGCTCGCCGGAGAGCCGCGTGCCGGTGGAGTTCACCGTGGGGGCCTGGTTCGAGATGCCTCTGGACGGCGTGACCACCCGGTGCCAGATCACCTGGGCCAGCCCGCACGGCACGCTCTACCTGTTCAACACCGTCACCGGCAAATCGGTGTCCATGACGCGCCGCAACCTGGACCGGCTGATCGATCAGGACCGCCTGCGCATGGTGGCCCGACACAGCGTGGTGGACGAGGCGCTGGACGCCGTGGCCCAGCAGGCGCTGAAGAACTCGTCGTCCGCCGACAAGACCTGAGGCCGTCCTGCCTCAGGCCGGCCTGCGCAGGAGCTTCTTGCGCACCAGGTGGATGTTGCTGCGCAGCGCATAGAGCTCGTCGGTGTAGCTCAGGGGCACCACCACCTTCTCCACCTTGGCCTCCATGGCCTCGATCTGCGAGAGCAGCCGGTCGGCGGTCTCGCCGGCTTCGTGCCGCTGCTCGATGTCGCGCAGCTCGGCATACCAGCGGAACACCCGCGAGCGGATGCGGAAGGTGTAGAGCGGCGGGATGATGCGGGACAGCGGCAGCGCCAGCGCAATGATCAGGCCCATGGCCAGCCACATGCGTTCGATCAGGTTGGCCAGCCAGAACGGCAGGTAGCGTTGCAGGAACGGCAGGCCACCCTTGATGGCGCGCTGCGCTTCGTCGGCCACCGGCAGCTCGCTGTGCTCCAGGCTCGGGTACTCGCGTGCGCGGCTGAACCAGCCGGCGCCGCCATGCAGCCGTGAAGCGGTCTGGGCGAACAGCTGCAGCACCGCCGGGTGCGTGTCGGCCTGGGCGAGCAGGCTGGTCGTCGAGGCCACCAGCCGCACACGGCGCGGCGGCACATTGGCCGACAGGTCCACCATGCCCTGGGGCATGACCACCGGCGTGAGGTAGGCAAAGCGGCGCGAATAGGCTTCGTTCTGGGTGAAGTCCATCAGCTTCACGCCGGGTGTCTGCAGCAGCATCTGCACCATCAGCGATTCCGGCGCCGAGGCGAACACCAGCGCATCCAGATCGCCGTCCAGAAATGCCACGGTGGCCGGCGTCTGCTCCAGCCGGCTCAGGCGCAGGTCGCGCGGGTCCATGCGGTTGACCTCCAGCAAGGTCTCGAACAGGCGCGGCACGCCGCTGCCGTCGGTGCCCACATTGACCCGCCAGCCCTGCAGGTCCGACAGGGTCTCCAGCGTGGCATTGCGGCGCAGCTTGCGGGCACGGTCCTCCCGGTAGAACACCCACAGCGGCTCCACGAACAGGCTGCCCAGCGAGGTCAGGTCCTCGGTGTCGGTCTCGGTGATGGTGCCGGTGCCGCCCTGCACGAAACCCAGGTCGGCCTCGCCCCGGCGCAGCCGCTCCAGGTTGTCCGACGAGCCCTCGGTGGGCAACAGCTCCACCGTGATGCCCTCGCGGGCCAGGGCTTCGGCATAGCGGCGGCCGAAGGTCTCGTAGGCACTCTGTGCCGGGCCGGTGGCCAGCACAACGGTCTTGGGCGGGGTCGGGTTGAGCCACCAGTAGGCGGCCACCAGCAAGGCCACGGTGAGCAGGGCAAACGGCCCGAAGGACAGCAGCATCTCGCGCAGCGAGATGAGGGTGTAGCGCAGGGTTTTCGGCATGGGTGCGGACGGTATCACGCGCCGCCGCCGTTGCCTGGCGTTCGTCGGTGAATCACGTGTCGATTGGTTGCGTTGCGGATTCGTGATGACTTTGGGGATGCAACCCGGAGAGGATCGCCGGCTGTCCGGATCTCGGGTATCCGGATCTCTCCTGCCCTGCACGCGCCATCCATGAGAACCCCCTTGTCCGTTGCCGCCCTGGCCCTGGTCTGCACGACCGGGCAGGCGGCTCCCGCAGCCGACGCCCTGCCGTCTTCCGCTGCCCCTCTCGCTGCCCCCCTCGCCACGCTTCCAGGCGCCCAGCTCGGCCCCTGGCAGATCGGTCCGCAGTCCACCCGCTACAGCAGCCAGGACGCCGATCACCGGATCGACGCCCGCCTGATCCATTCATCCCGCTACCGACAGCAGTTCGGCCTGGACGCCGGCTGGCTGCTCGGCGAGCAGTGGGCTGCCGGGCTGAACATCGCGGCCGGCCGCAGCGGCGATTTCCGCGATCTGGTGGGCAATCTGGCCTACACGCCGGTGCCCGGCTGGCACGGACGGCTGTCGCTCGGCCGCCTGCAAAGCACCGACCCCTACGCCTTTGCCTCCGGGACCGCCGATGTGCGCGTTCGCCAGAACGCCTGGCTGGCCGGTCTGGTGAGGGAGTCGCCCGAGGCCGGGCCGGTGGGCGAACTGCGCTGGTCCGTGTACGGCGCCCGGGCGCAGGTACCCACACTGGCGCCGGTGGTCGTGCAGAGCCAGGTCGGCAACCTGCTGCAGGCCAGCAGCGATCCGAGGCTGCTGTCGGCGGGGCAGATGCTGGGGGCCGACATGGGCGTGGGCCTGTTTCCCTGGGCCACCACCCGTCTCGATCTGGCGCTGGGTGGCGAGCGCACCCGCTACCCCATGGCCGACGGTTCGCAGCAGGCCACCCGCCGGCTGGTGGCCCGCGCCGGCTGGCAGCAGGACCTGAATGGCTGTCGGCGCATCGGCCTGAACCTGACGTCCACCTCGGCCAGCACCTCGGGCGGCCTGAACTGGGAGTCGGGTCGCTGGATGCTCGGCCTGTCCCGCACCCTCAATGCCGTTTCGGCCCCCGACACCCGTTTTTCGATGGTCTGGCGTCTGCCGCTGGGCGGGGCCGCCGGCTCCGATGGCGCCGGCAGCCGCTGTGCCCTGGCGCCGCTGCGCGGCGGCAGCGCCGTCTCGCGGCTGCAGCTGGTGTCGCAGCGCCCGGCCCAGCTGCCCCAGGTGGTGCTGGCCCGGGTGGACCGCAGCCAGCAGCCGCAGGCGCTGGCGTCCATCGACACCTCGCTGGTGGCACCGGGCTACGGCATTGCCATCGTGGGTGGCCAGCTGGTCTTCACGCTGGAGCGCGCCGCCCAGGGACTGGTGGAGATCCGCACGCTGGAAAACGCGGCCACGGTGCCCAACGTGGGCGTCAATGGCCAGCCCTTCCTGCAGCTCGCCGGTGACCGGGTGACCATCTCGCTGGACAACATCCCCAACCCCGGGGCGGGCCAGCAACTCACCTACGAGGCCGACTTCGCCTCGGTGGCGCCGGTCATCGTCATGCGCATCAGTTTCACCGTGAAGGGGCGTTGAGCCATGTTCATCCGTCGAATCCAGGGTGCCTTCATGGCGGTCGTGCGGCGTTCGCTGCGCAGGAGCAGATTGCTGCCGACATGGCTTCTGGCGTGTGCTGCCCTGCCGGCGCTGGGCCAGGTGCTGGTGGTGGGCGGCAGTGCCGGCAGCGTGCCGCAGATCACGTTCAGGCAGGCCGAGATCGCTCGTGTGTGGAATGCCGGCAGCTTTGCCCAGGTGGCCACGGTGGCCGGCAGCAGGGGGGCCGTGACCTACAGCAGCAGCAACCCGGCGGTGGCCACGGTGCATGCGGTCAATGGCACGGTCACACCCCTGCGCCAGGGGCAGACCATCATCACTGCGCTGCAGGCGGCGCAGGGCTTCTTTCCGGCTGCCCGGGCCAGCTATTCGGTACGGCTGACGGCGGCCGCCGCCGTGCTGCAGCCCTGGACCCTGCCACCGGTGTCCCTGGTGTCGGCTCCGGTGCGCCTGACCCCGCCGGCGTCCAGCAGCCCGGGGGCCTTCAGCTTCAGCAGCAGCGACCCTACGGTGGCGAGCATCAGCGGGCAGGAGCTCACGGTGCACCGCAGCGGAGAGGCCATCATCACCGCCACCCAGGCCGCCACCGACGACTACAGCGCCGCCAGCACCGCGGCCCGTCTGGTGGTCAACCTGCAGATGCCCGCCATCGGCGCACTGCAGCTGCCCACCGACCTGGTGTACGGCAGCGCACCGCGCACGCTGGTGGCGCCGGCCAGCGACAGCCCGGCCGCATTCACCTACAGCAGCAGCAACCCACAGGTGGTGCAAGTGTCGGGCAGCCAGCTGCAGGTGGTGGGGGCGGGCACGGCCGTCATCACCGCCACCCAGGCGGCGCAGGGCGCCTATGCCGGCGGCAGCGTGAGTGCCTCGCTCACCGTGGCCAAGGCTGTGCCGGAGCTCGGCAGCCCGACCGGCGCAGCTTTGCTGGAGAGCCGCTGGCAGAGCGCCGACATCCCCATGTTCTTCAGCCTCACGTCGTCCGCCATGGGGGTTTCGGGTGGCTCGTGGTCGGTGGTCCAGGGTGACCAGGTCCAGTCGGTGGCCACCAGCTTCAACGGCAACCTGGTGGTGCGCACCAGCAGCCCTGGGGCCTTCACCCTGCGTTACGCGGTGCCGGAGACCGCCAACACCCTGGCTGCTTCGCGCAACGTGTCCTTCTTTGCGTATGCCAACCAGCCGTTCCAGCTCATCGACGCGAACGTCGTGCGTCCGGATTCCTTGCCCGACGGCACCGTCATCGGCCAGGTCAACGGGGTGTCGGTCACGCCCTTGTCCACCACGGTCAGCCTGGGCGTTTGCGTGGACCGCAGCACCCGCTACCGGTTCCGGTTCGCCGTGCCCAACAACGAGTCGTTCGGCGTGGGCTGGACCGATCCGGTGGGTGCCGGCCTCACGCCATCGGGCGGCGAGGTGGCGGTGGACGTGGATCTGGGAGGCAACCCGGGCGATCTGCAGACGCCCCGGCATCTGCGGGTGCGGCAGCTGGGCAGCGCCGATGGCGTGTACCGCGACGTGACCCGGTCGGTCACGTTGCAGGTCACGCCCATGCAGTGCCCGAGTGCACCGGTCTGATGGTCAGGCCGGGAGGCTGCTGCGGCGTTCCAGGCGGAAGATGCGCACCGCCTCGTTCATGACCTGGGCCTGGGCCTGCAGCGAGCTGGCGGCGGCGGCCAGTTCCTCGACCATGGCCGAGTTCTGCTGGGTGACCGAGTCCAGCTGACCCACGGCCTGGTTGATCTGGGCGATGCCCATCGACTGTTCGTTGGTGGCGTTGGTGATGTCGCCGATCAGGCCGTTGACCTGTTCCACCGCCTTGACCACGTTGCCCATGGTCTGACCGGCGTTGTGGACCAGCTGGCTGCCTTGGGCCACCTTGTTCGACGATTCGTCGATCAGCACCTTGATCTCCTTGGCGGCCGACAGCGTGCGCTGGGCCAGGTTGCGCACCTCGCCGGCCACCACGGCGAAGCCCCGGCCTTGTTCACCGGCACGGGCGGCCTCCACGGCGGCGTTGAGCGCCAGGATGTTGGTCTGGAAGGAGATGCCGTCGATGACCTGGATGATCTCGCCGATCCGGGCCGACGACTTGCTGATGTCGTCCATGGTGCTGACCACCTGCCCCATGGCCATGTTGCCTTCGCGGGCCACCAGGGCCGCCTTTTCCGACAGCACGGCCGCCTCGCGGGACGAGTTCGCGCTCTGTGCCACGGTGCTGGTGAGCTCTTCCATCGAGGCAGCGGTTTCCTCCAGGCTGCTGGCCTGGGCTTCGGTGCGGGACGACAGGTCCTGGTTGCCGCTGGCGATCTGGTTGGAGGCCACCTGTACGCCCTCGACCTCGTGCCGCACATCCGACACCACGGCCTGCAGGTTCACATTGAGCTGGTTGAGTGCCTTGGCCAGTTCGCCGAACTCGCCGGTCGAGGTGCCCTTGAAGCGTGCCGACAGGTCGCCGGCGGCCATGGTGTTGGCAAAGCGGATGGCATCGGACAGCGGAGCGACGAGCTGGCGGCGCAGCACCAGGGCCCCGGTGGCTGCAATCGCCAGCAGGACGGCCGCTGCGGCCGCATGCACCGCCATGCCGTGCGGGGCCGCCAGCTCGCCCACCACCAGGCCGGCGGCGGCCAGGCCCACCGACATCAGCGCGATGCGCCGACCCAGGGTGAGCTTGAGCGCGCTGCGCAGTGTGCCGACCAGCCCGCTGTGGACCACCTGACCCTTGTGCAGGCCCAGGGTCCGCCGGCCGGCATCGCGCTCGGCACGCATCTGCGCGTACAGCGCTTCGGCGGCCTGCACCTGTTCCCTCGAGGGCTTGGTGCGCACCGACATATAGCCCACGGCCTGGCCGTTTTCCATGATGGGTGTGGCATTGGCCACCACCCAGTAGTGGTCGCCGTTCTTGCGCCGGTTCTTCACCAGCGCCGACCAGGGCTGTCCGCCCTTGAGCGTTTCCCACATGTCGCGGAAGGCTTCCTGCGGCATGTCGGGGTGGCGCACGAGGTTGTGCGGCTGACCGATCAGTTCGTCCCTGTCGTAACCGCTGACCGCAATGAAGGCCGGGTTGCAGTAGGTGATGTGGCTCTGCAGGTCTGTGGTGGAGACCAGGGTCACACCATCGGGAATGACGAACTCGTTGTGGGTGACAGGCAGATTGGTACGCATGGGACCTCGCGCGGTGCTGGACTGGGAACGCTTCCCGCCGGTGGTGCCGGATCGGGTTGAGTGCAGTCTAGGGACCGCGCCAGGAGCCGATGGGGCGATATCACAGGCGATTGCCGGTCATATCGGGCGGGTCAGCCCCGGGCTTGAGCCTTTTGCGTCAAAAAATGATGACGTTTGTATTTGTCCAGGACAAGCAACACCCCTCAGCGCAGCGGTTCCATACTGAGAACGGTGTAGGTGCCGTCGATGCGGTCGGCAGTGAAGCGCACCTTGTCGCCCGCCTTGATGCCCTCCAGCACCTTGGGGTCGCGGGTGCGGAACACCATGGTCATGGGGGGCATGTCGAGGTTGCGGATGTCACCGTGCCGCAGGGTGACCGCGCCGGCGCCGGCATCGACCCGGCGCACCTCGGCCTCGGCCCAGGGAAGGGCACCCGCCGCCACCGGGGCTGCTGCCGGAGCGGTGGTCTGGGCCGTGGTCGATCCATGGTCGTGGCCGCTGTGCTGGGCCTGTGCCAGCGACAAGGCGCTGCCCAGCAGCGCCACGGTGATCAGGTGTTTCATGAGGTTCTCCGTCTGGGGCAGCGGGCTCAGCTGCGGAAGTAGGACTGGTAGACGCGCGAGCTGCCGTCCTTGAGCACCAGCACCACATCGTAGGGGTCGCGCCGGTCGCCGTAGACCGGGCCGTCCATGCCGGGGCTGCCCACCGGCATGCCGGGCACGGCCAGGCCGATGGCCTGGGGCTTTTCGGCGAGCAGGCGGCGGATCTCGCGGGCATTCACATGCCCCTCGATCACGTAGCCACCGATCAGGCCGGTGTGGCAGGAGCCGTAGCGGTCGGGCAGGCCCAGGCGGCGGCGCACGGCGGTGTTGCCGGTGTCGAAGATCTGCACCACGAAGCCGTCGGCCTTGAGGTAGTCGACCCAGTCCTGGCAGCAGCCGCAGTTGGGGTCTTTCCAGACCTGCAGCACCGGCAGGGCCGCCGGGGTTTTCTGGGCCAGGGCCATGCTGGCGAGGCCGGCCAGGGGCAGGGCGGTGGCGGCGCGCAGCAGGTGGCGGCGGGAGAGTCGTGGGGTCGCGATGGGGCTCATGGGTTCATCCTCTGGCTGGTTTCACACGGATGGTGCCGCGCATGCCGGCCTCGAAATGGCCGGCGATCAGGCATGCGAATCCGAATTCGCCCGCCCGGTTGAAGTTCCACACGATGTCGCCCTTCTTGCCGGGCTCCACATGGGCCATGTATGGCTCGTCGTGGGCCATGCCGGGAAAGCGCTTCATCAGTTCGGCATGGGCTTTCAGTTCTTCTTCGGTGCCGATGACGATCTCGTGCATCACGGCACCGATGTTCACCGCGCGCAGGCGCAGCGTCTCGCCCTGGCGGATCTCCAGGTGCGAGGGCGTGAGCTTCATGTCGTCACTCATGCGGATGGTGATGGTGCGGGCGACCTTGCGCGGGTCGCCGGCGATGCCCCAGGGCTTCTGCTCCGGCGGCAGGTCGGCCTTGGGCTGGCCGTGGCTGTTGCCGTGGGCCAGCGCAAGGCCGGGCCAGGCCAGGGCCGCCAGGCCTGCCATCAGGCCGGCCTGGACGGTGCGTCGATTCGGGTGTTGCGGTTTCATGGGTTGTCCAGTCGGGTCAGTGGGAATGGCCGCCGTGACCGGCCGGCTTGCGGGCCGTACCCTCTAGGGTACCTTTGGCGGGTGCCGGTGCGGCGGACGGGCGTGACGCGGCGGGTGCCTGGCCGGCATCCACGGGGCGGGCCTGGGTGCCCGGCGGCATGGCATAGACGCCCGGGTCGCGGTAGTCGTTGGCGCCCAGTCCGGCACGCACCTTGAGGGTGGTGAACATGCCGCCCATCTCGATCGGGCCGTAGGGTCCGCTGCCGGTCATCATGGGGAAGGTGTTGGCCGGCAGCTCCATCTGCATCTCGCCCATGTCGGCCATGCCGCGCTCGCCCATGACCATGTAGTCGGGGTTGGCGCGCTGCAGGGGTTTCACCAGACCGCGGTGGTCGGCCCCGATCATGGTCGGCACGCCGTGGCCCATGGCGCCCATGGTGTGATGGCTCTTGTGGCAGTGCATGGCCCAGTCGCCCGGCTCGTCGGCGATGAATTCGAGCTGCCGCATCTGTCCCACGGCCACGTCGGTGGTCACCTCGGGCCAGCGCGCGGTCTTCGGCACCGGGCCGCCGTCGGTGCCGGTCACCTCGAACTCGATGCCGTGGATGTGGATGGGGTGGTTGGTCATGGTCAGGTTGCCCACCCGCACCCGAACGCGGTCACCCAGGCGGGCCACCAGCGGCGTGATGCCGGGGAACACCCGGCTGTTCCATGCCCAGATGTTCTGCTCCAGCATGGTGTTGACCTGCGGCGTCATGCTGCCGGGCTGCACGTCGAAGGCATTGAGCAGGAAGCAGTAGTCGCGCTGCACCGGCTCGATGATCGGGTGGCGGCCCTTGGGGTGGGTCACCCAGAAGCCCATCATGCCCATGGCCATCTGCACCATCTCGTCGGCATGCGGGTGGTACATGAAGGTGCCCGGACGCTTCGCCTCGAACTCGTACACAAAGGTCTTGCCCACCGGGATCTGCGGCTGGTTCAGCCCGCCCACACCGTCCATGCCGTTGGGCAGGCGCTGGCCGTGCCAGTGGATGGTGGTGTGCTCGGGCAGGCGGTTGGTCACGAAGATGCGGACCCGGTCGCCCTCGACCACCTCGATGGTCGGGCCGGGGCTCTGGCCGTTGTAGCCCCACATGTTGACCAGGAAGCCCGGCGCCATCTCGCGCACCACCGGTTCGGCCACCAGGTGGAATTCCTTGACGCCGTTGTTCATGCGCCAGGGGAGCGTCCAGCCGTTGAGGGTGACCACGGGGTTGTAGGGGCGACCGGCGCCGGTCACGCCCGGTGGTGTCCAGGGGCCGGCGGTGTCGGCGGAAGTCTGTTGCGGTGCTTCAGGCAGGGCGGCCAGCGCCACGCGGCTCACGCTGGCGGCGGCCACCGCCGTGGCTGCCGTGGCGGCGGCACCGGTGAGCCACTGGCGTCGGCTGGCAGAGGCCGGCGAAGCAACGGGGGACGAGGATTGGGTGTGTTTCATGTCAGTGTCCTGGTGCGGCGGCGCCGGTGCTGCCGGCTGCGGCGGTATCGGGGGAGAGGCTGACGACCGAAGCCGGTGCGCCGGCCAGCAGGGCCTGGCCGTCGGCCAGTGCGCGCCAGTAGGCGGCGCGGGCCTGCTGGGCGGTGTCCAGCGCGGCGATGCGTTCGCGGGCGCTGGCCAGCAGGTCCCAGGTGCTTTGCAGCATGCCGTTGTAGCGCAGCAGGTTTTCCTGATCGAGCGCGGTCTGCAGCTGCAGCAACCCGTCGGTGGCCTGGCGGGCAGCGGCATGGCGCATGGCCAGCTGCTGCCAGGCCAGCCGCGCGGCCGAGCGGCGTTCGGCCGCCTGGGCCAGCAGCTTCGCCTGACCATGCAAGGCCCGTTCGGCAGTGGCATCGCCAGCGCGTTCCAGGGCGTCGATGTGCGGCGGGCCCGAGGCGCCGGAGCGGGCCAGCGCCTGGTCCATGCGGTCCTGCAGCAGCGCCTCGCGGGCAGGATCGGACGCGCGTCGTTCGCGGTCCACCTCGGTGCGCATGAGTGCGAGTTCGGGGTCGGCCTGCAGGGCCAGGGCCTCGATGCGTTCGGCGCTCACGTCCCGGCCCGGCCAGACGGCATCGGGCAGTGCCGGCAGTCCTTGCGGCAGGCGCGCGGCCAGTGCCACCACGTCCTCTCCTCGCCACAGGCCCATTCGGCCGGCCAGCGCTTCCACGGCGGCTCGCTCGGCCAGCCGGGCCGACACCAGCGCCTGCCAGGCCGACGATTCGCCCAGCTGTTCGCGCATCTGTCGTGCCTGGCTCCAGTTGCCGGCCACCACCATGCGCCGACCCAGTTCGGCGCCGGTGCGGGTGATGTCGTGGGCCTGGGCCATCAGGCGTGCACGCTCGCGGGCCGCCACCGCATCGATCCAGGCTTTCTGCACCGACTGCACATGCTGCGCCCAGGCGGCCTGCACTGCCGCGCGTTCGCGTGCGTTCATTTCTGCCCGGGTGAACAGATCGGGCTGATGCCGCAGCGAGGCCGACACGGCCGCCTGCAGGGTCAGTGCATTGGCAGGTGCGACTTCGGCAGCGGGGGCCGAAGCGTCGGGCCGGGCCTGCTCCCAGCGCAGCAGATCGATGTGGCCGCGCGCGAAGCCGGCCACCTGTTCATTGACGCGCTGCCATTGCGAGCGGGCAGCAGCCGCGCCATCGGGCAGTGCCGGCACCTGGGCCGACGGTTCGGCCGGCAGCAGCGGCCAGGCCGGTGTGGACGCCGCGGTCGCGGGATCGGCGGCGGCCAGGCCATCCGGGAAGGGCGCAGCGGCAGCGGAGGACATGGCACAGGCGGCTGCCAGGGCCGCAGCCAGGCAGGCCGGCCGGGGCCGACGGAAAGAGGTCATGGGTCATCTCCTGACAGACTGAACAAAGGCCGAGCGTCCGGCCCGGGGCGCGTTCATGACGCACCCGCGGCCGCTGCCCGGCAGGGACAGGTTCAGGTCAGGCGATGGGGGGTTTGTGGTGCCGGGGCGGCACCAGGCTGGCGAAATCGGTGCTGGCCGACGCCGGCGGATGGTGACGCGCCACGCTGCCTTCGGCCTGCCAGATCGGCAGGCTCAGCACCGGGCCGTTGCACACGTCGCAGGCCACATGGCTGGGGCAATCGTCACCGGCCTGGGCGGCGGGCTCGCCGTGCCCGGCGTGCAGATCCGGCTGGTCGTGGCGGTCGTGGTGGTCGGCCTGAACGTGGTCGCTGGACATCGCCGACTCCATCGCCATGGCCTGAGCGGGGCTCTCGTGCAGCATCGACAAGGCCATGGCGTCGCCAGCCCAGGCCCGCAGGGGGAGCAGCAACATCAGGAGGACCAGCACCAGCGGACGCATGGTGGGGATGATACGGGGCAGGGTGTGCGGGTTCCCGCCGTGCCGGTGAAAGCCTGGGTCGGCCGTCGGGTCAGGCCTGGAGCCGGGCGGCGGCCTTGTCCAGCCACAGCCGCATGCTGTCGGTGAGGTCGCGCTGGCTGAAGGAGCAGCTCTCGGCGTCGAACAGCGCGCTGGACTCCAGCCGGTCCAGCAGGCCGTGCAGCACCTCGGCAAAGCGCGGCGGCAGCTGCTCCAGCAGCTCGGTCTGGGCACGGGCCAGTTCCACAAAGCGGCGGGTGTCGAGCTGGCCGGTCTGCAGCTCGGTCAGGGCGGCGTCCAGTCGGGCAAGGGCAGGGTTCATGGCGGTACGGAGGACAGGGCGGTGGTGGGCAGCACGGGCGGTGGCAGGGCCATCCCGCGCCGGGACATGACCTGGCGCAGCCGGTCCGGCCGGTCGGTGATGAGGCCGTCCACACCCTGGTCGATGAGCCGCTCCATGTCGGCCATCTCGTTGACCGTCCAGGGGATCACCCGCAGGCCCAGCTCGCGGGCCTCGGCCAGGGAGCCCTGGTCCAGATCGGTGTGGTGCGGTGACCAGATGCGCCCGCCGGCTGCGCGCACCAGCGCGGGCACGCTGTCGTGGTCGCCCAGGCGCCGGCCGGCGGTCCATGCGGTGCCGGCCAGGGTGTCGAAGCGGGGCAGGCGGGCGGTGAGGTAGACGCGCGGCCAGGAAGGCTCCAGCCGCCGCGCCACGTCCAGCGTGCGCCAGTCGAAACTCTGGATGCGGGTGCGCTCCAGCATGCCGTGCTGGCGGGTGACCTGCAGCACCGCCTGCACCAGCCGGCGCGGATCGCTGGACGCCTGCGGGCGGCGCGGATCGATCTTGGTCTCGATGCTCAGCTGGACATGGTCGGCGCCCAGGCGCTTGACCAGCCGGTACACCTCGGCCAGCGAGGGCATGCGGGCACCGTCCACCGGCTGCTGGTCCGGGAAGTCGCGCGCATAGCGGCTGGCGGGGTTGATGCGGCCCACGTCCCACTGCCGGATCTCGCGCCAGGTCTGGCGCACGAACGGGGTGCCGGCGCTCTGCAGCCAGCGGCCCTGGCGGTTGCGGGTGATGTCCGGGTTGGGCGCCAGGTCGTGGGCCACCACCGGCACGCCATCGGCGCTGAGGACCACATCAAGCTCCAGGGTGCTCACGCCGATGGACAGCGCCCGCGTGAAGCCGGCCAGCGTGTTCTCGGGGGCCAGGGCGCGCGCGCCCCGGTGTCCCTGCAGATCGAAGTCGGCCGCCAGCGCTGCCGTGGCCGCGCACAGCAGCACACCCAGCAGCCACAGCGCCCGCCGCATGCAGCCGGCTCAGTGGCCCAGGATCTTGGACAGGAAGTCCTGGGTGCGCGGCTGCCGGTTCTCCGGATGGGCGAAGAACTCTTCCTTGGAGCAGTCCTCCAGGATGTGGCCGCCCACGTCGATGAAGATCACCCGGTTGGCCACCTTGCGGGCAAAGCCCATCTCGTGGGTGACCACCATCATGGTCATGCCTTCCTTGGCCAGGTTGACCATGACGTCCAGCACCTCGCCGACCATTTCGGGGTCGAGTGCCGAGGTGGGCTCGTCGAACAGCATGACCACCGGGTCCATGGACAGCGCACGGGCAATGGCCACGCGCTGCTGCTGGCCGCCGGAGAGCTGGCCCGGGAACTTGTCCTTGTGGGCCATGAGGCCCACGCGGTCGAGCATCTTCAGGCCGCGCACCTTGGCTTCGTCGGCGCTTCGGCCCAGCACCTTGATCTGGGCGATGGTGAGGTTCTCGGTCACGCTCAGGTGCGGGAACAGCTCGAAGTGCTGGAACACCATGCCCACCCGGCTGCGCAGCTGCGGCAGGTTGGTCTTGGGATCGTGCAGGCCCACGCCGTTGACGTAGATCTCGCCCTTCTGGAAGGGCTCCAGTCCGTTGACGGTCTTGATGAGCGTGGACTTGCCCGAACCCGAGGGTCCGCACACCACCACCACATCGCCCTTGTTGATGGACACCGAGCAGTCGTTGAGCACCTGCACCGGGCCGTACCACTTGGAGACGTTCTTGATTTCGATCATGTTGTTCACCGATTAACGAATGATGGCGATGCGGGCCTGCAGCCGTTTGACCGTCCACGACAGCGAGAAGCAGATGATGAAGTACACCACTGCGGCGATCAGGTAGACCTCTTCCGGACGGCCGTAGATCTTGCCGGCGGTGACGAAGCCCTTGAGCATGTCGTAGGCGCCGATGGCATAGACCAGCGAGGTGTCCTGGAACAGGATGATGGTCTGCGTCAGCAGCACCGGCAGCATGTTGCGGAAGGCCTGCGGCAGCACCACCAGACGCATGTTCTGGCTGTAGGTCATGCCCAGCGCCTGCCCGGCGTGCACCTGGCCGCGCGGGATCGACTGGATGCCGGCCCGCATGATCTCGCTGAAGTACGCGGCCTCGAAGGCGATGAAGGTGATCACCGCCGACATCTCGGCACCGATGGGCCGCCCGATGAGGGTGGGCACCAGCAGGAAGAACCACAGGATCACCATCACCAGCGGAATGCTGCGCATGCCGTTGACATAGATGGTGGCCGGAATGGCCAGGATGGGATTGCCCGAGAGGCGCATGAGCGCCAGCACGGTGCCCAGCAGGATGCCGCCGATGGTGGCCACGATGGTCAGCTGCACGCTGAACCACAGACCGCTCAGCACGAACTTGCTGAAGACGTCCCAGTTGAAGAAGGCAAGGTCGAGTCCGCCCATGTCAGTGGCCCCCCCCGGTCTGGCCGGCCACGATCAGGCCGGGCACGCGGGCACGCCGCTCGATGAAGGCGAACACCCGGTTCACCGCAAACGCCGAAATGGCGTAGAGCCCGGTCACCGCGATGTAGATCTCGATGCCGCGCGAGGTCTCTTCCTGCGCCTGCATGGCGAACATGGTCAGTTCGGCGATGGACACGGCAAAGGCCACCGACGAGTTCTTCAGCAGGTTCATGGACTCGCTGGTGAGCGGCGGCAGGATGATGCGGAAGGCCATCGGCAGGATCACGTAGCGGTAGGACTGCGCCGTGGTGAAGCCCATGGCCATGGCCGCATAACGCTGGCCACGCGGCAGGGCCTGCACCCCGGCGCGCACCTGCTCGGCAATGCGGGCCGAGGTGAAGAAGCCCAGCGCCAGCACCACCAGCACGAAGCCGGAGAGCTGCTGCATGGCCGGGAACATCTTGGGCAGCACGAAGTACCAGATGAAGATCTGCACCAGCAGCGGGATGTTGCGGAAAAGTTCGACCCAGGCGTTGGCCAGCCGCACCAGCCATGGGCTGTTCGGCAGCGTTCGCAGGGTGCCGATGACCGTGCCCATGACGATGGCCACCACCCAGGCCCAGGCGGCCACGGACAGCGTCCAGCCCCAGGCTTCCATCATCCATTCCAGGTAGGTGCGGCCGCTGCCGTCATCGGTCAGGAATACCTGCCAGTCCCAATTCATGTCGTCACCATGTGTTTGTTTTGCATTCGGTTGTGAAAACAGAAACCCCGCAGGCGGGTCTCGCTGCGGGGTTCCGGTTCAGGCGGGCCCTGTCAGGCCACCATCACTTCTTGGCGTACTCTTCGACCGGCTTGTCGTTGGGGGTGGCCCAGGCGGCCTTGGTGGCGTCGGTGGCGGGCAGGCCCACACGGGTGTTGGACGGCGGGATCGGCTGCACGAACCACTTGTCGTAGAGCTTGGCGATCTCGCCGGACTTCATCATGGCGATGATGCTGTCGTCCACGGCCTTCTTGAAGGCCGGGTCGTCCTTGCGGATCATGATGGCGATCGGCTCGACCGACAGCACTTCGCCGACGATCTTGAAGTCGGCCGGGGCCTTGGACTTGGCGATGTTGCCGGCCAGGATCTGACCGTCCATCACGAAGGCGTCGGCGCGGCCGGATTCGAGCAGCAGGAAGCTCTCGGCGTGGTCCTTGCCGAAGACTTCCTCGAAGTTCACGCCGTTGCCGCGCTCATGCCGGCGCAGCAGCTGCACCGAGGTGGTGCCGGTGGTGGTGGCGACCTTCTTGCCGTTGAGCTGGGCGATGCTGGTGATGCCCGAATTGGCCTTCACCGCGATACGCACTTCCTCGACGTAGGTGGTCACGGCAAACGCCACATCGCGCTGGCGGGCCAGGTTGTTGGTGGTGGAGCCGCACTCGATGTCCACGGTGCCGTTCTGCACCAGCGGGATGCGGTTCTGCGAGGTGACGGAGAGGTACTTGATGTCGAGCTTGGGCAGGGCGAGCTGCTTCTGCACATCGGCCAGCACGCGCTGGCAGATCTCCACGTGGTAGCCGGCGTACTTGCCATCGCCCAGGGTGTAGGAGAGGGCCCCGGACGAATCGCGCACACCCATGGTGGCGGTGCCGGATGCCTTGATCTTGGCCAGGGTGTCGTTGGCCTGCGCCATGGCGCCGGTGGCCGCCAGGGCCAGTGCGAGGGTGAGTACGTGTTTTTTCATGAGTTCTCCGTCGTGATGATCGAAACGAACGCCGGGCAGGGATGGGGGCCCGGACAACCCCGGATGCGCCACCGGGTGGGTGGAAACCGACCGCGACTATAGTGCGCCACAGACACTCCACCGACGGGGGTTTCCTTGATCCGGTATGCAAAACGCTTATGAAACCATCCGGGTGACGGTGGTTCCATCGACGTTCCGATGCAGTTTTCGTGCCATGGTCCCGGTCGTGACAGACCCAGGGTGCGCCCGGATACGCCCCGCCGTATGCTGAACGCGGCCGCTCGACGGCCCATGACAACGACAGCAGGAGACAGCGCATGAAGCACACACCGGCGCCCGCCCGCGCACACCACCGATTCTGGCCCAAACGCCTGCCGCACAGTCTGCGGCCGCCGTCCACTTCGCTGTGGACCAACCTCGCGGTCAGCGCGATGCGTTACCCCGACAAGCCGGCGCTGGTGTTCTTCGACCGCAGCACCACGTACGCGCAGCTCATGCACCAGGCCGAGCGACTGGCCGCCCACCTGCGATCCATGGGGGTGCAGGACGGTGACCGGGTCATCCTCTACATGCAGAACTGCCCGCAGTGGGTGGTGGCGCATTTCGCCATCCTGCGGGCCAATGCGGTGGTGGTGCCGGTCAACCCCATGAACAAGGCCGACGAGCTGCAGCACTACATCACCGACCCGGACGCCCGGGTGGCGATCTGTGCGGCCGACCTGGCCAGCGAGCTGGCCAAGGCCGATGCAGGGCTGCCCGAGTCCGAGCGGCTCTCCCACATGGTGGTGGCCCACTATGCCGACGCCATCGGACCGGATGCCGACATTCCGCCCGCCTGGAAGGACTGGCTGGGCACCCGCCACGCGCCGCCGACCCTCACCAGCGGGAGTGTGGCCGACTGGTCGCAGGCGCTGGCCTGCAGCGCCGATCTGCCGGCCCACAACCGCCGCCCGGACGATCTGGCGGTGCTGCCCTACACCAGTGGCACCACCGGTCTGCCCAAGGGCTGCATGCACCCGCACCGCACGGTCATGCACAACGCGGTGGCCAGCACCCTGTGGGGCAATGCCTCGCCCGAGACGGTGATGCTGGTGGTGGTGCCGCTGTTCCACATCACCGGCATGGTCACCGGCATGCACGCCGGCCTGTACGGCGGCGCCACCATCGTGCTCATGCCGCGCTGGGACCGCGAGCTGGCCGGTCGCCTCATCTCGCACTGGAAGGTGACCAGCTGGACCAACATCCCCACCATGGTGATCGACCTGCTGGCCAGCCCGAACTTCAGCCAGTACGACCTCTCCAGCCTGGTCTACATCGGTGGCGGTGGCGCGGCCATGCCGGCCGCCGTGGCCCAGCGACTGTTCGACCAGTTCGGCCTGCGCTATTCGGAGGGTTACGGCCTGACCGAAACCGCCGCACCCTCGCACAGCAACCCGCCCGACTCGCCCAAGCAGCAGTGCCTGGGCGTGCCCTTCATGAGCACCGATGCCCGGGTCATCGATCCCGAGACGCTGCAGGAGATGCCGGTGGGCGAGGCCGGCGAGATCATCATCCACGGCCCCGAGGTGTTCGACGGTTACTGGAAGCGGCCCGAGGCCACCGAGGCCGCCTTCATCACCTTCGAGGGCAAGCGCTTCTTCCGCTCGGGCGACCTGGGCCGGGTGGACGAGGACGGCTACTTCTTCATCACCGACCGGCTCAAGCGCATGATCAACGCCAGCGGCTTCAAGGTCTGGCCCGCCGAGGTGGAGGCGCTCATGTTCCGCCACCCGGCCATTGCCGAGGCCTGTGTGATCGCCACCCAGGACAGTTACCGGGGCGAGAGCGTGAAGGCGGTGGTGGTGCTGCGCCAAGACGCGCAGGGCGTGAGCGAGCAGGACATCCTGGACTGGTGCCGCGAACACATGGCGGTCTACAAGTGCCCGAAGAGCGTGCAGTTCGTGCCGGCCCTGCCCAAGAGCGGCAGCGGCAAGGTGATGTGGCGGCTGCTGCAGGAGCAGGAGAAAGCTGGGGCGGTCGCGACACAATGACGGGATGAACTTCTTCACCGATGCATGGCGGCGCCTGTGGCAGCCGCGCAAGCCCCTGTTCTGGCTGGCGTTCGGCTTCAATGCCCTGGCGTCCTTCATGAGCTTCTTCATCCAGACCCGCCAGCCGCCCACCACCATCGCGCTGCTGGTGGGCCTGCTGGCCCTGACCAACAGCCTGATCGGCGCCTGGCTCACCTGGCGCCTGTGGAACGATCCGCCGGCTGCTTCCGATTCCAACGACTGACCCCCCCCACGGAGACCCGCATGTACAAAGCCCTGCAGATCACCCAGCCCGAGACCGGCTACCGCTGCGACCTCACCGAGCTCGACGACGCCAGCCTGCCCGAAGGCGACGTGACGGTGCAGGTGGCCTGGTCCACCATCAACTACAAGGACGGCCTGGCCATCACCGGCCGTTCGCCGGTGGTCCGCAAGTTCCCCATGGTGCCCGGCATCGATTTCGCCGGCACCGTGACCGACAGCCAGCACCCGCGCTTCAAGGCCGGTGACCGGGTGGTGCTCAACGGCTGGGGCGTGGGCGAGACCCATCCCGGTGGCCTGGCGCAGAAGGCCCGCGTCAAGGGCGACTGGCTGGTGGCCCTGCCGGCCGGCTTTTCCGAGCGCGACGCCATGGCCATCGGCACCGCCGGCTACACCGCCATGCTGTGCGTGCAGGCCCTGCAGGACCACTGGGCCGCGCGCGGCGTGGCCGCTGGCAGCGGCGAGGTGCTGGTCACCGGCGCCGGCGGCGGCGTGGGCAGCGTGGCCATTGCGCTGCTGGCCGCACTCGGCCATACCGTGGTGGCCTCCACCGGCCGCCCGACCGAGGCCGACTACCTGCGATCGCTGGGCGCTGCCGACGTGATCGACCGCGCCACCCTGTCGGCCCCGGGCAAGCCGCTGCAGAAGGAGCGCTGGATCGGCGTGGTCGATTCGGTGGGCAGCCACACCCTGGCCAATGCCTGCGCCAGCAGCCGTTACGGCGGCGCGGTGGCCGCCTGCGGCCTGGCCCAGGGCATGGACCTGCCGGCCAGCGTGGCGCCTTTCATCCTGCGGGGCGTCACCCTCCACGGCATCGACAGCGTGATGGCGCCCATGGCCCGCCGCGAAGCCGCCTGGGCCGCGCTCGACCGCCTGATCGACCGCCCGAAACTGGCCGCCATGACGCGCGCCATCACGCTGGCCGAGGCGCTGCAGGCAGGGCAGGACATCCTGGCCGGCCAGGTGCGCGGGCGGCTGGTGGTGGACGTGAACGCCTGACGGAAAAGCCCGATCAGGCCGCCGGCACGATCTGCCGGTAGGCATGCCAGGTGGCATGGCCCACCACCGGACCGGCCACGAACAGGCCGGCGAACCACGGCAGCATGGACAGCCCGATCACCAGCGTGATGAGCGCGCCCCACCACAGCATCACGCCCGGGTTCTGCAGGCTGGCGCGGATGCTGGTCAGTCCGGAGGACACCGCGTCGGACTGCCGGTCCAGGATCATCGGGATGCTGATGGCGCTGGTGATGAAGATCAGCCCCGCGAACAGCCCGCCCACCAGGGTGTAGGTGATCAGGAACTCGATGTTCTCGCGGCTGAACAGCTGCTGCAGCAGGTGGGCCGCATCGGGCATGGTGTTGAAGGTGACGGCAAACACCACCAGCGAGGCCCGGCCCCACAGCATTTCCAGGATGAGCAGCACGCCGGCAAAGATGGCCATGGTGCCCAGCATCGGCCGCCAGGCCATGAGCGAGGCGCGCAGCGAAGGGCGGCGGCCCTGTTCCAGCGCCCGGCTGGCGTCGTACAGGCCCAGGCACAGGAAGGGTCCCATCAGCAGGAAGCCGGCCGAAAGTGCCAGCACATAGGCCGGTGCCGAGCGGAACACCGCCATCAGCGCATGGCCCATGAGGAAGAAGCACAGGCCATAGAACAGGCCGATGCGGGGGCAGCGCACGAAATCGCGCCAGCCGGCAGCCAGCCAGCGCAGCGGGTCGGCAGCGCTCAGGTCGGCCAGTTTCAGATCGAACACCGAAGGGCCGCGACCCGAGGGTTCCGGCGAGGGATGGAGCGTGTCGGCCATGGCGCTGAGGGGGGTAGCAATGACCCATTGGGCCATTGCCCGCCCGCCCCGGCAACCGGTGTTTCCCGGGGCTACACTGCCGGCCCATGACCCAGGAATTCCAGCCGCCTTACATGGCCCCGACCGGCATGGTCGCCGCCCTCCGCCACGCCGGTTTCGCCCTTCTCGATGCGGCCGGCGTGGCGCAATGGCTGTCCGCCGGGCCCGGCGAGTTCGAGGCGCTCGCCGCTGCCTGGGACCGGCTGGTGCCCGACGCCTACCTCAAGGACGGCGGGCGGTACCGCAAGCGCCGCCACAGCTGCTTCGTGGTCGACGGTCCGCAGGTCACCCAGGTGGCCCACCGTGCCCATTGGCAGCCACTGGAATACAACGCGCTGCACGGCGGCATGCAGCGCTGGTTCGAGCCCATGGAGCCCGAGCAGGTGGCCCATCCGTTGTGGCAGCGCCTGCTGCAGCGCCTGGGCGCCCTGGCCAGCGATCTGCGCGGTCCGCAGCCCTGGTTCGTGGAAGCCCATCCGTTCCGCATCGACACCACCGACGGCATCGGCCGGCCCACACCCGAAGGAGCCCACCGTGACGGCGTGGATCTGGTGGCGGTGTTCATGGTGGGGCGGCATGCCATCAAGGGGGGCGAGAGCCGCGTCTTCGAGGCCGATGGTCCGGCCGGCCAGCGGTTCACGCTGCGCGAACCGTGGTCGCTGCTGCTGCTGGACGATGCCCGGGTCATCCACGAGAGCACGCCGATCCAGCCGCTGGACCCGGCGGGTTTTGGCTGGCGCGACACCCTGGTGGTGACCTGCCGCGCTGGCGGCTTCCAGGGCGACTGAATTCAGACCCCGCCGGTGGGGTGGGTGGGGTCCACCCACAGCACCGTCTGCGGCTTTTCCACCGGCTCGATGTCGAGGTTGACAGCCACCGCCTGACCGTCGCTGCGGCAGAGCACGCATTCCAGCACCTCGGTCGGGCTGGCGTTGATTTCCTGGTGCGGCACATAGGGCGGCACATAGATGAAATCGCCCGGGCCGGCCTCGGCGGTGAACTCGAGGTGCTCGCCCCAGCGCATGCGGGCACGGCCCCTGACCACATAGATCACGCTCTCCAGCGGCCCGTGGTGGTGGGCGCCGGTCTTGGCATCGGGGTGGATGGTCACGGTGCCGGCCCACAGCTTTTGCGCGCCCACCCGGGCGAAGTTGATGGCGGCCTTGCGGTCCATGCCGGGTGTGGAGGGCACGTTGCCATCCAGCTGGTTGCCCGGGATCACCCGCACGCCGTCGTGCTTCCAGGCCGGCACGGCGTCCTCGTGGCCGTGGTCGTGGCCGTCGTGGGCGTGGTCGTGGGGGTGGTGATCGTGGTCGTGTGCCATGGCCTGTCTCCGGGATGCTGGGTCGGACGCCAGTGTGCCAGCCGCCTGTCGGCACTGCACGGACAATCGTGACATCAGCTTTCCGGAGACCAGCCTTGCCATTGCCCGAACCCGCCCCGCGCACCCCCATGCACACCCGCCGCGTCACCTACCAGGGCTTCCGCCGCGACGACGGCCTGTGGGACATCGAGGGCGAGCTGCACGACAGCAAGCCCCACGCCTTCGAGATCGAAGGCGAAGGCCGGTGGCAGCCGCACGAGGCCATCCACCACATGCGGCTGCGGGTGACCTTCGACGAGGCCATGGTGATCCGGGCCATCGACGTGGCCATGGACAGCCACCCGCACGATCCCTGCCCGCAGGCCCTTGCGCCCATGCAGCGCATGGTGGGCGAGACCCTGGGCCGGGGCTGGCGCCAGACCATCCAGCGGCATCTGGGCGGCGTGCAGGGCTGCACCCACCTGCGCGAGCTGCTGTTCAACCTGGCCACCGCCGCGTTCCAGACCCGCTCGGCCTCGTTCGCGCCGCCGGCCGACGGCCGCCCCCCGGCCCACCTGGGTCAGTGCCTGGCCTGGGACTTCAATGGCCCGGTGGTCGAGAAGGTCTACCCGATGTTCTTCCGCTGGAGCCCACCGTGAAGCGGTGTGCCGTCCTGCTGTTCGCGTGGCTGTTGGCCGGCGGGGCGCAGGCCATCGACCCTGGCTATGCCCGCCAGCTGGAACGCTCGGGCTGTACCCAGATGAGCGAGCTGCAGGGCTGCGACATCCACCGCAGCCGCGCGGAGAACGAACGGGCCGGCTTCAAGGCCGGGGAGCCGGTCACGCCCTACGCCGGGCGCTGGCTGGCCCGCCGTGAAGACGGGGCGCCGGTGGCCCGCATCCGCATCGACGGGCGGGAACGGGTCTGGGTGGACGACCGGCCGGTCAAGGCCCGCCGCAGCGACGGCGCGCTGGTCTTCCGCCGCGGCTCGGTGGTGTTCACCCTCCAGGGTGATCGCCGCCTGGTGGGCGAGGACGTCTGGATGGACACCGACGCGGGCACGCGCGGCCCCATCGTGGCCGACTGATGTCCGCCCCGAAGGGCTGACGCGGGTTTCAGCCGACCAGGGCCGCGCAGGCCAGCGTGCGGAACAGCAGCCGGTATTCCTCGCGCTGGTTCGGCGCCTGGGCCAGGAAGATGCCCCAGGTGTCCTGCACCGGGTCGATGAAGAAGCTGGTGCCGCCGATGCCGCTCCAGTGGTTGGTGCCTACCGATCCCGGCATCAGCGCTTCGCCGGCGGCGGTACGCACCGCCATGGCCAGGCCGAAGCCGTGACCGGGCGGCAGCAGGGGGTCGTCCGGCTCTGCGGCGATGGGGCCCAGGTGGTCGGCCATCGCGAACTTCAGCGTCTGGGGTCCCAGCAGCCGCACCCCGTCGAGCTCACCGCCCTGCGCCAGGCACTGCAGGAATCGGGCGTAGTCGCGCGCGGTGGACACCAGACCGCCACCGCCGCTTTCCAGGGCCGGTGCGGTGCGCGGATCGAACAGCCGCATGCTGATGCCGCCATCCGGGTCCTGCGCGAAGGGCTCGGCGATGCGGCCGTGCTCCGAAGCGGGCGCAGCAAAGCCGGTGTCGCGCAGGGCCAGCGGGTCGAACAGCACTTGCTGCAGGTGCCGGCCCAGGGTCTGGCCGGTAACGGCCTCGATCACGCAGCCCAGCACATCGGTGGCGCGGCTGTAGGCCCAGCGGCTGCCCGGCTGGCAGTACAGCGGAATGGCCGCCAGCGCCTGTGCGAACTCGGCGTTGCTGCGCTGGCGCGATCCGATGTTGGCTTCGGCATACAGCCGCTGCACCTTGGAGGCGCCCAGGAATTCGTAGGTGAAGCCGGCGGTGTGGCGCAGCAGGTCCTGCACCGTGGGCGGACGCGCCGGGGGCTGCAGCTGCACGCCGTCAGCGGTTTCCACCAGCACCGGCGTCTGCGCGAACGCGGGCAGATGTCTGGCGATCGGGTCGGCCAGCGACAGCCGCCCTTGTTCCACCAGCATCAGCGCGGCCACCGACACCATGGGCTTGGTCATGGAGTAGATGCGGAACAGCGCATCGGTGCGCATGGCCGGGCCGCCCGGTGCCAGCCGGCCCACGGCGTGGTGCAGCACCACCCGGCCGCGCCGGCCCAGCACCAGCACCGCGCCGGGCAGTCGCCCGCGCTCAACCTCGCGCTCGAACACCTGCACCAGGCGGCGGGTGCGCTCGGGGCAGAAACCGACCGACGCCGGGTCGGCGTGCGGCAGCTCCGGCGGTTGCGGGCCGGCCATGTCAGGCGCCGTAACGCTGACTGGCCAGGGCGGCACCCTTGGCCAGGGCTTCGAGCTTGGCCATGGCCACTTCGCGGCTCATGGGGGCCAGGCCGCAGTTGGTGCAGGCGATCAGGCGTTCGCGCGGCACGTACTTCAGGGCCAGGCCGATGGTGTCGGCGATCTGTTCCGGGGTCTCGATCTCGTTGCTGGCCACGTCGATCACGCCCACCATCACGTCCTTGCCCTTGAGCAGGGCCATCAGCTCGGGCGGCACATGCGAGTGGAAGCACTCCAGGCTGACCTGCTGGATGCTGCTGGCGGCCAGGGCGGGGAACACCTTTTCGTACTGGCGCCACTGGTCGCCCAGGGTCTCTTTCCACTTCACGTTGGCCTCGATGCCGTAGCCGTAGCAGATGTGCACGGCGGTGGTGCAGGTCAGGCCCTGGGCGGCACGCTCCAGCGCCTTCACGCCCCAGTCGGCAGCTTCGTCCATGTAGACGTTGAAGGCCGGCTCGTCGAACTGGATGATGTCCACGCCGTCGGCCTGCAGGGCCAGGGCTTCCTGGTTGAGCAGCTCGGCAAAGGCCATGGCCATCTTGACCTTGTCGCCATAGAAGCGGTCGGCCACGGTGTCGACGATGGTCATGGGGCCGGGCAGGGTGAACTTGAGCTTCTTGCTGGTGTGCTTGCGGGCCAGCTGGGCCTCGAAGGCATGCACCCGGCCTTTGAGCCGCAGCGGTGCCACCACCTGCGGGACCATGGCGTCGTAGCGGTTGTTGCGGATGCCCATCTTGACCTTGTTCTCGAAGTCGATGCCCTCGACCTGCTCGACAAAGCCGTGCACGAAGTGCTGGCGGGCCTGCTCGCCGTCGCCGATCACCTCCAGGCCGGCGTCCTCCTGGGCCTTGATCCACAGCAGGGTGGCGTCGGCCTTGGCCTGCAGCAGCTCGGGGCCCTGGGTCTTCCACTGGGGCCAGAGTTTTTCGGTCTCGGCCAGCCAGTGGGGCTTGGGCAGGCTGCCGGCAATCGCGGTGCGGAACATGGTGTGTGTCTCCTGGGGTCTCGGTAAAAAAGGGGTGAAGTGTCACGCAGAAGGCGTGCGCCGGATGGCGTTGGGGAAATACAGGGCGGTCAGGCTGGCGCTGTGCACGGGCGAGAAACCCTCGGCCGTGACGGTGCCTCCGCTGGCGTGCCGCCGCCAGTCCTGCACCCAGTGCAGGCTGTCGCACACCTCCACCAGGCCCACGGTCTCGCGGTCGCCGATCAGGATGCCGTGCACTCGCAGGCCCAGCCGGGCCTTGGCATCGCGCAGCAGCGCCAGGGTGTGGTGGGTGACGCCGAACTCGCCGTCGCTGACGATGAGGATGTCGGCGTCTTCCCAGCCGGTGGCCTGCACCCGGTCGATGGCGGTCTCGATGGGTGTCTGCACATCGGTGCCGCCGTCGAAGCTCTGGCCCATCACATCGAGCAGGTGTTCCAGTCCCTCGGGGGTGAGGGCGAGCTCGCGCTCCAGCAGCTCGTCGTGTCCGCCGAAGGCCAGCAGGCGGCAGCCGCGCCGGCCGGCCTGGGCGCTGCGCAGGGCCTGCAGCACGCAGGCCTTGGCCACGTTCTCGGGGGCGCCGCGCATCGATCCGGACGTGTCGAGGCACACGATCATCGGCCCGCGCCCGGCCGGTACCGGCTGCGGCCGCCGGGCCCGCGGCTCGGGGCGGGGCAACGGGCGCTGGCTGTCGTGCGGCGCGCGGTCGTCGTAGCTCTGCAGCTGGGCCTCGGCAAAGCGGGCACGCCACAGGCGGCGCAGCGTGGGGTGGGTGAGGTGCAGGCTCTCGCTGCCCGTCATGCGCGCCAGATCGCGCGCGCGGCGCACACCGTCGACCGACCGGGGCTCGGGACGGCGCTCCTGCTCGTCGGCCGGGTGGCGCGCGGCGCCGGTGTGCGGCAGCGGGTCGGGCCGGGGCTGCCGGGCAGTGGGCAGGCGCGGCTCTATGCGCCTGCGGCCCACGCCGTCGATGAAGGCCGCCAGCCGTGGCAGGCGCTGCAGCACTTCGCCGATGCGCCGGGCTTCCTGCCATTCGCGCCGGCTGAGCTGGCCCTGCAGGTCGTCCCAGCGCAGCCGGGCCAGATCGCCCAGCGACTGCAGCAGTGCCAGCACCTCGTCCCAGCCCTTGCGCTGCAGGTCCCAGCTGTCGCGGAATTCAACGGCCATGCGCTCGATGGCATCGGCCCGTGAGACACCGGGGGCGCGGTCGATCAGGCTGTCGAGGTGCCACAGCAGGCTTTGCATGACCTGCAGCGACAGCGCCTCGCTGCCCTGGGTGAGCTCGGTGAGCTCCAGCTCGGCCAGCAGCGGACGCAGGGCTCGGGCGGCATCCGGATCGCCCAGATCGGCTTGCACCGGGGGCATGGCGCCGTCCAGCAAGGCCTGGCGCCAGCGGGCCAGATCGGGCAGGCGTTGTTCGGGGATGCCGCTGCTGCACACCACCGCCCAGCGCCACAGCTCGCGCGGCAGGGCATCGAGCCGGTGCCAGGGCTGGTCGAAACGGCTCAGTTCGCCGTCCATGCCACGGGGGCGGGTTGGGTCGGTGGCAGTTGGCGGTCCACCGGCAGGGCGGCAAATCCGTCGCGCTGGGCCTGCAAGGCGTCCTGCAGGGCATGCAGGCGTTGCAGGCGCCCATGGTGCACCGCCTCGATCTGCCGCAGCCACGAGGGCGGCAGCCAGTCGTGCGTGGACGCGGCGCCGAGCACCTGGTCGGCGGTAGCCTGCACCATGCCCTGCAGCTGGCCGAGCTGGTCCAGCAGGTCGTCGCACTGCCGGGTACGGGCTTCGATGTGCACCGGGCTGTAGCGGCGCTGGGCGCGTTCGCTGGTCAGGCGCACCAGCTCGTTCTGGCCGGTCTCGGGTCCGGCCATGGCCTTGGCCAGGGCCAGCTTGCCGGCGCTGTCGTCCTGGGCGTCGGCCGGGGCGCGGCGTTCGATGTCGAGCTGCTGCTCGAAGGCCAGCACCGCGCGTTCCAGCCCGTCCATGGGCAGCGGGCCGGCCTGAGCCACCCGGTGCAGGAAGAATTCGATCCAGCCCGGCACCTGGGCCGGTTGGTGGGCCAGTGCAAAGGGCAGCAGCCACAGGTCCCACACACCGACCTCGGTCGCCGCGCGGCTGGCGGCCTGAACCTGCAGCAGCGAGACCAGCTGGCGCCAGCGCCGGTCGGATACCGGTTGCTCGGTGCGGGCTGCGTGCTCCCGCGCCAGCCGCAGCAGTGCGCGAACCTCGTCTCCCAGCGTCACGCCGGCAGCGGCCTGTCGCACCGCGCGCAGCTCGTCCAGCGACAGGCTGGCGGCAGGCGCGGCGGCGGTGTCGGCGCCCAGCAGGGCATCGAAGTGGGCATCGTCCACCGGCTGCACCGGCACCCGCAGCAGGAAGCGGTCGTGGAAGGCCAGCAGGCTGTCGTCCTGCGGAGGCTCGTTGGTGGCGCCCACCAGCGTGATCAGCGGGGCCGGCAGGCGCTGGCTGCCGTTGTCGAACAGCCGCTCGTGCAGCAGGCCCAGCAGCGTGTTGAGGATGGCCGAGTTGGCCTTGAACACCTCATCCAGGAAGGCCACCTCGGCGGATGGCAGGTAGCCCTCGGTCAGGCGTTCATAACGGTCGGCTTCGAGTGCCTGCAGCGACAGCGGACCGAACAGTTCTTCGGGCACCGAGAAACGGGTGAGCAGGCGCTCGAAGTAGCGCGTGCCCGGCAGCAGCCGCTGCAGCCGACGTGCCAGCTCGCTCTTGGCGGTGCCGGGCGGCCCGATGAGCAGCAGGTGCTCGCCGGCCAGCGCCGCCAGCAGCAACGCCCGTGCCGCCACATCGCGCTGCAGCAGACCGTGCTCCAGCACGGCCAGCGGTGCGGCCCAGCGGCCGGCCTTCCGAGACGACCCCGGCGAAGGGCTGCCCCAAGCCGGGTCAGCCCCCTCGTGGGGCAGCGACCCGCGCAGCGGCGGAGCGTGGGGGCTCATACCCGTTCAAAGATGGCGGCGATGCCCTGACCGCCGCCGATGCACATGGTCACCAGCGCGTAGCGGCCCTGGATGCGCTGCAGTTCGTGCAGCGCCTTGACCGTGATCAGCGCACCGGTGGCGCCGATGGGGTGGCCCAGCGAGATGCCCGAGCCGTTGGGGTTGACCTTGGCCGGGTCCAGACCCAGGTCGCGGGTGACGGCGCAGGCCTGGGCGGCAAAGGCTTCGTTGGCCTCGATCACGTCCAGATCGTTGACGGTCAGGCCGGCCTTCTGCAGCGCCAGCTTCGTGGCCGGCACCGGGCCGATGCCCATGTACTTGGGGTCCACGCCGGCGTGGGCATAGGCCACCAGGCGGGCCAGGGGCTGGATGCCGCGGGCCTTGGCGGCACCGGCTTCCATCAGCACCACGGCGGCGGCGGCATCGTTGATGCCAGAGGCATTGCCGGCGGTGACGGTGCCGTTCTCCTTCAGGAACACCGGCTTGAGCTTGCCCAGGTCTTCCAGGGTGGCGTTGGGGCGGAAGTGCTCGTCGGTGTCATAGGCCACCTCGCCCTTGCGGCTCTTGAGCATGACCGGGACGATCTGCCCCTTGAAGCGGCCTTCCTCGGTGGCGCGCTGGGCGCGGTTGTGGCTCTCCACGGCCAGGCGGTCCTGGTCTTCACGGGTGATGCCCCACTTGGCCGCGATGTTCTCGGCCGTGACTCCCATGTGGATGGTGTGGAACGGGTCGTGCAGGGCGCCGACCATCATGTCCACGAGCGTGGCGTCGCCCATGCGGGCGCCCCAGCGGGTGTTGAGGCTGGCAAACGGGGTGCGGCTCATGTTCTCGGCGCCGGCACCGATGGCGATGTCGGCATCGCCCAAGGCAATGCTCTGCGCCGCCGACACGATGGCCTGCAGGCCCGAGCCGCACAGGCGGTTGACGTTGAAGGCCGGCGTGCCTTCGCCGCAGCCACCCTGGATGGCGGCCACGCGCGAGAGGTACATGTCCTTGGGTTCGGTGTTGACCACATGGCCGAACACCACATGCCCCACGTCCTTGCCGTCCACACCGGCCCGCGCGAGGGACTCGCGCACCACCTGGGCGCCGAGCTGGGTGGGGGGAACGTCCTTGAGGCTGCCGCCGAAGGTGCCGATGGCGGTGCGCACCGCGCTGGCGACAACGATGTCTCGGGTCATGAAGGGATCTCCGCTGGGTTGAAGGCTGGGGGAATGGATACCCGCCATGGTAAGCCCGGCGGGTCAGAAGGCCTGTCGCGCCAGCAGCCGCAGCCGCTCCGGTTGCGCGGGATCGAAGCGGGTGACGAACACCTCGCCGCTGGCCGGGAATTCGCCGGTCAGCGCGGTCATGTTGACCTGGTGCGTGACCATCATCCAGTTGGCCGGGGCCTTCAGCCGGGCCACGTCCTGCAGCACCGCACGGGTCTGGGCGGCACGGTCGCCCACCTGGAAGAAAGAGTTCAGCGGCGCCCACACCGTGTGGCGGCCGAAGGCCAGGTTGGCGGTGTCCACGCAGCGGCACCAGGCGCTGCTGCGCACCTCGGCCAGCTGCACCCGCTCCCGCTGGAAGGCCTCGCCCAGGGCGCGGGCCTGCTGGCGCCCGGCCTCGCTGAGGTTGCGCTGGCTGCTGCAGTCGTCCAGGCGGAAGCCGGGCGGGTCGCCGACACCGGCCACGGTGACCGCATGGCGCATCAGCACCACGCAGCCGCCGGCGCGCAACAGGTCCCAGAAGCCGGCGGAGGGGGCGGTGCTGGTCTGCGCATGCAGGCTGGCCGGGAGCGCCAGGGAGAGGGCCGAAGTCGTGAGGAATTCGCGTCGTTGCATGGGGGCTCCTTGGGGGTCAGGCGTCGCGCACGTCGGCCACCGGGTGCTGGCCGAAATCGGGTCGGTCCAGCCAGGCCAGCACCCGGGCGGCGGCCACGTCGGGCGGTGTGAGCTGGCCGCCGCGCTGCAGTTCCACAAAGCGGGGGCGGTCGGGGAAGGCGGCGGCATCGGCGCCGCGCAGGTGCACCTGCATGTCGGTGTCGATCACCCCGGGCGCCAGCGACACCAGCCGGGCGCCGTGCCGCCGCTGGGCCTGATCGAGCGCGGCACAGCGGGTGAAGTGGTCCAGCCCAGCCTTGGCCGCGCAGTACGGTGCCTGCGATGCCATGGGGTGGCGGCCCAGGCCGGACGAGATGTTGAGCACCCGGCGCGGCCCGCGCCAGCCCTGGTCCAGCCAGGGCGCGGTGGCCGCCAGAAAGGCGCCGGTGAGCAGCATGGGCGCTTCCAGGCCCACCCGCAGGGCCTGTGCCACCTCATGGGCCGGCACCGCTTCCAGCGGCGCCACGGTGGGAATCAGCCCCGCGTTGTTGATGAGGGTGGCGCCGTGCACCCGGGCCGGAACCTGACCCGCCAGCCATTCGCCGAGCCGCCGTGCCACCGGCTCGGCCTCGGTCAGATCGACCGCCCACTGCAGCAGTGGTGCCTCCAGGGCATCGGCCTGGGCCTGGAGTTCGGCGTTCGTGCGGCGCGACAGGCACAGCAGCAGCCGGTCGGGCGCCAGCAGCTGCCGCGCCATGGCCAGGCCCATGCCCCGAGAGGCGCCGGTGAGAACAGTGATGTGCATGGAGAAGCTTCAGGGCAGTTTCAGAAGGGGCAGGGGCTGCGGAAGGTCAGGGTCTGGCTGTCCACGGGGTGCGGCAGCGACAGCTCGCAGGCGTGCAGCAGCAGGCGCTGGGCCCAGCCCTGCTGTTCGCTGGTGGCGTACAGCGGGTCGCCCACGATGGGGTGGCCGATGGCCTGCAGGTGCACCCGCAGCTGGTGGGTGCGGCCGGTCACGGGTTCGAGTTCTACACGCGTGGTGATGACCGGGCGGGGCGCCGGGGCATCGGGCTGCCAGGGCGGTACGTCCAGCCGGCGCCAGCGCGTCAGGCTGGGCTTGCCGTGCTGGGCGTGCACGATGCTGCGCGGGCGGTTGAGCCAGTCGATCATCAGCGGCAGGTCGATCTGGCCCTCGGGCTCGGCCAGCGCACCGGCCACCACCGCTTGGTAGCGCTTGTGCACCCGCCGTTTCTCGAAGGCCATGCTGAGTGCGCGCTGCATGGCCAGGCCGCGGGCCATGACCAGCAGGCCCGAGGTGGCCATGTCCAGCCGGTGCACGATGAGCGCATCCGGCCACAGGGCCTGGGCCCGGGCACTCAGGCAGTCCTGCTTGTCCGGGCCGCGCCCGGGCACGGCCAGCAGGCCGGCGGGCTTGTCCAGCACCAGCAGGTGCTCGTCGATGTACAGCGGGGTCATGGGCGGCCGGCGGCCAGGGCGGCGCGCAGGTCGTCACCGTCGATGCGCCGGGCCGCGCCGAAGCCGGCGATCTGCCGGCCTTGCAGCGGGTGCAGCAGCACGAAGCGGAAGTCGGGCAGGGCGGTCATGTCGGTGGCTTCGGGAAAGCGAGCCAGGTAGTCCTGCCGGGCCAGCTCCAGGGCCTCGCCGGTGGCGGTCTCGGCCTGCACCGACAGGCTCACGCGGTGCAGCGCATGCACCGGCTCGCCCTCCGCTTCGCCGGCATCCACCAGCACGGCGGCGCGCGGGTCGGCCTGCAGCTGTGCGGTGTGTGGCGAGAGCGCGCTCACATGGATCACCAGGCTTTGCAGCGCCGGGCAGACCGCAAACGGCACGAGCGACACGGCCGGTGCGCCGGTCTCGTCGCGCGTGGCCAGGGCGGCGGTGCGGCGCTGCCACAGCAGCTGGCGCAGGGCATGGGTGAGCCGGGGTTCGTGAGCGGGGGCGTTCATGCGTCGATGCTAAACCTCGGCCGGGGAGGGGCCTGGCACCTGCGGGGACAATACGCCCCATGCTGCTGCTGGCCCCCATGGAAGGATTGCTCGACGCCACCCTGCGCGACGTGCTCACGCGCCTGGGCGGCATGGACCGTTGCACCAGCGAATTCATCCGCATCACCCACATGCTGCTGCCCGAGCGCTCGTTCACGCGCGTGGTGCCCGAGCTGCTGCAGGGCGGGCGCACCCGCGCCGGTGTGCCGGTGCGCCCCCAGCTGCTGGGCTCCGACCCGGCCTGCATGGCCGACAACGCCGCCCGGCTGGCCACCTTCGAGCCACCCGGCATCGACCTGAACTTCGGCTGCCCGGCCAAGACGGTGAACAACAGCCGGGGCGGCGCCATCCTGCTGGAAGAGCCCTGGCTGGTGCACCAGATCGTGCGCGCCGTGCGCCGCGCGGTGCCGGCCCACATTCCGGTGTCGGCCAAGATGCGCCTGGGCTTCAACGACGATGCCCGCGCCGAGGACAACGCCCTGGCCATCACCGAGGCCGGCGCCAGCGAGCTGGTGATCCATGCCCGGACCAAGGCCGACGGCTACCGCCCGCCCGCCTGGTGGGAGCGCATTGCCCAGGTCCGCGAGTCCCTGCCCGTGGAGCGCCCGGTCCTCATTGCCAATGGCGAGATATGGAGCGTGGCCGATGCGCGGCGCTGTCAGGCGGTATCGGGCTGCGAGCACCTCATGATCGGTCGCGGTCTGGTGGCCGACCCCGGGCTGGCCCGCGAACTGGCAGGCGGTCCGCCGGCCGCCTGGGACGAGATCGAGCCCCTGCTGATGCCCTTCTGGCAGCAGGTGAGCGCTCGCGTGGAGCGGCGCCACCGGGCCGGGCGCCTGAAGCAGTGGCTCAACTACCTGCGCCGCCGGCATCCGGGTGCGCAGCAGGCTTTCGACGAGCTGCGGCTGTCGAATGACGCGGCCTTTGTGGAGGCCTGGCTGGCCGGGCGCGCCGCCTGCAGAAATGCGGCAACCGTGTTAACTTCTGCGCCCCTGTTGCCGACACCCGACCCCGTATGACTTCCCTGCCTTCCCGTCTGGACGCCCTGGGCACCGAGCGCCTGGCCGGCATGCGCCGAGGCCTCGAGAAAGAGAGCCTGCGCTCCCAGCCGGACGGCAAGCTGGCCCTGACCCCGCATCCGGTGGCGCTTGGCAGTGCGCTGACCCATCCGCACATCACCACCGACTACAGCGAATCGCAGCTGGAACTGATCACAGGGGTGCATGCCAGCGTCGAATCGACCCTGGCCGAGCTGACCGAGGTGCACCAGTACACCGTGCGCACCCTGCGCAGCCAGGGCGGCGCGGCCGGCGAAGAAATGCTGTGGGCCTCCAGCATGCCCTGCGGCCTGCCGACCGACGAGACCATCCCCTTGGGCCGATACGGCAGCAGCAACGTGGGCCGCGCCAAGAGCGTCTACCGCATGGGCCTGGGCCACCGCTACGGCCGGCGCATGCAGACCATCTCGGGCATCCACTACAACTGGTCGTTGCCCGGTGTGGACAACGATGGCTACTTCGCCCTCATCCGCAACTTCCGCCGTCACGCCTTCCTGCTGCTCACCCTGTTCGGCGCCTCGCCGGCGGTGTGCTCCAGCTTTGTGGAGGGCCGACAGCACGAACTCCAGCCGGTCGGCAGCTGCGGCACCCTGCACATGCCGCATGGCACCTCGCTGCGCATGGGCCGGCTGGGCTACCAGAGCGAAGCGCAGTCCACCCTGGCGGTGAGCTACAACGGCCTGGAAGGCTACGCCGCATCGCTGCACGACGCGCTGACCCGGCCCTGGCCTGCCTATGAAACGGTGGGCATCCGCAACCCCGGTGGCGACTACAACCAGCTGGCCACCACGCTGCTGCAGATCGAGAACGAGTTCTACGGCACCATCCGCCCCAAGCGCGTCATCTACCCCGGCGAGCGGCCGCTGCACGCGCTGCGCGAGCGCGGTGTGGAGTACATCGAGGTGCGCCTGCTCGACCTCAATCCCTTCGAGCCCATCGGCATTGCGGCCAGCACGCTGCGCTTCATCGACGTCTTCCTGCTGCACTGCCTGCTCTCCGACAGCCCGCCCGACACGCCGGCCGAGATCCGCGAACTGGGCCACAACCAGCACCTCACCGCCGCACGCGGCCGCGAGCCCGGCCTGCAGCTCATGCGCGGCGGGCAGCCGGTGGCCCTGGTGGACTGGGGCACCGAGATCATCGACCAGCTCATGCCGCTGGCCGAGCGGCTGGATGCCCTGCACGGCGGCCAGGAGCATGTGCGGGCGGTCTCGCAGGCCCGGGAGTCACTGCATGCGCCCGAGACGCTGCCTTCGGCCCGCGTGCTGCGTGCCATGGCCCAGCAGCACGACGATTCCTTCATCGGATTCGTGCGGGCGCAATCGGCCGAGATCCACCGCCAGCTGCTGGCCCTGCCCTGGACCGCCAAGCAGCAGGCCCGGTTCGAGGCCATGGCTGCGCAGTCGGTGCTGGATCAGCGCGCCATCGAGGCGGCCGATTCGCTGCCGTTCGAGATCTACCGCCAGGAATACGTGTCGCCGCAGCGCCTGGGCCGTCCGCGCCCGGTGCCTTCCGAAGCACTGCCCATTCCTTGAGCAGGCCAGAAAAGGTCCTTGTGCCACAGGCACTTGCAGCACCCGTACACGGCTGACCCGAGCTTGTCCACACCCTTGTCCCCACTTTCCGGGGACAACTGTGACGGATGCCCGATCAGGCCTCGCCGCCGAAGCGCTTGATCAGGTTGGCGATGTACTTGTCCACCAGCTTCTCGAACTCGGCCTCCACCACCGGGGCCACCACCATCTTCATCAGGCCGGGCAGGGGCACGTCCACCGCGCCTTCGATGGCGAGTTCGAGCGAGGTGGTCTTGCCCTCGCCGGTGATCTTCCAGTGGCCGCCCACCAGCGCATTGCCTTCGCCCTTGACCGGCGTCCACTTGACGGTGCCGGTGCCCTTGGCGGCGTCGAACTTGCTGGTGTACTTGCTGGCGTACACCGTCTGGATGTTGACCTGCGCGGTGCCCACCTTCTCCATTTCCCAGCGGTAGACGCCACCACCCATGTCCACCAGCTGCTCCACCTTGGGAAAGTGGCTCACCGATTCCGGCACGTCGGACAGCACCGCGAACACGTCGGCCGCTGCGGACTTGACGGCGAATTCGTAACCCAGATCGATCTTGACGGTGATGCTCATGTGGCTCTCTGCTGAAGGTGTGCGGACCATTCTAGGCAGGGCGCTGCGGCCCGGCGCTCGGGGCTTACACCGAGGCCGCCAAGGCACAATCCCGGCTCCGCCAACACGAACAAGTCCATGAGCATCCAGTGGTTCCCCGGTCACATGCACCTCACCCGCAAGGCCATTGCCGAGCGGGTCAAGGCCATCGACGTGGTGATCGAGATGCTCGATGCCCGCCTGCCGGGGTCGAGTGCCAACCCCTTGCTGGCCGACCTGACCGGCCACAAGCCCACGCTGAAGGTGCTCAACAAGCAGGACATGGCCGACCCCGCGCGCACCGAGCAGTGGCTGGCCCACTACCGCGCCCAGCCCGGCACACGGGCCATCCCGCTGGATGCCAGCCACACCTCGCCGGCCCGTGCCCTGGTGGCCGAATGCCGCGAGCTCGCTCCGTTGCGCGGCGGCATGGTCAAGCCGCTGCGGGTGCTGATCTGCGGCATTCCCAACGTGGGCAAGAGCACGCTCATCAACACGCTCATGGGCAAGCGCGCCGCCAAGACCGGTGACGAAGCCGGCGTGACCCGCAACGAGCAGCGCGTGGCCCTGGCCGACGACTGCTACCTGTTCGACACGCCCGGCGTGCTCTGGCCGCGCATCGTGGTGCCCGAGAGCGGCACGCTGCTGGCCGCCAGCGGCGCGGTGGGCCGCAATGCCTACGACGACGAGACGGTGGCGCTGGACCTGCTGGACCTGCTGAAGGTGGCCTACCCGGCGCTGCTGGAAGAGCGCTACCGGTTCGGACTCGATGCTGCCGCGCTGGCCCAGGCGCATGCCGATGCGCTGATGGAATCCATCGGCCGGCAGCGAGGCGCCCTGGTGTCGGGCGGCAAGGTGAACATGACCAAGGCGGCCGAGCTGGTGATCGCGGATTTCCGGCAGGGTCACATGGGGCGCATCACGCTGGAGACGCCACCGCAGTTCCTGCGCTGGCTGGCCGCCGGCGAGGCAGCCGATGCCGAACGCCGCAAAGACCGGCCCGAGCGGTCCAAGGCCAAGCCGGCCCGGCGCCGCTGACGCAGCCTCCGGCACTCTGCCCGGCCTGCACCGGGGTTGATCCGGATCAACCGGCCGGGGCCTGAACGGCGCATGATGGGCACATGGCTTCCATCAACCGCGTGCTGCTCATCGAAGGCCACCCCGACCCGTCGCCCGAACGGCTCAACCATGTGCTGGCCGAGGCCTACGCAACCGGCGCGGCCGAGGCGGGCATCGAGGTGCGTCGGGTGCAGCTGGCGGGCCTGGCATTCCCGGTGCTGCGTTCGGCCAGCGACTGGCAGCACGGGACGGTGCCGCCGGCGCTGGCGCCGGTGCAGGCCGATCTGGTGTGGGCCCAGCACCTGGTGCTGTGTTTTCCGCTGTGGATGGGTGACATGCCGGCGCTGGTCAAGGCGTTCATCGAGCAGGTCGCACGCCCCGACTTCGCGCAGGGCCCGGATGGCCCCAAGCCCTTCGGCCCCAAGCCCTTGTCGGGTCGCTCGGCCCGTGTGGTGGTGACCATGGGCATGCCGGCGCTGGTGTACCGCTGGTTCTACCGCGCCCACAGCCTGCGTTCGCTGGAGCGCAACGTGCTGGGCTTCATCGGGTTCGCGCCCGTTCATGAAACCCTGATCGGTGGGGTGGACCAGCTGGGCGAGGCCGGTGTGGCGCGCTGGTGCCGCCGCCTGCATGCGCTGGGCCGTTCCGGCCGCTGATGCCGGCCCCGGCCCCGGCCCTGCGCTGGCGGTTCACTTCACCGTGATGGTGATGCGCTCGCTGCTCACCACCGGATGGTGGGGGATGTGGTTCTGGTCGGCCAGCACCAGCTGCAGGGTGTGCACGCCCGGGGCCAGGTTGACCACCGTCTCGGTCTGACCCAGGCCGAAGTGGCGGAAGTTGTCGTTGGCCGGCAGCGGGGCGTTGGCGTCCCATTCGGCCACGTCCACCAGCAGGTGGTGGTGGCCGGTGCCGGCCTTCTCCAGCCCGGCCGGTGCCACGCCCATGCCCGAGAGGCCGAACACCACCTTGACGGGGTTGCTCACCGTCAAGCCGTTGCGCAGGTTCAGGAAGTAAACCTGGGCACCGGGCGCCGCAGCCACTTTCTGGTATTCCGACGACAGCTTCGGCGTGCTCTCGGTCATCCGGGCCGGCGCGGTGGGCGGGGCTTTCATGGCGGCCATCATGGCCATGTGTTCGGCGTGCATGCTGGCGTGCGCCGGGTCGTTGTGCATGGACTGCATGCCGCCGTGCTGCGGTCCGGCGCAGCCGGCAAGCAGGGTGCCTGCCAGGGCCACGAGGCTGAGGTGTTTCATGGGTCGTCTCCTTGGGTTGGAGCGACCCAGCATACGCCGTTGGTGCTGCCCCGTGCGCTTATCGGTTGAGGATGGCGTGCGCGATCAGCCCGGTGGCCACCGCCACCAGCAGGAATTCGCCGTCCACGCTCACCCACTGATGGCCGCGCGGCGGGGCATACAGATGCCGGTGGTGGCGGTGGTCGATCACCACATGGCGCTGCTGCACCACGTGGCGCGGCAGGTACTGGCCCTTGTGCCAGCGCGGGCCACCCCGGTAGGCGCGCGGCCCGCCGTGATAGTGGTGGTGGTGCTGGACGTTGCGCATGTCGGGGCGGTGGTCACGGCGGTGATCGCGCCGGTCGTCCCAGCGGTCGTGGCGTTGCTCGTAACGGTGGTCCCAGCGGTGGCCACGGCGGTCGTCGTCGGCCAGGGCCAGCGTGCCCATGCCGAGCGTGCTGGCGGCGATCACCGAGGTCATGAGATGGCGGAAGGTCATGGCGGGTCTCCTGTGGGTTTCGGAGCCTTCATGCTGGCTGCGGCGTGTGAACGCCCTGTCAATGCCGAGCGCCGGCACCGCAAAGACCGGCCGTGCCCTGTTACCGGGCAGGACGGTGCTGCCAGACCAGCAGCAGGTTGTTGGCCGGCATGTCGATGCGATGGGCCAGCACCAGCCCGGCGGCTTCTGCCTCGGCCTGGACCTCGTGCAGCCAGCGCAGGCCCCAGGCGGCATCACGCTCGCGCAGGCTCTGGTCGAAGGCCCGGTTGCCGGGCGAGGTGTCCACCCCCCGCTCCAGATATGGCCCGTAGATGAACAGCTGCCCCGTCGGGCGCAGCACGTGCGCACTGCCCTGCATCAGACCGGCGCACACCGGCCACGGCGCAATGTGCAGCAGGTTGGCGCAGTACACCGCATCAAAGCAGGCGACCCAGTCGGGCCGGGGTTGTCCGGGCCATGCGGCAGCGGTCACGTCCAGGCGCAGCGGCGGTTGCACCGCCGGCAGCCGGGCTGTGCGCGCCGCGATGGCGGGCAGGGCCTCGGCCAGGTGTTCGGTGGGTTGCCAGGTCCAGCCCGTCAGGGCCGGGGTCATGTGTTCGGCGTGCTGTCCGGTGCCCGATGCCAGCTCCAGCAGCGCGCCGCTGGAGGGCAGGAGGCGCTGGAGCTGTTCCAGGATGGGTTGCCGGTTGCGGTCGGCGGCGGGGCTGAAAGGCAGGTCTACGTGCATGGGCCGATTCTGGCGAGAATGCGCGCCATGCATACCCCCCGACGCCTGCTTCGCCTGACCCCGGTGATCGGGCTGCTGGCCCTGCTGCAGGGCTGTGCCATGAGCTGGATCCGCCACGCCTCGCCGCAGGAGGCCTCCACGCCCGACTTCACCGTGGTGGCCGGGCGCATGAACTACATCGTCGATGGCCAGTCGATGGCGCCCTACGGCAGTGCGCCGCGCTGGGGTGCGCCGAACCTGATTGCCCTGCGCATGGAAGACGGCAACCCGTACGTGTTTCCTCAGGTGGACGAGGCCACCGGCGCGTTCCGTCTGAAGGTGCCACCCGGCGCGTATGTGGTGAGCCAGATCGGCCCGCCCATCCAGCCCGAGCGGCACGCCACCTGGCCGCGTCTGGTGCTGTGCGTGCCGCCCACCACCGGCGAGGTGGTGAACGTGGGTCACCTGCAGCTGCTGGGCACCCGCTACCGCGAGACCTACACGCTGAGCACCGGCACCGAGGGCATTTCGCAAGGGGTGCGTTACCGGTTTGCGGTGGTGGACGAGGGCGGAGCCGGTCGCCGCTCGCTGTTCCGCGAGGTGCCCGATCTGCCGATCGGCCAGCGGCTGCAGGAGCGCTGGCAGCAGGACAAGGTGGGCCTCATCCGGCAGATCTGCGGCAGCAGCGGCTAGACCGGCGTGGACCGCGCCAGCAGCCGCTCGCGCACCGTGGTGGGCACGGCCTGCAACGACACCAGATCGACCCGCACCCCCAGCAGGCCTTCCAGCGCCTCGCGCAGCGGCGAGGGGTCGAAGGCCGCGTCGCTGGCCTGGGCCAGCAGATCGATCTCGGTGCCCGGGCTGTCCTCGCCCCGCACCACCGAGCCGAACACCCACAAGCCATCCACCCCGTGCTGCCGCGCCAGGGCCTGCACCTGGGGCCGCAGGCGGTTCAGGGTGGCGGAGGGGCGTTCGGGGTCGGTCCTGTCTGCCGTCGAGGATGGTGCAGGGGGCATGGTCGTTTCCTCTGTTTGGAGAAAATCGGATAAGTCATGATTTTTAGATGACTTATCCGTCACCAGCCCATGGGGGTAGGGGTTCATCCGCCGAACGGCGAGCGGATGGGGTCTGAGTTCAGCCGTTGTCGGTGGGCAGGCGGGTCAGCGCCGGCACAAACCGGCTGGAAGAGGGTGGCAGCTCGGCCCGCGCCTTCTCCACGCTGTCCACCCAGGTGTTGTAGCTTTCCCGATTGACCAGTTTCACGCTTTGCAGGCCGGGTGTTTGGGTTCGGGCAAGGGGTCTGGCCGGCAGGTCGAGAAGGGCGGGGGTCATTTCTGGAGGCAGGCTGACCTCCGAGCAGCGGAGCGAATGGGTTTTCAGGAAATGGAAGTTGGCTTGTGCACTGAAAAGGGCATTGAGCATCGGCGCCCAGGCATCGTCCCGTTCTGGTTGTTGAGGGGCTGATGCGCTGTTGCCATTGGCGCTGCCAGGTGGCACATCAACCATCCGAAGCGTTGAAAAACGCAACATGTCGGCGAGAACATCGTCAAGCTTCCCCTTCTTGACGGTGAACCCGGGCTCGACCGATCCAGCGCTCAGTTCCTCCAGCCCCTGGTTCCGCATGATCATGTAGACATCATCTTTTCTCAACTTGCTTACATAAAGCGATTTGACGTTTGATTTGTTCCCAACCAGGCTTTCCTTCAAGCTGAGCAGAAATGCCCAGTATGCCGACTCGGTGGTTTTGTCGATTGAACCGGACAGCCGTACCGACAATGGCGTTTGTCGTTTCGTGACCTCTGTTCCCACCATCTTGAAGTCATTGATGTTTCTGCCTTCGCAGTTCAGTTCCAGCGTCGCCAGCTGCGGGTTGTTGGCGATCAGAGCGCTGAGAGCCTTCGAGGGTGGAGGAGCAGACGCATTCTTGTCCTCGGGCTTGTAGAGAAACTTGAGGCTCAGCTGCTTGACATCGGGGCTGTAGGGTTGTGTCCCACTGTCTTCCACGAAATGCGTCAGGTGCAAGCTTGGCAGCTTCAAGTGGTCCACCTTGCCCTTCATGGCCTCAAAGACCGGCGCTGCGTCCAGGCAGACCCGGTCCAGGGTGAGCTCCCTCAGATGGGTGATGCTGCTGAGGAATTCGGTCAGATCCTGCGTGATGTTGATCGGCGTCTCCAAAGGCGCCGAGGTCACGAAACTGAATGCCGAGAGACCTGGTTGCCCTTGAAACTGGCACAGACGCACCCCTTCGGTCAGCCCTTTCCACGCCTGGTCTGCCAATGTGCATTGGTGCAGCCGCAGGTCGCTCACTCCCAGGCGCCCAACCAGTTGTCGCAGCGTGTAGCCTCGCTGCAGGTCCATGCGATCCAGGCAGACAGCCGGAAGGCGGACATCGGGGTGCAGCGTGAGCAGCAGGTCCTCCAGATGACGTTCCTCCAACCCATGAAGCTTCAGAGTGATGTCGGGGTGGTTCTGGAACAGGTTCGGATGCCGGTTCAGCAGAACCACCGCATCCTCCCATCGGTTCTCTGCGGTTGCCCGCTGGATGAGGGCGATCAGCGCCTCCGAGCCGGGCGAATGGGTGGAAGACGAATGGGTGGCGTTGGTGATCCCTGTGCGGGGCTGGCGGTGGACGGAATGCGGTTTCATATGGATAAAGTTGGTGATTGCCATCTGGGTGGCGGGGTCAGTCGTAACCTTCGTGGCCACCGCTCGTTGTTTCATTCCTCACCGACAGACAACCGGTGACCGACCCCTGCTTGCCGCTCATCCATGACCCACGCCGTCGCCCGCCTGCGCCAGACCCGTCTGGCCGCCAGCACCAAACCCTTCAACGCCCGCGGCTCCAGCCTGGTGCGGTGCGACCGCTGCCGCCTGTCGGTCAGTCATTGCGTCTGTGAGTGGCGCCCCAGCGTGCCCACCCGCGCCGGCATGTGCCTGCTCATGGGCGACATCGAATCCCTCAAGCCCAGCAACACCGGCTGGCTGATCGCCGACGTGGTGCCCGACACCTTTGCCTTCGGCTGGTCGCGCACCCAGCCCGACCCCGGCTTCGTGGCCCTGCTGGCCGACCCGGCCTGGCAGCCGGTGGTGGTGTTCCCCGGCGATCTGGTGGAACCCGAGCGGGTGGTGAGCGACCTCTCAGGGCTGGTCCCGATGCCGGCGCCCGGCACGCCCGCCACCGGCCCGCGACCGCTGTTCGTGCTGCTCGACGGCACCTGGACCGAAGCCCGCAAGATGTTCCGCAAGAGCCCGCATCTGCAGACCCTGCCAGTGCTCAGCCTGGACCCCGGCCACGCGTCCACCTACCGGCTGCGGCGCTCGCAGTTCGACCACCATTTCTGCACCGCCGAAGTGGGCGCCATGTGCCTGCACATGGCCGGCGACGAAGCGGCCGCGTCGGCCCTGTCGGCCTGGCTGCAGGTGTTCAGCCACCACTACCTGCGCTGCCGCCAGAACCAGCCGCCGGACACCGGCAGCGAAGCGCACGCACAGCTCAGCCATGCCCCTGTCTGACCCGCCCACCGTCCTGCTGACCGGGTTCGACCCCTTCGGCGGCGCCAATCGAAACCCCAGCAGCGAGGCGGTGCAGGCCCTGCACGGCAGCACGCTGGCCGGCCATCGGGTGCAGGCGCTGGAGCTGCCCACCGTGTTCGGCGGTGCCTGGCAGGTGCTGCACGCCGCGCTGCGGCAGCACCGCCCTGCGCTGGTGGTGTGCGTGGGCCAGGCCGGCGGCCGCAGCGGCCTGCACATCGAACGCGTGGCCATCAACCTGGACGACGCCAGCATCCCCGACAACGCCGGCCAGCAACCGCGCGAGAGGCCCATCGAACCCGGCGCACCCACCGCCTACTTCAGCAGCCTGCCGCTGCAGGCCCTGGTGGCCGAACTGCGAGCACAAGGCCTGCCGGCCGAGGTGTCCAACAGCGCCGGCACCTTTGTGTGCAACCACGTGTTCTACCGGCTGATGCATGCCCTGGCCACCGACCCCGCCCTCCGCGGCACGCGCGGCGGCTTCGTGCACCTGCCGTGGCTGCCGGAGCAGGGCAGCCCGGGGATGGACCTGGGGGATGTGGTGCGGGGGCTGCAGGTGCTGCTGGAGTGCAGCCTGCAGGGCTGAAAGCTCAGGTCCTGCCGTCGCTTTTCAGCCAGCGCTGCTCGGCCTCTAAAGCTGCCTCGCGCAGTGGAAGCGTGGCCTGGTAGAGCGCCTGGTACTTGGCATGGACTTCGGCCACAGGACCGCTCGGCTGGGTGTTGTCGTCATCCGGATCCGTGTCGGAATCGTCCGCAGTGGCGGTCTGCATCGCCCACAGCGAGGGAGCGGCCTGGCGGATGTACTGCTCAAGCGCATGGAGGATGGACGCATACCGTTTGTAGAGCTCGGTGCGGGCCGTGTACGTCAGCAACGCGCTTGACGACTGGTTCGCCAGCGTGTCCTCTGCTTGCTCGATGGGGTACAGCTGCGGCAACACCACGTTCGCGAAATCGATCATGGCGTCGTCTTTGGGCAGGTAGTTGAACAGTTTGAAGTCCAGCACGTGGTTGGTCCGGCCACCATCCCCCGCAGGCCCTCCGCGCTGCGCCCGCTGGTACGGAAAGTGATCAGGGAAAAAGGCGCCTCTTTCGAGGTACAGATCATCGGATGGCACGAATGTCCCCAGAGCCTGGCCGGCCCGGCCTGTGGTGCCTTCCGGCAGCTGGTCAAACACGGTGATCCGCAGGGCCTGTTGCTGCAAGGGCGTTCCCTCCACCGGACCGGACAGTAGTGCCATCCGCTCGGGTTCCGCCGGGCGGACCTGCAGCCGAGGGCGCAGGAAGGTGCGCACGCGGCCAGGTGACGGCAGGTTCGCCTCGCAGACGGACGAAGCTTGGGTGGGCGGTTGCGGACAGGTGCGGGCAGGGTGGGGGGACGTGCAGACAGGGAGCATGGGCGAGTGAGCGCCTTGAAAGGTCTTGGAATGATGGACCCGGGCGCGAATGGCCCGGAGTGCTGCGGCCGGCGAGCAAGCCGGGCTGACCCAGCCTCCCTCACGAACCGATATGTGTGTCACCAATATCTATTGGTTTGCTCACCGAACCCGGGTCCATTCATCGAGTGGGGCGAGTCAGCCCGTCAATCAAGTCGTGGATCGCATGGGCAGCGTGCTCTTGCAGCGCGGATAGTTCCGACAGCCCCAGAAAGGGCGCCCCCCATTGCGCGGCTTTCGCTCCACCAGCTTGATGCCGCAACTGGCACAGGTCGGGCGCCAGTACTCGCCCTCAAAGGCAATCGTCAGCAGGCGGTTCTGCTCCTCGGCAGAGCGTTGGGCGATCAGCTTGAGCAGGCCTTGGCCGTCGAGCGTGTGAATCCGGTTGGCCCGCGCGAAGCTCTGAGCCTCTGCCGTGAAGCGCGACGAGGTGGCATAGGTCCCTCGTTCCAGGCGGTGCACGGTCATCACCCCCAGAAACTCCCGCAGTTCCTTGACGCCCACCGGACGGCCTTGCCAGTGCTTGCACTGCACCACCGACACCGGCCCCTCTGCATGACGCGAATGCAGCCAGATGTCGACCCCGCCATCGGCTCCATGCGACTGCGAACGCGTCTGAAACCCCGCCTGCGTGAACAGCGCTTCCACCACCGCCTCGAAACGCCGCCACTCGATCCGGGCGAATACGTCCTCACCCCAGCGGGTCGGTGCCGACTGGCGATCCGGCGTTGCGGCTGTATTGGTCGGGGCCTGGCGCCCCCAGTCGCTGCCCATGCGCCACACCGCGTCGGCAGGGGCAGGTTCGCCGTTGCTGCCGGCCAGCGGGGGATCCACCTTGACTGGCGTGGGAGGCTCCTGCCGCTGACCCAGCAGCCGCTGCAGCACATGCAGCGCGATCAACGCCAGCCCCAGCCAAGCCGTCACCCACAACAGCTGCCGCAGCGCCGCCCCCAGTGCCTTCAGCGGCGGAAGACCACCCAGCAGCAAGCTCAAGGCGCCCAGCACTGCCGAGCCCAGCAGCAACAACAGCCCCCACGACAGCAGGGGATCCGGGATCGGTCTGGGCGGCGGTGAACGGCGATGTCTGGGCATGTCGGCGGCCGGGTGGCGTCAACCCAACGTGATGCCCTGTGGCCAGAGGAAGTAAGGGCCATAGCGCGACTTGGCCACGTATTCCACCCCGGCCTTCTCGCCTTTGGCTGTGACCACATGCTTGTCGCCCGCCAGGCTCAGGTAGCCCTGCTGCACCGCCAGTTCCAGGAAAGGCGCTGTCTTCATGCCCATGCGGGCGGCCAGGCGGGAAGAAGACAGCTTGTCTCCCGTGGCGCCATCCGCATCGGAGTTGTCCGCCTCATCAGCAGCCGCCTCGGCTGTACTCGGGACCCGCTCCAGGGAAATCCGTACCTCGTCACTGATGCGGATGATGCGCTGGGCCTCTTCGTAGGCGTCCTTGTAGAGCTGGGCGTCTTCGCCGCGCTCGATCAGGATGCCCATCTCGTTGTTGTTCACCTGGCTGAACTCGTACAGGTTCAGGCTGGTGATGATGCACATGGCCTCGTTCATGTAGCACTTGGCGTGCAGGTTCTTGCAGAAGCTGGTGCGGATGTAGGTGAGGCCCCGAAGCCACTCGATCTCCTGCGGCTGCAGCTCGCTCTTGCCGTAGACGATGCGCACATCGATCTTGAGCCGGTTCTTGTCGGCCAGCAGCTCCTTCATGCGGTCGTTCAGCTTGAGGAACGGGCTGATGAGGATCAGGCGGTCGGAAGCGCTCTTGATCAGTTCTTCGAGGTGGTAGTTGGTGCCGGTGGTGCTGAGGAATTTCGCCATGGTCGGGTGGTTGGGTGAGCTGCGCGCTGCATGCTACTGCAGGGTGACCTGTGCAGCGTTCACCGATGCATCACTCCTTCCTGGCTTTCAACACCCTGCGCAAAGCCCGGATCTTCTGCCAGACCACCGCCTTCGGCTGCGTCATGGCCATGACCTGCATGCACCGGTCCAGCCAGCCCGGGCGTTCCTGCAGCCGGTCGATCGCTCTGGCCAGATCGCGTGCCACCGCCGGCCCGTACGCCTCGGTGGCCTTGTCCAGCGCAGCGCGCAGCGCGGGCAGGCGCAGGTCCATCATGGCCAGGTCGATCACATCGCGGCTGAACACGCCATCGTCGGCCTGGCGGTCGGCGTTGGCCAGCAGCTTGGACGTAGCCAGGTCCAGCGGCGTCAGCGTGCTGATGCCGCATACCGCATCGTCGGGCCCGGGCGCCTCCAGGGTGATGCGCGCCTCGCGGACGATTTCAAACTTGATCGCCTGACGGTCCATCAGCACCACCGTGCGCAGGCCGTACTGATCGGCCCGTACCTCGCGATGCTGCATCAGCGGCTGTGCTCCGGCTCGCACCAAAGCGTTGATGCCCGCAGGCCCGGTGACCAGCCCGCGCAGCTCTCGGTAGCCCGTGGCATCGGACACCAGAAAGTCCATGTCCACCGACTCGCGGTACTCGCCGTGGCGCAGGGCGATGCAGGTGCCCCCGCCGAACAGGCAGCCGTATCGGCGCAAGACGTCGCCATCCAGCGCACCCAGCACATGCGCAATGCGCTGGTGGTGCGGGCGCTCAAACATCGGGTGTGCCCACGACCGCAGCGCCGCCCAGCCCTGCCCGCAAGGCCTGCAGAAGAGCCTGCTCGGCGGGCGACATGGCCGCCATGTCCAGGTGACGCGCATTGCGTTCGTAGATGCCCAGCGCCTCCACGGGCGTGAGCGTGTCGGTGCCGTGCACCTGCCAGGCCAGCGCCTGGAGCTGCGGATAGTTGGCCAGGCGCACGCGGACAGGTATCCACTGCGACAGCTCCGTTTCGGGGATACCAACCTTACCCATGGAGCGGACGTCTTTGGCATCCAGGGCCACGAGCGCCAGCCCCAGCACCGCCATGGCGTTGGCCCAGGCTCCCGCTGCCACCGAAGCCTCGCCCTTCTCGATGCGGTGCAGCGTCACCCGCGACATGCCGGCGGCCTCGGCGGCCACCGTGCTGCTCACCTTCAGCGCCTTGCGGCGGGCGCGAAGTTGTGCCCCCAGGGCATGTAGCTGGGCGGCGCTTTGGGTGAGTGGGATGGGTGGTTTGGCCGGCATTTGTTTCTCATTTTGATCATATTTGAACTAATGTCAAGTTTGAGAAACACTTCTTCAGATCCAGGCCGCGCGTGGGGACTGCAGCGCCTGCGCCCAGGCTGCCAAGTGCTTCCACAGCGTCTTGGGCGGCGTATGGCTGCGTTCGGACACTTCGGCCACACCGGCCAGCATCAGCGGCAGCGGCGCCCAGTCCAGCGTGCTCCATCCCGCGCAACACGACATTCAAGTGATGACACTGATGGACGCCGAGGTCTAAGCCCAGCAGGGTGCAGCGTGTCTGTTCAATGTGCGGGCTAAGCAATGGTTGGTGACCGGGGCAAATGGTGGCGGGATACACGGGGTCTCGTTACATCCAGAAGACGAATCCGCCTCTTTCCACCGTCTCTACTTCTGGCCTGTTGTTCATTAAAAATCGGAGTTGATTTTGATTCCGACGAATTTCGCAATAATTCTCAAGCGCTCTCGAATCGAACTGGCATCGTTTGTTCCCTGTTGAGACATCCTGTCGAATTCAAGAAGTTCGAAGTTGGCTTTGGTTATGTCTGCTTCCGCGAGCATTCTGTTCTGCTGTCTATTCTCATTGAACTCAATCAGTTTTTGCCTGGTGATGAGATCGAGTTTTCCTTGGGAGGCTGCTTCTCTGAAGAGGAGATAGTAAACAGGGACTACCGCTTGAGCGGCCAGCAAGACATCCTTGCCTGTAAACACTCTTGCCATAGATTCCGTGATCGTGGACACGGTAGTGGCAATTGAGGTGACCTCGCGTTTTTTCCCAGATTTGTAGTTGCGCACCATTTCATCAAGAAATGGCTTTTTGGTGTCAATTAGCTTGTTTGATTGTACAGATATCTCGACAAATAAAAGCCTCGCCGCTACCTCTCTATGGCGGTATCGAACATCAGAAAATCTAACCTTTTTAGTAAAAAACAAGCGACTTGAAACATCGATTATCGCTTTGGCCATGTCGCCGCCAATGGCGTTTCTCTTTTCTGCTGCATTGAGTGGTACGGCCTCGTTTAGTCGAGAGAACATTTCTTCGATTAGTTCGAGGTCGTCCGTCTCGATAACCGTAATGGGTAGTGTAAAGGCGTCAAAGCGCTGTTTAATCCGTGGGAGTTTCTTTGCTAGATCTTCGTAAGTGAGTCCGCCGGCCTCAATGGTTTCGTCAGCGATATACTCAAAGTCGTTGGCTAGAGCGAATTCCCCGTCCATGAATCCGAAGATTGCCTCCAGTCGTTGTCTTCCATCGATCACTGCATATTGTTTACGCTTTTTCTTTGCGCTGTCTCGATCTAATTTGTGAAAGTACAGTTTAGGAATGTCATATCTGTTGATTATTGAGTCGATCAGGAGTTGCTTTTTTTCTGGTGGCCAAACATCGCCCTGACGTTGATAATCTGGATCGACCCAGATTGATTCCCTTTCGACGTAAATGCTTAGAACTGTGCTATGTGGAAGTTCGTGATGGTCAATGTAACTCACGCTATAGACTCCTTGATCAATTCGCCGGCGCTTGACAGTTCGGGGAATAGCTGAAATTTGTTTACACCAAGCAATTTCAACTCAGTTGCAATGACTTTTTTCGCTGCGGGCGAGATGGTGAATTTTGTGATGTGAGCACCTGTGCCTATATCTTCTATTGAAGTGGTCGTTCGGTGACTTATTGTAAAAACACCAAGTTGGGCTTGAATTCGAGTATTGTTTCTGGTTGCAATTGCGGCCATTGGAATGACCCCCTCAAAACTGTTTGCCTCAATGCTTTCGGTCGAGTAGTTGTCTAATAGTTGATCGTCAAAAGATGGGATGAACTTCGCCTCTTTTGCATTTGATGTTGCTAGTTTGTTTAGCTCTAAAGGCCTTAGCATCCATAGTGCCCCTTGCTTGTTTGGTGTGGATGTAACAGCAAAGTAAAGCGCAAAAAGTGGGCTCTCTGACCAGTCAAGTAGCCGAGTTGGTGCCCCATAATGTTGCATATAGAAGAGCCATTCGAACTTGTGTGGCTCTCTTGTGTTTACAAGAAGTGATGCGTTTTGTTTAAACTTATTGATGAGAACAGACTCTGGAGGTGGATTTTTATATCTCTGATATCCAGGCAATAGTTTCCAAGATGCATCTGCGTGCCCACGGAACCAAGCCGGATCACGCTGCTTTAGCTCGGTCTTCAACTTTTCAAGGAAATCGCTAATTGAGCTAATTGAATGTTTCTTGTACGCCATGTAGATGCTCCCTGTCTATTCAAGGATTCGAGTGCTTACTTTCCCCAACTATCCTTCAACCCCGTCACCCGGTTGAACACCACTTTCCCACCCACCCCGTGATCCACCCGATCCGCCACGAAGTACCCGTGCCGCTCGAACTGGAACTTCTGGTCCGGCTTCGCGGCGGCCAGTGACGGTTCCACATAGGCGGTCACCACCTTCAGGCTGTCCGGGTTGAGGGCGTCCAGGAAGTTCTTGCCGCCGGCGTCGGGCTGCGGGTCGGTGAACAGGCGGTCGTACAGGCGCACTTCGGCGCTGACGCCGTCGGCCACGCCGACCCAGGTGATGGCGGCCTTGGCCTTGACGCTGTCGGCGCCGGGGGTGCCGCTCTTGGTGCCGGGGATGACCTTGGCGTGCACCTCGGTCACGTTGCCTGCTGCGTCTTTGGCGCAGCCGGTGCACTCGATCACATAGCCGCCCTTCAGGCGCACCACGTTGCCGGGGAACAGGCGCTTGTAGCCCTTGGGCGGCACCTCTTCAAAGTCCTCGCGCTCGATCCACACCTCCTTGCCGATCTGGAACACGCGGTCGGGCGGGGGCGTCTGGCCTTCGGCGATGGCGCTGTGGGGCAGGGCGGGCTGGGTGCAGGGCTCGGTGTAGCCGTCTGAACCGAACGCTTCGGCCCAGTTGGTCAGCACCAGCTTGACGGGGTCGAGCACGGCCATGCCGCGGTGGGCCTTGTTCTCCAGGTCTTCGCGCAGGCAGCCGTCGAGGGTGCTGTAGTCGATCCAGCTGTCGCTCTTGGTCACGCCGATGCGTTCGGCGAACAGCTGGATGGCTTCGGGCGTGTAGCCGCGCCGGCGCAGGCCGACGATGGTGGGCATGCGCGGGTCGTCCCAGCCGCTCACCTTGTTCTCGTTCACCAGCTGGGCCAGCTTGCGCTTGCTGGTGATCACGTAGGTCAGGTTCAGCCGGGCAAATTCGTACTGGCGCGGCGGCGGGGCCTGCAGCAGGCCGCATTCGGTCAGGCGTTCCAGCAGCCAGTCGTAGAAGGGGCGCTGGTCTTCAAATTCCAGCGTGCAGATGGAGTGGGTGATCTGTTCCAGCGCGTCCTCGATGGGGTGCGCAAAGGTGTACATGGGGTAGATGCACCAGGCATCGCCCGTGTTGTGGTGGGTGGCGCGGCGGATGCGGTAGATGGCCGGGTCGCGCAGGTTGATGTTGGGCGACTGCATGCTGATCTTGGCGCGCAGCACGGCGGCGCCGTCGGCCAGTTTCCCGTCGCGCATCTCGCGGAAGCGGGCCAGGTTCTCTTCCGGGGTGCGGCTGCGGAACGGGCTGTCCACACCGGGCTTGCCGAAGTCGCCCCGGTTGATGCGCATTTCCTCAGCCGTCTGTTCGTCCACATAGGCGTGGCCGGCGGTGATCAGCGCCTCGGCCGCGCGGTACATGAAGTCGAAGTAGTTCGACGCGTAGTAGAGGTGATCTTCCGTCTTGCCGCCAAAGCTGCTCTGCCAGCCAAAGCCCAGCCACTGCACCGCGTCCAGGATGGAGTCGACGTATTCCTGCTCTTCCTTCTCGGGGTTGGTGTCGTCGAAGCGCATGTGGCACACGCCGCCGTAGTCGCGCGCCAGACCGAAGTTCAGGCAGATGCTCTTGGCATGGCCCACGTGCAGGTAGCCGTTGGGCTCGGGGGGAAAGCGGGTGCGGATCCTGGCGGGGTCGGGCTGGCCGGCGGCGTGGTGGGCGGCATCGCCGGGGGTGCCGCCCCAACGGCGGCTGGCGTAGGTGCCGTGCTCCAGGTCCTTCTCGATGATCTGGCGCAGGAAGTTGCTGACCTTGTGTTCGCCCTCGGCAGCGTGGCCGGCGGGGGTGGCGGGGGTGTTGTTCGGGTGCGGGGTGGAGCTCATCCGGCCATTCTAGGCACCCGCGTGGCCCCGGCTGCCCCGCTCAGATGCCGCCCAGGGTGATGAGCTGCAGCACATCGGGCTGCATCAGCTCTTCCAGTGCGGGGTCGGGGCGGTTGAGCCAGGCGGCGGCCAGCAGCACGGCCACGGCCAGTGCCCCGGCGGCCCAGCGGGCACGGCGCAGCCGCTGGCCGTGTGCGCCCATGCCCGGGCCGCCGGCGGTGGCGGCCTGCAGGGCCAGCTGGCCGGCATGGCGTTGTGCCCACTGGGCCATCACCCGCTCTTCCAGGGCCTGGGTAGCGCCCTGGGCGGGTGAGCCCTGGTGCAGGCTGCGCTGCAGGGCGCGTTGCAGGTCGGTGTCGGACGGGTTCATGCGGTGCCTCCGGGAGTGAGGGCGCTGCGCAGCTGGCGCTTGGCCCGGTGCAGCAGCTGGTGGGCGGCATTGGCCTCGATGCCCAGCGCCAGGCCGATGGCGGCGGCATCGGCGTCGGCATAGGCCCAGAGCGCCAGAGCCAGCCGCTGGCGCGGGGGCAGGGCGGTCAGGGCGCTGTGCAGCTGGCTGGTCTGGCGGGCTTCGTCCAGCGGCTCAGCGCCCGGGCTACCCAGGGCGGTGTCGGCCTGTTGTTCCTGCAGGGTCTGGAGCTCGTCCGGGTCGGTGGCCCATTCGCGCTGGCGGCTGAGGTGGCTGCGGCAGCGGTTGAGCACGATGGTGTGGAAGTAGGTGCTGACCTGGGCCGTGGCCTGGTCGTCCGGGCGGGCGCTCCACAGGCGCAGGAAGCTGTCCTGCACCACGTCCTCGGCGTCCTCGGGGCGGCCCAGCACCTGCCGCGCC
>CALRSR020000009.1:0-103100 GCA_943370825.1 Allobosea thiooxidans | reverse complement strand
CCGTCGCAGGTGGGGCAGGCGCCCACCGGCGAGTTGAAGGAGAACAGGCGGGGCTCCAGCTCGCCCACGGTGTAGCTGCACAGCGGGCAGGAGAACCGGGCCGAGAAGCGCTGTTCGGCGCCGCTGTCCATGTCCACCGTGAGGGCGCGGCCGTCGGCCAGCCGCAGGGCCGCCTCGAAGCTCTCGGCCAGGCGCTGGCGCAGCGGGTTGGGGCCGTCGTCGGCTTCGGACTGACGCACCTTGATGCGGTCGATCACCACATCGATGCTGTGCTTCCCGGTCTTCTTGAGTGCGGGCAGGGCGTCGGCCTCCACCACCTGTCCGTCGATGCGGAAACGCACATAGCCGCGCGCCTGCATGTCGGCGAACAGCTCGGCGAACTCGCCCTTGCGCTCCTGGGCCACCGGGGCCAGCACCATCAGGCGGGTGCCCTCAGGCAGGGCCAGCACCGTATCGACCATCTGGGCCACGCTCTGGGCGGCCAGCGGCAGATCGTGCTCCGGACAATGCGGGGTGCCGGCGCGGGCGTAGAGCAGGCGCAGGTAGTCGTGGATCTCGGTCACCGTGCCCACGGTGGAACGCGGGTTGTGGCTGGTGGCCTTCTGCTCGATGGCGATGGCCGGGGACAGGCCCTCGATCAGATCGACATCGGGCTTGTCCATGAGCTGCAGGAACTGCCGGGCATAGGCCGACAGGCTCTCCACATAACGGCGCTGGCCTTCGGCATACAGCGTGTCGAAGGCCAGACTGGACTTGCCCGAGCCCGACAGGCCGGTGATGACCACCAGCGCATGTTTGGGAATGTCCAGATCGATGTTCTTGAGGTTGTGGGTGCGCGCGCCGCGCACCGACAGCACGGTGGACGGCACGGTCGAGCGCACCGTCATGGCCCGGCCGGACGGGTGGGCGGGCAGCTTCAGATCGGGAGGCAGGTTCTGGTTCAAGGCGGTGCGGGCCGGCATCCGGCCCCCTCAGGGCAACCCGCCATGATAAGTCGGCAGCCCCTTCCGTGCCGGGGGTCAGGCAGCCCCGGGCCGATGCCGGGCCTTGGGCACCGGCAGGCCGAAGCGGCGCATCAGCGCCTCGGACAGGCGAGCGATGTCCGGGTCCTGCGGCGGCGCGCCGTCGGGCACGGCAGCGGCCAGCCGGAATACCTGCTCCCGCCAGCGCCGGCCACAGGCCAGATCCCGGGCGAAAACGTCGTCCAGCACAGACCGGGCCGCCGGATCGTGCACCGCCCGGGTGAGCACCCGCACAAGGTGCTCGATGGCGAGGTATTCGTTGTCGGCCCAGGAGGGGTCGGTCAGCAGCCCGGTGCGCGGCTCCAGGCACGCGCCGGCCCGGCGCGCCAGCTGCGCATGGTCTTTCTGGCGGACGACGACGGCCTGGGCCTGCTGCGCCGCCTGGTGGTTGAGCACCGCCTGCGCGATGCAGTAGCCCACCACCACCGCCCCCAGCACGGCCGCCACCGCCCAGCCGGCCGGGGTGACGGCGGCAGCCACCAGGGAGGCAATGCCCACCCCCAGCGCCACCGGCGCCAGCACCACGAAGGCCGCGCTGCGGATCCGCCGGACCCAGCCCTGTCGAAGCTCCCGCTGCCACTGGCGGTCCTGATGTCGGCCCGCCCGCTGCAGCGTCTCCAGCCCGCGCCGGAACATGCCCGGGAGCGAATCCACCGGTGCGACAGACAAGGATCGGCGGGCCTGCCCGACCCGCTTCTGGAGGGCGGCCAGCTGCACCCGACCGGCCTGCGCGCGCCGGATGAGCTGGGTGGCTTCCACCGAGCCGGCCACGCCATCCACCAGCAGCAGCACCGGCAGCAGCAAGGGCAGGAACACGGTGCCCAGGAGCGCCAGGAACGGGGAAGCGCCGGCCGCGAGACCCGAGACGATGCCCAGCACCCCGCCCAGGTTGCGACCGGCCGAGATGCCTTCCTTGAGGCGCTTCTCCACCGTGACCGCGCTGGAGCGCAGCTCAACCACCCGCCGCGGGCCCAGCTGCTTGAGGGCGTCCAGCCGCTGCCGCAACCGGTCGCGCCGCGCCGCCACCGATGGCGACAGGGGGCGCTGCGCCTCCAGTCGGACCAGTTCGCGCTGCCAGCGCGCACGGCGACGGCGCAGCTGGGCCGCCGTACCCTGGAAGCAGCGCCGCGTGGCCACCCAGGCCTCCAGCGCGTGCCGGCGGTCGAGCCAGTCACGGGCGGTCTGCGCGGCATCTCCGCTGGAGCGGCTGATGTTCAGGCGGGCCTGGGCGGCATCGATGCGTCGGCGTGCCGCACCGGCCTTGCGGCGGCCGGCGCCCACGTCGAGCCCGGTCTTCACCGCCTCGACCGGCGACGACATTCCGGCCAGCAGGGCCGCCGCCGCAGCGCCCAACGCCACCGCCCCTGCCGAGGTCGTGGCATGGGCAGCGTGCGCGGCCGTCTGGCAGGCGGTGGACACAGCGGTGTGGACACCGTGGACACCGTAGGCCACGGCCACCTGCCGGGGCTGCAGCTGTCGCTGTCCCGGCGGCTTGCGCGAGCGACAACAGGTTCGGGCTTCGCGCAGGAGGCGGGTGACCATGCCGGACAGCCGTCGTGGGGCCGTGGGCGACGACGGCATGACCGGGGGCTGCGCAGTGGGGATGCAGGGAAGCGATGTCATCGAGGTATGCGCCTTCGTCCAGGGCGGCGGGAAAACAAGGCGCCGAGGTTCGACCCGCTGCATGACGCGGCGGTGTCACCCGCCGGTCACCCATCGGGCCACCGGCTTTGGCCGACAATAGGCGGCTTTGCAGGGATGGCGCCGGTCCAGCCCGCACGCCTTTTGTCTGCCCTGTCCTTGTCCGCCCTTCCCGATCCCCTGTCGCACCGCATGACGCCCGCCGAGCGCCGGGCCAGCGGCGCCCTGGCCTCGATCTATGCCCTGCGCATGCTCGGCCTGTTCCTGGTGCTGCCGGTGTTCGCCCTGCAGGCACAGCATTACCCCGGTGGCGACAACGCGGCCCTGGTCGGCCTGGCCATGGGCATTTATGGCCTGACCCAGGCCCTGCTGCAGGTGCCTCTGGGCATGGCGTCGGACCGCATCGGGCGCAAGCCGGTGATCATCGGCGGTCTGGCGCTGTTCGCCATCGGCAGCGCGGTGGCGGCCTGGGCGCCTTCCCTGACCTGGCTGGCCATCGGCCGCGCGCTGCAGGGCGGTGGCGCCATCTCGGCTGCCGTGACCGCCCTGCTGGCCGACCTGACCCGGGATTCGGTGCGCACCAAATCAATGGCACTGGTGGGCATCAGCATCGCGCTCATGTTTGCGCTCTCGCTGGTGGCCGCGCCGGTGCTGGTGCAGCACATCGGGCTGAGCGGGCTGTTCCTGCTGACCGCCGCACTTGCACTCACCGGCATGGCGGTGGTGGCCTGGGTGGTGCCGCCCGAACCCGCACTGCCCACCGCCACCGGACGCGGCAGCCTGCGCGAGGTGCTGCGCGACGCCGAACTGCTGCGGGTGGACCTGGGCGTGTTCGTGCTGCACGCGGTGCAGATCGCCATGTGGATGGCCGTGCCGGCGCTGCTGGTGCAGGCCGGGCTGGACTCCCGGCACCACTGGTGGGTCTACCTGCCGGCGGTGCTGGGCTCGCTGCTGGTGATCGGCGGGGTGCTGTTCCGGCTGGAACGCCGGGGCCACTTCCGCGCGGTCTATCTGGGGTCGATCGCCCTCATCGTGCTGGTGCAGCTGGGCTTTCTGGTCAGCCTGCAGGCCCTCACGCCTTCGATCACGCTGGTGGCGGTGCTGCTCACGCTGTATTTCGTGGGCTTCAACACCCAGGAAGCCAGCCAGCCCAGCCTGGCGTCCCGGCTGGCAGCCCCCCACCAGCGCGGCGCAGCGCTGGGCGTCTACAACACGCTGATGTCGCTGGGCATCTTCATCGGCGGCAGCGTGGGCGGTCTGGTGGTGCAGCACTGGGGCGGCAGCGGCATCTTCACCGTGAGCGCGGTCCTCATGGCCCTCTGGCTGCTGCTGGCCTGGCCCATGAGCGCGCAGCGCAGCAGCCCGGCACGCCCCTGAACGGCGATCGGCTCAGCCCGGCCGCTGGCCTGCGGTGGAGCCATCGGCCACCGGTGCGGCCGGGTCTCGCAGCGAGCGCATCATGAGAGCCGACATGGTGCTGTACAGCGGCTTGCTGATCATGCGCGACACCAGGCTGGCCACCAGGGCGCAGGCCATCAGGCTGAGCACCATGCTGTGACCGTCGGTCATCTCCATCACGATGATCATGGCGGTGATCGGGGTCTGGGTCACGGCGGCCAGAAAGCCGCACATGCCCAGGGCGATCAGGGCCGCCCCGTGCGGCGAGTCGAGCAGCCAGGCCAGGTCGGCGCCCACGCTGGCGCCCAGCGACAGGCTGGGGCCGAAGATGCCGCCCGGCACACCCGACCAGGCCGACAGCCACGACGCCACGAACTTCAGACCGGTGAACACGAAAGGCTCGCGCTCGGTGGTGTCCATGGCCGAGAGGTCCAGCAGCATGCGGGTGTGCTCGTGCCCGACGCCCACCGTGTCCCCGCCGGCGATCAGCGCGATCACCGCGACCAGAAAGCCGCACAGGGCGGCAAACACCACCGGCCGCTTGCGACGGTAAGCGCAGAAACGGTCCGGCAGTCCGGTGAACGAGGCCAGCAGCAGCCGGGCCATCAGACCGCCCAGCAGACCGCAGACCACGGCCACCAGCGCGCCGGGCAGCAGCAAGGCCCACCAGGACACCCCATCGGCACGGATGCGCCCGAAGTAGGACAGGTTGCCGAAGGCCGACACCGCCACCAGACCGGCGATCACGATGGCCGCCATCATCAGACCGCTGCTGCGCTCGGTGATGCGGCGCGACAGCTCCTCGATGGCGAACACGATGCCGCCCAGCGGCGTGTTGAAGGCGGCGGCAATGCCGGCCGCACCGCCGGCCACCAGCAGTTCCCGGTCGCTGATGCCCGATGCCGGTGACAGCCAGCGCCGCGCGTGCAGCATGACCCCGGCCGCCACCTGCACCGACGGCCCCTGCCGACCGATGGACAGACCGGCCAGCAGGCCCCCGCTCACCCCCAGAATCTTGGCGATGCTCAGCCGCAACGAGACGAACCGCGAGCGGGCGGCCAGCGGCGTGCCGGTGTCCAGTGCGGTCAGCACCTGCGGCACACCCGAGCCGGCTGCGCCCGGCGCCCAGCGCCGCAGCGACCACACCACCAGGGCCGTGAGCGCCGGCGTCCACAACAGCGGCGACCACCAGACCGCAGCCGCCATCTGCTGGTGCAGCTCCACCGCCTTGTCGGCCAGCAGGGTGAACAGCACCACCGCCAGACCGGCCAGCACGGCGTAGCCCAGCACCACCACCCGGTCCAGCCACTGGCGGCCGGCGCCCATCTCGCGACGCAGGTTCTGCAGGAAATCGGGCTGGCCTTTCATGAAGGCCGAGTGTAGGGCCCGGCCTGCGTCCGCCGAGTCTTATGCGGCACAATGCCGGATCGTTTCCGCGCGCCGCGCCGGCCCGCTCCTCAGGACATCACCATGGCATCCGTCAACAAAGTCATCCTCGTCGGCAACTGCGGCCGCGACCCGGAAATCCGCTACCTGCCCTCCGGCCAGGCCGTGGCCAACGTGAGCATCGCCACCTCCAGCCGTCGCAAGGACCGCAACAGCGGCGAGATGGTCGAGGACACGCAGTGGCACCGCGTCACCTTCTACGACCGGCTGGCCGAGATCGCCGGGGAGTACGTGAAGAAAGGCCGCCCGATCTACGTGGAAGGGCGCCTGAAATACGGCAAGTACACCGACCAGAGCGGCGTGGAGAAGAACACCGTGGACATCATCGCCACCGAACTGCAGCTGCTTGGCGGTCGCGAGGGCATGGGCGGCAGCGACGATGGCGGCAGTGGCGGTGGCGGTGGCTACAGCCGCCCGCCGGCCGCAGCGCCCAGGGCCGCAGCCCGGCCGGCGCCGGCGCCTGCCCCGGCACCTGCCAGGCAGTCAAGTGGCTTCGACGACATGGACGACGACATCCCCTTTTAAGGGTTCGCCAAATTTGTTAAAAACCGCCGGATTGGCGGTTTTTTTTGGCCTTTTGTCCCACCATTGCAGTATTTTTCATCTGCTACGCCCGATCGATCCACCCACCCCGCCTTCCCATGGCCGCCCTACCCGCTCCGCAATCGAGACCGATCAAGGTCCTGGTGGCCGAAGACCATGCACTGGTGCGTCAGGGCATCGCGCTGCTGCTGGATGCAGCCGGGGGCTTCGATCTGGTGGGGGAAACCGCGCTCGGTTTCGAAGTGGTCGGGCTGGTGGAAGCCACCGAACCGGATCTGCTGTTGCTCGATCTGGCCTTGAGCGACTGCTCGGGCATTGAAGTCACCCGCAGGGTCAAGCGCATCCGACCTGCCATGCGCATCCTGGTGGTCACCGGGAATGTGTACCCGGGCTCGATGGCCCAGTCGCTGCAGGCCGGTGCGGACGGTTTCGTGCTCAAGCACGATCAGGGTGCAGAGCTGCTGGCCGCCATTCGCGCAGTGATGGACGGCAAGGGCTATGTGAGTCCGCGCCTCTCGCCGGCGCCGCCGCCGCAGGATGCCCGCAGGCCAGTCCATGCCACTGGTCTGGACCCATCGCTCACGCAGCGGGAGCAGCAGATCGTGCGGATGATCGCTGCCGGTCTCAGCAACCAGGACATCGCCGACCGGCTTTTCATCAGCGTGCTCACGGCGCGCAAGCACCGCCAGAACATCATGCTCAAGCTCGGGTTGCACAACGGTGCCGAAATCGCGGCCTACGCCATGCAGGCCGGTCTGGCCGGCGCGCCGCTGCTGCCCGGCACGCCGGGGGAGTCGGGTCGAAGCCCTGGAAAATAGTACTTAGGTTGTATTTTTTGGCCAGCGAGGTCTCGGAATACTGATGCCAAGGCATTCACTCCGACCCCGAGGCCCCCATGAAACTGCTTTCTCGACGCCTGCCGCTCACCGAGTCCGCATCCGACAGCAGCCTGACGCCGGCGATACCGGACGACATCGAGTCCGGGCTCGACCCATTCCCCCTGGCCGACGAGTATGCGCTCACCATCCACTTCTGCCTCACGCAGCACGGGGTGGACAACGATCAGATGCGGGTGAGCGTCCGCTCGGTGGGCAGCACGCCCAGCGGTCTGGACATCTACGCAGGCTTCGTCAAGGTGTTGCGCTGGACGCCGCCGGTGCGAGCCCTGGTGGTGCAGATGCCGTGGGTCGAGCGCCGCATCGAACGGCGGCTGCGGCAGTCCGGTGTGCTGCAGTACAGCCAGTTCGGCGGGCTGTGGTTCCGCTCGCCGGGACAGCTGGCCAACGAGCTGCCACGGCATTGAACACCCGGTGCGGGCTGGCATGATGCGGGGTTGACCTTCTCTCGCCCCGACCCCATGCCCCCTTCCGCCGCCCCGAACCGCCCACGAAACCCTGGTCCGCGCACCTCTGCACCCGCCAGGACCCATCCCGCGCTGGACGCCCTGGCGCAGCATTACCCGGCCCTGTTCGGCGAAACGCCCAAGCCCCTGAAGCGGGGCGTGTACGAAGACCTGCTGGCCCTGCACGGCGAGACCCTCACCGCCGACGGCATCAAGGCCGCACTGGCGCTGCACACCCGATCGACCCGCTATCTCAATGCCGTGGCCGGCGGACAACCGCGGCACGATCTGAACGGAGACGTGATCGAGCCTGTGGCACCGGACCAGCGCCACCATGCCATCCTGGAAGTGTTCAGGCGCCGGCAGGCACGCTCACCGCAGGATCTGCGACCGCAGCTGCGCCAGCGCATCGTCCAGTCGTTCGAAGCATCCGGGCTGGGACAGGAGGCGTATGCCACCCTGGTGCAAGGCCGTGACGAGGCCATGAACCAGCTCACCCGCGACGCACTGGTCCAGGCAGTGCAGCAGCAGGCCCGGGAATCCGCGCTGCTGCGGGCGTTCGAGGCGAGTGGTCAGACGCTCGAGGCCTTTGCGGCCGGCTACGGACTGACCGAGCCAGATGCGCGCCGCATGCTCGACCGCGCACGCGCGCGCCGCTGATCGTCAGGCGGCCGGGGTGGTGAACACGGTGAGCACACCGGTGTAGCCATACAGCCGGTGGTAGGCGATCTCGCCGCCGGCAAAGAAACCCACCAGCGGCACGTCCCCCAGAGCCCGGCGCACCACCTGCAGTTCGGCACTGGGCGCGCCGAAGTGGGGTCCCCCTCGACCGGCACAGCTCACATACACCGCACCGGCGATGCGCCGCGCCGGATGGGGGGCCGACTCCGCCTCGGACGCCGACAGGGCATGGGCCAGCACATGGTCCTGGGTTTCCGGCTCCAGCTCTTCGCGAAGTTCGGCACAGATGCGGGTCAGATCGGCGCGGGCCGCCTCGGTGTGCCGTTCACAGAAGGCCAGCTGTGACCCGACCGGAGCCATGTCCCCGATGGCCACGCCACGGCGTTGCGGATCCACACCGATGAGGTGACGCACCATCACGTCCGGGCCGAACTGGCCGCGCCGCGCCGGGGCCGGCCCCTGTCCGGACGCATGCGCGTGGCGCAGCCCCGCCAGCGTGGCGCGCAGCTTCGGCATGGCCTGGGCCGGCTGATCCAGCGAGATGCCGCGCTCCTGCAGCAGCACATCCAGCGCCGACTGGCCATCCAGTGCGAGCACCAGGTTGCCGTCGGACGCGGTGATGGTGCGCTCCGGGCCGACCGGCTGGGCGCCCTGGGTCACCCTGGAGAGGATGCCGACATCACCGGCAAAGGCCACACCGCTCAGGCCGCCATGGAACACGCCGGCACTGGCGCCCTGGCCCCGCAGGTTGCCGTGACTGCTGAGCGCCAGCTGCACCGTGCTGCTGCGGCTGCTGGCCAGCCCGCCGAAGAGATAGCCGCTGGCGGTGCGGTCGGCCATCTCGGCGATCAGGTCGGCCAGCTCCGGGGTCTGACCATCGGCATGCACCAGCGCGGTATGGGCCATGAATCCGTCACCGTCGCCGCTGCGGCCCGACGCGGCCAGCGGCGCCACACCGCTGAACACCCGGTAGCGGGCCGGGTCCAGGTCGCACAGCATCACCGCCATGGCCGGCTCGTCGAAGTACTCCACATTGTTCGAGGCAATGCCCACCCCCACCGTGCCCACCCAGTCGGTGACCTCGGGCAGCTCGGCGCACAGATGCTCCAGGATGGCCTGGGCCTGGTCGGCGTAACGGTCGGTGATGTAAAGCAGCCCCAGGGACGGGCTGGCGGCGTGATCGGGCAAGGCCATGCGGGCCCGCAGCTGGGCCAGCACCAGGGCAGCGGCCATGCGCCACTGGGGATGGGTGGCGTGGGCGTAAGGGAACAGTTTCATCCGGGTTCAGGGTCACCCCAGGGTGGGTGCAAGGTGGTCTGTCAACGGCGCCGGTCGGCAGCACTGCGGCCGGCCGTCTTGCGCGGGGTGGGGGAGGTGGCGGTCTTGGTGGTCTTGGCGGCGGATCTGGGGGTCGCACCGGTTGTGCCGGGCGTGACCGCACGCAGCGCCGCCCGACCGGCCGCCTTGCCCGCGCCCACTGCCGTCTTGACCGCGGAATCGGTCAGGCCGGCAGCGACATCGCGGGTGGTCTGCAACGCGCCCTGGCGGGCTGCGTCCTTCACGGCGTTGGTGGCGATCTGCTGGAACTGCTGGCTGAGTGCCCCCCACCATTGCATGGGGTCGACGACGCCGCCAGCAGGCGCTGAGCTCCTGCGGGCAGCCGATGTCTTTCTCGGGGCGGAAGTCTTGCGGGCGGTCGGGGCAGGGGTCGGGGCCGGGCGGGCCTGGATGCCCTCGTAGACCTTCTTCGGCGCGGGCTGGTCGGCCTCGGCCGGGGGAGCGAAAGAGGCGAGTGAATCGGCCGCCTTCAGCTTGAAGGCGTTGGCCACGTCGCCCATGCTGAAGTTCATGGTCTTGAGCGTGGACAGCGTCATCTTCTGGACTTCGAGCGCCTGGATGGTGGCGCCCAGCGCCTTGGCATTCTGGTCGAGCCAGAAGTGGACCGCCTTGAGTTCCTCGATGCGCTTGTCCAGCTCTTCCACATTGAAGGTGGGCGCCACCCAGTGGCTGAGGTTGGGCAGCTGCGGGATGTTCTGGCCGATGCCCTGCGCGATGCCGCCGGCGGCCTGCCCGGCCAGGCTCTGCAGGAAATCGAAGCCCGGCACGAATTTGCCGAATCCACCCGTGTTCTCGCTCATGCCGGTCTCCTGCCCTGGCGGGCTGCTCGCTGGTCAGTCGTCGGTGCCGTAGCGCGGCGCCCGCTTCTCGCGCAAGGATGCCACACCTTCCCGCACGTCGGGACCGGCAAAGCCCATGAATTCGAGCGCCAGCGAGGTGTCGAAACTCGGCCCGGCCTGGCGCAGCCAGTTGTTGAGCGAGTACTTGGTCCAGCGGATGGCGCTGGTGCTGCCACTGGCCAGACGGTCGGCCACCTCGTAGGCCTTGGTCAGCAGCTGGTCGTCATCGACTGCCAGCGACACCAGGCCGATGCGCTCGGCCTCCTCGCCGCTGACCGGCTCGCACAGCATGAGGTAGTACTTGGCCTTGGCCATGCCGCACAGGAGCGGCCAGACGATGGCGGCATGGTCGCCGGCCGCGACGCCCAGCCGGGTGTGGCCATCGACGATCTTTGCGCTGCGTGCGGCGATCGAGATGTCGGCCAGCAGGCCGGCCACCAGGCCCGCGCCGACCGCCGGGCCGTGCATGGCGCTCACGATGGGCTTGTCGCAGTTGATCACGTTGTAGACCAGGTCGCGCGCTTCCTTCCAGACGCGGGAGCGCACCTCGAAGTCGCTGGCCATGTCCTGCACCAGCGCCAGGTCGCCGCCGCCGGAAAAGCCCATGCCGTCACCGCGCAGCACGGCGGCCCGCACCGATTCGTCGCGGCCGACATCGCGCCAGATCTCGCTGAGTTCCCAGTGGCCTTCATGCCCGGCCGTGGGCAGCTTGCCGTTGCCCCCGGGGCCGTCCGCGCGCATGCGGATGTCCAGCACGCTGGGAACCCCGTTGACCAGGGGGCCGCGACGGGTGATGGAGAGGGTCTGGTAACGGCTGTAATCGACGGCTTGCACGGGTGGTCTCCGGTGAATGCGGGGCTGCAGGAATGCGCGGCATTGTGCTTGACCTGCATCAAGGCCGGCGCGATCCCGCAAGCCCATGATGTGCATTCAGGAGGCCTTCATGAACGCACCCATTTCCGACACCTTTGCGCGCCAGCTCAAGGAGCAGCGCGGCGCCCTGCTCGCCCGGGTGCGCCAGCAACGCGGCGGCGCCATCGGCAGGGCGGAGGCCGCCGCCGAAGCCCGAAGCCAGGAAAGCGACGACTGGGGCAAGGCCGCCGAAGAACGCGATCTGCTCATCGGGCTGGAGGAGCGGGACTCCGCCGAACTCGTGGCGCTGGACGCTGCCCTTCAGCGCATCGCCGATGGCAGTTACGGTCTGTGCCTGCAGTGCGGTGCGTCGATTCCGGCGGCCCGCCTGCATGCCCAGCCCACGGCCGAGCGCTGCGTGGGCTGCCAGGACATTCAGGAAAAGCACGGCCACTGAGTCGGCCGGAGGCGGCCCGCTATGCTGCCGGCATGAGCATGACCGACGCCCGCATGACCGATGCCCCGCTGCAGACGCGCAGCCTGTTCCACTTCGCCTTCCATGTGACCGACCTGGACGTGGCGCGCGGCTTCTACGGCGGCGTGCTGGGCTGCCGCGAAGGCCGCAGCACCGACACCTGGGTCGACTTCGATTTCTTCAGCCACCAGATCTCGCTGCATCTGGGCCAGCCTTTTGCCACCAGCCGCACCGGCCGGGTGGGCGACCACCTGGTGCCGATGCCGCACTTCGGTCTGGTGATGCTGCTGCCGCAGTGGCGCGAGCTGGCCGAACGCCTGAGCGCTGCCGGCATCGAATTCGTGGTGCCGCCGCAGGTGCGGTTCGCCGGTCAGCCCGGCGAGCAGTGGACGATGTTCTTCTGCGACCCGTTCGGCAACCCGATCGAGGCCAAGGGCTTTGCGTCGCTCGATCAGGTCTACGCCGTCTGAGCCGGCTTACTGGGGCGCAGCGATCTTCTGATCGATGGCGCCGAACAGGCTCTGGCCGTCGCGGCCCTTCATCTCGATGCGGATGGTGTCGCCGAACTTCATGAAGGCGGTGGAGGGCTGACCATCCAGAATGGTCTCGATGGCCCGCTTCTCGGCGATGCAGCTGTAGCCCTTGGGCCATTCCTTGCGGCCATCCACCTCGATGGCCTTGTTGCTCACCGTGCCGCTGCCCACGATGGAGCCGGCCCGCACGTTGCGGGTCTTGCAGATGTGGGCGATCAGCTGACCGAAGTGGAAGGTCATCTCGGGGCCGGCCTCGCACATGCCGACCTTGCGGCCGTTCCAGGTGCTCTGCAGCGTCAGGTGCACCCGGCCGCCCTGCCAGGCATCGCCCAGCTCGTCCGGGGTGATGGCCACCGGGCTGAAGGCGGTGGCCGGCTTGCTCTGGAAGAAGCCGAAGCCCTTGGCCAGTTCGGCCGGAATCAGGTTGCGCAGCGACACATCGTTGGCCAGCATGAGCAGGCGGATGCCGTCCAGCGCCTGATCGGGGGTGGCCTGCATGGGCACGTCGCCGGTGATGACCGCGATCTCGGCCTCGAAGTCGATGCCGAAGTCCTCGCTGGGCACCACCACGTCGTCGGTCGGGCCGATGAAGTCGTCGCTGCCACCCTGGTACATGAGCGGGTCGGTATAGAACGAAGCCGGCACCTCGCTGTTGCGCGCCGCACGCACCAGCTCCACATGGTTGATGTAGGCCGAGCCGTCGGCCCACTGGTAGGCCCGGGGCAACGGGGCCATGCACATGGCCGGGTCGAACGGGAACGCGTGACGCGCCTTGCCCTGGTTGAGCGTGACGTACAGGTCATGCAGCTGCGGGCTGATGAAGTTCCAGTCGTCCAGGGCCTGCTGGAGGCGGTGCGCGATGCCGGTCGCATAATGGGCCGTCGACAGGTCGCGAGAGACCACCACGAGTTGTCCGTCGCGCGATCCGTCCTTGTACGTGGCGAGTTTCATGCCGATCTCCAGTTGCGTGCGTGCCGAGCAGGCGATTACGGATAGTAAAATCCATTCACCCATGCGTAAGCGCGAGATTTTAGACCAAAGCGGCGAGCCGCACATCCCCGACACCGCCGCGGCCCAAGCCGAAGTGCCGGACGACAGCCCTCAGCGCGCCGGCATCCAGTCGGTGGAGGTCGGCTTCGAGCTGCTCGACGCCCTCTCCCGCACCGACGGCGCCCTCATGCTGCGCGACCTGGCGGCAGCGGCCGGCATGAGCGCAGCCAAGGCCCACCGCTACCTGGTGAGCTTTCAGCGCCTGGGCCTGGTGGTGCAGGACCCGGTCAGCACCCGCTACGACCTCGGTCCGTCCGCCCTGCGGCTGGGCTTGGCCAGCCTGGCCCGGCTGGATGGCGTGAAGCTGGCGCGCCAGCGCATCGATGCCCTGCTGGCCGAGACCGGCCACACCCTGGCCATTGCCGTGTGGGGCAACCAGGGCCCGACCATGGTGCACTGGACCGAAGCACCGCAGACGGTGCCGGTGACGCTGCGCCTGGGCGACGTCATGCCCCTGCTCACATCGGCCACCGGCCGCTGCTTTGCCGCCTTCATGGGCGAGTCCAGCCAGGACGCCGGCCGGGTGGAGCCCATGCTGCGCGCCGAACTGGCCCGCCTGAAAAAGCTGCCCGACAACGGCCTGCCCCTGTCCGACGTGCCGCGCTCCTGGACCGAGGCCCAGGCCCTGCTGGCCGAGACCCGCCGACGCGGGCTGGCGCGGGTCGTGCACAGCCTGCTGCCGGGCGTGGGCGGTTTCTGCGCCCCGGTGTTCGATGCGCAGGGCCGGCTGGTGCTGGGCCTGGTGGTGCTGGGCTCGGTCGCGACGCTGGACACCGACTGGTCATCGCCCGCCGCGCAAGCGGTGTTGCGCACCGCCCGACAGCTCAGCGCCGACCTGGGGCACCGCGCGGCCGGCGATCCGGCATGACCCAAACCACCGGCCGCAGCCGCACCGGCCTGCTGGCCGTGGTGGCGCTGGTCGTGGTGGTGCACGGGCTGGCGCTGGAGCGGCTGGCCGGCGCACTGTCCTCCGGCACCGAAAACACCGCACCACCACCGGCCGAACCCGGCCAGGTCAGGCTGGTGCAGCTGCTGCCGCCACCGGCTGCGAGCCAGGCCCGGCCCGAAGCACCCGCAGCCCGCCCGGCTGCACCCGCTCCCAAGCCCCCTCGCCCCGCCGCCCCGCCGCGTGCCGATGCGCCGTCTCCTGCCGAACCCGCGGCGCCATCGGCCCCGATCGAGTCCGACGCCATGGCCGCCCCGCAGGATGACGCGTCGCTGGCCTCGTCATCGCGCCTGCAGCTGCAGGCCGATGCAACACCCGCACCGGGGGCGGCAGCACCCGATTTCGGCCCGCGTCCGGTCGCACTGCCGCCCGACGCCGACCTGGCCTACGAGGTGCAGGGCCAGGCAAAGGGCCTGCGCTACACCGCCAGCGGCGAGCTGCGCTGGCGGCAAAGCGGGGGCCGCTACGAGCTGTCGATGCGGCTGTCTGCCTTTCTGGTGGGCAGCCGCAGCCAGTCCAGCACGGGGCAGATCGATGCCACCGGTCTGCTGCCGGAGCGCTTCAGCGACCGCAGCCGCTCGGAACGCGCCGCCCATTTCGACCGCACCGCCGGCACCATCCGCTTCAGCAACAACGCGCCCGATGCGCCCCTGCTGCCCAACGCACAGGACCGGCTGAGCGTCTTTCTCCAGCTCGCCGGCTGGCTGCAGGCAGGGGCGTTCCAGGACGGAGACGTCCTGGAGCTGCCCGTGGCCGGCGTGGGCGGGTCGCAGACCTGGCGTTTTGCCGTGGGCGATCTGGAAACCCTGTCCCTGCCGGCGGGCAGCCTGACGGCCCGCAAGCTGGTGCGCGAGCCGGCCGACACCTACGACAGCCGGGTCGAGGTCTGGCTGGCGCCCGAACTGGGCCATCTGCCGGTGCGGCTTCGCATCACCCAGACCCAGGGAGACGTGGCAGACCAGCAACTCAGCCGGCGGCCCTGAGGGGTCGAAAGTGCCCACGGTGTGCGAAAAAAGGCCTCTCCACTTGAAAAGATCCACCGCCCGACCCAGATAAATGTCCGTTGTTGAAGTCGGGGCCGCGTTTGCCGATATAAAGACCACAGGCCCTCTGGTTGATCACAAGGACATACCTCATGAACATGCTGTACGACTCGGAAGCCTTTGCGGTGGTGCACATCCTGGCCGACGCCCCGGCCGAGGGCGAGCTGCAGGTGGCCGACGGCCCGCAGATCGCCCGCCACGGATTCGAGATCGTGGACAAACGCTCGGGCAAGGAGGTCTACCTCGACGGCTCCTGGGCCGAAATGTTCCAGCAGCAGATATCGGCCTGGCAGCGCTCCATGCCCTCGCAGGAGGAGGTGGAAACCACGCTGGAAGGCTATGCCGGCCTGGCCCAGATGCCGGTGGTCATGCACTGAGGCACTGCCCCTTGTCCCGCGAAACCAGCCCGGCCCGCCCGGGCTTTTTCATGCCCTGACGGTTCGCTGCCACTGCCTGCGTAGCATGAGCCCATGACCTTCACACCCTTCACCGGTCTGCTGGCCGGTCTGATCCTCTGCACCGGCCTTGCAGGCTGCACCACCCCCTCCTCGACCGGGCCGGATGCCGTGCTCGACCGCTTGCTGCCCACCCGAGCCCTGCTGCTGGGCGAACAGCACGATGCGCCGGAGCACCAGGCCTTGCAGAAAGCTGCGGTGGAACACCTGGCACAACGCGGCCTGCTGGCGGCGGTGGTGATGGAGATGGCCGATCGAGGCCGCCAGACCGATGGCCTGGCCCGAGACGCGACCGAAGCCCAGGTGCGGGAAGCCCTGGGCTGGACCGACGAGACCGGCTGGCCCTGGCCGACCTACGGGCCGGTGGTGATGGCGGCCGTACGGGCCGGCGTGCCGGTGGCCGGCGGCAACCTGCCCCGCAGCGCCATGCGCGGCGCCATGCAGGATGCATCGCTCGATGCGATCCTGAGCACCGCCGGGCTGGAGCAGCAGAAGACCGGCATCCGCGAAGGCCACTGCGGTCTGTTGCCCGAGAGCCAGATCGCCCCCATGACCCGCATCCAGCTGGCCCGCGACCAGGCCATGGCTGCCACCCTGCAGCAGCGCACCCGCCCCGGCATGACGGTGCTGCTGATCGCCGGCAACGGCCATGTGCGGCAGGACATCGGGGTGCCCCGCCACCTGCCGGCCGGATTTGATCACCGGGTGCTGGTGGCCCGGGCGGGTGAGGCCGGCGCCGGGCTGCCGGCCGATGCGGTGTGGCCCACACCCGCCTTGCCGCCGCAGGACCACTGCGCCGAGCTGCGCCAGCGTTTCGGCCGTTGAAGCGGCCGCTGAGCCGGGTCCGGAAGGGTCAGGCCGGCAGGCGGCGGATGGCGTCGGCCAGGGTGGAGACCATGGTCTCGATGTGCTCGCGCTCCACGATGTAGGGCGGTGCGAACACCAGGTTGTCGCCGGCGTTGCGCACCAGCACACCCTTGTGGAAGCAGTCCATGAAGACGTCGAAGGCGCGCTTGCCCGGCATGCCCGGCTGGGGCGCGAGCTCCACCGCACAGGCCAGGCCCAGGCTGCGGATGCTGATGACGTGCGGCAGGCCCTTGATGGCCGAGTGCATGGCGTCGCCCAGCACCTGGCCCATCTGGCCGGCGCGCTCGAACAGGTTTTCCTGCTTGTACAGCTCCAGCGTGGCCAGGGCGGCGGCACAGGCCACCGGGTGGCCGGAATAGGTGTAGCCGTGGAAGAACTCGATGGCGTGGTCGGGCGCGCTGCCGTGGGCGCCCATCATGGCGTTGTAGATGCGATCGGTGCAGATCACGCCGCCCATGGGCATGACGCCGTTGGTCACGCACTTGGCGAAGTTCAGCATGTCCGGCTGCACGCCGTAGAAGTCGGCACCGAAGCCGGTGCCCAGGCGGCCGAAGCCGGTGATGACCTCGTCGAAGATCAGGAGGATGCCGTGCTTGTCGCAGATCTCGCGCAGGCGCTTCAGGTAGCCCTGCGGCGGGATGTACCAGCCCGCGCTGCCGGCCACCGGCTCGACGATGACCGCGGCCACGTTGCTCGGATCGTGCAGCGGCAGGATGCGGTTCTCCAGCTCCAGCAGGATGTCTTCCTGCCACACCGGCTCCTGGTGGTGGATGTAGGCATGGTTCACCGGATCGTGGATGAAGCGCATGTGGTCCACGCGTGGTAGCAGGGCGGTGCCGTAGACCTTGCGGTTGGCCGGAATGCCGCCCACCGACATGCCGCCGAAGCCCACGCCGTGGTAGCCACGCTCGCGGCCGATGAAGATGTTGCGGTGGCCCTCGCCCCGGGCGCGGTGGTAGGCCAGCGCCACCTTGAGCGAGGTGTCGGCCGCCTCGGAGCCGGAGTTGCAGAACAGCACCTTGTTCAGGTCGCCGGGGGCCATGGCGGCAATCGCCTCGGCGGCCAGGAAAGCCTTGTCGTTGCTCACGCTGAAGGCGGTGCTGTAGTCCAGCGTGTCGAGCTGGCGCTTGATGGCCTCGTTGATCGGCTTGCGGTTGTGGCCGGCGCCCACGCACCACAGGCTGGAGATGCCGTCGATGACCTGGCGGCCGTCGTGGGTGGTGAAGTGCATGCCGTCGGCGGCCACGAACACGCGCGGATCCTTCTGGAAGCTGCGGTTGGGCGTGAAGGGCAACCACTGGTTGTCCATGCGGAAGTCGTTGTAGGCCATGGGCTTCTCCTGAAAGGCGGCAATCTCGGGATTCTGGCACCGGCCAGAGTGCCGGCATGGCGCCACTGCGACGGGTCGGCGAAGGCCCACCCGGGCGGGACGGCGCCCGGGCTGCGACAATCACGCAGCCATGGAAAACACCTACGTCCTCAACCTCTCCTGCCCCGACCGCCCGGGCATCGTGCACGCCGTCTCCGGATTCCTGTTCGACAACGGCGGCAACATCGAAGAGGCGGCCCAGTACAACGACCACGACACCGGCCTGTTCTTCATGCGGGTGCAGTTTGCCTGCGCCGGGCTGAGCGAAGCCGAGCTGCGCCAGCGCCTGGACGCCCTGGCCACCCCGCTGTCGATGAAGTTCAGCCTGCACCCGCTGGCCCAGCCGGTGAAGACCGTGCTGTTCGTCAGCCGCGAAGGCCATTGCCTCAACGACCTTCTGTTCCGATGGAAGAGCGGCCTGCTGCCTCTGGACATCCGGGCCATCATCAGCAACCACCGGGACTTCTACCAGCTGGCCGCCAGCTACAACGTGCCGTTCCACCACATCCCGGTGACGGCGGCCACCAAGGCCCAGGCCGAGGCGAAGCAGCTGGAGATCATCCGCAGCGAAGGTGCCGAGCTGGTGGTGCTGGCCCGCTACATGCAGATCCTGTCGGACAGCCTGTGCACCGAGCTCTCGGGCAAGGCGATCAACATCCACCACAGCTTCCTGCCCAGCTTCAAGGGCGCCAAGCCCTACTACCAGGCGCACGACCGGGGCGTGAAGCTGATCGGCGCCACCGCCCACTACGTGACCGCCGACCTGGACGAGGGCCCGATCATCGAGCAGGACGTGGCCCGGGTGGATCACACCGACACGGTGGACGACCTCACGGCCCTGGGCCGCGACACCGAAAGCCAGGTGCTGGCCCGTGCCGTGAAATGGCACAGCGAGCACCGGGTGCTGCTCAACGGCCACAAGACCGTGGTGTTCAAGTGACATGACCCTGCGCATCCCGCCCATCCAGTGTCTGCTGACCTTCGAGGCGCTGGCGCGCCTGCGCAGCGTCACGCAGGCCAGCGAGGAGCTATGCGTGACCCCGAGTGCGGTGAGCCACCGCATCCGGCAGCTGGAGCAGATCCTGGGCACCAAGCTGTTCGGGCGGGCCGATTTCTCCCTCACCACCGAGGGCAGCGAATACCTGGCCCATGTGCGGGACGGGCTGGCCACCCTGCAGAAGTTTCCCAGCCAGGTGGCCTCGCCGGGGCGGCGCAAGCTGCGGGTGGCGGTCACGCCCACGTTTGCCCGTTCGGTGCTGCTGCCGCGCCTCAAGCAGTTCAGCGAGGCCTACCCCGAGATCGACCTGACGCTGCAGGTGAGCATCCCGCTGCTGGACGTGGTGGCCGAGGACGCCGACCTCACCGTGCGGTTCGGCACCGGCCGCTATGCCGACGTGGAACATGTGTGCCTGAGCAAGGACGAGGTGTCGCCCATGGCCTCGGCGGCCTTCATCCGCGAATACGGGCCGTTCGACACGCCGGAGGACCTGTCCGGCGTGCCGCTGCTGCGCAGCCCGCTGGAGCCCTGGCGCACCTGGTTTGCCGCCAACCACCTGGACTGGCCGGAGCCGGTGGAAGGTTCGCAGTTCAACGACATCGGCCTGCTGTGCGATGCCGCCGCCGTGGGCATGGGCGTGGGCCTGCTGCGCTACAAGCTGGCCGCGCCCTGGCTCGAGCAGGGCACGCTGCTGCCGCTGTACGAAAAACGGGTCCCCAGCCCGCACGCCCACTACCTGTGCTGGCGCACCGGCACCATGGAGCGCTGGGAATGCGCCGCCTTTGCGGAATGGATGCGCAACGCGGTGGCCTGACGCGGCCGGGCGACCGATCGCCCGGCTCACAAGGGCTTGCAAGGAAATTCACGTTGCGTCGCGGGCCTTGTCCTAAACTGGGCCGCTACCGATACCCCGTACCGAGCCGCCCATGAACGCTCCCGCCACCTCCACCCAGATCACCCAGATGCAGCGAGCCACCCGCCAGGCCGAGGTGGTGTCGGCGCTGGCCCGGGTCGTGCCCGGTCATGCCCTGCTGTGGCAGCCCGAAGACACCGTGCCGTACGAGTGCGACGGCCTGACCGCCTACCGCGAGCGGCCGCTGGTGGTGGTACTGCCCGAAACCGAGGAGCAGGTCGCCGCCGTGCTCAAGGCCTGCCACGCCCTGCAGGTGCCGGTGGTGGCCCGGGGCGCCGGCACCGGCCTGTCCGGCGGCGCCATGCCCAACGCCATGGGCGTGACGCTGTCGCTGGCCAAGTTCAACCGCATCATCCGCATCGACCCGCGTTCCCGCACGGCGGTGGTGCAGGCCGGCGTGCGCAACCTGGCCATCAGCGAGGCTGCGGCGCCCCACGGCCTGTACTACGCGCCCGATCCCAGCAGCCAGATCGCCTGCACCATCGGCGGCAACGTGGCCGAGAACTCCGGTGGCGTGCACTGCCTCAAGTACGGCCTGACGGTGCACAACGTGCTGCAGGTGCGTGGTTTCAACGTGCAGGGAGAGGCGGTGACCTTCGGCAGCGCCGCGCTGGACAGCCCGGGTCTGGACCTGTTGCCCCTGATCATCGGCAGCGAAGGCATGCTGGCCGTGACCACCGAGGTCACCGTCAAGCTGGTGCCCAAGCCCCAGCTGGCGCGCTGCATCATGGCCAGCTTCGACGATGTGCGAAAGGCCGGCGACGCCGTGGCCGCCGTGATTGCCGCCGGCATCATCCCGGCCGGCCTGGAAATGATGGACAAGCCCATGACCGCTGCGGTCGAGGACTTCGTGCACGCCGGTTACGACCTCGACGCGGCCGCCATCCTGTTGTGCGAGAGCGACGGCACGCCGGAAGAAGTGGAAGAGGAAATCGGCCGGATGAGCGACGTGCTGCGGGCCGCCGGCGCCACCGCCATCACCGTCAGCCGCGACGAGGCCCAGCGCCTGCGCTTCTGGAGCGGTCGCAAGAACGCCTTCCCCGCATCGGGGCGCATCAGCCCGGACTACATGTGCATGGATTCCACCATTCCGCGCAAGCGCCTGGCCGACATCCTGGAGGCCATCGCCGACATGGAGGTCAAGTACGGCCTGCGCTGCCTCAATGTGTTCCATGCGGGCGACGGCAACCTGCACCCGCTGATCCTGTTCGATGCCAACGATGCCGACCAGCTGCACCGCTGCGAGCAGTTCGGCGCCGACATCCTGGAGACCAGCGTGGCCATGGGCGGCACCGTCACGGGTGAACACGGCGTGGGGGTGGAGAAGCTCAACAGCATGTGCGTGCAGTTCTCGCCGGAAGAGAACGAGCAGATGTTCGCGGTGAAGCGGGCCTTCGATGCCCACGGCCTGCTCAACCCAGGCAAGGTCATCCCGACGCTGCAGCGCTGCGCCGAATACGGCCGCATGCTGGTGCGCGGTGGCCGGCTGGCGCACCCCGATCTCCCACGTTTCTGACAGGAATGACAGGCCGGGTGTAACCCCCCTGGGGTACATTGACAGGCATGAGCCGTGTTTCCTCTCCTCAAGGATCTGCGCCGGCCTCGCCGGAAGGTGATCCGGCCGGCGGGCGCGAGAGATCACTGCTGCTCCAGATCGAGACGCTGCAGGCCGAGAATGCCCACCTCCGGCAGGAGTACGCGCGCATGCTGGCTGGCGCAGGTTCGGCCCGCCAGGGCGACGGCCATGTCCAGCTCGACCCGGACCTGCCGCTGTCCCTGACCACCGCGCTGCTGCCGGGACACAGCGGCCGCATGCCGGCCGCGCAGCTGGAATACAGCGAGCTGTTCGCCGCCCTGGCCAGCGTGTTCCCCATGGGCGTCTTCCGCACCGACCACACCGGCGTGCTGACCCATGTGGACGAACAGCTGGGGCGCATCTTCGGGCTGTCCCGGCAGGACTTCCCCAACTTCGGCTGGCTCGACAGGGTGCACCCCGACGACCTGGAGCGGGTCCGGCAATCCTGGATCCAGGCCATTTCGCGCGGCGAGGGGCTGAGCGTCGAATTCCGCATCATCCGGCCCGACGCCGAGGTCACCCATGTGATGGTGCGCAACGCACCGCTGCGCGATGCACAAGGCCTGGTGACCTCGCAGCTGGGCTTCGTGCAGGACATCACCGCGCTGCGCACGCTCGAGGCCGAGGCCCGCATCAAGGACGAGCTCAACCGCCAGATCATCGCCACCAGCCCGGACTGCACCATGGTGCTCGACCTGGATGGCCGCGTCATCCAGATGACCGCGCAGGGCTGCCGTCTGATGGAGCTGGAACGCTTCGATGCCCAGGCGCTGCAACCCTGGTGCGAATGGTGGCCTGGCGAGGGTGCGCCGCTGGCCATGGACGCGCTGCAGCAGGCGCGTGCTGGCCGCAGCGCCCGCTTCGTCGCCGAATGCCCCACCTTCCGCGGCAGTCTGAAGTGGTGGGACACCATGATCTCGCCCATCCGCAGCGCCGAAGGACGGGCCATGATGCTGCTGGTAGTGTCGCGCGACATCACCGACCTGCAGCGGCAGCAGGCCGCCATCGTGGAGTTCAACTCCGAGCTGGAGAACCGGGTGCGGCAACGCACCGACGAACTGGCCGAGGCCAAGGACCGCATCACCCAGGCCCTGCGCGAGGCCCAGGTGCTCTACAACGAAGCCCCCTGCGGGTACCACTCGGTCGATGCCGACGGCACCTTCGTGCTGATGAACCGCACCGAGCTGGATTGGCTGGGCTACGAGCGCGACGAGGTGATCGGCCGCCTGCACTTCCGCGACATCATCCTGCCCGAACAGACGCCGCTGGCCCGGCAGCGACTGGCCCGGGTGATTGCCGGCGAAAAACTGGAGCCGGCCGAGTTCACCATCGTTCGGCGCAACGGGCAGCGGTTCCATGGACTGCTCAACACCACGGCCGTGTTCGACGACGAAGGCCGTTTCGTGCGGACCAACAACACGCTGGTGGACATCACCGAGCGCAAGGCTGCCGAAGAGGCGCTTCAGGAGCATCAGCGCTTCCTGCGCGACATCACCGACCACGTGCCGGTGCTCATCGCCTATGTGGACCGGCGCGGCATCTACCGGTTCGCCAACGCCGGGCACCAGGCCATGTACGGGGTCGAGCCGGAAGGCCTGATCGGCAAGCACATGAGCGAGGTCCTGCCACAGCCGGTCTGGCAGGACGTCGAACCCCTGCTGAATGCCGCCCTCAACGGCGAGCCCCGCCAGCTGGAGGCATGGCGGCGCGACGCCGCCGGCCGGGCCATCTTCGTGCAGGCGTATTACCGGCCCGACACGGTGCGCGGCATCACGCGCGGCGTGTTCCTGCAGATGGTGGACATCACCGAGCGCAAGCGCATCGAGGAGCGCATCCACGACATGAACGAGGAGCTGGAAACCCGCATCCGGGTGCGCTCGGCCGAACTCATGGCCAGCGAGCAGCGCTTCCGCCTGATGGTGGACAACCTGCGCGACTACTCCATCTTCTTCATGGACACGGCCGGCCGCATCACCGACTGGACCGACAGCGCGCAGCGCATGAACGGCTACAGCCCGGTGCAGATGATGGGCCGGCATTTCGGCCTGCTGCTGCGACCGAACGACCCTGACGCCGGCATCGAGGAGGCACGGCGCATGCTGCGGCTGGCCGCCTCGCGCGGGCAGCACGACATGCAGACCTGGCAGGAACGTCGGGACGGCAGCCGGTACTGGTCGCACTCGGTGCTGATCGCCCTGCGCGACAACCAGGGCGAGCTGCTGGGCTATGCCAACGTCAACCGCGACATGACCGATGCCAAGCGGCTGGACGACATGATGCGCAACATCAACGACGAGCTGGAGCAGCGGGTGGTCGAGCGCACCGAGCAGCTGGTGGCGGCCAACCGCGATCTGGAGTCGTTCTCGTATTCGGTGTCTCACGACCTGCGGGCGCCGCTGCGGCACATCTCCAGCTTCGTGAGCCTGCTGCACGAACACCTGGGCGACCGCATCGACGAGGTGGGCATGCGCTACCTGCACACCATCGGCAACTCGGCGCGCCACATGAGCCAGCTCATCGACGGGCTGCTGGCGTTCTCGCGCCTGGGACGCGCGGCGCTGAACCCGGTGCCGGTGGACACCAACGCCCTGGTGGCCACGGTGGTCAGCCAGATCGCCCACGACACCGACGGCCGCATCGTCGACTGGCTGATCGACCCCGACCTGCCGGTGGTGCAAGGCGATGCGCTGCTGCTGCGCGAGGTCTGGACCAACCTGCTGGGCAATGCCTTCAAGTACACCCGCCCCCGGGAGCGCGCCGTCATCGAAGTCACCTGGCAGATCGATCCGTTGCTGGGATACACCTTTGCGGTGCGTGACAACGGCGTCGGGTTTGATTCAAAATATTCGCAGAAACTGTTCGGCGTTTTCCAGCGTCTGCACCGTGCCACCGAGTTCGAGGGAACCGGCATCGGTCTGGCACTGACCCGGCGCATCGTGGAACGGCACGGCGGCACCATCTGGGCGGAAAGCCGTCTGGGTGAGGGCAGCGTGTTTCATTTCTCGCTGCCCATCGACGGACTCCATCCCAACGAGGCGAATCCGCTCTCCATGCCGGTACCCCTGGACTCATGAACCACCTCAACGAATCCATCCTCCTGGTCGAGGACAACCCGGACGACGCCGAACTCACCAAGCTGGCGCTGTCGCGCCACGGGCTCGAAGGCCGGGTGACCCATGTGTCCGACGGCATGCAGGCCCTGGACTACCTCTACTGCCGCAACGAGTTCCACCACCGCAGCGGTGCCAACCCTTCTCTGGTGCTGCTGGACCTGAAGATGCCGCTGCTCGACGGCATCGGCGTGCTGCGCGAGATCAAGGGGTCGGATGCGCTGCACAACATCCCTGTGGTCATCCTCACCTCGTCCACCGAACCCAGCGATCTGCTGCGGGCCTATGACGCCGGCACCAATGCATACATCGCCAAGCCCACCGAGTTCTCGCAGTTCCTCAGCGCCATGAAGCATGTGTGCGAGTTCTGGGTGAACATCAACCAGACGGCACCGTCGCGCCCCGGCGCCGGGGTGCGCAACACCGGCTTCGGCGACCTGCACTGAACGTCAGTTGCGGTAGATGTCGGAGTCGGCCCAGGCCGGGGTGTCGTCGTCCTGACCGGTGGGTTCAGGCTCTCCCAGGCGGATGACGAACACCACCTCGCCGCCATAGCGGCCCACACCCAGGGTCTTCATGAGCTGCTGTTCCTGCTCCGGACGGTCCATGCGCAGGAAGCACACGGCCTGACGCACTCCCTGCTGGGTGGCGGCCAGCACATCGAGCCGGGTGATCCGGCCGAATTCGCTGCACAGCTGGTGCAGCGCCGACTTCAGGCTGGCCACGTCGGCATGTTGTTGGAGTCTGGCCAGTGTGCTCATGTACGCCCCCCCGGAACCTCGCGGTGGTTGCAGCCGGCGGCGGCCGGTGTCGTGGGTGCATGCTAATCCAAAAGCAACAGTTTGCAAGTGTTTTGTTACATATCGCCGGCCAACAGAGCTCAACCTGCGAACAGTTGCACGTTGCCACCAGCCGCCGTGGTGTTGATGGTCAGTGTCTGCTCGGCGCAGAAACGCGGCAGGTAGTTCGGCCCCCCGGCCTTGGGGCCGGTGCCACTGAGCCCTTCGCCACCGAAGGGCTGCACCCCGACCACGGCGCCGATCATGTTCCGGTTGACGTACACATTGCCCACCCGCGCCTGCGCGGCCAGTGCCTGGGCGCGGCTGTCGATGCGCGTCTGCAGCCCCAGGGTCAGACCGAAACCCAGGGCATTGATGGAGGCCACCACCTGGGCCGGATCGCCGCTCCAGCGCACCACCTGCAGCACCGGGCCGAAGATCTCCTGGGTGATGCGGGAGAGGTCGGCCACCTCGATCAGCTGAGGCGGAATGAACCGGCCTTCGCCAGCGCCACCCAGGCAGACCCGGCCCTCCTGCCCAAGTCGCTGCAGGTGCTGGCGGATGCCCAGGGCGGCCTCGTCGTCGATCACCGGCCCGACATCGGTGACCAGACGGGACGGATCGCCCAGCACCAGCTCACGGGCCGCGCCGCCGACCATGTCGATCACCGCATCGGCCACGGCCTCATGCACACACAGCACCCGCAGGGCCGAGCAGCGCTGGCCGGCGCTGCGGAATGCGCTCTGCACCACGGCGTCGGCCACCTGCTCGGGCAAGGCCGTGCTGTCCACCAGCATGGCATTGATGCCGCCGGTCTCGGCAATCAGGGGCACGATGGGGCCATCCTTGGCCGCCAGCGCCCGCTGGATGAGCTTGGCCACCGGGGTCGAGCCGGTGAACACCACGCCGGCCACCGCCGGCTGCGCCACCAGGGCGGAACCGATGGTCTCGCCCGGGCCGTGCAGCAGCTGCAGCACATCGACCGGCACGCCGGCGGCCTGGAGCAGATTCACCGCCACCTGGGCCACGCCCGGCGTCTGCTCGGCCGGCTTGGCCAGCACGGTGTTGCCGGTGACCAGGGCTGCGGCCACCTGCCCCACAAAGATGGCCAGCGGGAAGTTCCATGGGCTGATGCACACCCAGGCGCCCCGACCGTGCAGGCGCAGCACATTGCTCTCGCCGGTGGGGCCGTCCAGCGGGCGGGGCGCCATCAGGGTCTCGGCCTCGGTGGCGTAGTAGCGCAGGAAGTCGATGGCTTCGCGCACCTCGGCCACGCCGTCGCCCCAGGTCTTGCCGGCCTCCTTCACCAGCAGCGCGCACAGATCGGGCATGTGCTGCTGCAGGGCGTCGGCCGCGCGGCGCAGGATCTGCGCCCGCTCGGACACCGGGGTGTGGCTCCAGGCCGGGAACGCGGCCACAGCACGGGCCATGGCCTGCGGTGCAGCTTCGGCGGGCGATTCGGGCACGGCGGGCACACGGCAACGGTCCCAGGCGGCGGACAGGCTGTCCCGCACGCTGGCCACCGACAGGTCCAGCCCTGCGCTGTTGAGCCGGGCCCCACCGTACAGGTCCTTGGGCATGGGCAGGGGCGACGGTTCGGACACGCTGCCATTGGCCGCCGCCAGCGGCGACTCCAGCAGGTCGTCGATGCGCACCTGCCCGTCGGCCAGCTGGTGCACGAACGACGAGTTGGCGCCGTTTTCCAGCAGGCGACGCACCAGGTAGGCCAGCAGATCGCGGTGGGCCCCCACCGGCGCGTACACCCGGCAGGTGATGGCGGGGTCGCGCAGCACTTCGCGGTACACACCCTCGCCCATGCCGTGCAGGCGCTGCAGCTCGAAGGTGGCGCCCCGGGCGCGGGCCATCTGGACGATGGCGGCGATGGTGCCGGCATTGTGGGTGGCGAACTGCGGATGGATGACGTCGGCCGCATCCAGCAGGGCGCGGGCACAGGCCAGGTAGCTCACGTCGGTGTGGTGCTTGCGGGTGAACACCGGGTAGCCCGGCAGCCCCAGCTCCTGGGCGCGCTTGATCTCTGCGTCCCAGTAGGCGCCCTTGACCAGCCGGCACATGAAACGCAGACGGTGGCGACGGGCGATGGCCGCCACCTCGCCGATCAGGTCGACCGAACGGGTCTGGTAGGCCTGCAGGGCCAGGCCCAGGCCGCTCCAGTCCGGGCAATGCCGGGCGACCCGCTCGGCCAGCGCCTCCAGCACCGACAGCGAAAGCTCCAGCCGGTCCACCTCCTCGGCATCGATCGTGAGGTTCAGGCCGGCGGCCGCCGCCTGCTCGCACAGGGTCCAGACCCTGGGCACCAGCTCGGCCATCACGCGCTCATGCTGGGCATGCTCGTACCGCGGGTGCAGGGCACTGAGCTTGATGGAGATGCCGTCCTGCGCTGCGGGGCCCGCCGCCGGATCGGACCTCCGGGCGATGGCCGCCAGCGCCTCGGCATAGGCCTGCAGGTAGCGCAGCGCATCGGCGTCGGTGCGGGCGCCTTCACCCAGCATGTCGTAGCTGAACCGCAGACCGGCCTGCTTCCGGCGCTGCCCGGCGGCCGTGTCCAGCGCCTCGCCGATGGTCTGGCCCAGCACGAACTGCCGGCCCAGCAGCTGCACCGCCCGGACAGTGGCGCCCACCACGGTGCGGGCGCCCAGGCGGGCCATCAGCCCGGCCTCCTTGCCGGCATCGGGCAGGAACCGCTTGCTCATGGCAATGGCGGTGGACGACAGACGCGCCAGAGTGGCGTCGGTCGAGCCGTCGAAGTCGGCCCGTCCCAGCTGGTCGGCGGTGAGTGCGATGGCGGTTTCGGCGTCCGGCACCCGCAGCAGCGCTTCGGCCAGCCGCATCAGAGCGAGGCCCTCGGCACTGCTGATGGGGTACTCCTTGAGCAGGCTTTCCATGGCCCAGAACGGCGGCGGGTTGTCGCGCACCGCCTGCACCCAGGGCGCGGCCGTGCGGATCACCGCGCTCCAGTCCAGGCTGCCCTGCAATGCCTGCAGCTGGTGCTGCAGCACCTCGGCTTCGGGTCGGCAGGGCAGAGGGAGTCGGTCGTCCGGGGCGGTGCAGATGGGGTTCATGGCAGGTCCTTTCTAGGCGAATATCGCCACTCTGCCCCTGAAACCAGTGAATAATTCACCAAAATTTAATCCAGAAACCGAACAACATGCAGACCGACGACCTCGACCGCATCGACCTGCGCATCCTCCAGGTGCTGCAGGCCGATGGCCGCATCAGCAACCTCAAGCTGGCCGAGACCATCGGTCTGTCGCCCACCGCCGTGCTGGCCCGCACCCAGCGCCTGCAGCGCGACGGCTACATCCTGGGCTACGAGGCGCGGCTCGATCCCTTCAAGCTCGGGCGCGGCATGATGGTGTTCGTGGAGGTGCTGCTCGACCGCACCACCCCCCATGTGTTCGATGCCTTCAAGGCCGCCGTGCAGGTGCACGACGAGATCATGGAGTGCCACATGGTGGCCGGCGGCTTCGATTACCTGCTCAAGACCCGCATGGCCGACATGGCGTCCTACCGCGCCTTTGCCGGCCAGGTGCTGTGGCAGCTGCCCGGCGTGCGCGAAACCCGCACCTACGCCGTGATGGAAGAGGTGAAGAACCTCACCCGGCTGCCGTTGTGAGCGCGTCGGCCGGGCCGGGCTTGCGCTCGCGGTGGCCGAAGATGGCGCGCCCCACCCGCACCAGGGTGGAGCCGGCCGCCACGGCGGCCTCCAGGTCGTCGCTCATGCCCATGGACAAGGTGTCCAGATCCATGCCCCGGGCGCGCAGGTCGTCGAACAGGGCGCGGGCCTGCAGGAACACGGCGCGCTGACCCTCGAAATCCGGTGCCGGCTCGGGGATGCACATCAGCCCGCGCAAGCGCAGCCCGGGCAGACCGGCCACCGCCTGGGCCAACGCAAGCAGTTCACCCGGCTCGATGCCCGACTTGTTGGCCCCCCCATCCACATTGACCTGCAGGCACACCTGCAGCGGCCCCAGGTGGGCCGGGCGCTGGGCCGACAGCCGCTCGGCGATCTTGAAGCGGTCCACGCTGTGCACCCAGTCGAAGTGCTCGGCCACAGCGCGGGTCTTGTTGCTCTGCAGCGGGCCGATGCAGTGCCATTCCAGGCCGGGACAGTCACCGGCGGCACGCAGCGCCTCGATCTTGGCCACGCCTTCCTGCACATAGTTCTCGCCGAAGGCCCGCTGCCCGGCCTGCCAGGCCTGGCGCACCGCATCGGCATCGAAGGTCTTGGAGACCGCCAGCAGGCGGACCCCGGACGCCGCACGGCCTGCACGTTCGCACGCCTGTTGCAGGCGTGTGGAAACGCTATACAGGTTGTCGCCAATCGTCGTCATAATCGGTTCGAACATTCACTTACTGCACGGATCCCGGATGGATATCACCCAGCTGCTGGCCTTCAGCGTCAAGAACAAAGCATCCGACCTTCACCTCTCCGCCGGGCTGCCACCCATGATACGGGTGCACGGCGACGTGCGACGCATCAACGTCGAACCGCTGGACCACAAGGCTGTCCACGCCATGGTGTACGACATCATGAACGACAGCCAGCGCAAGCACTACGAAGAGTTCCTCGAAGTGGACTTCTCGTTCGAGATCGAAGGCCTCTCGCGTTTCCGGGTCAATGCGTTCAACCAGAACCGGGGCGCCGGCGCCGTGTTCCGGACCATCCCGAGCAAGATCCTCACGCTGGAACAGCTCAACGCGCCCAAGATCTTCGGCGAGCTGGCCCTCAAGCCGCGCGGTCTGGTGCTGGTGACCGGCCCCACCGGTTCGGGCAAGTCCACCACGCTGGCCGGCATGGTCAACCACCTCAACGAGTCCGAATACGGTCACATCCTGACCATCGAGGACCCGGTGGAATTCGTGCACGAATCCAAGAAGTGCCTGGTCAACCAGCGCGAGGTGGGCCCGCACACGCTGAGCTTTGCCAACGCCCTGCGTTCGGCCCTGCGCGAAGACCCCGACGCCATCCTGGTGGGCGAGATGCGCGACCTGGAAACCATCCGCCTTGCCATGACCGCAGCCGAAACCGGCCACCTGGTGTTCGGCACGCTGCACACCAGCAGCGCAGCCAAGACCATCGACCGCGTGATCGACGTGTTCCCGGCCGAAGAAAAGGACATGGTCCGCGCCATGCTGTCGGAATCGCTGGTGGCAGTCATCTCGCAGACGCTGTGCAAGCTCAAGGACGGCAGCGGCCGGGTGGCGGCGCACGAGATCATGCTGGGCACCAGTGCCATCCGCAACCTCATCCGCGAGGCCAAGGTGGCGCAGATGTATTCCGCCATCCAGACCGGCAACAACGTCGGCATGCAGACCCTCGATCAGAACCTGGCCGAGCTGGTCAAGCGCAATGTGATCAGCGCCGCCGAAGCCCGAAGCAAGGCGAAGATCCCCGAGAACTTCCCCGGATAAGCACCATGGAACGCGACCAGGCATCCAAGTTCATCAACGACCTGCTCAAGCTGATGCTGAGCCGGGGCGGCAGCGACCTGTTCATCACGGCCGACTTCCCGCCCGCGATCAAGGTCGATGGCTCGGTCGTCAAGGTCTCGCCGCAGCCACTGACCGGCAACCACACGCTGGCGCTGGCCCGGGCCATCATGAACGACAAGCAGGCGGCCGAGTTCGAGCGCACCAAGGAGTGCAACTTCGCCATCTCGCCGCCCTCGATCGGCCGCTTCCGGGTCAGCGCCTTCGTGCAGCAGGGCAAGGTCGGCATGGTGATGCGGACCATCCCCATGAACCTGCCCAGCATCGACAAGATGGGCCTGCCCCAGGTGCTCAAGGATGTGGCGCTGAGCAAGCGCGGCCTGTGCATCCTGGTGGGCGCCACCGGCTCGGGCAAGTCCACGTCGCTGGCGGCCATGGTGGACTGGCGCAACGAGAACACCCAGGGCCACATCATCACCATCGAGGACCCGATCGAGTTCGTGCACCCGCACAAGAACTGCGTGGTGACGCAGCGCGAGGTCGGGCTGGACACCGACAGCTGGGAAGCGGCGCTGAAGAACACCCTGCGCCAGGCGCCGGACGTGATCCTCATGGGCGAGATCCGCGACCGCGAGACCATGGAACACGCCGTGCAGTTCGCGGAAACCGGTCACCTCTGCCTGGCCACGCTGCATGCCAACAGCGCCAACCAGGCGCTGGACCGCATCATCAACTTCTTCCCCGAAGAGCGGCGCGCCCAGCTGCTGATGGACCTGTCGCTCAACCTGCGAGCGCTGGTGTCCCAACGCCTGATCCCCCGGCAGGACAACAAGGGGCGGCACGCGGTGGTGGAGATCATGCTGAACTCCCCGCTCATCTCCGACCTGATCTTCAAGGGCGAGGTGTCCGAGATCAAGGAGATCATGAAGAAGAGCACCAACATCGGCATGCAGACCTTCGACCAGGCGCTGTTCAACGCCTTCGAGGCCAACCTGATCACGCTGGAAGATGCGCTGCGCAACGCCGATTCGCTCAACGACCTGCGGCTGCAGATCAAGCTCAACAGCCAGCGGGCGAAAACCCAGGACCTGGCGGCCGGTACCGAGCACCTGACCATCATCTGATGCGCGATTGATTTACAGTGCGGAGCCTCACAACAACCCAGAGACAAGGCTCCTCATGACTGCTGCCACCCGCACCTACGACGCCATCGAACCCCGCCAGGTCGCCTTCATCGGCCTGGGCGTCATGGGCTCTCCCATGGCCGGCCACCTGGCCCGCGCCGGCCACCGCGTCACCGTCTACAACCGAACCGCCGCCAAGGCCGAAGCCTGGGCCAAGACGTACGGCGGCAGCTTCAAGACCACGCCGCGCGAAGCTGCCCAGGGCGCCGACATCGTGTTCGCCTGCGTGGGCAACGACGACGATCTGCGCTCGGTGGTGCTGGGGGCCGACGGTGCATTCGCCGGCATGAAGCCCGGCGCCATCTTCGTCGACCACACCACCGCCTCGGCCGATGTGGCCCGCGAGCTGTCGGCCGCCGCCCGCACCCTCGGGCTGCAGTTCATCGACGCGCCGGTCTCCGGCGGCCAGGCCGGTGCCGAGAACGGCGCCCTCACCGTCATGTGCGGTGGCGACCAGGCGGCCTTCGATGTGGCGCGTCCGATCGGCATGGCCTTCTCCAAGGCATTCACCCGCATGGGCGACAGCGGTGCCGGCCAGCTGACCAAGATGGTCAACCAGATCGCGATTGCCGGTCTGGTGCAGGGCCTGTCGGAGGCCATTGCCTTCGGCCAGAAAGCGGGACTCGACGTGAACCTGGTGCTCGATGTGATCGGCAAGGGCGCGGCCCAGAGCTGGCAGATGGACAACCGGGGCAAGACCATGGTGGCCGACCAGTTCAACTTCGGCTTTGCCGTGGACTGGATGCGCAAGGACCTGGGTCTGGTGCTGGACGAGGCCAAGCGCAACGGCGCCCGCCTGCCGGTGACCGCGCTGGTCGACCAGTTCTATGCCGATGTGCAGGCCATGGGCGGCAACCGCATGGACACCTCCAGCCTGATCAAGCGCCTGCGCTGATCCGGCACGCTGCCAACGACAAGGGGCCCCTCAGGGCCCCTTTTTCATGTGCGTCCGGTGCTCAGTTGGGCTGCGGCGCGGGCCGGTTGGCCGGGGACTCGGTCGGCCCCTGGGTGCCGATGCGGGCCAGCTCTTCCTCGGTCAGGATCTCGAACACCCGGACCACGCGCTGCACGCCGGAGGTGTTGCGGGCGATGTCGGTGGCACGGGTGGCCTCGCGCTGGGTCACGCGGCCCATCATGTAGACGGTGCCCCGGGTGGTGACCACCTTGAAGGCCACGGCAGACAAGTCCTTGGCATCCACCATGCCGGCCTTGACCTTGCCGGTGATCAGCGTGTCCGACGAGCGCTGGGTGAAGGTGGGCGAATTCACCACCGCCAGCTCGTTGACGATGCTGCGCACGTTGTCCACACCGGCCACCACGCGCTCCACCTCGGCCTTGACCGCCTCGCTGGCGGCCTCGCCGGTGAGCAGCACCTGGCGGTTGTAGCTGGTCACCGAGACATTGGCGCGTTCACCGAACTGCTCCTTGATGCGGTTGCTGGCGCGCAGCTCGATGCCCTGATCGTCGAGCTGTGCACCCGAGGTGCGGCGGTCCACCGCCACCAGTGCGGTGCCCACGGCGGCACCGCCCACCACCAGCGGGGCACAGGCGCTGATGGCGCCCGAGAGGGCCAGGCCGGCGAGCAGCAGACCGGCGCGGCGGCGGGAGGGGGCAGACAGATGGCTCATGCAAGGTTCTCCGGATCGGGGGGGGATTCTTCGGGCAGGCCCAGCAGCTGGGCGTCCACACCGTCGCACAGGCAGTGCAGGACAAGCTGATGGACTTCCAGGATGCGGGCGGGATGGTCGTGGGGCACGCAGATGTGCACATCGGTGTCGCGCAGCACGGCGGTCAGCCGGCCGCCGCGCGCGCCGGTGAGGGCCACCACCGTCATGTCGCGCTCATGGGCGGCCTCCACAGCGGAGAGGAGGTTGCCGGCCTGGCCGACACCCCCCACCACCAGCAGCACGTCGCCGGTCTGACCGAGGGCACGCACCTGGCGGGCATACACCCAGCCGGGGTCGAAGTCCTGGGCCACGGCGGTGATGACGGCGGAGTCGGCCGACAGCGCCAGTGCAGCGAGTTCGGGACGTTCGCGTTCGAAGCGCCCCATGAAGCTGGCCGCAAAGATCTGCGCAGCGGCCGCCGACGGCCCGTTGCCGCAGGCCAGCACCTTGCCGCCGCCGGTGACACAGGCCAGCACCGCGTGGATGGCCGACTCCACCATGGGAGCCAGTGCCGGTGCGCACTGGTACTTGAGATCGGCACTGTCGATGAACTGTTGCTGGATGCGCTGCGAAAGCATGGGGCGATGATAGCGGCGGGCGAAGTGTCAACAGACGTGTCAAAAGGCTTCATGTGCGTCGAACGCGGCACGCAGCCACTGGAGGCTGCCCTGCGGGCCTTCGATCAGCACCGCGTCGAACCGGCATGCGGGCTGTGATCGGCACCGCATCAGAAAGTGCCGCGCGGCCAGCACGATGCGCCGGCGCTTGGTGGCGGTGATGCTGGCACCCGCCCCGCCCCGGTCGCTGCGGCTGCGCTGGCGCACCTCGACAAACACCAGCGTGCCGTCACGCTCCCGCATAATCAGATCGATTTCGCCGCCGCCCCGCCCCGGGGTCCGGAAGTTGCGCGCCACCAGGGCCAGACCTTGTCGCTGCAGGTGCTCGAGCGCCCGGTCTTCGGCGGCATTGCCCTGCTCCCGGGTGGTGGTGTCCTGCAACCGCGCTGCCGGGCGCTGCGGCCGTCGATGCCCATCTTCGAGGTCCATGTGTCTGCTCCTTCCCCATCCTTGCTGAGCGCTGCTGCCGACGCGGCCCGGCACCAGGACCATCCGCCCTCCACCCTGTACATGGTGGCCACGCCCATCGGCAACCTGGCCGACATCGGCCTGCGCGCCTTATACGTGCTGTCGCTGGTCGATACGGTGGCCTGCGAGGACACCCGCCACACCGGCACCCTGCTGGGCAGCTACGGACTGCACAAGCCCCTGCTGGCGGTGCACGAACACAACGAGGCCGAGGCCGCCCAGGCGGTGGTGCAGCGGCTGCAGCGCGGCGAGCGGGTGGCCTATGTCAGCGATGCCGGCACGCCCGGCGTCAGCGACCCTGGTGCGCGGCTGGTGGCCGCCGTGCAGGCGGCCGGGCTGCGGTGCGTGCCCCTGCCTGGTCCGAGCGCCATCACGGCACTGCTGAGCGTGGCCGGCGAGGCAGGCTGGGACGGGCGCTTCGTGTTCCAGGGCTTCCTCTCGTCCCGCAAGATCGAGCGACAAAGGCAGGTCCAGGACATGGCGGCCGACGCCCGTGCGCACCTGGTGCTGGAGGCGCCTCACCGCATCGAGGCCCTGGCCCAGGATCTGGCGGCGCTGGGTGATCGCGAGGTCAGCCTGGGTCGTGAACTGACCAAACAGTTCGAAGAGGTGGTGCGCCTGCCGGCGAAGGACCTGCCGGGCTGGCTCTCAGGGGGAGCGCACCGGGCGCGGGGTGAATTCGCCGTGATGGTGCACCCGGCAGCGGCTCTTGAGCACAAGGGGCTGGACACCGCCACCCTGCGCACGCTGGACGTGCTGCTGGCCGAGCTGCCCCTGAAGACGGCCGTGAAGCTGTGCGCCGACATCACCGGGCAGCCGCGCAATGCGGTCTACCAGGCGGCCCTGGCGCGGCGCGCAGGGGAGCAGGTCAGCGACTGAGCCGGCCCACCGGTCCATCGGCAGGGGCCGGGGCACCCGGCTCGCGGACTTCGGTGGCCTGCACGTCCACCACGTCGGCCGACGCGGTACCGGTGCGGAACATGCCCTGGGCATAACGCTCGCGGGCCTGGCGGAACTGCTGGTACAGCACCACCGGCGCCGGCTTGCGACCGGTCAGCAGCGACCAGATCGACACCGCCAGCACCACCACCAGCGAGGCCAGCATGAGGCTGACCAGGAACACGGTGGCCGCCAGCGCAAAGACCAGCCGCAGCGCAAAGCGCAGCAGGCGCGATACCAGGTCGGTGAAATTGTTCATGGGCAATGGGAGTGGCGGGGGGCGCCGGAGTTCCGGTGGGAAGACGGCAGATGCGGCCATTGTGCCGAACTGCAAGGGGCGCTGCTATGCTGGCCGGCTGTTGCGATCACACCATGAAACGCCTGTACTCCTACTTTTTTCGCGGTCTCATCACCTTCCTGCCGGTGGCCCTGACGGTCTATCTGCTCTATGTGTTCGTGGTCTGGGTCGAGACGCTGGCCATGCGGCTGGTGCGGCCCATCACCGGCGACTTCTACCTGCCCGGGCTGGGCATCGTCCTGGGCGCGGTGCTGATCCTGGCCCTGGGCGTGCTGGTGTCACAGCGTTATGTCTCGCAGGCGCTGTCGTGGCTGGAACTGCCGTTCACCAACCTGCCGGTGATCAAGAGCATCTACTCGTCGCTGAAGAACTTTGCCGACTACTTTGCGCCGCACGAGAAGGACAGCCAGCAGGTGGTGCTGCTGCGCAAGCCGGGTGACGACATGTCCATCGTGGGGCTGGTCACGCGCCAGAACTTCGACGGCCTGCCTGGCGCGCTGGGCCAGCTCGACCAGGTGGCGGTGTACCTGCCCATGGGCTACATGATCGGCGGCTACACCGTGTTCGTGCCGCGCAGCTGGGTCACGCCCATCGAGATGTCGGTGGAAGAAGCCATGCGCTCGTCGCTGATCGCATGGATGGCATCGAACCGAAAGCAGGAGTGAGTGCCGGCTGACGTGAGCGGGACTGCCACAGTCGGAACTCTGCCCGATGCCGGGCTTCCAAGCCCCATGACCTTGACCCGACGCCCCTGGCTGCTGGGCGCCGCTGCGGTGGTGGCCTCGGTGGCCGCCCCCGGCTGGCTCACCCCGGCCCTGGCCCAGACCTCGCCATCCGCTTCACCCGTCCGCCGGCCCACCCCGGGCCAGATGGAGGGTCCGTTTTACCCGGTGCGCCTGCCCGACGACCATGACGGCGACCTGCTGCGCAGCGGCAACCGCCGCTACGACCGGGGCCAGGCGGTCTGGCTGGACGGCCTGGTGACCGACCTGGACGGCCGCCCCTTGCAGGACGCGGTGGTGGAGATCTGGCAGTGCGACCACGCAGGCCACTACCACCACCCCGGCGACGGCAACCGGGCCGACCCGGCCTTCCAGGGCTTCGGGCGGGTCAGCGTGGGGCGCGACGGCCGTTACCGGTTTCGCACCCTGCGCCCTGCGCCCTACAGCGGGCGCACACCGCACATCCATGTGAAGGTCCGGCTCGATCGCACGGAGCTGCTGACCACCCAGCTGTACGTGGCCGGCGACCCGGGCAACGAACGCGATTTCCTCTGGCGCCGGCTCGACGAAGCCGGCCGCGCTGCGCTGACCGTGCCCTTCACCCCTGGGGTGGACGGCCTGCGGGCGCATTTCCCCATCACCGTTCAGATCTGAGGCCGGCATGGATTCATTGACGCAGATCGCGTTGGGCTCGGCCGTGACCGTGGCCGTCATGGGCCGGCGCACCGCCGTCTGGAAATCGGCCCTGTGGGGCGCCGTGGCGGGCACCCTGCCCGACCTGGACGCCTTCATCGACCATGGCGACGCGGTGCTCAACATGGTGCTGCACCGGGCCGAGTCGCACGCCCTGCTGTTCCTCACGCTGTTCTCGCCGCTGCTGGCCTGGCTGGTGACACGGCTGCATGGCGAAGGCGCGTTGTGGCGGCGCTGGTGGCTGGCCTTGTGGCTGGCCCTGGTCACGCACCCGCTGCTCGACACCATGACCGTGTACGGCACGCAGCTGCTGCAGCCCTTCTCCGACCACCCCTTCGGCGTGGGCAGCCTGTTCATCATCGACCCGGGCTACACCCTGCCGCTGCTGGCGGGGGTGATCGCCGTGCTGTGCGGCGCGCGGCTGCGCTGGAACCACGTCGGCCTGGCAGTCAGCACCCTCTACATCGGCTGGAGCGTGCTGGCCCAGCAGCAAGCCACCGAGGTGGCGCGCGCCGACCTGCAGGCGCGCGGCGTGGAGGTGCAGCAGCTGCTGGTCACACCCGCTCCCTTCAACACGGTGCTGTGGCGCCTGGTGGCCATGACGCCCACCCAGTACCTGGAAGGTCACTACGGCTTTCTGGATGACGACCGGAGCATCACCTGGACGGTGCACGAACGCGGTGCCGACCTGGAAGCCGCCGTGGCCAGTCATGCAGGCGCACAACGCATCCGCGCCTTCAGCCATGGCTTTTACAGCTTGTCGCAGGAAGGCGGGCGTTACTTCATCACCGACCTGCGCATGGGCCAGGAACCGAGCTATGTGTTCCGGTTCGATCTGGCCGATGGCAGCGGCAGCGTGCCCACGGTGGGCAGCGGCGGCCGCAACGATGTGGAGAGCGGTCTGAAATGGCTGTCGGCCCGGGTGCGCGGCATCGAGGTGCCCTCACCCGGCGCCCAGGCCCCCGGCGTGAAGCTGCTGGGGGCAGCCGACCTCAGCGGCCCAGTGCGGTGAGCTTGCTGGGCTGGACGATCTCGATCCAGTAGCCGTCCGGGTCCTTGATGAAGGCCACGTCCTTCATCTTGCCCTGATCGGGGCGCTTGACGTAGGTGACATTGTTCTGGTCGAACCAGGCCACGGCAGCGTCCAGGTCGGGCACCGAGAAGCAGATGTGGCCGAAGCCCTGCGGCTGGGCATTGCCGTCGTGGTACTTGAAATCGGCCTGGGATTCGGTGCCCCAGTTGTGGGTGAGCTCGAGCACGCCACGCTGGCTGAAGGTCCAGGCGGTGCGGTCGCCCACGTCCTCGGGCGCCTGGCCGTCTTCCGGGTGGGCCAGGAAGAACAGCGAGAACGACATTTCCGGGAAGTCGAGCTTGCGCAGCAGGCGCATGCCCATGACCCGGGTGTAGAAGTCCAGCGACACCTTCGGGTCCTTGACCCGCATCATGGTGTGGTTGAAGACGAATCCGCGCGTGGCGGCATCGGGCTGGGCGTGGACGCCCGGCTGGTTTTCGGTGTGGAAGCTCATGAGGTGGGTGGGATCAGGGAACGGAACAAGGCGTCATCGGGGACGCAGCGGAGCCACCGTGCCGACCGACACGGGGAGACTTCGGCCGTGCGTGCCGGTGGCCTGGACCGGCTGATCCGGGACATCGGCGCGCAGGCGTTCCAACTCCATCATGCGGCGGCGCAGGTAGCGCATGCAGGTGACCCTCAGGAACGAGGCAAAGTTCGGCACTTCGCCCCGGTGCGCCAGCACTTCGTCGTGGAACTGGGCGATGAGCGCATTGGTGGTGCAGCCCTCGTCCTCGGCCATTTCGGCCAGGATGTCCCACACCATGTTCTCCAGCCGGATGCTGGTCAGCACCCCGTGCATGCGCACGGTGCGCGACCGCTGCTCGTACTGGATCGGATCGGCCTTGACGAAGAATTCGCACATGGGGGTCTCCTGCAGCGCGTGGGGGCTCAGATCGCCCGGGCTTTCATCTGCTTCGCAATGTAGTCGGCCTGGCGGATCGCCAGTGTCACGATGGTGAGCGTGGGGTTTTCCGCGCCACCGGTGGTGAACTGGCTGCCGTCGCTGATGAACAGGTTGGGGATGTCGTGCGTCTGGCCCCACTTGTTGCACACGCCATCCTGCTGGCGGGCGCTCATGCGACAGGTGCCCAGGTTGTGGGTGCTGGGGTACGGCGGGGTGCGGAAGGTTTTGATCGCGCCGGCCGCCTGGTAGATGCGCTCGCCCTGCCGGAATGCGTGTTCACGCATGGCGATGTCATTGTCGTGGTCGTCGAAGTGCACGTTGGGCACATAGTTGCCCCACTGGTCCTTGACGTTGGTGTTGAGCGTGATGCGGTTGGTCTCGCGCGGCATGTCCTCGCCCACCAGCCACATGCCGGCCAGGTTGGTGTAGTGGTCCATCCACCAGGCGAAGTCGGAGCCCCAGCCACCCGGGTTGAGGAAGGCGGCCATGAAGGGCACGCCCAGCGACAGGGTCTCGAGCTCGTAGCCGCCGGCAAAGCCGCGCTTGGGGTTGTGGATGGCCTCGTCGCGCACGATGCCGGCCATGGTGGTGCCGCGGTACATGTGCACCGGGTCCTTGAAGGCGGCATACACCGAGCCGGTCATGTGGCGCATGTAGTTGCGGCCCACCTGGCCCGAGCTGTTGGCCAGGCCGTCCTTGAACATGTTGGAGGCCGACAGCAGCAGCAGACGCGGCGTCTCGATGGCGTTGCCGGCCACGCACACGATGCGGGCCTTCTGGCGTTGCTCCTTCTTGTCCTTGTCGTAGTACACGACGCCGGTCACCAGGCCCTTGTCGTTGTGCTCGATGCGGGTCACATGGCATTCGCTGCGCAGCTCGAAATTGCCGGTGGCCTCGGCGCGCGGGATCTCGGTGTAGAGCGTGCTCCACTTGGCGCCGCTCTTGCAGCCCTGGAAGCAGAAGCCCAGCTGCAGGCAGCGGCCCCGGCCGTCACGCGGCTGGCTGTTGATGGCCATGTTGCCGGTGTGCACTTCCTTGTAGCCCAGCTTCTTGGCGCCGGCGTGCATCACCTTGAAGTTGTTGTTGCCCGGCAGACCGGGAATGCCGTTGGTGCGGGTCACGCCCATCTTGTTCTCGGCCCGGGCGTAGTAGGGGGCCAGCTCCTTGAGGGTGACCGGCCAGTCCAGCAGGTTGGTGCCCTGGATGGTGCCGTAGACAGTCTTGGTGCGGAACTCGTGCTCCTGGAAGCGCAGCGAGGCACCCGCCCAGTGGGTGGTGGTTCCGCCCACGGTCTTGCAGATCCAGGCCGGCAGGCCCGAGAAGTCCTTGGCCACGCGCCAGCTGCCCGAGGTGGTGCGGGTGTCCAGCCAGGCCAGCTGGCTGAACGACTTCCATTCGTCATTGATGAAGCTGGCGTTGGACTGCTGGGCACCGGCCTCCAGACAGACCACCTTGATGCCCTTCTGGGCCAGTTCGTTGGCCAGGGTGCCGCCGCCGGCACCTGAGCCGATGATGACGACCACGCTGTCGTCGTTGGTTGCAAATTTCGCCATGGTGTGGGTCTCCTGTTCGGTACGGGGTTCGCGGATCAGAGGTCAACCTTGGGGCTGGCTGCCTTCCCGGGCTCCGGGAGCCACTTGAGGTCCTGGAAGCCGCGGGTGATGTACCCGCCCTTCTCCCAGGCCGAACCGGGGTAGCCGAACGTGGCGTACGCCATGTCGTTGTCGTAGAGCGAGGTGATGCACTGGCCGCGCACCGTGGCAAAGAAGGGCTGGCCCTCCATGGCCTTGACGATGGCCAGCTTGCGTGCGGCATCGGCCTTGGTGAAGTCGCCCCCGGCGGCCTGGTTCAGTGCCGCCACGCCGTCCTTGAGCGTCTTGGCAGCCGCCGCATCGCCAGCGGCCTTGCCGTCCAGGTCCTTGGCCAGCAGGGCATACACCGCATCGGGCAGTTTCTCGTGCGGATAGAGCACCCGGCCCATGGCCATGATGGCCTCGCCCTCGGCCTTGCTCAGCGTCTTGAGTTCGACCGCCCACACGGTGGATGGCGCCAGCCCCGCCAGCAGCGAGCCGGTGGCCAGCGTGCCCATGAGCACACCGCTGCCCTTGAGGAACTCGCGCCGCGCCAGCGGCAGGTGTTTCATGCCGGGCACTTCGCCCGATTCTTCATTGCAGTCGCTGAACCCGGCCGCAGCCGTGGCCTGGATGGGGATGGTGCGCATGTTGTCTCCTGCATGGGGTCGTCGCCCGCTCGAAGCGGCGGGCGTGCAGGCAGTATTCCACCCCCCCAGTCCAGTCGGGTGATACAGCGCTGTTTACAGGGAAAACCCGCCTGCCCGGGCGGGCGGCGGGTCGGACCGGCATCCGGTCCGGTACGTCAGCCCAGCAGGAGCGTGGCGGCGACCACCAGCACGCCCAGCACCAGGTTGATGGCCACCCAGGTGCGGATCGACGCCAGGGCGGCGGCCCCACCGGTGCCGTCGCCGGCGGCCACGGCACGCGACAGGCGCTTGAACAGCGCGAAACGGATGTGGCCGAAGATGGCCATCATCAGCAGACCCAGCACCACCATCACCGTCCAGCCCAGCGGCATGTTGAACGACAGGCCGGCCTGCACGGTTTCCTTGGCCACCCGGCCGATCATCCAGACGCCGCTGGCCAGCGTCACCAGGACCGCCACCGACACCAGGCGGAAGAATCGCTGCAGGGCATCGTGCATCAGCCGCAGGCGCAGCGGCGCATCCAGGGCCTGGGCAGCGGGGCGCAGGCACAGATGGGCGAAGACCATGCCGCCGATCCAGACGATGATGGACAGGACGTGCAGCAGCTTGAGGGTGGCGTAGAGCATGTGGAACAGCCGTGGGTTGAGGATGCGGGGATGGAGGCGGGTTGTGTCGGTTGGTTCCGTGCCCGGGCCGGAAGGACCTGGACGGGTCCTCAGACGTCGGTGGTCACGCCGCCGCTGCGTCGCTGCAGCCGGTAGGGCGGCAGGCCCTGCAGCATGCGCCGGCCGTAGCTCTGGCGCAGCAGCCGGCCATCGTAGCAAACGACCACCGCCTCGTCGGTCTCGCTGCGCAGGGCGCGGCCGGTCCATTGCAGCAGGCGTGCGCCGGTGGCCGGCACCACCAGTTCGCTGAACGGGTCGCGGCCCTGGCTGCGCAGCCAGTCGGCCCGGGCCTGCCCCACCGGATCGGCCGGCGAGGCGAACGGCAGCTTGGTGATGAACACCCATTCGCACAGCTCGCCGGGCAGGTCCAGCCCCTCGCCGAAAGACTGCAGGCCGAACAGGATGGACACCTCGCCCTCGGCCACCCGCTGGGCATGGCGGCGCAGCAGCGCCGTGCGCGAGGCATCGCCCTGCACCAGTACCGCATCCCGCAGGTCGCGGTGCTCGCCGCGCTCCAGCAGCAGGCGGGCCTGTGCCATCTGGGCGCGCGAGGTGAACAGCACCAGCGCGCCCCGGCGCACCTGCTGCAGATCGGCCATGAGGGCGTCCAGCATTTCGCGGGTGTAGCCGTCCACGTCCTTGGGGTCGGCGCGGGTCTGCACCACCACCAGCCGGCCCTGGCGGGCATGGTCGAACGGGCTCTGCACCTGACAGGTCGCCACGGCCTCGTCCCAGGCCAGGCCGGACTCGTGCAGAAAGTGCTCGAAGCCCCCGCAGGTGGTGAGCGATGCCGATGTCACCACCGCGCCGCGCACATGCCGCCACAGGTGGCTGCGCAGCAGGTGGCCCGGCTGCAGCGGGCAGGCATGGGCGGTGAGCGTGACCAGACCGTGCTGCACCCCGGCTTCCAGCCACTTGGCCAGCGGCGGCTGGCCGTCGGCCGCCGTCTGCAGCCACAGGTCGGCGGTTTCCTGGGCATGCTGCAGGCGCGGCGCGAAGCCGCCGATGCGGCTGTAGAGCTGGGCGCAGCGCGAGGCCTCGGAAGGCTCCTCGCGCGCCAGGGCCTTGAGCTGGGTGGCCAGCGATTCGGCCACCTTGAGCAGTGCGGTGGCATGGGCCGCCATGGTGCCCACCACCTCGTCCCAGCCGGCGGGCAGCAAGCCGCCTTCGAAGCGGTCCACTGCCGGGGGTGCATCGGGCCGGCGTTCTCCCCAGCCGGGCATGCCGCCCACCCGGGCCATGGCCAGTCGGGCCAGCTCGCCCATGGCGGCCTTGAGTTCACGGGCGCGCACCGCCACATCGTCGGCCGGGTGGTGCGAGATGGCGCTGGCCACCTCGTCGAAGGCGCGCGGCAGCCGGTCCAGCCAGCCCGTGCGCATCAGATCGACCTGGGCGGTGAACTGGCCCTGCGCGATCGATCCCAGGTGGTGGGCTTCATCCAGCACCAGGTAACAGTCCTGCGGGGCCGGCAGCGCGTGCAGCCCCAGCGTGGACAGCAGCAGGTCGTGGTTGACCACGATCACCTGGGCCTGGGCCAGCCGCTGGCGCGCCTGGTAATAGCTGCAGCTGTTGTAGGCCGGACAGTGGCGGGCGGTGCAGGTGTGGCGCTCGGCCGCCACCGGGCCCCACAGGGCGGGATCGGGCGGATCGTCGAGCCGGTCGCGGTCGCCGTCCCAATCGCCCTGGTCCAGCGCCTGGGTCCATTGCAGGTACTGCCGCCCGCGTTCCTGCCAGGTGTCGGCCGTGGCCTGCGACAGACCATCTTCGGTGCCGAACAGGTCGGCATGGGCCGGGTCGCCGCCGCCCAGCTGGTCGAGCTTGAGGCGGCACACGTAACGGCCCCGTCCTTTCGCCAATGCAAAGGCAAAGGGCTGCGGCAGCAGGGCGGCCAGCGCCGGCAGGTCCTTGTGGATGAGCTGTTCCTGCAGCGCGACCGTGGCGGTGGAGATGACCACCCGCCGACCCTGCGCCAGCGCCAGCGGGATGACGGTGGCCGCATAGGCCGCCGACTTGCCCACGCCGGTGCCGGCCTGCACCACGGCGATGCCCCGGTCCGGCAGGGCGGCATCGCCACTGACCGATTCGTCGCCCAGCCGCACGCCCGAGAGCATGCTGGCGATGAAGGCGGCCATCTGCCGCTGACCCTCACGCGGACGAAAGCCGCTGGCCCGCGAGACCACATGGTCGAACGCGGCCAGCGCCAGGGCCTCGCGGGCCAGCGGGCCTTCCACGGGAGCGGCAGGGGAATCGGACGCGGCGGATCGGGTGGCTGGGTGGTCGCTCATGCAGGCCGGGATTGTCCCAGACCGCCTCAGACCCCCGGCAGGCTGCTCAGCAATTCACTCACGCCATCCCAGACGATCTGAACACCCAGGCACAGCAGGATGAAGGCCGACAGCCGCAGGAAGATCACCGAACCCGCTTCGCCCAGGGGCCGCAGCAGGTGCTCGGCGTACCGGAAGGCCAGGTAGAGCAGCACCGCGATCGCCAGCAGGGCCGCCACGCCGCCGCCCACCCGGGCCAGCGCCACGGCCATGCGCGGATCGCTCAGCGACACGCCCACCGTGATGGCTGCCGCAATCGAGCCCGGTCCGCAGCTGACAGGGAAGGTCAGCGGGTAGAAGGCCCGGCGGCGCGCCATCTCGGGCGTGAAGGCTTCGGCCAGTTCGGTGCGGCTGTCCTCGCTGACATGGTTGGCGGTCAGCAGTCGCCAGGCGGTGGCGGCCAGGATCAGACCGCCGCCGACCCGCACGATGGGCAGCGAGATGCCGAAGAAGGCCAGCACGTGGGAGCCCACCAGCATGGAGCCCAGCATCAGGCACAGCATGTAGCGGGCGATGCGCCGCGCCAGCAGGGCCCGGGTCTGGTCGGAGGCGCCTTCCGTCAGACCCAGGAAGATCGGCGCCGTGGCCGCCGGATTCAGGATGGGCAGCAGGGCCGCGAACACGAAGAGGAAGCTCTTGCCGAAAGCAGCCAGCCACTCCAGCGTCATGGGGCCACCGGGCGGTCCAGCTGTTCGCGCAGGCGGCGCCGCAGCATGCGCTCACGGCGCTCCTCGGCCTGGCCGTCCTCGCGCACGCCGCGCCACAGGGCCACAGCCATCAGCACCACCACGGCCGCAAACGGCAGGGCAAACACGATGGTCGCGGTCTGCACCGCCTTCACGCCGCCGGTCAGCAGCAGCACCACCGCCATGCCCGAAACCAGCAGACCCCAGACCACCTTGACCCGGGCCGACGGATCGGCCTGGCCGCCGGTGCTCATGGTGCCCAGCACCAGCACCGCCGAATCGCCGGAGGTCACGAAGAACACCAGCACCAGCACGGTCGCCATCGCGGCCATCAGCGTGCCGGCGGGCAGCGCGTCGAACAGGGCGAACAGCGCTCCGGCCACATCGGCCTTCACCGCCTCGGCCATGGGCACGCCCTGCATGATCTCCATGTGCAGCGCCGTGCCGCCGAACACCGAGAACCACACGAAGGCCGCCAGGGTGGGCACCAGCACCGTGCCCAGCACGAATTCACGGATGGTGCGGCCGCGCGAGATGCGGGCGATGAACAGACCCACGAACGGCGACCAGCTCAGCCACCAGGCCCAGTAGAAGACGGTCCAGCCACCGACCCAGCCGCTGTCGCGGAAGGGCGTCATGCGCAGGCTCATGCGGACCAGCTCGCTGGCGTAGCTGCCCAGCGTGGTGGTGAAGGTGTCGATGATGGCCACGGTGGGCCCCAGCAGGAACACCGCCAGCGCCAGCAAGGCAGCCAGCACCAGGTTGGCACTGGAGAGCCACTTGATGCCGCGCCCCAGGCCCGACAGGGCCGACGCCAGGAACAGCGCCGTGGTCACCGCGATGATGACCACCTGCGACGAGGTGCTCACCGGCACCCCCGCCACCGCCGCCAGACCGCTGTTGATCTGCAGGGCGCCCATGCCCAGCGAAGCCGCCACGCCGAAGGCGGTGGCGATCACCGCCAGCACGTTGGCCACCGGCCCGAGCCGGCGCACCGGTGCCCAGGGCAGCGACTCCACCGACGTGCTCACCAGCGCTGCTCCGCCCCGGCGGAACTGGAAGAAGGCAATGGCCAGCGCGACCATGCTGTAGACCGCCCAGGGGTGCAGCCCCCAGTGGAAGAAGCTGTAGCGCATGGCGGCGTTGGCCGCCTCCGGCGTGCCGGCGGCAATGCCGGGCGGGGGCGCCGTGTAATGGGAGACCGGCTCGGCCACCCCCCAGAACACCAGACCGATCCCCATGCCGGCGGCGAACAGCATGGCAAACCAGGCCCCGGCCGAGAATTCGGGCTCGTCGTCGTCCCGCCCCAGCTTGAGCTGTCCGTACCGGCCGAATGCCAGCACCAGGGCTGCGATCACCAGCCCCAGCACCACCCACAGGTAGAACCAGCCGAAGTCGCGGGTGATGTGGGCCAGGGCGGTGTCGAACACCGATCCCAGCGAATCCGGGGCCAGGGCGCCCCACAGGACGATGGCCAGGATCGCTCCGGCCGAGATGAAGAGTTGCATGCAGACCTCCCGTTGCGCCGGACAGGCCATGGGTCCGGGCCGCATGGCCATCGGGGGGATGCGGCGGACCCGGCACGGGCCGGCGTTGGTTGTGGACGTGGCGGATCGGGTGGCCCGATGTGCAGCATGAAGAACCTGCGATCCGCGCGGGTCGGGGCAGGGGCTGTCAGCAAGGGCCGGCATCGCGGTGCGCCAGACACCGGCCGGATGACCGCCATGGAATGGTTCCAAGGACCAAGCCATTGTCGCCCCGATCCCTGCCGATGCAGGGGCCAATCCAGGCGCCCGCCAGGGACCCAAAGTGCGGGCGCACCCGCTTGCGAGGTCACTGCTCCCGACTATGCTCAAGCTTGCGCCACACCGGCGTGCCAACCCCTTCCAACATGAACATCCTGCTTTTCCTGGCCGGTCTGGCCGGCCTGATTGCCGGGGCCGAACTGCTGGTGCGCGGCGCCTCGAAACTGGCACTGTCCTTCGGCATATCGCCGCTGGTGGTGGGCCTGACCATCGTGGCTTTCGGCACCAGTTCGCCCGAGGTGGCGGTGTCGGTCGGCGCTGCGCTGGACGGTCAGACCGACCTGGCGCTGGGCAATGTGGTGGGCAGCAACATCTTCAACGTGCTGTTCATCCTGGGGGTGTCGGCGCTCATCACGCCGCTGGTGGTGAACATTCAGCTCATCCGCCAGGAAGTGCCCATCATGATCGGCGCCTCGATCATCCTGCTGCTGGTGTGCCTGGATGGGCGCATCGGTCTCATGGACGGGCTGCTGCTGTGCGGCCTGATGGTGGCCTACACCGCCTTCCTCATCATCCAGTCGCGGCGCGAAAGCCAGGCCGCCAAGGACGAGTACGCGGCCGAGGTGAGGCCTGCCGGCAGCGGCGCCTGGGACAGCCGGCTGCCGGTGCAGCTGCTGCTGATCGTGGTCGGCCTGGGCTTTCTGGTGGCCGGCTCGGAGGCTCTGGTCACCGCCTCCATCGCCTTTGCCAAGGCGCTGGGCGTGAGCGACCTGGTGATCGGGCTGACCATCGTGGCCGCCGGCACCTCCATGCCCGAGGTGGCCACCTCCATCATGGCGGCCATCAAGGGTGAACGCGACATCGCGGTGGGCAACGTGGTGGGCAGCAACACCTTCAACATCCTGGGCTGTCTGGGGCTGGCGTCGGTGGTGAGCCCGGACGGGCTGGGCGTGCCCTCCTCGCTGCTGGCGCTGGACATGTGGGTCATGCTGGCCACCGCCCTGGCCTGCCTGCCGGTGTTCCTGACCGGGCGCGAGATCGCACGCTGGGAGGGTGGCGTGTTCCTGGCGTACTACGCCGCCTATGTGGCCTGGCTGATCCTGGCGGCGCAGCAGCATGCGGCGCTGGGCACCTTCTCGGCCGTGCTCATGGGCTTCATTGCCCCGCTGACGGTGGTCACGCTGGTGGCAGTCATGATCCGGCGAGGGCAGGCGCGTTGAGTTCGCAGCAGCGCTGGCGCCGCGCCCTGCCCTTCCTGGCCTGGCCCCGGCCCGACCGCGCGCTGCTGCGCGGCGAGCTGCTGGCCGGCCTGACGGTGGGCCTGATGATCGTGCCGCAAGGCGTGGCCTACGCCGCCCTGGCCGGCATGCCGCTGGTGGCCGGCATCTATGCCTCGCTGCTGCCGGCGCTGGTGGCGGTGCTGTTCGGCGCCTCGCCCCGGCTCTCGGTCGGCCCCACGGCACTGACCAGCCTGCTGGTGGGCGCCTCGCTGGCGCCGCTGGCCTCGGCCGGCAGCGCGCAGTGGGTGATGCTGGCGGCCTGGCTGGCCCTGCTGTGCGGCGCGCTGCAGGTGGTGCTGGGTCTGGTGCGGTTCGGCTGGCTGCTCAACCTGGTGAACTCGCCGGTGCTCATGGCATTCACCCAGGCGGCCGCGCTGCTGATCGTGGCGTCCCAGGTGCCGCCGCTGCTGGGCGGGTCGTCCTGGGCGGATCTGGTCACCGATCTCCAGGCAAACCGGTGGCATCTGCCCTCGGTGCTGTTCGGCCTGGGCAGCCTGCTGCTGCTGTGGCTGGCGCGGCGCTGGCGGCCCACCTTTCCGGTGGTGCTGCTGGTGGTGGTGGCCAGTGCCGGCATCAGCCGGTTGGTGGGCTTCGAGGCCGGTGGTGGTGCCGTCGTGGGCACCCTGCCCGAAGGACTGCCGGCGCTGGCGTGGCCCGGCTGGCCCGGCTGGCCGATGCTGGGGCAGCTGGTGCTGCCGGTGCTGGTGATCACGCTGGTGAGCTTTCTGGAGACCGCCTCCAGCGCTCAGGTGGACAACGCCGGGCGCAACACCCGCTGGGACCAGGATCAGGACCTGATCGGCCAGGGGCTGGCCAAACTGGTGGCGGGCTTCAGCGGCAGCTTTCCCACCAGCTCGTCGTTCTCGCGCTCGGCCCTCAACCTGTATGCCGGCGCACGCAGCGGCTGGGCCACGGTGGTGTCGGTGGGGGTGGTGGGGGTGGCGCTGCTGCTGTTCATGCCGGTGCTGCACCATGTGCCGCGCCCGGTGCTGGCGGCCATCGTGCTGGTGGCCATCGTGGGTCTGATCCGGCCGGTGTCCTTCGTGCGGCTGTGGCGGCTGTCGCGGGTCGAGGCACTGATTGCAGGCACCACGCTGCTGGTCACGCTGGCGGCCGCTCCGGCCCTGTACTGGGGCGTGCTGGCGGGCGTGCTGATGGCGCTGAGCCACTTCCTGTACCTGCGGCTGCATCCGCGCATCATCGAGGTGGGCCTGCACCCGGACGGCAGCCTGCGTGACCGCCACCTGTGGCAGCTGCCGCCGCTGGCGCCGCACCTCTATGCGCTGCGCATGGATGCCGCGCTCGATTTCGCCACCGCCGCCGGCTTCGAGCGCACCGTGGCCGAGCACCTGGAGGCCCACCCCGACACCCGCCATGTGATGTGGATCGCCCACCCGGTGAACTGGACCGACGTGACCGGTGCCGAGGCCTTCGGCCGGCTGCGCCATGCGCTGGCCCTGCGCGGCATCACCCTGCACCTGGTGGGCATCAAGCTGCCGGTGGAGCAGCTGCTGCGCGCCGCCGGCCATCTGGACAACGGACAGGGCCTGCGCACCTACCGCACCGAGGCGGAAGCACTGCAGGCCCTGCCGGGTCTGGACGGGCCGAAGCCCGACTGAGACGAACCTCAGAAGAAGGCCATGGTGCGCACCTCGATGCTCTCGCGCTTGGGGGCACCGGGGGGCGTGGTGGGGTCCTCGAACGCGGTGTGCCCCATGAAGCGGGCACGGCCGTCGGTCTCGGAGTCGTAGGTCTTGAGCAGCAGCGCCTGGTGGGCCTCCATGCGCGGGAAGTACAGCCAGCGGTGCCGCGGCGAATGCCGCATCACGTAGATCTCGCCGGTGCGCTCGCGGTACTTCAGGTCCATGCGCAGCATGTCGGCGTCGTCGTGGGTGCGGGCGTCGCACATGGCCAGCGGCAGCTCTTCCACCCGTTCGCGCAGCGGCTTCCACACATTGAAGAAAGCCACCCGCCGTTGCAGCAGGGCGTCGGCCTCTTCCGGGAGGATGTCGCGCACCCGCTGGGGTCCGCTGTTGACGGTGTAGTCGCTGTGCACCAGCAGCACGGCCGGGCGCTGCACCGTGGTCTGGGCCTTGAGGTCCGCCGGCAGCCGCTTGCGGATGGTGTGGTCGAACACCACCACGCGCCGCGCGCCGGTGTGGCGCTTCACGAAGTCGATGACCTGGTCGTAGAAGCGGGACTTGATGGCAGCGTCGTCGTCGAACTGCTGGAACTCGGCGCCGAAGTCATGCAGCTCGAAGCCTTCGCGGTCGGCGGAAAGCTGGTGGACCTCGGGCCAGCCGTCGTGGATGTCCACCTCTTTCAGATCGGTCCCGGGCGGGTTGAGCTCCACACCGGGATCGGGCTCATAGAAGTAGTAATCGGGCGGCCGGCCGTTGTCGACCGTGTAGTTGAGCGTGGCGCGGACGGAGCGTGTGGGGGTCATGGGCATCAAGGCACGGCAGACGGTGCGGTCGGGTGATCAGGCGGCCTGCTTCTGGACGCGCTGGGTGGTGAAGCCTTCGCCGACCCAGGTCTTGTCCCAGCTGGGCAGGCGCTCCACGCTCTCGAAGAGCCAGCGGCGCAGGTGCGGGTGCGGGTCCAGGGGCAGGCGCTGCCAGCCGTGCAGGTGCATGGGCGAGGCCAGCGCGATGTCGGCGATGGTGGGCTTGTCGGTGGCGATCCACTGGCGGCCGTTCAGGCGGGCATCGAGGATGCCGGCGAGCTTGTGGAACTGGGCGTCCTGCGCGGCCAGCACGGCCGGGTCGGCAGCGCCTCCCAGCAAGGGCTTCACACAGTTCTCCACCAGGTACACGTAGCAGCTCGGGAACCAGCTGGCCGACTCCCAGAACAGCCAGCGGTTGATGTCGGCGCGGGTCTTGAGATCGGTCGGGTAGGCCGAGGACGCTCCATGCTTGTCGGCCGCGTACTGCAGGATGGCGTTGGATTCCCAGAGCACGAGATCGCCATCGACCAGGGCCGGAATCGACTGGTTGGGGTTGATCGCGGTGTAGGCGTCGCCCTTCTGTTCGCCCTTGAAATAGTCCACATGGTGGAGCTCGTAGGGCGCCCCCATCAGGTCCAGGCCTGCGAGCACCTTGCGGCAGTTGATCGTGATCGGGTCGGCGTAGATCTTCATGCTGGTTTGTCTCCGTAAATGGGTCTGCTGTCGGGGCGGTCTGTGCCGCCGATTGGGGAGTCTAGGGATGGACACCCCCGGGCGCATCTGCTCGAATGCGAACGCTTTGTGTCCGTTCCGGAAACAATCCCCGCCACCGCCATGACCATTTCCCGCGACATGCTGGCCACCTTTCTGCAGGTGGTCGACGGCCTGAGCGTCAGCCACGCGGCCGACGAACTGGGCGTTGGCAAGAGCGTGGTCAGCAAGCGGGTAGCCCAGCTGGAAGACGCCCTGGGCGCCACCCTGTTCGCGCGCAGCACGCGACGCATCGTGCTCACCCCGGCCGGCGAGGTGTATGCCACCCATGCCCGCCGGGCACTGGCCGAGCTGCAGGCCGGCGAGGAAGAGGTGCGCGCCCTGCGCTCGGAGATGAGCGGGCGCATCCGCCTGACCGCCCCGGTGTCCTGGGGCCAGCGGGTGCTGGCCAAGCGGCTGCCGTGCTTCCTGAAGGAATACCCGGGCATCGAGATCGACCTGCAGCTGGCCGACCGCATCATGGACCTGGCCTTCGAGCGCATCGACATCGCGCTGCGCTGGTCCACCGCGCCGGCGCCCGAATTCGTGTGCACCCCGGTGGCCAGCATCGACTGGGTGCTGGCCGCCACGCCGGCCTACCTGCTGGACGCCGGCATGCCCGCCGCGCCGCAGGACCTGAGGCACCACACCTGCCTGGCCTACTGGCGCGAATCGTCGGACGAGGCCTGGCGGCTGGCACCGGCCGGATCACCCGACGAACAGGTGCAGGTGCGGGTGAGCAGCCGCTACCACGTGGACAACCCCGAAGCCGTGGTGGATGCCGCCCTGGCCGGCCTGGGCATTGCCATGATGCCCAGCTACCTGTGCCAGGACGCGCTGGACGATGGCCGCCTGCGACCGGTGCTGCCGGACTGGGTGCCGCACACCAAGTTCGGCACCGTGATCACCGCACTCACCACACCGGACCGCCTGCGCCTGGGCCGCAACCGCGCCCTGCTGGGCTACCTGCGGCAGGACCTGCAACGCGATCCGGCTCAGTCCCAGCGCGCTTCGGCTTCCCTGGGCACGTAGGCCACGTCGCGGCCGTCGGCCAGCAGGCTGCGGATGCGCCAGGGCCGGCCGTGTTCGTCCAGTTCCACCAGACCGATGCCGCTGGCGTCCAGCAGACGGCGTCCGCTGGGCAGCCCCTCGGGCTTGCGCGGCACCACACGCAGGTGGCGCCGGCGGGTGAACCAGTTCAGGGGCGAGCGCGGCGAGTACAACCAGCGGTTGCCGTGGTCAAGCACCGCCAGCAGCCCCGACGGGAAGGTGTTGCGCAGACCGCTGCTGCAGATCTGCCAGATGTCCGGGCTGCGGGCGCCAGTGCGCAACCGGGTGCGGCGGCGCAGCTTGACGTCGTACACGAACGAGTAGTGCACGTCGCCCGACAGCACCACGAAATGCTGCGGCGTGCGCGGGTGGCGGAAGATGTTGAGGATGGCGCTGGCCGCGCCGGGGTGGCCCATCCAGTTCTCGGCGTCCACGACCAGCGGGCTGCCGGCCCAGCTGAACAGGTGCTGCAAGGTCTCGATCAGCTTGACGCCGAAGATGGGTGCCGACGACACCAGCAGCACCGCCTCGCGGTCCAGCAGGGTCTGCTGCAGGTCGGTGAGCGACTCCCAGTCCAGCAGGCCCGAGGGCTGGCGCGAGGACAGGTCGGAGCGCCAGCGGTGGGTGCGGCTGTCCAGCACCACCAGGGCCGGCTCGGTGGGCCACACGTAATGCCACTGGTGGAAGTGCAGCAGGTGGGTGATGGCGGCATCGTGCTCGTCCGAGCCGGGCTGCTGCAGGGCGCGCGCCAGGTGCGGCAGCGCCTCCTTGAACGCATCAGGGCGGTTGCCCCAGCCCTGGTGCAGCAGGTAGCCCAGCAGCGCGTTGCCGATGACCCGGCGCGAGAACGGATGGCCATAGGCCACGGTCTCCCACTCGGCACTCAGGTTCCAGTCGTCGGTGATGTCGTGGTCGTCGAAGATCATGGCCACCGGCAGATGGGCCATGGCCCGGCGCACCGCCGGCAGCCCCTGCACGAAATCGGCCAGGGCGGCGGCCTCGCGCTCGTAGCGCTGGGCATGCTTGGGCAACAGGTCCGGCGGCGGCGACAGGTCCAGCCCCTGCCACGGCAGCGGCGACCACACCAGCAGGTACATGCACAGCACCTCGGACAGCGAGATGAGGTGGTTGTGCGCGTTGTCGGTGGTGAACACCGGCTTGGCCACGCCGCCGAACAGGATGTCCTTCAGACCGGATTTGACGGCCTGCTTCGGCAGCAGCTGCTCGCGCCGGTAGTAACCCAATGGGTGTTCAACCAGCTCCCTGGCGCTGGCCGGGCCATCGGGACAGACCCCGGGCAGCGCCTCGTCCGGCAATCCCAGTTGCTGCGAGAGCTGGTGGATGGCGCGCAGCAGGGGGCCGGCCACGTCGTCGGCATAGATCTGGTCGCCACTGAGCACCAGCGCGCTGGGCCAGGCGGTGACATCCTCGCCGGCCAGCAGCCGCTGCAGCAGCCGGTCGGCCTCGGCCAGGCCGTCACCCGCACGGCCTTCATGGGCGCCGGGGGCAGCCTGGTGATGCGGCTTGCGGCAGGAGCCATGCAGCAGCGAGGCCACGCGCGGCTCCCAGCGCAGGCCGGGGCTGGACTGGCCGGGGTAGCACAGGCTCGGATCGGCGGCCAGCAGATCGCGCCAGCCTTCGGGGGCGGCGGCGTCTTCCACCTCCAGCGTGTAGGGCGTCCACGCGCCAGGTGTCAGCGGCTCGGACAGCTCGGCATCGATCAGGTGGTGGAACAGATGGGCGCCAGCCTGCAGGACCTGCACCGTGCCGCCGGGCACCACGCGCTGCCCCAGCCGCAGCCGCATGCGGACCGGTTCGCGGGTGGCCAGCCACAGCACCAGCCGGTTCGACTGCACGCGCCGCAACACCGGACCTGCCAGCAGCAGCGGGCGTTCGTTCGAGGGACCTGCAACATCCATATTGCGGCGCAGCATACACAGACCTCGCTGACCGGCATGGCTCAGGGCTTATTCGGCTCCGGAACCCGGGGGGTCTTCGGCCTCAGTCGGCCAGGTCCATCAGCGCCTGCACCGTCTCGTCGAAGTCGCTGATCTCGTGCATGTCCTGCTTGAGGAACTGCAGGATGGCTTCGCGCCGGTCGATGGCAATGTCGGTGGTGGCATCGCTGCCGCGCTGGTACTCGCCCACCTTGAGCAGCAGTTCCACGTCGCGGTAGCGGGCCAGCAGTTCGCGCACCCGGCCGGCGGCCAGCCGGTGCTCGCGCGGCACCAGCGCATGCATCACGCGAGAGGCCGAGGCCAGCACGTCGATGGCCGGGTAGTGGTTGGCTTCGCCCAAGGCACGCGAGAGGATGATGTGCCCGTCCAGGATGGAGCGGGTCTCGTCGGCCACCGGCTCGGTCATGTCGTCCCCCTCCACCAGCACGGTGTAGATACCCCCCTCCAGCACAAAGCGCAGCGCCTGCACCAGGGCACGGCTGTCGGTCAGCTTGGGGATGAAGCCCAATGCCCCCTTGCGCAAGGTGGCTTGAACGGTGTGGGTGTCGCAAGTGGCCGAAATCACCACCACCCGCGAAGTTGGACAGGCACCGACGAAACTGTCGAGCGTGTTCCCGGAGTAACTGCCCGGCATGCACAGATCCAGCAGGACCAGATCGATGTCGTGATGGGACCGGTACACCTCGACCGCCTGGGGCAACGATTCGGCCTCCAGCACGACGACCAGGGGATCCAGCCGGGCCAGCATCAGCTTGAGGCCTTCGCGGATCAACTGATGGTCGTCGATCACGAGTACCTTGAGAGGCGGGCCTTCGATCAGGCGCTCGGGTGGCGCAGCGACTTCGGCAGCTTGAACTGCCTCATGTCTGCCATATGCACCACCCGTCCTGTCGTCAGACATTCTCACAAGATATTACCTATGACTTAATTTTTATCCGAATATCAATGTAAATTGTAGATTATCGAATTATTTCATCACTTCTGATGGCTGGCTGATTTCGACCGACCAGCAGCTGGAACGCCACCATGCACCACTCTGCGCCGCCTCTGGAATCCGTCCCGACGGATGGGGCTGAACCCGTGCCCGCCGAATTGCTGCTGGTGTGCCACACACGCCAGCAGATGCAAGCGCTGGAGCGGCTGCTGCCTCCGCAGAAGTGGCGGCTGCAGGCGGCTTACAGCCTGGATCAGGCGCTGGACCTGATGAAGGAGCGGACACCGGGGGTGGTGCTGATCGAGCGCAATCACCCTCCAGGCCGAGCCGGTGGCCTGCGGGACTGGCTGGAGGGTGTCGCGGCCATCCTGCCCGTCATTCTGGTGGTCCAGGAAGAGGACAGCGATCAGGATGCCTGTCTGATGGGCATCGGCGTGTTTCGCACGGTCCGATCCAGCGACCTGGATGGCCCGACGCTGCTGCGCCTGCTGGATGCCGCCATCGAATGGGCCGATCGGACTGGCAGGCGTCGGCCATCGAGCCAGCCGGCTCCACTGCTGATGTCCTGGCAACCCGACGGGCAGGTGCTGGAGGTATCGCCCGACCTGGCCCGATCGCTGGGCTGGTCGGCCACGGAGCTGTCGAAGCTCAGCCTGGACGATCTGATTGCACCGGCGTCCATGGAGCTGCGCAGCCGATGGGCTGAAGCGGGCAGCCAGCGGCTGCAGCTGGTGCGGCGCAATGGCACGCGCTGGCCAGTGAGCGTGGTGCGCCAGCCCATGGTGGGCCCATCGGGGCAGACCGAGCGGGTGATCGGCGTGTTCACCGATCTGGCCCGGCACAGCCGGCTTGATCACTGGGCCCAGCGCCGTGCGCAACTGGTGGCCCAGAAGCTCAAGGCGGAACGGTCCAACCAGTCCAAGTCGAGGTTCATGGCGGCCATCAGCCACGACCTGCGGCAGCCGATGCACGCCCTGGGTCTGTTCGTGGAGGAGCTGCGGCGACCCGCCGACCCGGTCGCTGCCGCCGGCATTCTGGAACACATGGCGCAGTCGCTGGCGTCGATGGAGTCGCTGCTGGATTCGGTGCTGGCCCTGTCGCGGCTGGAGTCGGGACAGATGACGCCCAATCTGCAGACCTTCGATCTGGAGCCGATCCTGAGCCGGCTGCGCCTGAACCACCGGGGTGCTGCCCGGCTGAAAGGGCTGCGGTTCGGTGTGGCATCGACCCAGGCGGTGGTGACGAGCGATCCGATCCTGCTGGAGCGGATGCTCTCCAACCTGGTGGTGAATGCGCTGCAGTACACGCTGCAGGGCGGTGTGCTGCTGACCTGCCGCCGGCGCGGAGCCTGGCTGCTTCTGCAGGTGTGGGACACCGGCATCGGCATTCCACCGGAGCAGCAGGACGCGGTCTTCCGGGAGTTCTACCGGGTCGAGTGCGACAACGACAGCCGCAAGGGCGTCGGGCTGGGTCTGGCCATCGTGCGCAGCTGTGCCAGCATGCTGGGCCTGAGGATAGGACTGCGTTCGACAGTGGGACGCGGTTCGTGCTTCACCATCGAGGTGCCCCTGGCCCTTGGGATCCACGGGCCGGCACCGGCGTCCGTTCTGATGCCGGCGGCTCCGGTGGTGGCGGCTGAAGTGCAGCCGGTGTTCCGTCAGACCGCCCTGCGGCGACGGGTGCTGGTGCAGGCCGATGCCGAAGGCGGGGCTTGGCTGCGCTGCTTGCTGGACAGCTGGTCATGCGAAGTGGTCTTGCCGGAATGCGGCCGCACATCGGCCAAGGCGCTGGCGGATGCCGATGCAGCCATATTGATGGCCTGGCCCGAACCGACGCACCGTGTCTGGGAATGCATGGAGGCGCTGCGCAACGTCACGCGCCCCGATCTGCCGATCATCCTGATCACCACCGACACCTCACTGCTGACCGCCCGGGAAGCACGGCTGCAGCGGGTGGTGGTGCTCAATCCGCCGGTGTCGCCGGCGCGGCTGCATGGCCTGCTGGCCACAGCGGACCAGGCTGCCAGCTGGTCTCAGCTCGATCGGGTGTGAACTTCGTTGAGCTGGATGATCTGCCGGGTCATGTCGCCGCAGGCGTCTTCGATGTTGGTCAGGGAAGTGGCCAGGCGCTGGGCGTCGGGTTGAGCACCACCGGCGCGCAAGGCGTCGATCTCCTCCAGGATGCTGGCCACACGGTCCAGCAGCATGGAGGCCACGCTGCTCGGCGGCGCAGGCGGTTCGGCAGCCGGTGCAGCGGGTGCGGCCGGTGCAGTCACTTCCACAGCCGCCGAGGGAGCGGGCGCGGCGGGCTCGCCACCCAGCAGCCGCTGGACCGTGGCCTTGAGCAGATCACGGTCGATGGGCTTGACCATGAACTCGGACACACCGAGCTCCTGCGCATGTTCGCGGATCTGTGGAGCCGAGTGGCCGGTGACCATGATCACCGGGGTCTTGGCCATGCGCGGATCCTGGCGCATGCGCTCGATGATCTCGAAGCCGGAGATGTCCGGCATGTCGGCGTCGGTCAGCACCAGATCCTGCGGATCTTCCGACAGCACGCGCAGGGCGTCCTCTCCGCGCACCGCGAAGCGCAGCATCCCCATGCCGAGCAACGTGCGGGCCAGCACATGCACGATGCTGGGCTCGTCGTCGATGATCAGGATCTTGAAAGGCGGGCGGTTCGGGTCGGCTGGGTTCATGGCGTGCGGCGGGGTGATCCGAAAGCATAAGGCTACCCGGCCGGGCATGCATGCCAGCCGCACGATCTGGCCGCCATGGCGTGAGAAAGTGCGTACCGAAGACCTAACCACCCCCTGCGGACGTGGTGCCGACCCGACGTCAGACCCGTTCGATCACCAGCGCAATGCCCTGCCCCACGCCGATGCACATGGTGCACAGGGCATAGCGCCCGCCGGTGGCGTGCAGGCGATTGACCGCTGTGGTGACCAGCCGCGCACCGCTGGCGCCCAGGGGGTGACCCAACGCGATGGCACCGCCCCAGGCATTGACGCGCTCGTCGTCGTCCGGCAGCCCGAGCATGCGCAGCACCGCCAGGCCCTGGGCTGCGAAGGCTTCGTTGAGCTCGATCACGTCCATCTTCGCCAGGCTCAGGCCGGTCTGGGCCATGAGCTTCTGCGTGGCCGGTGCCGGTCCGATGCCCATGACGCGGGGCGCCACACCGGCGGTGGCCATGCCCACCACACGGGCTTTCGGTGTGAGGCCGTTCTTCGCCGCGCTGGCCTCGTCGGCCCGCAACAGGGCGCAGGCGCCATCGTTCACGCCGCTGGCGTTGCCGGCGGTCACGGTGCCATCGGGGCGCACCACACCCTTGAGCCTGGCCAACGACTCCAGGCTGGTCTCGCGCGGGTGCTCGTCGGCACTCACCACCACCGGGTCGCCCTTCTTCTGCGCAATGCTCACCGGCACGATCTCGCGCGCCAGATGACCCGCCTTCTGGGCTGCCACCGCTTTCATCTGGCTGGCCAGGGCCATGCGGTCCTGGGCCTCGCGCTCGATGCCGTGGTCGGTGGCCACGTTCTCGGCGGTCTCGGGCATGGAATCGACGCCGTACTTCTCCTTCATCAGCTTGTTGATGAAGCGCCAGCCGATGGTGGTGTCGTACACCGCGTTGCTGCGGCTGAAGGCGGATTCGGCCTTGGGCATGACGAAGGGCGCGCGGCTCATGCTCTCCACGCCGCCGGCGATCATCAGCCCGGCCTCACCGGCACGGATGGCGCGGGCCGCCGTCCCCACCGCATCGAGCCCCGAGCCGCACAGGCGGTTGATGGTGGCACCCGGCACGTCGATGGGCAGGCCGGCCAGCAGGCTGGCCATGTGGGCCACGTTGCGGTTGTCCTCGCCGGCCTGGTTGGCACAGCCGTAGAGCACGTCGGTCACGGCAGCCCAGTCCACACCGGGGTTGCGCTCCATCAGGGCGCGGATGGGGATGGCGCCGAGGTCGTCGGTGCGCACGCTGGACAAGGCGCCGCCGTAACGGCCGAAGGGGGTGCGGATGGCGTCGCAGATGAAGGCTTGGGTCATGTTGTCTCCGGTGTGAGGATCGGTTTTCGTGATCGGGTCAGGCCATGATCGGCAGGCCGACGAGCTGTTCGAGTTCCGCGCGCGACAGGCCTTCGACGGTGTCGATGAGCCGCAGGCCCTCCGGCGTGCAGGCCAGCGTGGCCAGGTCGGTGTAGATGCGTTTGACGCAGGCGATGCCGGTGAGCGGGTAGGTGCAGGCGGACACCACCTTGCTCTGCCCCTGTCGGGTCAGCAGGTCCATCATCACCCAGGTCTGGCGGGCGCCGGTGGCCAGGTCCATGGCACCGCCCACGGCCGGAATGCTGCCCGGCTCGCCGGTGCTCCAGTTGGCCAGATCGCCGGTGGCCGACACCTGAAAGGCGCCCAGCACGCAGATGTCCAGGTGCCCGCCACGCATCATGGCGAAGCTGTCGGCATGGTGAAAGAAGGCGCCACCGGGCAACAGAGTGACCGGCTGCTTGCCGGCGTTGATGAGGTCGTAGTCTTCGGCGCCGGCGGCGGGTGCCGGGCCCACCCCCAGGATGCCGTTCTCGCTGTGCAGCACCACCTCGCGGCCGGCCGGTATGTGGTTGGCCACCAGCGTGGGCTGGCCTATGCCCAGGTTGACATAGGCACCGTCCGGAATGTCCTGCGCGACGCGGCGGGCCAGCTCGTCCTTGCTGCGGCGCTGGTGACGGGCTTCGCTCATGCGGCCTCCTTCAGGCCGCCGGCCCGGGTGGCGGTGCGGGGCACCTGCACCACCGACGTCACATGGATGCCCGGGGTGATGACGGCCTCCGGATCGAGCGCGCCAAGCTCGACCACATCGAACACGCTGGCCACGGTGCGGCGCGCGGCGGTGGCCATGACCGGCCCGAAGTTGCGCGCCGCCTTGCGGTAGGTGAGGTTGCCCCAGCGATCGCCGCGCTCGGCGCGGATGAGGGCCACATCGCCATGGATCGGGTACTCGAGCACGTACGGGCGGCCGTTGATGACCCGCGTTTCCTTCGGCGTGCCATCAGGGTTGTTCGCCAGCTCGGTGCCGTAGCCGGTGGGCGTGAAGAAGGCGCCGATGCCGGCCCCGGCCGCACGCAGCCGCTCGGCCAGGTTGCCCTGGGGCACCAGCTCCAGCTCGAGCTTGCCACTGCGGTAAAGGCCGTCGAACACATGGCTGTCGGCCTGGCGCGGAAAGCTGCAGATGACCTTGCGCACCCGGCCGGTGGCCAGCAGGGCGGCCAGACCGTGGTCGCCGTTGCCGGCGTTGTTGTTGACCACGGTCAGATCGCGCGCACCCTGCGCGATCAGGCCGTCGATGAGTTCGTCGGGGATGCCGGCGGTGCCGAAGCCGCCGATGAGCACCGTGGCGCCATCGGGAATGCCGGCCAGCGCCGCCTCGACGGACGGGGCGATCTTGTTGATCAAGGGCTGTCTCCGTTTGTTCTAATATCGAACAAGTGTTCGTCATTTGAATTTTACGCCGGAGTCCCGCCATGGCCCAGACCGCCGCCCGATCCGCCGACGCCCCCGTGCCGGGCGATGGCTATGTGCAGTCGTTCGCGCGCGGGCTGGGTGTGATCCGTTCGTTCAGTGCCGATGCGCCCGAGCAGACGCTCAGCAGCGTGGCCGAGCGCAGCGGACTCAGCCGTGCCGGGGCACGGCGCATCCTGCTCACGCTGCAGACCCTGGGCTATGTGGAGAGCGACGGCAAGCTCTTCCGCCTCACGCCGCGCATCCTGGAGCTGGGCATGGCCTACCTGTCGTCCATGCCGCTGTGGCACCTGGCCGGGCCGGTGATGGAGCGGCTGTCGGAGCAGTTGGGCGAGTCGTGCTCGGCGGCCGTGCTGGACGGCACCGACATCGTCTACGTGATGCGGGTGCACACCCACCAGATCCTCTCGGTGAACCTGGGCGTGGGTTCGCGCCTGCCGGCCTTCTGCACCTCGATGGGCCGGGTTCTGCTGGCCGACCTCGACGACGGCGCGCTGCGCGAACGCCTGAACGCCAGCGACCTTCAGTCCCGCACCCGCCACACCCTCACCGATGTGCCCGCCCTGCTGACCGAGGTGCACAAGGCACGCCGACAGGGCTGGGCGCTGGTGGACCAGGAACTGGAAGACGGCCTGATCTCCATGGCGGTGGCGGTGCGCGATGTGTCGGGGCGTGCCGTGGCCGCCCTCAACGTGTCGGGCCACGCCAGCCGGCACAGCGCCACCCAGATGCGCCGGCTGATGCTGCCGGCCCTGCAGGCCGCCGCGCTGGACATCTCCCAGCTGCTGCAGGGTCAAGTCCGGCGGGGTGACGGCCGATAGTGCAGGCATGTCACGCGAATGCCCGCTCAGGAGCACCACATGATCTGGGGTCAGACCACCGAACAGCCCGCGCAGGGCCTGCATGCCCGTCAGGCCTGCACCGCCCGCAACCCGCTGCTGCTGTTCGAGCCGCGCCCGCTCAGCCCGTGGCCCTTCACCGGCCGGGAACTGGCGCCGCAGTGGGAGCGTCACATCGAGCGGCTGCAACGGGCCGACACCGATCACCGCGCGCTGAACTGAGCGCCGGTCGCTGACACCCTCCGGGTGCCACGGAACTGCCACGCAGCTGCCACGGCACTTCCACAGAGCGCTTCCAGCATGGAGGCGCGGGCCTTGCCTGCGCCACACCCCAACAGCACTCTTGCACCCGAGGAGGTATCCATGCGATTCATTCTTGCCGCCCTGGCCGCGCTGACGCTCGGCACCAGCGCCATGGCCACTGGCCCGCGCGACCACCGTGACCACCACCGCCACGACCGCGACCTGCGCGGCATCGAGCGTCCGAACCAGGTCGAGCTGGGCCCGCGTCCGTTCTTCCTGGCCGACGACATGGCCGAGAGCCCGCTCAAGCAGCAGCTGCAGCAGTGCGCCCGCAACGGCCGCTTCAAGCCCAGCGATTTCTCCATCGGCCACCGCGGCGCCCCGCTGCAATTCCCTGAACACACGGTGGAGTCGTACGTGGCCGCAGCCCGCATGGGCGCCGGCATTCTGGAATGCGACGTGGCCTTCACCAAGGACAAGGAACTGGTCTGCCGTCACGCCCAGAACGACCTGCACACCACCACCAACATCCTGGCCACGCCCCTGGCCGCCAAGTGCACCACCCCGTTCACGCCGGCCACCTTCGGGCCGGACGGTCAGCTGACCAAGGCGGCCAGCGCCGAATGCCGCACCAGCGACATCACACTGGCCGAATTCAAGACCCTGCGCGGCAAGATGGACGCATCCAACCCGCGCGCCCGCACCGTGCAGGAATACCTGGGCGGCACCGCCAACTGGCGCACCGATCTCTATGCCGGCCCCACCAGCGGCACGTTGCTGACCCACAAGGAAAGCATCGAGCTGTTCAAGAAGCTGGGTGTGAAGATGACGCCCGAGCTCAAGAGCCCGGTGGTGGACATGCCCTTCAACGGCTTCACCCAGGAGGCCTATGCCCAGAAGCTGATCGACGAATACCGCCAGGCCGGCGTGCACCCCAGCCGCGTGTGGCCGCAGTCCTTCGACCAGCGCGACGTGCTGTACTGGGTGCGCAACACGCCCGACTTCGGTCGCCAGGCCGTGTTCCTGGACGACGCCAACACCAACGCCGACCTGCCCACCGCCCAGCAGCTGCGTGAATACAAGGCCCAGGGCATCCGCATCGTGGCCCCGCCGATCTTTGCGCTGCTCAGCACCGACGGCAACGGCCGCATCGTGCCCTCGGTCTATGCACGCAACGCGCGCGCCGCCGGGCTGGACATCATCACCTGGACGCTGGAGCGCTCCGGCATCCTGGCCGACGGCAACAACGGCTTCTATTTCCAGAACTTCGACAGCGCCATCCAGCGCGAAGGCGACGTGTACCGCGTGCTCGACGTGCTGGCCAAGGAAGTCGGCGTGATCGGCGTGTTCTCCGACTGGCCGGCCACCACCACCTTCTACGCCAACTGCGCCAACGTGCGCTGATGCAGGTGGCGGCGTCGCCATAATGGTCCGACCGGCCGCAGATGCCGGACAGGAGACCCGCCATGCGACGCCGCCAGTTCCATGCGTTCATCCCTGCGCTCATGGGCTGCGCCCTGGGCGCTTCCGCTTTTCCGGCCCTGGCCCAGCCGACGGGGCCGAAGATCGGCGTGCTGCTGCTGCACGGCAAGAACCCGGGCAGCAACCAGGACCCGAGCATGGCGGGGCTGAAGACGGCTTTCGAGGCGACCGGCTGGAATGTGCTGTTCCCCGACATGCCGTGGTCGCGCAACCGTTATCTGGAAGGCGACTGGGACCAGGCCATGCAGGAGATCGCCACCCATGTGAAGGCGCTGCAGGACCAGGGGGCCGAGCGCATCGTGCTGGCCGGCCACAGCATGGGCGTGCCGGCCGCCATGGGCTTTGCCGCGCGCGGCGGCACGGTGCATGCGCTGGTGCTGCTGGCACCGGGCCATGTGCCGCGCGGCTACTACACGGTGCCGGCCCTCAAGGCGGTGCGTGACAGCGTGGACGAGGCACGGGCGCTGGTGGCCGCCGGCAAGGGCGACAGCGTGGAACGCTTCACCGACATCAACCAGGGCCGGCGCATGCCGGTGGTGACCACCGCCCGCAAGTACCTGACCTGGTTCGATCCCGACTCGGATGCCGACATGGGCGTGACCGCGCCCCGGGTGCCGGCCAGCGTGCCGGTGTTCACCGCCATCGGCGAATCCGACCCGTTGTTCAAGGGCGTGCGCGGCTATTTCGTGGACAAGCTGCCGGGCAACCCGCGCTCGCAGTTCGTGGAGGTGGGTGGCGGCCACCTGGACACACCAGCCAACGTGCGGGACCGCCTGCTGACCTGGATTCCCGCCGCCGTGGCGGGCTGATCAGGCCGGCAGCGGCTCGGCCACCGATCGCAGCCCCGCCACATCGCGCGAGGGCGGCACGCCGAACAGGCGTCGGTACTCGCGGCTGAACTGAGACGGGCTCTCGTACCCCACGCGGAAGGCGGCGGTGGAGGCATCGAGCCGCTGCGACAGCATCAGCCGGCGCGCTTCGTTCAAGCGCAGCTGCTTCTGGTATTGCAGCGGCGTCATGGCGGTGAGGTGCTTGAAGTGGTGGTGAAAGGTGGACAGGCCCATGCCGGCCTCGCGGGCCAGCTCCTCGACCCGCAGCGGCTGATGGAACTGGGCATTGATGCGGGCAATGGCCCGGGCCACCTGGTGGCTCTGCGTGTCCACGGTGGCAATCTGGCGCAGCCGTGCACCGGCCTCGCCGGTGAGCAGACGGTAGTGGATCTCGCGCTGGATCAGGGGCGCGAGGGCGCCGATGTCCTGCGGTTGGTCCAGCAGCTCCAGCAGGCGGTCGAAGGCCTGCAGCAGCGGCAGCGACAGGGCGCCGGTCGTCATGGCGCGGCTGTCGGGCGCCACCGCCTTGCGGCCGGGTGCAGGTGCCGGCACTTCCAGCATCAGTGAGTTCAGCTCGCGCCAGTCCAGCCGCAGGGCCAGGCCCAGGTAGGGGCGCTCGGGGGAGGCTTCGAGCACGGCCGTGCGCACCGGCAGGTCCATGGAGGCGATCAGGTAGCGGTCTTCGCCGTAGTTGAGGACCTCGTCACCCAGCAGCACCCGCTTGCGGCCCTGCACGATGAGCGCCACGCAGGGCTCGTACACGGCGCAGTTGTCCAGCAACGCGTTGTCCTGGCGGATGAGCATGAGTCCGGGCAACTCCGGCGGCCGCAGCAGCTGGCCGGGGCCGGCGCGGCGCAGGATGCGCCGGGCCAGAGAGGATCGGGCATCGCTCAGGGCGTCGGCAGAAAAGGTCATGGCGGCAGGCTTCGGCTGGGGTGACGCGGATGCTACCCAGACCGACCCGATCCTGCAGTATGGTCACAGGATTGGGCAAACATCGCGCAGGTTCAGGCTACCGCCGCAGGCCACAGCCCCCCGACACTGCCGTCCTCATTCAGGAGCAACCATGACCACTCTGAACGTCAACGGCCGCAACCAGCAGGTCGACATCGATCCCTCCACCCCGGTGCTCTGGGCCCTGCGCGACACCCTGGGCCTGACCGGCACCAAGTTCGGCTGCGGTGCCGCCCTGTGCGGCGCCTGCACGGTGCATGTGGACGGCCAGGCCATCCGCTCGTGCGTCACACCGATCTCCAGCGTCGAGGGCCGCAAGATCACCACCATCGAATCCGTGACCAGCGACGACCCGGTGGGCCGCGCGGTGCGCGACGCCTGGATCAAGCACGACGTGGCCCAGTGCGGCTACTGCCAGAGCGGCCAGATCATGAGCGCCGCCGCGTTCCTGAAGTCGCTGCCCAAGGGCCAGAAGCCCAGCGAAGCCGACATCGATGCCGCCATGGCCGGCAACGTGTGCCGCTGCGGCACCTATGCCCGCATCCGCGCCGCCGTGGCCGATGCCGCCCAGGCCCTGGCCTGAAGGAGGAAGACCATGTTCAACGCCTCCCTGCACGAACTCCCCCCGGGCCTGCAGCACCTGCTGGCCCGCCACGGCGACGCGCCCCTGGCCGAACTGCCGCGCCGCAGCTTCCTCAAGATGACCGTGGCCAGCGGCTTTGCCCTGGGTCTCTTCCCGATGGCCGCCCAGAGCCAGAGCGCCCCGGCGCCGGCCGGCCTCAAGCCGGTGCAGCAGCCCGGCGCCTTCGTGGCGATTGCCCCGGACGGCACCGTCACCATCACGGTGAACCGGCTGGAATTCGGCCAGGGCATCCAGACCGCCCTGCCCATGATCCTGGCCGACGAGCTGGATGCCGACTGGTCGCGCGTGCGCAGCCAGCTGGGCACCAATGACGCGGCCTACGCCGACCCGCTGTGGGGCCTGCACCTCACCGGTGGATCGAATTCCATCAAGAACAGCTTCACCCAGTACCGTGAACTCGGCGCCCGCACGCGGGCCATGCTGGTGCAGGCCGCTGCCGCCCGCTGGGGTGTGGACGCAGCCAGCCTGCGCACCCAGGCCGGCGTGGTGATCGGCCCCGGTGGCCGGCGCGCCGGCTACGGCGAGCTGGCCCAGGCCGCCATGGCCCTGCCGGTGCCGACCCAGGTCAGTCTCAAGGACCCGAAGCAGTTCCGCCTGATCGGCCAGCCCACCGGCCGGCTGGACGCTGCGGCCAAGAGCAGCGGCCGCCAGAGCTTCGGCATCGACATGGCCCGCCCGGGTCAGCTCACCGCCGTGGTGGCGCGGCCACCGGTGTTCGGCGCCCGCCTGAAGTCGGTGGACGATGCCGCCGCCCGCGCCGTGAAAGGCGTGAAGGCGGTGCTGCGCGTGCCGCTGGACCGGGGCGCCGAGGGCATTGCCATCGTGGCCGACGGCTACTGGCCGGCCCGCACCGCCCGCGAGGCGCTCAAGCTCGACTGGGACACCAGCCAGGTCGAGAAGGTGGACAGCCAGCGCCAGCTGGCCCAGTACCGCGAGCTGGCAAAGCAGCCGGGCGCCAAGCACTTCGACGCCGACATGGCGCCGCTGGCCAACGCCCCCAGGACCATCGAGGCCGAGTTCGTGTTCCCCTACCTGGCCCATGCGCCCATGGAGCCGCTGAACTGCACGGTGGATTTCGATGGCAAGGCCGCCACGCTGTGGATGGGCTCGCAGATGCCGGGACTGGACGGCATGGCCGCCGCCGCCGCGCTGGGCCTCAAGCCCGAGCAGGTGAAGGTGCAGGTGCAGTCGGCCGGGGGTGGTTTCGGCCGCCGCGCCATTCCCACCAGCGACTATGTGGTGGAAGCCTGCGGCATTGCCAAGGCGGCACTGGCGGCCGGTGTGCGCGCGCCCATCCGCACCGTGTGGAGCCGCGAGGACGACATCAAGGGCGGCTACTACCGCCCCATGCACCTGCACACCGCCCGCATCGGCTTCGACGCCAGCGGTCAGGTGCTGGCCTGGGACCATGTGATCGTGGGCCAGTCCATCGTCACCGGCAGCCCCTTCGAGTCGGGCATGGTCAAGAACGGCGTGGACGCCACCGCCGTGGAGGGCATGCGTGCGCCCTACCCGCTGCCCATGCGCCTGACGGTGCACCACCCCAAGGTGAACGTGCCGGTGCTGTGGTGGCGCAGCGTGGGCAGCACCCACACCGCCTTCGTCATGGAAACGCTGATCGACCAGATCGCCCGCGAGACCAACCAGGATCCGGTGGCCTACCGCCTCAAGATGTTCGGCAGCCAGCACCCGCGCCACACCGCCGCCCTGCAGCTGGCGGTGGAGAAGAGCGGCTACGGCAAGCAGGCACTCCCCGCCGGACGCGCCTGGGGCGTGGCGGTGCACGAGTCGTTCGAGTCGGTGGTGGCCTTCGTGGTCGAAGCCTCGGTCCAGAACGGCCAGCCGGTGCTGCACAAGGTCACGGCCGGGGTGCACTGCAACCTGGTGGTGAACCCGCGCACGGTGGAAGCCCAGGTGCAGGGCGGCGCGTTGATGGGTCTGGGCATGTGCCTGCCCGGTGCGGCCGTCACACTCAAGGACGGGGTGGTGGAGCAGCAGAACTTCGGCGATTACGTGGTGCCCCGCATCACCGACATGCCGCAGATCAGCGTGCACACCGTGCCCAGTGGCGATGCGCCCACCGGCATGGGCGAGCCGGGCCTGCCGCCGCTGGCACCGGCCTTTGCCAACGCCCTGGCCCGCCTGACCGGCAAGCCGCTGCGCGAGATGCCGTTCCCGAGCGCCTGATCCCTTCCACCACCTGCAGAGAGTCCATGAACCTGTACGCCCGCCTCCAGCAGCGCGCCGCTGCCGGCCAACCCCTTCGTGTCGGCATGATCGGCGCCGGCAAGTTCGGCTCCATGTACCTCTCGCAGGTGCCGCGCACGCCCGGCATCCATCTGGTGGGCATTGCCGACCTGTCACCGGACCGCGCGCGGGCTGCACTGCGCAACGTGGGCTGGAAGGACGAGGCCTTCGCGGCCCGCAGCCTGGACGAGGCAGCGCGCCTGGGCAACACCGCCATCATCGACGACAACATGGCGCTGATCGCCTCGCCGCATGTGGACATCGTCATCGACTCCACCGGCAACCCGGCCGTGGGCATCGCCCATGTGCTGGCCTGCTGCGAGCACCGCAAGCACATCGTGATGGTCAACGTGGAAGCCGACGCGCTGGCCGGCCCGCTGCTCAAGCGACGGGCGGACGAGGCAGGCATCGTGTACTCGCTGGCCTACGGCGACCAGCCTGCGCTCATCTGCGAGATGGTCGACTGGGCGCGCGCTGCCGGCTTGCGCGTGGTGGCAGCCGGCAAGGGCACCAAGTACCTGCCGAGCTACCACGCCAGCACGCCGGACACGGTGTGGAACCACTACGGTCTGACCGCCGAGGACGCCGCCCGGGGCGGCATGAACGCGCAGATGTTCAACAGCTTCCTGGACGGCACCAAGAGTGCCATCGAGATGGCGGCCGTGGCCAACGCCACCGGCCTGGCAGCCCCCAGCGGACTGAAGTTCCCGGCGGTGGGCGTGGATGATCTGGCCCGCATCCTCAAGCCGCGCGAGCACGGCGGCATCCTGGACCAGCCCGGTCAGGTGGAGGTGATCTCCAGCGTGGAGCGCGACACCCGACCGGTGTTCCGCGACCTGCGATGGGGTGTGTACGCCACCTTTGCCGCCGACAGCGAGTACGTGGCCCGCTGCTTCAAGGAATACGGCCTGGTCACCGACCCCAGCGGCCAGTACTCCAGCATGTACAAGCCGTTCCACCTGATCGGCCTGGAGCTGGGCATCACGGTGGCCTCCATCGGCATCCGGGGCGAATCCACCGGCGCACCCATGGGCTGGAACGGCGACGTGGTGGCCACGGCCAAGCGCGATCTGCAGGCGGGCGAGGTGCTCGATGGCGAAGGCGGTTACACCGTCTACGGCAAGCTGCTGCCGGCCAGCGAATCGCTCGCGCTCGGTGGACTACCGCTGGGCCTGGCCCACGGCGTGAAGCTGCTGCGGCCGGTGGCGGCCGGCCAGCCGGTGAGCTGGAACGATGTGGCATTCGACGCCAACGCCACAGCGGTCCGGTTCCGTCGCGAAATGGAACGGGTGTTCGCCGCTGCCTGACGGCTCTGTCCCGGCGCCGGCCGGGACAAGAGCGCGGTGGTATTCTGGCGCGCTCTTCACCACCGCCCCTCTCCATGGAAAAACTGCTCTCCAGCATCGGCTCGCTGCTCTATGGCATGCGTTTCACCATGCTCTTCTTCTATGTGGGGCTGGTGACCATCATCCTGGGCATCCTGGGCAAGTTCCTGGTGGAGACCTACAAGCTGATGACCACCCTGCTGACCGGCGATCTGGAGAAGATCGACCTGATCATCAAGGTGCTGGAACTGGTCGACATGACCATGGTGGCCCAGCTGGTCTGGGTGGTGGCGCTGGCCGGCGTGTCGCTGTTCGTGACCACCGGCCATTTCGACAGCAAGGACATGAAAAAGCCGGACTGGCTGGACCATGTCAACACCTACAACCTCAAGCTCAAGCTGGCCTTCGCCATCATTTCCATCTCGGGCGTGCACGCGCTCAAGACCTACCTGAGCGGCGACCTGAGCCTGGAGAACATCCAGATCGTGGCGGTGGTGGCGGTGATCCACTTCACCTTTGTGCTGTCGGCCATCGGCATCTCGTTCGCCGAACGGCTGACCCGCGACAAGCCGGGCGACGACCACTGAGACAGTACCGCGACCATCGGCCCGGCTGAAACCCGCAGCAACCGGTCGGGCGTCACAGGTCTGACACGGCAGCACACGACCCTCGGGTCATGTCTGCCCCCTCCCCCTTTCCGTTCGGCCCTCCCCAGCCGCTGGTGTTCCGCAGTGCCGACTGGGCACTCATGCGCCAGCTGGGGGCGGGTCAGGATGTCCACCCGTTTCGGCTGAAGCTGGCGCTCTGGCTGGCACGCCACAGCGGCTGGCTGGTGGCTGCCGTCATGGCCCATGCAGCGCTGGTGCACGGCCTGGGGCCGGCCATGCTGCTCGGCCTGCTGCTGGCCGGACTGGTCCAGCTGGGCTGCAAGCGCCTGGCGCGGTACCTGAACGCACCACGACCCTTCGCCCTGGGCCTGTGCCCCAACCACCTCGGCCATTCGGCACGTGGCGGCATGCCCAGCACCCACGCCACCGTGCTGGCCTTCCTGGCGGGCTGCACCCTCCCGCTGGTGGCGGTCGCGCCCTTGCTGGGGTGGCTGGGGCCGGTGGCCATCGCAACCGGCTGGGCCCGGATTCAGGCGGGCGCGCACTTTCCGTCCGATGTGCTGGTCGGGCTGGGGCTCGGTTATGGTCTGGGTCTGCTGATCCCCGTCACCACGCTGCTCTGAATGTTTCGCCTGCTGCACCGATCATGGCTGGCACCGGCATGGCTGCTGGCCTTCGCCTGGCCTGCGTGGGCAGCCAGCGGTCCGCCCGCTGGCGCAGCCGCCTATGCCTGCCAGGACGGGCAGGCCCTGTATCTGCTGGCGCTGGACCCGGCGCCGGGCCGCGGCGGCTGGGGCCATCTGGGCGGGCGGGCCGAGCCCGGCGAGACACCGCTGCAGACCGCCCTGCGCGAGCTGCACGAGGAATCCAACTGCAGCATCGCACCCTTGCCGGCGGCAGCGGAGAAGGCCAGCGGTCCCTCGGTGGCAGCCAGCGGCCGGTTCCACACCTTCGTGGTCGAGGTTCCCCACGTACCCGTCTCCGTGATTGCACAGCCCCGGCGCTGCACCGATGTCGAGCGGGAGCAGTGGGTCTGGGTGACCCACGCCGACCTGATGGCCGCACTCGATGCACCAGGCACCTCGGTCCCGGTGCACGAGGGTTCACGCGCCTCGGTACCCCTGTGGCAGGCCGCCTGGCGCTCGCTCAGGCAAGCCCGGGACGAGGGGGTTCTGCCACGTCCGGACCCGTGCCGTCAGCATCCCTAGACCGTGCGCCGGGCCGCAGGCGGCCCAGGATGCCTTCCAGGTCGTCGACCAGGGCATAGGCCACCGGCACCACCAGCAGCGACAGCACGGTGCTGGTGATGAGCCCGCCGATGACGGCGATGGCCATGGGCGAACGGAAGCTGGGGTCGGCACCGATGCCCAGGGCGATCGGCAGCATGCCCGCGCCCATGGCCAGGCTGGTCATGATGATGGGCCGGGCACGCTTGTGACAGGCATCCAGCAAGGCCTCGGTTCGCCCCATGCCCGCCCTGCGCGCCAGGATGGCGTAGTCCACCAGCAGGATGGAGTTCTTGGTGGCAATGCCGATGAGCATGATCAGGCCGATCATGGCCGGCATCGACAGCGCCTTGCCGGTGAGCAGCAGGGCGATGAAGGCGCCTGGGATCGAGAGGAACAGCGCGGTCAGGATGGTGCCGGGCTGCAGGAAGTCCTTGAAGAGCAGCACCAGCACCACGTAGATGCACAGCACGCCGGTGAGCATGGCCAGGCCGAAGCTGGTGAAGAGTTCGGCCATGACCTCGGCGTCGCCCAGGTTGGTCCGCTTCACCCCGGGTGGCAACTGCTGCAGCGTGGGCAGCTGGTCGACGCGGGCCTGCACTTCCCCCAGCGGCTGGTTGTTCAGCTCGACGGTGAAGTTGACATTGCGCAGCCGGTTGAAACGGTCGATCTGGGCCGGGCCGCTGTCGATGCTCACGCTGGCCACCTGACTCAGCATGACCTGGCCGCGCGCGCCCGGCACCATCAACCGCTCGATCAGGCCGAGATCGGCACGGGCGTCGGGCGGCAGCTGGACCACGATGGGAACCTGCCGCTGGCTCAGGTTGAGCTTGGGCAGGCTCTGATCGAAGTCACCCGCGGTGGCGATGCGCAAGGTTTCGGCGATGGCGGCCGAGGTCACGCCGAGATCGGCGGCCCGGGCGAAGTCGGGCCGCACCACCAGTTCGGGGCGGATCAGGGCGGCACTGGACGTGATGTTGCCCAAGCCCGGGATGGTGCGCAGTTCGACCTCCAGCGCGCGGGCAGCATCAAGCAGGGTCTGCGGATCGTCGCCGGACAGGCTGAGCTGCAGCAGACTGCCGCCCGCGCCGGCCAGGCCCACCTGCACCCGTGCGCCGGGCAGCACCGACAGGCGATCGCGCAGTTCGGAGTCGATCTGCTGCAGGCTGATCGACCGGTCGCTGCGGTGGGTGGTCTGTATGGTCAGGGTGGCCTTGCGCGGCTCCGCCGCCGCACCGCCGCCGGCAAACGGATCGGACCCCGCCGAGCCACCGCCGATGGCGGTGTAGACCGAGCGGACTTCCGGGTGTGCCGCCACGATCTGGCGGGCGGCCTCGGCCAGGGCCAGTGAATCCTGGAACCGGGTGCCCGGGGGCAGCTCCAGCTTGACCTGGGTCTGGCCGGTGTCGTCCGGCGGGATGAACCCGGTGGGCAGCAGGCCGGCCACGGCAATGCCGCCCGCAAACAGGGCCAGCGAGGCCAGCATGGTCAGGGCACGGTGCCGCAGGCAGGCGGCCACCCAGCGCATGTAGGTCTGCATCAGGCGTCCGTCGGGCGGCTCATGGGGGTCGGGACCCGATGCCTCGCTGCCCGGCGCAGCAGCCACCCAGGGCTTGAGGATGTAGGCCGCCATCATCGGCGTGAGCACGCGGGCCACCACCAGGGAGGCGAACACCGCCAGCGCCGCCGTCCAGCCGAACTGGACGAAGAACTTGCCCGGTATGCCGCTCATGAAGGCGGTGGGCAGGAAGACCGCGATCAGGGTGAAGGTGGTGGCGATCACGGCCAGCCCGATCTCGTCGGCCGCCTCCATGGCCGCCTCGAACGGGGTCTTGCCCATGCGCAGGTGGCGCACGATGTTCTCGATCTCGACGATGGCGTCGTCCACCAGGATGCCGACCACCAGCGACATGGCCAGCAGCGTCACGGTGTTGAGCGTGAAGTCCAGGTAGTGCATGCCGATGAAGGCCGGAATCACCGACAGCGGCAGGGCGGTGGCGGCAATGAAGGTGGCCCGCCAGTCGCGCAGGAAGAGCCACACCACCAGCACAGCGAGGATGGCACCTTCGTACAGCAGCCACATCGACCCCTTGTAACTTTCACGGACCGGGGTGACGAAGTTGAAAGCCTCGGTGAGCTGCAGATCAGGGTGCTGGGCCTGCAGGCTGGCCAGCGCAGCATTCACGCCGTCGGCCACCTCGATCTCGCTGGCGCCCTTGCTGCGGGTGATCTCGAACCCGACGACGGGTTTGCCATCCAGCAGTGCGGTCGAGCGGCGCTCGGCCACGGTGTCGGTGATGGTGGCGATCTGGTCCAGGCGGATGCGGCGACCATCCGGCAGGGAGACATCCAGCCGCGCCAGTTCCTCGGCGCTCTGCACCGTGGCCAGGGTGCGCAACGATTGCTCGGCGCCGCCGAGGTCGGTGCGACCACCGGAAGCCTCCTGCTGGATGCTGCGCAGCTGGCGCGAGATGTCGGCCGCCGTGACGCCCAGCGCCAGCAGCCGGGTCGGATCGAGGTTGACCTGCACCTGCCGGGTCACCCCGCCAACGCGGGACACGGCGCCCACCCCCGGCACGGTCAGCAGCTGCCGGGTCACGGTGTTGTCGACGAACCAGGACAAGGCCTCTTCATCCATGCGCCCTGAGGCCAGCGCATAGACCAGGATGGGCGAACCCGAGAGCGAGAGCTTGCTCACCACCGGATCGCGCAGATCCGCCGGCAGGTCGCTGCGGATCTGGGCGACCGCGTTGCGCACATCGTCCAGCGCCTCCTGAATGGGCTTTTCCAGACGGAACTCGGCGGTGATGGTGACCACCCCGTCCTGAATGGTGGTGGTCTGGTTCTTCAGCCCCTGCAGCGTGGCCACCGCGTTCTCGATCTTGCGCGCCACCTCGGTTTCCAGCTGCGGCGGTGCAGCGCCCGGCAGGGACGCGCTGACCGTGATGGTGGGCAGCTCGATGTCGGGGAAGCTCTGGATCTTCATGGCGTGGAAGGACATCAGCCCTGCCAGCGTCAGCATGATGAACAGCATCACCCCCGGAATCGGGTTGCGGATCGACCAGGACGACACGTTGATGGCCATGGCCTCAGCTCCCCAGCTTGACCAGATCGCCGTCGGCCAGGAAGGCCACGCTGCCGGCCACGACGCGGTCCTGCGGACCCAGGCCCTGCAGCACCTCGATGCGGTCGCCCTGGCGGCGGCCGGTGCTCACCTTGGTCTGGGTCACGCGCTGGTCGGCACCCACGACGAAGACGTAGGCAAAGCCGTCCCGCAGCAGCACCGCCGACTGCGGCAGGCTCAGGGCAGCCCGGCTGCCCAGCACCAGTTCGCCCCGGGCGAACATGCCGGCGCGCGCCGGACTGCCGGGTGGCAGATCGACGTACACCATGGCATTGCGGGTCTGCGGATCGATGGTGGGCGCCACGGCACGCACCAGGCCCGACACCGGCCGGTCTTCGGCACCAGGAACGGTCAGCTGCACTGCCATGCCCGGCTGGATGCGGGCCAGTTCGGTGGCCGTCACTTCGGCGCGCCATTCGAGCCGGTCGTTGCGGATCATGCGGAACAGCTCTTGGCCCTGCTGGGCCAGCGAGCCCACCGTGGCCTGCCGCGCGCTGATGACGCCGTCGTCGGGTGCCACGACCCGGGTGTGGGACAGCCGCAGCTCGTCGGCCCGGACCCGGGCCTGCGCCGAGTCGAGCCGGGCAACGGCGGTCTGCTCGGCCGTGAGGTATTGCTGCACCTGCTGGCTCGACAGTGCCCCGGTCTCGGACAGCTCACGGGCGCGACGGGCGTTGAGGCGGGCCTCTTCCAGCTGTGCGGCTGCCTCGGCCGCGGCCGCACGGGTCTGGGCCAGCTCGGCCGCGATGGTCTCGCTGCCGATGCGCGCGAGCAGCTGCCCCTTGCGCACCCGGTCGCCCACCTGGGCACGCACCTCGGCCAGCCGGTAGCCCCCGACCTCAGGTCCGATGATGACCTCCTGCCAGGCCGCAATGCCGCCATGGGCCACCAGGGTGGACGGCCAGTCCGCGCGCTGTGGCGTCACCGCCTTGACCGTGAGGGCCGGCCGTGCCGTGGCGCCCGGGGATGTGGCCCCGGCCGGCTGGGCACGCCCCAGGGTGTGCAGCCCCAGGAGCAGCGACAGCGCGGCGACCGCCGAGGCGGCCATCAGCACCGGGCGGCGCAGCATGCGGTCACGGCCGGGCGGATGGCCGGGGGTGGGTGCCTGTGCGGGTTCGGCGTCGGGTCCTTGCATGGTCGTGCTCTGGAAGGGTCAGGGGTTATGGGGACGGGACTGGTCAGCGTCGAGGGTCCAGCCACCGCCGATGGCGCGGTACAGGTCGATCCAGGCCAGCACGCGGTCGGCCTGGATGCCGATCAGGGTGGAACGGGCGGCCAGCGCGGTGCGCCGGGCCTCTTCCAGTTCCAGCAGGCTGCCCAGTCCGGCTTCGGTGCGCTGGCGCTGGGCCAGCAGAAAGGCGTCGTAGCCCTGCACGGCCTGTTCGGCATCACCCTGCCGCCGTGCTGCGGCATCGAGTTCGATCAGGGCGGTCTCGACTTCGCGGACCGCGTCGCGCACGCGCTGCTGGTAACGGCTTCGGGACTCGTCGTAGCGGGCTCGGGCCGCTTCCACGGCGGCCAGCCGGCGCCCACCATCGAACAGGGGCAGGCTGAGCGTCGGGCCGACCGACCAGGTAGTGCCTTCAAACACCAGGCCGGCGGGCGCGCCCCGGCTGCGGGCGCGGCCGATGGAGCCGGTCAGGCTGATGCGGGGCCAGCGGTCGGCCTCGGCCACATCAACCTCCTGCAACGCGGCAGCGGCCTGGCGTTCGATGTTGCGCAGGTCGGGTCGCTGCGCCAGCCAGCGCGCCGGCACCGCCTCGATCTCGAACGCCTCGGGCCGAGGCAGGGCCCCGGCGGCCGGCAGGATCAGGCTGCGCAGTTCGGGCTCCTGCAGGGCAGTCAGGGCCACCAGGCTCTTGATGAAGGCCTCGCACCGGGCCTGCTGCGCCACCAGACTGGCGGCCGCCTGGGCGGCGCTGGCCCGGACCAGCGCGCCGTTGGCCGGCGACTCCAGACCAGCCCGCACCTTGCGGTCGGTCAGACTGGCCGTGCGCGCCAGCGACTGTGCGTCATCGGCCTGGATGGCACTTTGCTGATCGCAGCTGCGCAGGCGCACATAGGTCTGAGCGGTTTCGGCGGCCACGCTGACCCGGGCGTCATGCCAGGCGGCTTCGCTGGCCTCGAACCGGGCCAGGGCCGCCGACCGGCCCGCCCGGACACCCCCCCATAGATCGAGTTCCCACAAGGTGTCGAGCGACACGCTGCCGGTGGTGGCCAGGGCGCCGGTGCTGCCACGGCCACGCAGGACCGATGCGCCCGCATCGAGGCTCGGCCCCCCGCGGGCGCCGGCAGAGTCCAGCTCGGCCCGCGCCTGTGCGATGCGGGCAGCTGCCTCCGCCACGGATCCGTTGCGGGCCTGTGCAGCGTCGATCAGACGGGTCAGCGCAGGATCATCGAACCGGGCCCACCAGCGCCCCAGCTCCGCCGGCTGTCCCTCGTGGGCCGGCGCACTGTGGGCCACCACCGGACGTGGCGCGTGCCACAGCGCCGGCATCTCGCCTGCCGGCTGCGGCGGCGCCACCGGCGTGGCACAGGCGGTCAGGACGATCGCCGCCAGGGCGGCGGCAGGGCGTGAGAAGCGGGTGGTCGGACTCATCGTGAGGTCTTCCGGGACGAACGGACCGGTGTCTTTTCCCGCCGACGGCGCTCGGCCTCGACCAGGGCTACGGCGTAGTCGACCAGGCGGTCGACGATGCGCTGGATGGCATCCGGTCGGTCCAGCATGCCGGGGGCCAGCATCTTCATGAACTCGCGCGACATGCAGTAATCGTTGGCCATGGCCACCAGGGCAAAGGCCAGCTGGTGGATGTCGTCGTCGATGGATCGGGCACCGCTGTGCCGCGCCAGCACCTCGCACATGGCCATGTGGACGGGCACGATGGCACTGCCCACCACTTCCCGGAAGATGTCGGAGGGTTCGATCATCTCCCTCAGGTACAGGCGCATGGTCTGGGCTTCGATCTGCTCGTCATCGTGCATTTCCACGAAGGGCCACAGCAGCATCCGCAGGGCCTGCTCCAGCGACAGGTCGGACGCATCGAAACCAGCAAAGGTGGTCGCCATCTCCCCCACCGGACGCTCCAGCACGGCCCTGTAGAGGCCGGCCTTGTCTCCGAAGTAGTAGCGGATGGCCGACAGATTGACGGCGGCCGCATCACAGATTTCGCGTGTGGAAGCCCCCGCATAGCCCTTGTTCGAAAAGATGCGGGTGGCGTGCATCACCAGCACGTCGCGGGCGGTCGCGCCCCGGCCGGACGGACCGGAGGCAGGAGGCGGTGCTGGCGGAGGGTTGGTCGGGCGCGGCATGGTGCGGACTGTAGCAAAAAAAATCAATCGATTGATTGATTTTTTGCGGCAACCCGCTGCGCGGATCGGTCAAGGCACGAAAAAAGGCGGCTCCGGGGAGCCGCCTGCAAGACCAACCTGGGGAGAACCGGACCAGGTCAGCGGCGGGACAACTGGGTCTGGCCCTGCGCGGCCTTCAGGCCGGCCTGGCGGATCTGTTCGGCCTCGACGGCGGTGGCCTGGCGGGGGTAGTTCTCGACCTGGGTGTCCATCAGGCCAAGGCGACGGGCTTCCAGCATTTCGGCGGTGACCTGGGCGCGGGTCTTGGGCTCGGGTGCGGGAGCCGACTGGGCCAGGGCAGCGCCGGTCATGCCGACGAGGAGGAGGGAGGCGAATGCGCGGGCGGCGAGTTTCATGACAGGTCCTTGTGAGAGTGGTGGAGGAGACATGCCGTTGTCGCGGCATGGGAAGGACTGTAGAAACCGGTGCTTGCAGCTGTCGCACAGCAGGATTACATGTTTGTAATCCTGCGGGCGGGCGTTACTCGGGACAATCACCGGGCCCACTGATTCCCCAACACCCTTTCATGCGCATCCTGGTGGTCGAAGACGAAGCGAAGCTCGCGGACTATGTGTCGCGCGGTCTGTCGGAAGCCGGCCACACGGTGGATGTGGCCCGCGACGGCATCGAGGGCCGATACCTCGCCACGCAAGGCGACTACCAGCTCATCGTGCTGGACATCATGCTGCCCGGGGTGGACGGCTTCGGCGTGCTGGCCGCCCTGCGGGAAAAGCGGCAGACCCCTGTGCTGATGCTCACCGCCCGCGACCGCGTGGAGGACCGGGTGCAGGGCCTGGAGGCGGGTGCCGACGACTACCTGGTCAAGCCGTTTGCGTTTTCGGAACTGCTGGCCCGTGTGGGCGCGCTGCTGCGCCGCGGTCCACAACACGCCGAAGCGGCGCCGACACGCATGACGCTGGCCGATCTGGAAATCGACCTCATCAGCCGCAAGGCCTGGCGCGCTGGCCACCGCCTGGAGCTGACCGCCAAGGAATTCGCCCTGCTGGCCCTGCTGGTGCGGCGCAAGGGGCAGATCCTTTCGCGCACCACGCTGGCCGAACAGGTGTGGGACATGAACTTCGACTCCGACACCAACGTGGTCGAGGTGGCGGTGCGGCGCCTGCGGTCCAAGATGGACGACCCGTTCCGCCCCAAGCTGCTGCACAACGTGCGCGGCATGGGTTATGTGCTGGAGGAGCGCTCATGAGCAACGGATCCCTTCACGCCCCGCTGGCCTACTCCATCGGGCGGCGGCTGTCGCTGCTGCTGGCGGTGCAGACCATCGTGGGTCTGGGGGTGCTGCTGGCCTGCATTTATGCCGTCAACGTGATGCTGTTCAAGAACAAGCACCAGGAGCAGCTGCAGAACTATGCCAAGGTGCTGGTGGACATTGCGCGGGCGGGCGAGGAACGCGGCGGCATGCCCGAGGCACTGGCCAAGCTGGCCTGGTCGGCCGAGCGCCGGCCGGGCACCTACCTGGAGGTGAAGGATGCGTCCGGGCAGACCGTCTACCGCGACCCACCGCCCAGCTTCAACGTGGCGGCCCGCTCCAGCAAGTCGCTCGACTTCCAGCTGCCGCTGGCCCGGTCGGAGGACTGGCAGGCCCGCGTGTGGCTGGACTGTTCCCAGGACGCGCGCACCGGGCAACGCATGGCGCTGCTGCTGGTGGCCGTGGTGATTGCCGGCGGTGCACTGGCCGGCTGGGGCACCTTCTGGCGGGTGCGCTGCAGCCTGCGGCCCCTGATCGACGTGGCCGACCAGACACGGGCTATCGACGTGCGGCGTCTGGACCAGCGTCTGTCACTGGCCGAACCGGTGGCCGAGCTGCAGCCGGTGATCGACCAGTTCAATGGGCTGATGGGGCGTGTGGAGCGGGCCTACCTCCAGCTCGAGGGCTTCAATGCCGACGTGGCCCATGAGCTGCGCACGCCGCTGGCCAACCTGATCGGACAGACCGAACTGGCGCTCAGCCGCGAACGGCCGGCGGCCGAGCTGGCCGACACGCTGGCCTCCAACCTGGAAGAACTCAACCGCATGGCCGGCATGGTCAACGACATGCTGTTCCTGGCCCAGGCAGACCGCGGCGTCAAGGCGCGGCGCGGTGAGCCGGTGGCGCTGTCGGAGCTGGTGCGCCAGGTGCTGGAGTTCCACGAAGCCCCGCTCAGCGAGGCCGACCTGTCGGTGGAGGTGGCTGGCGAGCAGCTGGCTGCCGTGGACGCACCCCTGATCAAGCGGGCCCTGTCCAACCTGCTGGGCAACGCGATCCGCCACGCCACCCCCGGCACCCGGATCACGGTGCGGCTGGTCCCCGATGACGGCAACGGCGTGCGCCTGTGGGTCGAGAACCAGGGCGAGCCGGTGCCGCCGCAGCACCTGCCCCGCCTCTTCGACCGCTTCTTCCGGGTGGACAGCTCGCGCTGCGAGCTGGACCGCCCCCACCATGGGCTGGGCCTGTCGATCGTGGCCGCCATCGCCCGCATGCATGAGGGCATCCCGATGGCCGAGTCAACGCCCGAACGCACCCGCATCGGTTTTTCTCTGGCGCACCCGTCAACTGCCGGGGCAGCGTCATGAGGCGGGTGTCATGGCGATGGGCGCTTTCCGCCCTGATCATTCCTGCGGTGTTCAGCCTGCTGGCCGGCTGCGCCACGCCCAACACGGCCTACGACCCCCAGCGGGCGCATCACCGCCCTGACGGTTTCGTCAACGCCCACCCCTCCCCGCACCCCGCGCCCGAAGGCGGTTTCTGGCGCTGGCAGTGGGAACGCCGGCAGACCGACCTGCCGCCCGACCGACCGGAACGGGTGGCCCGGCAGGCTCCCGATCTTCAGCAGCTGCACAACCCGGGACGGGATCTGACGGTGACCTGGCTGGGTCATTCGAGCGCCCTGTGGCAGGTGTCGGGCCTGAACATTCTGGTGGATCCGCACTTCGGACCCCGTGCATCGCCGGTGTCGTTCGCGGGCCCGGAGCGACTCAACCCCACACCGCTGGGCATGGACCAGCTGCCCCGCATCGATCTGGTGCTGATCAGCCACAACCACTACGACCACCTCGATGCGGGCACGGTGCGCGCGCTGGCGGCGCAGCCGGGCGGCTCTCCGCTGTTCCTGGTGCCGCTGGGTGTGGAGGCCTGGATGGCGCAGGCCGGGATTCAACGGGTGCAACGCATGGACTGGTGGGACCGGCAGGAACTGGGCGCGCCGGGCGGCCCGGTGACGGTGCACTTCGTGCCTTCCCACCACTGGTCCAGCCGCACTCCGTGGGACCGGCGCGCCACCCTGTGGGGCGGCTTCGTGGTGGAGGCCCGCGTGGCTGGCGAACCGGCCCGCCTGTACTACGCAGGCGACACCGGCTATGCCCCAGACTTCGCCGAGATCGGCCGGCGCTTCGGCGGCTTCGATCTGGCGATGATCCCGGTGGGCTGCTACTTGCCGCGCTGGTTCATGAGCCAGCAGCATGTGAACGAGGAGGAAGCGGTGCGCATCCACCTGGACGTGAAGAGCCGGCGGTCCATCGGCGTGCACTGGGGCACCTTCCGGCTGTGCAACGACCCGATCGATGCGCCGGTGGATGGTCTGCCGGCCGCCCGGGCCCGGCTGTCGGTGCCCGACGACGCCTTCGTGCTGCCGGTCCTGGGGCAGACGCTGGTGCTGCGCAAGGGATCGCCGTGAAGCGGCGTGCCCTGCTGCTGGCCCTGGCAGGCGCAGCGCTGCCGGCCTTCGCAGCGTTGCCTCCCGGGGAGCGCGAGCGCATCGAGCGGCTGCTGGCCAGCCTGGAGGGCGATTCGGGCTTGCAGTTCGAGCGCAACGGCCGCCGCGCCAGCGCACGCGACGCCGTGCGCTTCCTGCGGGCCAAGTGGCAACGGTACGGTGAGGGAGTCGACAGCGCAGAGGCCTTCATCGACCGGATCGCCAGCCGATCCAGCACCACGGGACGCCCCTATCGGGTGTGCCCCGAGGGAGCTGCCTGCGAGGATGCCGGGCCATGGCTGAAAAGACGGTTGGCGCGGCTGGCGGGGATCCACGCCCTCACCCATCGCGTCGCGTAAGTCGTTGTTCCAGAGGGCCATTGTGGGAACGGCATGTCGGAAAGTGACGCATCCTCGTGGTACAGCTCGTACAGACCCAGCAACTTGCAACTGGATGGTTCAAAGGCAGCGCCTGTCATTTTGGTCCGTGGGCGTTGATGGGACTGCCACATGTGAACAGACCGACAACACATCGGTGCTGTCGGTCTGCGAGAACCGGCCTTGACTCTCTGAGGCCGGTTACACCATCACCCGGTAGCCATCGAAGCTTTGCGCGTCTTGTAAAGAGAGAACAGGATGCCACCTGCCAGCAGGCCTGCGGTCACCGACAGGCTCAGGAGTGCGGGCACCTTGCCGTCGAACAGCCAGTCGCCTGCAAAGATCTTGGCGCCGATGAAGATCAGGACCAGGGCCAGCGCATATTTGAGGTAGTGGAACCGGTGCACCACGGCGGCCAGCGCGAAGTACAACGCCCGCAGCCCCAGGATGGCAAAGATGTTGCTGGTGTAGACGATGAAGGCGTCCGGCGTGATGGCGAAGATCGCCGGCACCGAGTCGATGGCAAACACCAGGTCGGCGATCTCGACCAGCACCAGGCACAGGAAAAGCGGGGTGGCCCACAGGACGGCCTTGCCGGTTTTTGCGTCGGGCAGGCGCACCAGGAACGACTGGCCATGCAGCTGTTCGGTCACTCGCAGGCGCTTGCGCATGAACTTCAGCACCGGGTTGTTCGAGATGTCAGGCTTGCTGTCCATCATCACGATCATCTTGATGCCGGTGGCAATCAGGATCACGGCGAAGAAGTACATCACCCAGGCGAACTCCATGACCAGCGCTGCGCCAAGGCCGATCATGATGGCGCGCAGAACGATCACCCCCAGGATGCCCCAGAACAGCACCCGGTGCTGGTACTCGCGGGGGACAGCGAAGTAGGTGAAGATCATCGAGATGATGAAGACGTTGTCGAGCGCGAGCGTCTTTTCAACGAGGTAGCCCGTGATGTAGAGCTGCACCGCCGTCCAGGCTCGCTCGCTGGCGGTGGCGGCCGAGGCGATCTGGGGATCGATGGAGCTCGACCCCGAATACGTGTGATAGATCCAGTACACGACTGCGGCCCAGGCCAGGCCCAGACCGATGTACAGGGCCGACATGTTCAGGCTTTCCTTCACGCCGATCTCGTGTGCCTCGCGGTTCATGACGCCAAGGTCGAAGGCCAGGATCGCCAGAACGACGGTGATGAAGCTGAGCCAGATCCATACCGGCATGCCGAGCCATAGGGTGGAGAGCAGTGTCATGAGATGGCCTTTGTTCAAAAAACGGAGGATGACGGGTCGGGCATGGGTGCACGCCTCGACGCACCACCGGATGATCGACGTTAGCCCCATTTGACTGAAGCTGAGTTAAAGTGAGCCGAGGTTCGGTTTTTCCGAAGTGACACAGGAGCCTGCCGATGACAATGCTGAACTACCGTCACCTCCACTACTTCTGGGTGGTGGCCAAGGAGGGCGGTTTTGCCCGTGCAGCTGAACGGCTGGACATGGCCATCCAGACCATCAGCGCACAGGTGCGTGATCTGGAGAAGTCACTGGGGCACCAGCTGCTCAAGCCTGCAGGCCGGGGGGTTGCGCTGACCGAGGCCGGGCAGGCGGCGTTCGCGCGCGCCGAAGAAATCTTCCAGTCGGGCCAGAACATTGCCGAAGAGGTCCGCCAGGCGGCCAGCGGCAAGGTCACACGGCTCACCATCGGCCTGTCCGACGGCATCTCGAAGCTGGCGGCGCATGCGCTGTTGCAGCCGGTTCTGGACACCCCGGACCTGAGGCTGGTCTGCCACGAGGGTGAATTCGAGCAGTTGCTGGGAGAGCTGGCACTGCACCACCTTGATCTGGTGCTGGCCGGCCAGGCGCCGCCACGCAATCCCAATCTGCGCGTCACCAGCCAGCGCCTGGTCGATGCCCCGGTGGACTGGTATGGCCCGCTGAAGATGTTCGGCAAAGCCGAGCGCGACCGGTTCCCGCACAGTCTGAACGACCTGCCTGTGCTGCTGCCGACCGGACATTCCACGTTGCGCACGGCTGTGGAGCACTGGTTCGAGGCGCAGGGTCTCAGGCCCAGGGTGGTCGGCGAGTTCGAGGACAGCGCGCTGATGGCCGTCTTTGCCGCACAGGGGCTGGGCGTGTTCCCGATCAGCCGGCTGGGTGCGCACGACATCGGCTGGATGCGCGGGCTTCGCTTGCTGGGCAGCAGCGAAGGTGTGCGCGAAGAGATCCACGCCATTCGCTCGCGCCGGGGTCAGCACCACCCGCTGGTGCGGCGGCTGATCGCCGGCGCGGCCGCTCTGTCTCCGACATCGGCCGAGGCCTAGCACCTGCCCGAGTCAGCATCAACCAGATTGTTTGATAGCCTGAGTGCGAGAAAACCGAAGTCGCCAGCACGTACATTCGTCGCATGAGGTCTCCCGCCATCAGCACAGAGCGTCACGCTCGGCCATGGCCGCAGCGGTCTGCTGCGGCCATGGTCCGTCACTGGATGCTGCTGGCGCTGCTGGTCATCGGCACCCTGGCTGCAGTGGGCTCGGCCGGCGCTGCCGCTCCTGTGTGGACGACCGCCCAGGGGTCTGCCCACACAGGCACCCCGGTCGTCCAGCGGCCAGAGGCTGCGCCGACGGCCAACCGGGGAATGCGCCGGGAGTTGTTGAACGCCCAGGCCGATGAATGGACACTGACCCCGGGTGACAACTTGGCCGGCGGGGCCGAGCCCGACATGCTGTGGGTGCGCACCGAAGGTGCGTCGCCAGAGCAGACTCGAATGGCCGCTGCGGCTGCGCCCTGCAGCGAACCCGGTGGGTGCAGCGCATTCCTGAGGCCGCCAAGCCGGGCTTCTCCGCGCCGGGTCTGACACCGATCCCGTCCTTGGACGGGATGCTTCCTTCCCTTGAAGCCCGCCCGCGACGATGGCTGATCGCGCAGGCTCGTCAGATCCGCTCCATGAAAAACTCTCCTTATCTGGTGGCCGTCTACCTGGTCATCATCGTTCTTGGGCTGCTGTTCGCGCTGCCCAACGTGCTGCCTTCGTCTGTCCTGGACCGTTGGCCCAGTGCCCTGCCCGACAAACCGGTGGCTCTGGGCCTTGATCTCAGGGGTGGTTCTCACCTGGTCCTCGAGGTTGACGGCACCGAGCTCAGGCGCGAGAGGGTGCGCGGCCTGGGTGAAGAGGCCCGCCGGCTGCTTCGTGAGTCCGATATCCCTTGGCGCAGCGTCCGGGCTGACGAAGCAAGCGTCGCTGTCGTGCTGCGTTCGCCTGACCAGCAGGCGAGCGCGATCGATGTGCTGAAAAGCTTGTCGAGTCCCGTCGGCACGGCAAGAACAGACCTGCAGGTCAGGCCCCTGGGCAACGATGGTGTCGAGCTCACGCTGACGCAGGAGGGTCTTCAGCAGTCCACGGGTCGAGCCGTCGAACAAAGCCTGGAGGTGATCCGCCAGAGGGTGGATCAGGTCGGTGTTTCGGAGCCGACGATCCAGCGGATTGGCGCAGACCGCATCCTCGTCCAGCTGCCTGGCCTGCAGGATCCGGCACAACTGCGCGCCCTGCTGGGTTCGACAGCCAAGATGAGCTTCCACCTTCTGGGTGATGAATCCAGTCCGGATGGCATACAGATCCTGCGCGACAAGGAAGGCAACACCTATCCGGTCCGCAACAGCGTGGCCCTCGGCGGGGATCGCCTCTCGGATGCCAGTGCCGGCTTCGATCCGCAGACCCGGGAGCCGGTGGTGAACTTTCGGTTCGACCGCACGGGCGCACGCGAGTTTGGGGCCATCACCGAGGCGAATGTGGGCCGTCCGTTCGCCATCGTGCTCGATGGCGAGGTGCTGAGCGCCCCCGTGATCCGCGAGCCCATCACGGGTGGGTCCGGTCAGATATCGGGCAGCTTCACGGTCGAGGAAGCAGGAACGCTGTCAGCCTTGCTGCGCGCGGGCGCATTGCCGGCCAAGCTGACCGTCATCGAGGAGCGCAGTGTCGGGGCAGATCTGGGCAGCGACGTGATCCAGAAAGGCATCTACGCGGGCGTGGCGGCCTTCGTGCTGGTGTTCATGTTCATGTTCGTGCTGTACGGCGGCTGGGGTCTGGTGGCCAATGTGGCCCTGGCGCTCAACATCGTCCTCACGATTGCGGGCATGAGCCTGCTGGGGGCCACGCTCACGCTGCCGGGGATTGCCGGAATCGTCCTGGGCATCGGCCTGGCGGTCGATGCCAACGTCCTGATCAATGAGCGCATCCGGGAAGAGACCCTGAAGGGAAAGTCGGCCTTGATGGCGATTGATGCGGGATTCCGCCGCGCCTACGCGACCGTGATGGACAGCAACCTCACCGCCCTGATCGCCACACTGCTGCTGTTCTGGTTCGGCTCCGGCCCGGTGCGCGGATTCGCCATCACCATGGCGCTGGGCATCCTGATCTCCATGTTCACCGCCGTGTCGGTGGTCAAGGTGATGATGCTGTCCATTGCACGCCGCCGTCGCCTGAAGACGATCCAGATTCGGCCGCTGCTGGGTTTCCGGCCGGTGCCGGACGGCACACGGTTCGGCTTCATGAAGGTGCGCCTCGCGGGACTCGGGGTCACGGCCCTGCTCCTGCTGGGCAGTACGCTCCTGCTGTTCAAACCGGGATTGAACTTCGGCATCGACTTCCGCGGCGGCATTCAGCTGGAGGTGGCTGTTCAGAACGCGGACGATCTGTCGCGCTACCGGGACCGCCTGGATGGCATGGGCTTGGGAGAGGTCTCGCTGCAGACCATGGATGGTGGTGGACGTCTGCTGGTGCGGGTCGAGCGACAGCCCGGTGGCGAGACCCAACAGACCCTGGCCGTGGAACAGATCAAGAACGCCATTCTGGAAGTCGACCCGCAAGCGGACTTCGAGCGGACCGAAGTGGTGGGACCCAAGATCAGCGGTGAACTGGCCCAGGCGGGCGTGATTGCGGTCATCCTGGCCACCCTGGCCATGCTGATCTACATCTGGGTGCGCTTTGAATGGCCATTCGCGGTGGGAGCCATCGTGACGCTGGCGATCGACGTGTTGCTCACCCTGGGTGTCTTTGCCATCACCGGTCTTGATTTCAGCCTGACGGCCATCGCCGCCCTGCTCACCCTTGTGGGCTATTCGGTGAACGACAAGGTGGTGGTGTACGACCGCATGCGCGAGAACATGCGTGCCATCCGCAAGCTCCCCTTGCGCGATGTGATCGACCTGTCCATCAACCAGACCCTGACCCGCAGTCTCTACACATCGGTGACCGCGTTCATGGCGGTACTGCCGCTGGCCATCTGGGGTGGCTCGGCGGTGGCCAGTTTTGCGGTGCCGATGGCCTTCGGCGTCTGCATCGCGGCCTTCTCTTCGGTGTTCATCGCAGCGCCGATCCTGCTCTACCTGGGTGACTGGCGAGGGCGCCGCGGCATCGCGATGTTTGCACCCGAAACCCCCGAGGACGCCGACCAGCAACCGGCGGCGGCTGGGGCGGCAGGCCGCCGGGCATGAGGGCCCTGCGAAGCCATTCGGTGCGGTACACGATGTGCGTGCTGGTGCTCGCCATCTCTGGCTGCACCGACGGCTATCCGGACACTGAGGAGCCGCTGGCGCTGAACTTCGGCATGAGCCGCGAAGCGGTGCAGCAAGCGATGAACAGGATCGGCGGCCATCGCTACCTGGAACACCGCTGGCGCTACAAGCTGGACGACAACTGTCAACTGCGCATCGAATCCAGTGGGCTACAGCGGCGGTCGGCTGTCCTGCCTGCCTCGGACACCGGCTGGACACCAGTCATGGTGGCGAATGCCGGCAGCGGACTGTACGAAGTGAGCGTGCGCGATGCGCAGGATTCTCCGGTGCCCGGTGTGCAAGTCATCGCGGGCGCCAACTGGTCCGACGCCAGCCAGATCAAGTGGCTGCTGGACTACCTGCCAGTGGTGTGCCGGGGCACTGGCGGGCAGCCGGACTAGCCGTAGAGATAGTTCGGGAGCCAGAGCGTCAGACCCGGCCAGATGTACATGAGCACCATGCAGAGAATGACGATGAACATGTAGGGGATCATTCCCGCAAAGATCTGGTTGATGGTGACATGCGGCGGTGAGACACCCTTGAGGTAGAAAGCGGACATGGTCACCGGTGGCGACAGGAAGGCCGCCTGCAGGTTGACGAAAACCAGGACGCCGAAAAGGATGGGGTCGATCTGGAAATGCTCGAGCAGCGGCAGGAAGATCGGCACGAAGATGACGATGATCTCGGTCCACTCCAAGGGCCAGCCCAGCACGAAGATGATGGTCTGGGACAGCAGCAGGAACTGAAGAGGGGTCAGATCCATCGACATCACCCACTCTTCGACCAACCTCTGGCCTCCCAGCAAGGCGAATACGGCTGAAAACAAAGCAGAACCCACGAACAACCAGCACACCATCGATGTGGTTTTGGTGGTCAGAAAGACCGCTTCCTTGATCTTCTGAAAGTTCAGTGTGCCGGCATGCCATGCCATGAGGAATGCACCCGCTGCCCCGACGGCGGCAGACTCGGTTGCCGTGGTGATGCCGAACAGGATCACACCCAGAACCAGCAGGGTCAGCAGTGCCAGCGGCATGACCGACGTCACCAGCATCTGCAGGATCTCGAACTGCTCCGCATCGAACCGTCGGTAGTACCCGACCAGGAGGCCGGCCACGACCAGGCAAGCCACTGCAAAACCAGCATGGAAGCCTTCGGGTACGGGTGGCGGCGCCACATCGGTCGAAGAACCTTCGCCGCCCATGGCCTGGAGTCCGGTGGAGGTGACCAGGCTGTCGGGTGCTTCGGAGGCTGCCGCGGAGGCGTCATCGTCTGCCCCGGCGGGAGTCGCCAGGTCATCGCTGCCTTCCGGCTCCGCGAGACCATCGGCAGGCTCTGTGGGTTCGGCCGCCGGCGCGCCCATCGACGTCAGCACCTCTTGAGCGGTCGCCGCCTGGGAATGGATCACCATATACCACCAGACGCCGCCGAGCGTGGAGGCCGCCAGCACCAGTGGCATCAGCGCCATGCCCAGCTTGCGGGCCAGGAAGCCCCGCGTGATCTGCAGGTCTGCGGCTCTGCCCAGCCGTGCACGGGCCGGGAACAGCACTGCAGTGGTCAGCGCCGGCAGCACCCTGGGTGTGTACTGTGCCGTGACGTGGGCCAGCCAGCCTGGCACTGGCGCCCTGAGCTGGTCGGCAGGCAGGCGCGGCGCGATCCGCGGGTTAATCAGTACCCAGCTGACGATATAGACCAGATACAGGAAGGCCAGGAAAAAGCCCGGGAACATCGCAGCGGCGTAAAGTTTGACGACCGACTGGCCCGCCACCGCCGCGTACACAATGATCATGACCGATGGCGGTATGAGAATGCCCAGGGTGCCGCCGGCCGTGATGACCCCCGCCGCCAGGCGCGTGTCGTAGCCGGCATCAAGCATGGGCCGCATGGCGATCACCCCCATGAGCACGACCACCGCGCCCACCAGGCCACTGGCAATGCCCCAGAAGGTGCAGATGATCAGCGTCGTGACGGCGAGCGATCCGGGCACGCTGCGGAAGGCCAGCCGTACGCTGTTGAACATCTTGTCCACCAGCGCACCCCGCTCCATCACATAGCCCATCAGCACGAAGAGCGGTATGGACAGCAGGGTTTCGTTGGTCATGGCGCCGAAAGCGCGCTGCACCATGAGGTCGAAGATCCTGTTGTCGAGCCAGCCGGCCGAAGGGTCGTACAGGGCGATGTAGCCGAACACCATGCCCAGCCCCATGAGCGTGAAGGCGGTCGGGAAGCCGAGCATGATCACCATGACGATCAGTGCCAGCATGAGCAGGCCGAGTGCAGGTTGGCTCATGGTCAACCTTTCACCGAGGAGGACTGACGGATGGCCAGTTCACGTGCGTCGTGGTCGACCAGCTCGCTGCCCTCGAGCTGCTGGGCGATGACATCACTCTCCTGCACGTCCTTGAGGCGGGGCGGCCACTCGCCGGTGCGGATGCAGACCGCACACCGCAGGATCTCGGACAGGCCCTGCATCAGCAGCACCGCACCGGCCAGCGGGATGACGAACTTGAAGGGGTAGACCGGGATGGGCGTGGCGTTGAAGGTCTGCTCGCGCATGGCAAGCGATTCGCCAAAGTAAGTCCAGCCTGCCCAGGTAAGTGCGCCGATCCCCGGCAAGAAGAACGCGATGTAGAGAACCAGATCCACTTTGGCCTGCGTGGTCGGCTTCATGCTCCCATAGAAGAAGTCGCCCCTGACGTGTCCATCATGAGCCAGGGTGTATGCGCCCCCCAGCATGAACAAGGTCCCGTACATCATGTTGTTGACGTCGAATATCCAGGCGGTGGGCTCGTTGAGCGCGTAGCGCTTGAAGACTTCCGCGCACACAACCACCATGAGCGCGATCATCAGCCACGCGACGGTCTTTCCGATCCAGGTGCTGATCCGGTCACAGCCATGGAGCAATCCGAGTAATGACATGGGGTTGGTTCTGGTGATGCCTGCTCTTGACGACAAGCGACGACAAGGTGTGCCCCGTCGATGAACGAGAGGCAGACGAAGGTACCCAGCGTCCAGTAAAGGCTCGGTAAAAAATGCAGGCAGGCCGCAGGACAGTGCGAGACGCTCTCGCGGGACTCCACACAAGCGAACACCAGGCGACTGCATGCAGCCTGAGGCGGTCATCGCCGGAGGGCTGCTTGAGGCTGGTTGCTGTCACACAAGGGGCAGGGGTAGGATGCCCGCTATCGGCCAGAAGCGGACGTATCTCTGCCGCAGAAGCGGACGTTTAACGTTTGAGCTTAGCTGCGAGTGCAGGCGAAGCGCGTGGCCCGCAAGGCCGATGATAAACATGAAAGCATCGCGGGCCAGGTGCTACGCCGGAGGGAGTCAGCTCGAGCGAAGGGTTAGGCCGCACTTCTGCAATGTGCCTTGGTGGAAAGGCTTGCCAGCACCGACTAGCGCTTGGCCAAGTGGTAGGCGACCAAGGCATTAGCGTGGCCATTCCCCATGCCGTGCTCTGACTTGAGCAACGCGACAAGCTCCATGTGCTTGAGATTGCCAGCAGCCTGGAGGATGGACAGCCAGTGCTGAACGGGATGACCGTACTTCTTCTCGATGAACGGGAAGTAGGAGGCGGGACCTTGGACTTTGGGGTCTGTTGCCATGGGGAAGACCTCGCAAGGCGTTGCTGATGAGCCGAATGAGTACCAAGACAGTTCGGCCGTAGGGCTGGCTACTGGAACTTAGGCCAGCCAAAGCGACGACGAATGAGGCCAAGCGTCTTCGACACGGTTTGTTCTACGCGTCGAAGTCTCCACGACACCGCGCTGTGCGGCCTAACGCCCGCGGTAAGCCGCGCCGGAGTGCGAAGCACGGAGGGCACCCGCAAGCGCGGCTTGTGGGCGTCGGCTTGACCAACTGGTTAGGCTGGTGAGCGAAGCCGGAGAAGTGGGTTGCACCCCCACCTTCCGGCCGTGCGATGCATTACGGCTTGGCATATGCGCTCGCTTGATCTTCTTGCTTTCGGGATCTAGCCCTCCAGCAATGAAAGAGTAGTTTTGCTCCTGCTGTGATGACTAGGAGCGTAACCGAAAGCAGCATAAGAACTGCGATACCAAATGGAGCTGCATCATTGTTATCGCCGACCAGGGCGCAGGCGCCCATAAGAAGTGCGCATGCGTCCTGGCACTGCCAAGTATGGGTGATGCAACCTGCAAGCCAAGCAGTAAATCCCTGAACGCAGAGCACCGCTATAGCAGCAACCAATAGATGGCGACGTGAAGCAAGAAGGACCAGTAGCGGTGATGCCATTTGAAGGATCACTAGTGCGGCTTCGAGGTTCACGGTTTTGCTTCAGTGAGGCCTAACGTTCGAGGTGAGGCGGGGCCGACGGCGAGGTAGCCCGGCCGCTGGAAGGGTGATACGCACAACCTAGAAGCGGCCTAGCTGCCTTGCCGTTGGGCCTCGCCTCGACCGAGGGGTTAGGCGTCACCTTTCCAGTGCTTGAGGAGCTTGGGCGGCCTTGCTGCACCTGGCCAAAGGTAAACGGTGTACTTGTCATCGGCGGGATCCCACTCGGTCTGGATGCTTGCGATTACGCCTCGTACCAGCGCCATGAGCAAACGCTGAAGGATCTTCTGGAACGAACTTTGGCTCAGGCGTCTGCAGCCTCACCATATTTCAAGGTGCCTCCAAAAGGATGGAACGAAGCGGTGCTCAAGGTAGCAGAGGCTTCTACGAAACCGGATCCTAGAGCTGTTGAGTACGCGTGCAAACATCTCCGCATCGTGACCGAGGAGCTTAAAACAGTCGCATCGACCAGAGAACTCGCAGCAAACGGATAGTCGCGTCTTGACACGAGTCCGTCGTAAATCAGTTGCTTTGGAGACTGCGCAATGGTGGCTCGTGACCGTTTGCAGTGTTACTGCACTCCTAAGCGACCGTCCGTTGACGCTGCAAGGTGGGCCCGCGGGTAAGCATTGCTGGTGAGCGAACAGGGGGCAGTTTTAGGCAATGCTCTTGGCACCTGACCGAGGGTCGCAACAGGGTGTTGGGTGCAGTAGAGATGGCACAGCCTGGGCACGGACACGGCACAGGAAACCCCCTGACTTACTTCAGACCATTGGCCCCAGTCTCTACTGGTGCCCGAAGAAGTTCATTGAGGGGCAACAGCAAAGCAGAGCAACTGCTCTTGCGATTGGCTACTCACCGAGGAGGTGAGGTTTGGCGCGGCTGGCGGGGATCGAACCCACGACCCTTGGCTTCGGAGCGCAAAAAACCGATGCGTAACTCCATCGATTTGGAGAGGCTCTATTCAGGAGTCATTGACGTTATTCAACAAGATCAATGACTTAGCGCATTTCGGTTGTGACATCAAATGGAGCCTTACAACGACCATAAGTCTTGGACTGTCACAAACCGAGCACAAAAACCTCTGTACCAGTCCCAACGCTACCAACCTAGTCAACGACTATAACCTCTGTGGCGAGACACGTGTAACAGACACCTGAAAAGTTGGCCCGCACGTGAAACCAGCAACCCCCACCCGGCAGTTGTTGCGCCAACGCCACGGCGCAAAAAATATTTTTTAGTATTACATGCCGTCTAGGGCCGCCGGGCTCGAAATTAAACAGATTTGAATACTAATCTGCCGATATCAGAGGATGGATCAAGCGGGTTTCAATTTCTTTAATTGTGTAAGTGATATCTCGACGGATCGTAATTCGGATAGACACGAGCGCCTCAAGACTGCCAGTACTTGCAAACCTCTCAGGCCGCATGCACTCTAGAAAAAGCTGACGCGTAGACAGCACCGAATCCATCTGATTTGGATGTGAGGTATTTCACGCAGCAGCCAAGGGTTGATCGCAGTACAAATCCTCTGATGGGCAGGGATGGGCTCAGCGGCAACTTTCAGTCGCAAGGTAGCCTCGTGTCAGATTTGGGATCGTTAAGAGTCATTTTCACGCCGCAAGACCAGTTCTTTCTTGGGCTGGATCCAGACCTCACTGAGTTGGCAAAGCAGATCATTGGCTGTATTGAGGTGCCTAGAGATCAGCCCAGGTTCAGTCAGGTGATCAACTGTCTGAGCAGATCGCTTGTTGCCTTTAGCAAACGATACCAATTTTATGGCGAGGTGACAACTCGCCAGACCGATTTGGCGTTCCGCTTGGCGAGCTACGCCAAAGGTCAATCCCTGTTAGATGTGACACCGCTCATCCACATGAACGGCCGATTGGGTACGAGCGGGGCCTGGGCATTTTGCATGGAGTTAGACCCCGAAAGCATCGAATTACCAATCGCGCTTGGAGCGGAACTCGCCTTGGCGATGGCGGAAGGACGTCGTTTACAGCCGCACTTTCTGGACCACCTCCGTCGTGACCTTGGGAAAGTGCCCAAGCCCGGATTGGAGAATGCTCAGACTACCGCTGACATGCACGCTCTCGGGTTCGGGAAGCAGTGGAGCCAGGCGTTGGGCGGCAAGGTCAAACGATTGCAAGCCATCGTGACGTCACGCAATGGAGGCAAGGTCTTCCATAGGTCTAAGCTATCGGAAGTCGGCGACGAACATAAAGCTCATCTGCTTGGCACCGCTCTGAACGCAGACGTCAAAGACCGCACCGGGGTGCGTAACCACCGTCAGCTGACACGAGAGCAGATGGTCGAGTACCAAGCGGACTTACGCCGACGCCTGGAAAAGGCCGCTCCCGGCGCTGTGGTGGAGGCCATGTGCCTGTTTACGGGGATGAACGAACGCGGGGTCACAACGCTCGCGTTAGGCGATGAGGTACTCCCCGGCGAAGTGCTGACGCTAGATCTCGAACGAGGCGGGTTACATGTCGCATTGAATCACTTGGTAGAACGTCGGCGCCTAGAGCTTGACCACGGCCAGATCTACCAACCTACGCAGCAAAGCTACTTCATCCCTTGGCCGATGAACTTGATCGCTGCGCTGCAAACAATGTCCGCTGGTGCGGCCGAATCGGTATCCGATTGGCAACCAGTCATCCGACTCGTGGACATCCTGCCGCAGGCCGAACGAGATCATCAATTGCAAGCTGGTGTCTCTGCGATCTCCGAGCAAACGCTGCCGGCACATGGGCTCACTCCGACTTCAGCGAGGGCGCGCAACACGTTCCCAACACAGGGCCGGGACTATGGCATGAAGTCCACCAATCGGTCTCTTGCCTTCCTGCGCCTGGATCTGGTGGGACGCGCTCGGCCATGGTACGTGTGCCTTGAAAGTGAGGACTTCGAAGCTGAATGGTGCAGGTTTCTGTCAAGCGAGGGGTGGAAGACCAACGAGGCTGCGATCGGGTCAGCGTGTGCCTTCGGGTCGCCCTACCTCCTGAAAGATCACGCGCTGCAAGCCATCTGGGCCTGCTACGTGGATCGCGTCGAAGAGCTACCCAAGGGCAAGCGAATGTCTCTCGCGACAGCGATCGATATCCATAACGCCTATGCAGATTTCACAGCGATGGCGCTCAGCTTCCTCCTGGGGCTACGCCCTTCCGTGCAGTACGAGTTGACGGCTGACACAGCCAGGCCAGATGCGGTATTGCTGACATTGACCGACAAATCGGACCCGTCCAAGAGTGGCAGCCGATTCGCAGCACTGACAAGCATCGTGCGTGGCCTCCTCGCCAACTGGTACGCCCACTGCGACGCTCTACTTGGTCGGTACCAACGGGATCCCCAAACCAGCAAAACCACCGTTGGGAAAGAAGTACTTCTGCACCTCATGCAGGTGGGACAGCACGCGCGGGTCCCTGTGCTTTTCCGTATCTACAAGAACGGGATCCGCCCGGCGAACAGCAAGACCACGTGGAACGTGCTTCCCCCGATGTTGCGCTGCGAGGAAAACGTAGGCCGGCACTACTGGGCAACCCATCTGCACCGCGCTGGGTGCTCAGACAAGGTGCTCGATTTCTTCTTGCGCCACACCGTCGCTGGCAACAGCCCCACGAGTGCGTACGGGAACTCCACCCTGGCGCAGCTGATGCAAGAAGTTGAAGCGGTTCAGTCAAACCACATTGCAAGGCTAGGGCTAAAGATGGCAACTGGGCTGCGCAGGGCGTAACCAGAGAACCTCTATGACATCAAAGCACAAGCGGCACCAGCGCAGCCATCTGACAGTCAAGTCTGGGAATGAGCCAGTAAAACCTTTACGGGACTTTCAGGCTTTCTTGCTTGAAGCAAATCCGCTGATTTCACCAAGCTCACTTGCTCTGGGCTGCTTGGTCGGCTTCGATCTAGTCGTGCAGCCCGAGGACATACCTAACGCCTTCGCCGCGCTAAAGAAGATTCACGCCTACCAGGATCAGCACTTTATTCGCTGGGTCGTACCTCAGCCGGCAGACGATCGAGCAGACAGCATTCTCAACAGGGGCGGTCCTGAAACGCTCATGTATGACGAGCGTGCAGTGAGCAGCTTCACAGTGATCGCAGTAAACGAGGTGGTTGTATGGGAATCACCGGAGGACTGCATCGCAGAGCTTTTCCTTGCAATGCAACGGCACCCGCGAAGGGCCCATTTGCCCCCTAGCTGGAATGCGCTGCTCGCCAGCGCGCAGGCATATGCGGTGGTCCATCTGCCTAATGCGCTGCGTGCACATGTGATCGGACAGCTCCGCATGTGCGCTCTCGATCCGAGCACGGCAGCCAGAGAAACCACACGCCTCGCTATGAACGCGCAAGTCCTTGATCTGGAGGTGGAGGAGGAACTCGCGATCGGTGAGGCGAAGCTTGCAAGAAGCATATCGCTGCATCAACTGCCCTCAGTCTCGATCCAGGGCGACTCGGCATGGGTTCACGATCGTGCTGCCGACTTGGTGGATGACATCGTCAAGGCAACTCACGCAGGGAAGGGACAAGGAGCAGCCCGCGCAGCGGTCATGCGTGAGTTGAAGAACATACAAGCGCGACTGGGTGACCTGCATCCGTGGCCACGTCTGCTGCACATGGTGGCCTTGATCCTGGTTCAGGAGCACCAGCTTGCCCCTGCCAGCATTGGCCGCTACTTCTCAGGCGGAGCAAAGCGACTGTTTCTTGCTTTGCAGGACATGGACCCGGCCAAGATCGACCCAGAGCAGCTGATCAAACGGATCGAAGAGGTGCATGCATCCGCAGAAGATTCGAACAAACCGTCAGTAAGCGCGCTCAGCCAGGCTTTACTAGCACTGCTCATAAGAATGGAGCTGATGGATCCGGTCAAGTTGCCGCGGTTGCAAAAGCAGATCACCTCAGTCAACGTTCGTGCTCAAGTGGTCTTCCCACACGAAGTTGATCGAGCTCTTGATTGGCTGGATGAAGCAATAGCGCTGAACCCGGGAGACCCGATCCTGCCGATGACACGTTTGCTGATTGGACTTTGCTGTGACTTTGGGCTTCGTCCGGGCGAGGCCCTGCGTCTTCGACTCAACAACCTTCAGTTGATGGACGAGCAGCTCCACGTGGCGGTGGATCCGACCCGTGCCGATCCTAGCCTCAAGACCTCCGAGTCAAGGAGGCTTGTATCGTCAACCGCGCCCCGCACAGTGCAAAACCTGTTGGAGTATCTTGAAGCACGCCACAGGGCTCCAGTTTCTGGGCCTGCCGGCGCTTCACCTGTGTCTGAGCGCACCATGGACGACCTGACTTGGGAACTGAACTCGTGGATGAGCGAGCAGACTGACCTCCTCTTTGGTGATCCGAGTAAGCCCAATCAGATTTGGCATGAGGCCCACATACGTAAGTGGGCATCCATCCTCATGAAGAGCTGTACGGGAGATCAGCGTTCAACTCTTTACGACCTGCGGCATAGCTGGGTCACGTTTGGCAACGCCAGAGATTTTTGCCAGGCTTCTCCAGAAACCGATTCGGTGTTCGATCTTCGTGCCAATGCTCTCGGTCACGCAGCCAACGACCTGATGTTCACCAGTTACACGCATCAGTTTGGCGAAGGCATACGACGGAACGTCGATCAGCAGATAGTCCAAGATCGCTTGCTTCGGTCGCACTCAGCGGCGGCCTGGATGGCTCGGACAAACTCATCGATCACGTCCTCGCTCAAAAAGCATGATGCGAACTTAAGGCAACGACTCTCACGGGCCGGCGCGAAAAGCACTACCGATGCTGGCCAGCAACTTATGCTGAATTCCATCAAGGCGCATGCTCATGGCATTGCCTTGCCTTCTGCAGCCAACGCTTTTGGGATCCCTGTTCAGGCACCAGAGTCACCTTTAACGAACTATCGTCCTCGAGAGCTCGCAGCAAAGACGCTCCTGCAGTGTCTGCTGCAACTCGGAGGCATAGAGAACCAGGGCAATCAGCGCACACGGGGCCTGGCTGTTGCAGCTGGTATGGATCCATCGAAATGGTCGCGCGTGCTGGAAGAGTTCCGGTGTATCAGCCGTTCGGCAGAGGGTGTGAAGTCGCCCTCGATACTTGAGCCGGACCCTCACGCCTGGCTTGTCCGGGAGCACTGGGCGCCAGTGATCAGCTCGGCACTTTCTCAGAAGTGGGAACGTCTGATGAGCTATCTGGATTCACAGCCGTTCGACCGGGATGTCGAGCTTGCTACAGAGTATGTTCTTTTTGCGATGGGCTGCTCGGGGTACTTGCCAGTTCATGTCGGAGACGAGCGCTTCCAGGCGTTAGTCCGGGTGATTCGTGCCAGCAGCATGAATCTCTCGTCGTTGCATCTCCATTATCTGGATGACACACCGGACAACATTCGGGACGCACGACATGCGCTTTCAAAGATGAGGCAGCTACTCGGTCTGGATATCCAGCTTCGTACTGCTGCTGCGCGGTCAGGTCGGCCCTCGCTTTATCTCACAATCCGATCGCACTTCGGCCAACAGCTCAAGGACCCCAACCACGACGGCAGTGCCCACTCGATGAAAGGTTTTTCTGGCCTTTTCTTGGGAGTACATCTCAAGAGGAGTCACTTGGAGGTAACTCGGCATGCTGCGTAAAGAAACAAGACGCCTGCGCACTAAGTCGATCGCCACGTTGCGACCTCACCATGAATCTCGGATCGTGACAGCATCATGCGCCTTGAAGCAGGCTGAGGCTGCTAAAGAATGGGTTGATGAAGTCTCAAGGGTATGCCTTCTCGGCCATGACGGCCCGTTCTCGACATCATTGACGTTTCGTTTCGTGCCGCTCGAGGACGTCATCGGTATTGAGGTGATATGCCAAGAACTTGAGCAACTGTCACTTCTTCCTGTTGCGCTCGGTCATCAGGCGGATGTCTCCGAGATCTTTGAGGTTGAAGTCTCTACCTGGCGAGATCGTCTGCGATCGGTGCTTCAAGATCACGAGATTGCAGTGCTCGATAGACCTGCGTTATCGACAGCTGCCAACCGGATGATCAACGACCCAGTGAAAGGGTGCGTACCAGTTGCGACTGCAGACGAAATAGCTCTGGCGGCAGAGTCGATTCTCTCCGCTTCCACAGAAGCCACCACCGCAGAAGGCGAGCGGTTCGATCTGAGCGCTCAAGGGGAAATCGGCCCAGTATGGGAGGGGTCTTGGACCGTGCGAGGATTGCCTGCCCAGGACAGACGAGGGTTCGTGCTCAAGCTCATTTCAGCCCCACCAAGATTCGGTGAGGCAAGGAGGCTGCTACTTCGTACGTCCGACCTCACGCCGGAACAGTCAAGCTACCTGGCCGGACAAGGGAATCGCAGACTCCCAGTCGAACTGCATGTCTCGATCGCCAAAGGGGCGTCAAGGCATGAGCTACTTGGGGCTCCCAAGCAACCAAGTGATGCCACAAACATCCATAAGCCTAATCTTCAATCTCGCTAAACGAAGCGTTGCAGCCTGAATATCAGGTCAAGGCTCTGACCAAGCGGGGCATGAGACTGCTGAAGGCTGGTTGCTGACACCGCAGGGCCAAGGATAGGATGCCAGCTATCGGCCAGTTGCGGTCTTCGCTCAAATGGCGAAGCGGTCGTTCAACGTTCGAGGTGAGCCGGGCACGACAGCGAAGTGCGTGAGGCCCGCAACGGACGATCAATGATATGGCCGATGCGGGCCTTGCGCGCGCAGCTGTTGGGACTCGCCTCGACCGAGTGGTTAGGCCTCGCTCTTTGTGCCGTTGGATGGGAGCTGCTTTGCTGCGATTTCCAACTTCTCCGCTCCCGGGTTGCCATGTCCCAGCCAGTTGAAGGCGAAGACCTGTGCTTGCGCACGCGCCAGATCTCCAGCCGAGGCGCCAGTGAAGCCGGAGCCAGGCATCCCGGACTCTTGCTGAACGACCAAGACTGTGAGGGGCGGCAGCTTATTGAGGATGCAATAAGACTGGATGTGTTCAAGCCATCCGCCAAGCCCACCAGTGAACCCACCGGTCACATCCGCCAGTTGGCTGTAGGTGATGTTCTGTCTCGAACGTGCCGCCCAATCAGGGCGATTCCGTGCTCGCTGGACGGAGCAGATTCACGACGAATGGGTCAGAAACCTGCTGAAGAACCGCCCTGACCTCGATCCAGTGAATCTGCAGCGCACCGTGCGCTGCATGAACGCAGCTGTGCCAGATGCGCTCGTCACAGGCCATGACGCGTTGATTGGAGGTCTTGCCCTACCGGACCCTGATGATCATCATGTCCTTGCCGCTGCTATCCGGTGCGGTGCCAGCGTGATCGTCACGTTCAATGAACGTGACTTTCCAGAGGATCGGTTGGCTCCATTTGGAGTCGAGGTCCAGCACCCTGACGAATTCATCGACAACCTGTTCGATCTTGATCAAGCTGCGGTGGTCGCTGCTGCGCAAAAGCACCGCCACACCTTAAAGAATCCGCCTATAGATGCGGATCGCTACCTGGAGATCTTGCAGAAGCAGGGTTTGATCCGCACCGTCAAGAGCCTCTCTGGTTTTCGGACAGTGTTGTAGCGCCTATTCCTGCACCCGTTCTCTGCTCTACTTCGACCAGGACGATCAACTCCGCCACCTCTAGACACGCTATGTCGACAGACCAAGACCAGCAGCGGCCAGCTTAATCGTCAACAACTGTAAGGTAGCTCGTTATGGCCTGACCGCGCCTTTACGCGATCAGGCCGTACTGCTTAGCGTGCGGAAGAAAACTTCCAGACCTTTTTCTCCACATCGGCCGACAGAACGCTGGTGGGAATGTGACCGTCACCGGTGTCGCGGATGGTGTACTTAAAGGCGCCGCTGAAGGCCTTCGTACTGGTGAACTGGTTCTTAATGGCCTCACGCGCCTTCTTGGGGTCGGTGGTGCCATCCACGCCAGCGCGACGCATCGCATCGGCCAGGTAGAGAACTCCGTCGTAGCTCACAGGCCAGTTGGCCACGTTGAAGGGTAGCCCGATAGATGCATCGGCGCGCTGCTGGGCACGTTTGGCAACCTTGTCATAGATGGCAGGATCGAAGTTGCCGGTAGGTCCTGCCTCGTTGGTCGCAAACCCGATCACATTCCAGTTGCGTCCGTTTTCGCCCACGTTGTTGATGAAGGGGCCGGTCCAGAGAATGCTGGTGTTGAGGACAGGCACCTTGACGCCCTGAACCGTGAGGTCCTTGGCCAGCAGCATGGCCTGGGCAGGGAAGGCGGCAGCGAAGATGGCATCCGGGTTGCGGCTCTTGATCTGGATGGCGATGGCCGACATGTCCGTGGCGCGGGACGAGAACTCCACGGTTTCCAGCACCTCGAGCCCGAGCTGCTTGGCCAGCGAGGCGTACATGTCGGCACTGGCTTTGCTGGAGGCTTCGCGGACGTCGGCCGTGATCACGACCTTCTTCACCTTGGGGTTGGCCGCCAGAAAGGCCTTGATGCCTTCGGGCATCAGGGTGTCGTCCGGGGGCATCAGGCGGATCGTCCAGGGCTTGACGGTGATGCCGGGCTTGATCGCGTTGACGCTGACTGCCGGCATGTTCAGCTGGTTGGCCAGCGGGCTGATGGTTTCCCACTGGGTGCCGGTCATGGGTCCGACCACACCGAAGTAGCCATCATTGAAGTACTTGCGAAAGAGCAGCACCGCCTGGCCCGGGTCGGTCTGCGAGTCACCGATGTCCACCTGCAGCGGGCTGCCGTTGATACCGCCAGCGGCGTTCACGTCCTCCACCGCCAGCTTGACCATCATCTCCTGGGATTTGCCGTAACTGCCCAGCGGGCCGGTCAGGGGCGTGATCAGGCCCACCTTGATGGGCGGCTTCTGGGCCTGAGCGTGGGCCGGCATGGCGCCCAGCGCCAGCAGACCTGCTGCGCAGGCCAGCACGACACTGCGGCGTGCGCTGTCGGGATGTTGTTTCGTCATGGTGCTTGTCTCCTAGTGGTTCTGAGGTTACGGGGCGGGGAACTGAACTTGCTGCAAGAACACGTCGGTTCGATCAAAGGCGACCTGGATGCGCTGGTGTCGGCCCTCGATCACCGGGCGCGCTGTGCTGTCGGTGAAGATGAAGAACTCGTCAGGGTCTTCCATGGCGCGCAGGATCCGGCGCGCCACCAGATCGGGCGGAAGTCCGTGTTGCTGGATCGTCTGCGCCAGGAAGGCCTGCTCCGGACGCTGGGTGGCTCCACCCAGCCGTGCGGGGCGGCTGGCGCTGTCACCCAGGCCTGTAGCCACAGCCGATGGACACAGCACCAGCACCCGGATGGCGCTGTCCTTGTTCTCCTGGGCCAGCCCTTCGCTCATGGCGACCACCGCGTACTTGGTCATGGAGTACGCGCCGGTGAGCCAGTTCGGGTTGACCTGAAGACCACCGATGGATGCTGTGTTGATGAAGTAACCCGGCTCCCCGTGGCGCAGCATGCGGGGCAGCAGGTGATGGATGCTGTAGGCGATGCTGCGGATGTTGACATCGATCACCCATTGCCAGTCCTGCATTGGCAACAGGTGCATCGGCGTCCCGTGCATCGCCACGCCGGCGTTGTTGAACGCCACATGGATGTGGCCGAACCGTTGTTCTGCAAAGTCCGCCATAGCCACGATGGCACTTTCGTCGGATACGTCGGTCGCAATCGCATCCACGCTCAGGCCTTGAGAACGGAGTTCTTCTGCGTAGGCGTGCAAAGGCTCAGGCTTGATGTCAGCCAGCACCACGTTCATGCCCAGGCGTGCCAGTGCCTGGGCGGTGGCAGCACCGATGCCGGAAGCTGCGCCGGTCACGATGGCATTTTTACCCTTGAGTTGTTCAGTCAGCACGTGAGATGTCCTTTCGGGTTCAGGAGATAGCCACCGTCGACGGGGATGACGGCGCCAGTGATGTAGTCGCTTGAGCGAGAGGCCAGGAAAACGGCGAGTCCGTCCAGATCGGATGGATCCCCCAATCGACCCAGCGGTATGAGGCGTTGCAGGGATGCGCTGGTTTGCGGGTCGTGCAGACGACCGTTGGCGATGCCGGTGCGGATGAAGCCGGGCGCCATGGCGTTGACCGTGATGCCCTGGGGCGCGAGCTCTAGGGCGGTCTGCTGCACCAGGCGCACCACTGCGGTCTTGGCCATGGCGTAGGCGTATGACACGAAAGGCTCCGCCTGCACACCTGCCACCGACGCAGTGACCACCATTCGGCCACCTCCTCCACGCCGAAGCACCGGCAGCGCAGCCTGCAGGGTATGGACAGTGCCCATCAGGTTCACATCCAGCACCTGGCGCCAGTGGTCCATCGACTGGCGTTCGAGCACGCCGCTCTCCTGTCCAGCCGGTGTGCCGAATCCCGGACCTCCGCTGATGCCGGCATTGGCAAAGATGGCGTCCAGCGGACCGAACCCGATCAGCAGTTCCTTGAGCCGCCCTGCATCGGTGATGTCGGCAAGGCCGGTGTGTGCGCGGGTCCGTCGATCGGACCCGAGATCCTGCATCGCCTGCTCCAGCGATGCGGGGTCACGATCGATCATCAGCACCTCTGCGCCTTGGCCGAGCAGGGCGC
>CALRSR020000008.1:0-112256 GCA_943370825.1 Allobosea thiooxidans | reverse complement strand
CATGGCCCGCGCGCTGGTGCACCGCCCTGCGCTGGTGCTGGCCGATGAACCCACCGGCAACCTCGATCCCGCCACCGCCGCCACCGTCATGGACGTGCTGCAGCAGCAGGTCCGCGAACACGGCGCCTCGCTGGTGCTGGTGACCCATTCCACCGGCGCCGCCGCGCGGGCCGACCGGGTGCTGCAGCTGCGCGGCGACGGCCTGCATCCCATAGACACGGCGCAATCCGTTACCGCCATGTAACTTGATTACATTAAACTTCGGACTTTCTGTAACCGCCTGATGCCCATGTCCGACACCTCTGCCCCCGACCGTCCCCTGGACCTGGTGATCTTCGGCGGGGCGGGCGACCTGTCGGTGCGCAAACTGCTGCCGGCCCTGTTCGCCGCCCACCGGCATGGCCATCTGCCGGCGCAGGCCCGCATCGTGGTGCTGGGCCGCCAGCCCTGGGACCGGGGCGGATTCCTCGACTTCATCCAGGACAAGGTGGCCGGCTTCGTCGGCGAGGAAGACCGCCAGGGCGACCACTGGCCCGGCTTCCTGGACCGGCTGGTGCATGCCACGCTGGACGCCACCCGGCCCCAGGACTTCGTGGCCCTGGGCGAGCTGCTTCGGCCAGGTGCCGACCGCATCTTCTACCTGGCCACCGCACCCACGCTGTTCACCGGCATCTGCGCCCACCTCGATGCCGCCGGGCTGATCGAAGCCGACAGCCGCGTGGTGCTGGAAAAGCCGCTGGGTCACGACCTGGCCTCGGCCCGCCGCATCAACGACGAGGTGGCCCGCCATTTCAGCGAGGAACGCACCTACCGCATCGACCATTACCTGGGCAAGGAGACGGTGCAGAACCTCATGGTGCTGCGTTTCGGCAATGCCATCTTCGAGCCGCTGTGGCGCAGCCCCGGCATCAAGAGCATCCAGATCACCGTGGCCGAGAGCGTGGGCGTGGGCAGCCGCGCCGGTTTCTACGACGGCACCGGCGCGCTGCGCGACATGGTGCAGAACCACCTGCTGCAGCTGCTGTGCATCGTGGCCATGGAGCCGCCGGTCTCGCTCGACCCCGACGCGGTGCGCGACGAAAAGCTCAAGGTGCTGCGCTCGCTGCGGCCCATGAGCCTGGCCGATGTGGCGCGCGACACGGTGCGCGGCCAGTACACCGCCGGCCACATCGACGGCCAGCGCGTGCCCGGCTACCAGGACGAGTCCCAGGTGCCCGAGGGCAGCCGCACCGAGACCTTCGTGGCGCTGCGCGCCCGGATCGACAACTGGCGCTGGGCCAAGGTGCCCATCTTCCTGCGCACCGGCAAGCGCATGGCCGAGCGGCGCAGCGAGATCGTGGTGGAATTCGCCGACCTGCCCTGCTCGCTGTTCGCCGACACGCCGCGCCAGCCGGTCAACCGCCTGGTGCTGCGGCTGCAGCCCGAAGAGCATGTGCAGCTGCAGATGATGGCCAAGGAACCCGGCAGCGGCATGCGGCTGCGGCCGGTGCACCTGGATCTGGACCTGCAGTCGGCCTTCACCGAGCGGCGCGCCGAAGCCTACGAACGCCTGCTGGTGGACGTGATCAAAGGGCGGCTGACCCACTTCATGCGGCGCGACGAACTGGAGGCCGCCTGGGCCTGGATCGACCCCATCCTGCAAGGCTGGGAAGCGCTGGGCGAAGCCCCCCGGCCGTACGCCGCCGGGAGCTGGGGACCGGCAGCGGCATCGAGCCTGCTGGCCAGCGAGAACGCCGCCTGGGCCGAAGCGCACTGACGACGAGGACGACGAGGACCACCATGCCGCCCACCGACGCCACTCCCCGGACCGAGCCGGTCCAGGAACACCACCACCAGCCGGCCGACACGCTGTGGCCGGCGCTGGCTGCCCACATCGGACAGGCGCTGGAGCTGGCCATGGCGCTGCGCGGCCAGGCCACGCTGGCGGTGTCGGGCGGGCGCAGCCCGGTGCCGCTGTTCGAGGCCCTGCGTCAGCTGCCGCTGGCCTGGGCGCGGGTGCATGTGATCCCGGTGGACGAACGCTGCGTGCCGCCGTTGCATGCGGACAGCAATGCCGCGCTGGTGCGTCGGCACCTGCTGCAGGAACATGCCATCGGTGCGCGCTTCGTGCCTTTCTTCGATGCCCTGCCCGATGCCCCCGATGCGCTGGACACACGCGATCTGGACGAACTCGCCCGCGCCGCCAGCCGCCGGGTGGCGCCCCTGCTGCCAGCCGACGTGGTGGTGCTGGGCCTGGGCGAAGACGGCCACACCGCCTCGCTGTTTCCCGACGCACCCGGCACCGCCCAGGCCCTGGCCACGGCAGAGCCGGTGGCCTGGACCCGCCCGACCCGGGCGCCGCATGCCCGCCTCACCCTCAGCCTGACCGCCCTGCGCGGGGCCGGCCTGCTGGAACTCCCGCTGTGCGGGGCGGTCAAGCAGACGGTGTACCGGCAGGCGATGCAGAGCCCTGTCTCGCCGGACCGCCCGCTGTCCCTGCTGCGCTGCGGCAGCACCGACCGGCCGCCGCCACCGCTGCATGTGTGGCTGGCGCCCTGATTCCCCATGCCCATGAACGCCACCTCCCCACCCCTCCATCCGGTGCTGGCCTCGGTCACCGAGCGCGTCCGCCAGCGCAGCGGCGCCAGCCGCGCCGACTACCTGGCGCGCATGGCGCAGCAACGCAGTGACGGCCGGCAACGCGCCGGGCTGGGCTGCGCCAACATGGCCCACACCACGGCCGCGCTGCCGGCAGACGACCGCCTGCGCATCCACGCCGAACGCGCGGCGCACATCGGCATCGTCACCGCCTACAACGACATGCTCTCGGCCCACCAGCCGTTCGAGCACTACCCCACGCTGATCCGCGACCATGCACGCGCCATCGGCGCCACCGCGCAGGTGGCCGGCGGCGTGCCCGCCATGTGCGACGGCATCACCCAGGGCGAGGCCGGCATGGAGCTCTCGCTGTTCTCGCGCGACGTGATCGCGCTGTCCACCGCGGTGGCGCTCTCGCACAACGTGTTCGACGCCGCGCTCATGCTGGGCGTGTGCGACAAGATCGTGCCCGGCCTGCTCATGGGCGCGCTGTCGTTCGGGCATCTGCCGGTGGTGTTCGTGCCGGCCGGCCCCATGGCCAGCGGCCTGTCCAACGACGACAAGGCCCGGGTGCGCCAGCGGTACGCGCAGGGCCTGGTGGGCCGCGAGGCGCTGCTGGCCTCCGAAGCGCAGGCCTATCACAGCCCCGGCACCTGCACCTTCTACGGCACCGCCAACAGCAACCAGATGCTCATGGAGATCATGGGCCTGCACCTGCCGGGCAGCTCCTTCGTGCCGCCGCACGGTCCGCTGCGCCAGGCGCTCACCCGCGCTGCAGTGGACACCGCCGTGCGGCAGGCCTCGCCAGGTGGCGTGATGCTGGCCGAGGTGGTGGACGAGCGCAGCGTGGTCAACGGCATGGTGGGCCTGCTGGCCACCGGCGGCTCGACCAACCACACCCTGCACCTGGTGGCCATGGCGCGTGCCGCCGGGGTGCTGATCGACTGGGACGACTTTGCCGAGCTGTCTGCCGCCGTGCCGCTGCTGGCGCGCATCTACCCCAACGGCAGTGCCGACGTGAACCACTTCCATGCCGCTGGCGGCATGCCCTGGCTGGTGCGTGAACTGCGCGCGGCCGGGCTGCTGCACGACAGCGTGACCACCGTGGTGGGCCAGGGCCTGCTGCCCTACACCCGCGAACCCTGGCTCGACGGCGACCGCCTGGCCTGGCGCGACGTCCCGGCCGCCAGCGGTGACGATGCCGTGCTGCGCCCGGTGGCCGAGCCCTTCAGTACCGATGGCGGCCTGCGCCTGTTGCGCGGCAACCTGGGCCGCAGCGTGATCAAGGTGTCGGCCGTCAAGCCGCAGCACCGCGTGGTGCGGGCACCGGCCCGGGTGTTCCACGACCAGGCCGAGCTGCTGGCCGAGTTCGCGGCCGGCGGCCTGCGCCACGATCTGGTGGCCGTGGTGCGTTACCAGGGGCCGCGCGCCAACGGCATGCCAGAGCTGCACAAGCTCACGCCCGCGCTCGCCGTGCTGCAGGATGCCGGCCATGCCGTGGCGCTGGTCACCGACGGCCGCATGTCCGGTGCATCCGGCAAGGTGCCGGCGGCCATCCACCTCAGCCCTGAGGCCCTGGCCGACGGACCCATCGCCCGCGTGCGCGATGGCGACCTCATCACACTGGACGCCGATCGCGGCCTGCTGCAGCTGGAGGTGGACGACGCCACGCTGGCATCCCGCGCCGTGCAGCACCCCGACCTGTCGGCCAACCGCCATGGCGTGGGCCGCGAGCTGTTCACACTCTTCCGGCAGCACGCCGCCGTGGCCGAGCAGGGCGCGTCGCCGCTGTTCCCTCCCATGGCCCACCCTTTGCCCCCCTCGCCGACATGACCGTTGCCGACCTGCCTGCCCTGCCCGCCTTCCGCTCCCGTGTGGTGCCGGTGGTGGTGATCGAGGATGCCCGCTCCGCCGTGCCGCTCGCCCAGGCGCTGCTGGAAGGCGGCATCGACGTCATCGAGATCACCCTGCGCTCCGACGCTGCCCTGGCCGCCATTGAAGCCGTGGCCCGCGCCGTGCCGGCCATGCACCTGGGCGCCGGCACCATCACGCGGGCCGCCGACGTGCCGCGCGTGGTGGACGCCGGAGCCCGCTTTGCGCTGTCGCCCGGCTGCACCAAGGCGCTGGTGGACGCGGTGCGTGCCGTGGGCCTGCCGTTCATCCCCGGCGTCATGACGCCCGGTGAGGTGATGCGTGCCCGGGAGCACGGCTTCGTACTGCAGAAGCTGTTCCCCGCCGTGCAGGCCGGTGGCGTGGCGCTGCTGCGCGCGCTGGCCGCGCCGCTGCCCGATGTGCGCTTCTGCCCCACCGGCGGGCTCACCCCCGACAATCTCGCGTCTTTCCTGGACCAGCCCAATGTGGCCATGGCCGGCGGCTCCTGGCTCACGCCGGCCGACGCCGTGGCCACCGGCGACTGGTCCCGCATCACCCGCCTGGCCCGAGAGGCCGTGGCGCTTTCTGCTCCCGCATGACCGCTACAGACCAACGTCCCCACCCCGTCGACCTGCCCGCCTGGGGCCGCCTGACCGCCCTGGCCCGGACCCCGCAGCCCCACCTGCGCGAGTTGCTGGCCACCGAGTCCGACCGCACACAGCGCCTGACGCTGCAGGCCGCCGGCATCACCGTGGACGCCACCCGCCAGCGCCTCACCCCCGCCGTGGAAGCCGCGCTGGTGGAGCTGGCCCTGCAGGCCGATCTGCCCGGTCAGCGCGATGCCATGTTCCGGGGCGAGCCCATCAACACCACCGAGCAGCGCCCGGTGCTGCACGTGGCCCTGCGGGGTGGCCATGCCACGCCCGATGTGCCGCACCCCTGGCCGGCCGAGGTGAGCCAGAGCGTGGCGCGCGAACTCGACCGCATGACCGCCTTTGCCGAGCAGCTGCGCGCCGGCCAGGTGAAGGGATCGGACGGGCAGGCCTACACCGACGTGGTCAACATCGGCATCGGCGGCTCCGACCTCGGGCCGCGCATGGCCACCGAGGCGCTGGCCCAGCAGGTGCACCCCGGCGTGCGGGTGCGCTACCTGGCCAACCCGGACGCCTGGGCGCTGTGGAGCGTGCTGCGCACGCTGGACGCGCGGCGCACGCTGTTCATCGTGGCCAGCAAGACCTTCACCACGCAGGAGACGCTGGCCAACGCCGCCACCGCACGGCGCTGGCTGCTCGACCAGGGCATCCCCGAGGACGGTCTGCACCAGCACCTGGTGGCCGTCACCGCCGCGCCCGACGAGGCCGCAAAGCACGGCCATCCGTCCGAGCGCACCTTCCTGTTCAGCGACTGGGTGGGCGGGCGGTATTCGCTGTGGTCGGCGCTGGGCCTGCCGCTGGCGGTGGCCATCGGGCGCGAGGCCTTCCTGCAGCTGCTGGCCGGCGCCCGTGCCATGGACCTGCACTTCCTGCAGGCGCCGCCGGCGCAGAACTTGCCCATGCGGCTGGCGCTGCACGGCGTGTGGAACCGCAACTTCCTGGCCATGCCCAGCCTGATGCTGGCCGCCTACACCGCGCGCCTGGGCCGCTTCACGCCCTACGTGCAGCAGATGGACATGGAGAGCAACGGCAAGCACACCCACCTCGATGGCGTGCCGGTCACGGTGGACACCGGCCCGGTGATCTGGGGCGGACTGGGCATGGACGGCCAGCACGCCTTCTACCAGCTCATCCACCAGGGCCGGCACAAGGTGGCGGTGGACTTCATCGGCGTGCGCAGCGACGACACGCCCCTGCCTCTGGCCGCCGACCATCTGGCCCTGGTCAACCGTAACCTGGTGGCCCAGGCCGAGGCCATGGCCAAGGGCCGCAGCCTGGAGGACACACTGGCCATGCTGCACCGCCAGGGCATGCCCGAAGACCAGGCACAGGCGCTGGCGCCGCACCGCCAGTTCCATGGCAACACGCCCAGCCATGTGTTCTGGCTGGAGCGGCTCGATGCCTTCAGCCTGGGCGCACTGGCAGCGCTGTTCGAGCACCGTGTGTTCTGCCAGGCCGCGCTGTGGAACATCAACGCCTACGACCAGTGGGGCGTGGAGCTGGGCAAGACGCTGGCCAAGGCGATGGAGACGGGTCGATAAAGCGGGCACCGGCAGTCGGGCCGAGCCAGGGTTGATGAATTGGTGAGGAGTGGGAGCCGGCATCGGCTCCACCCAGGCGGTTCTTTCACCACGGCAAGGATCCGTCATGTTCGCCAAATCCCCTTCGAGTCCCGACCCGCTGTCGCCCCGGCTGTCCCACCACCGCACGGCAACAGCCGGAGACCAGCCACGCCGGCCCGGGTCCTGGCAATCGATCCCGGCGTCCTCGCGCAGCGCCACGGCGCCGGGCACACCTGCTTCACCGATGTCGCCGCTGTCACCCCGCATCGGCAGCAAGGGACTGACGATGCAGCCCACACCAGTCACCCCCGACCCCCTGCTGGCCAGCCCGGGCTTCACTGCGGACGACTGGGCCCATACCCAGGGCGTGTCCCCGGAAGAGCTGCAGGCGCTGCAGCTCGCCGGCCTGGACCCCGCTGCACCCGACACCTTCGAGCACTGGCCCCTGCCGGACAACACCGGCCGCAGTGTGCCCGGTCTGCCGACAGCGCCCAGGTCCGGCATGGCACCGCCATCGGGCTGGACCGAGCTGAGCGTACGGTCGGCCTCCGGCTCCGTGCAGCACTACCGGTTCATGCCGATCACTGTCCCGCGGGACCTGCGACGGCTGCGGCAAGGCCTGCTCATGGCGGAGCTGGCCAGCGCACTGGGCGCGCCCGGCGTGATGCCTGCGGTGCATGCCTGCTTCCACCGCGTGGACGGCGTGCTGACCTACGGCATGTTGCTGCCGTTCGATCCGTATGCACCATCGGCCGCCGACGCAGGACTCAACCCGCAGCGACCGGGCCTGGTGAGCCAGTGCGTTGCGCTGGACTGGCTGGGCTTCCTGATGGGCCAGCGCATCGAGCCGGACGACCTGGTGTGGGAGCCGCAGGGCAACGGGCTGCAACTGAGGCTGAAGCTGCCGCCGGAGACGGTGTTGGCGTCGGGCCTGAACACCGGCAGCGGCCCGGGCCACCCCGGGGTGATCGAGCGTGACATGCTGACCCGCCTGGCGCGGACCGACCCCGCACCCTGGGGTCGGGAAGCCTCATCGGTGCTGGGCGACAAGGCCGGTGACGGGCTCCGCCAGCGACTGGAGTGGGCCCGTTCGCTGAACGACAGCATGGTGCAGGTGATCGGACCCGCCTCGCAACGGGAGAGCGCCGGCCTGCTGCAGCAACTGGGTGGCGACGACATCGCCGAGCTGCTCGAGAAGGTCAAGGCCGGCAAGGTCACGATCGAAGCGGCCCGCCAGCAGGCGCGCCACGAGAGCATGGCCGCCCGCATCGTGCTGGAGCACGGGCTGCAGGTCGCCGCAGCCCGCCGAAGCGACCCCCAGGAGATCACCAGCCCGCGCGGCTCGGGCCGGCAGACCAAGGGCAAGAGCCGGATCAAGGTTCCCCGGCTCAAAAGGATCGATGTCAAGGCGTTGCGCCAGTCGCTCAAGCTGGACGATGGTGCTCCCACCAGCCCGCGAGAATCCCGCAGTGCTCGGGCGCCGGTCAGCAACGACACCCTGGAACTCAACACCCTCAAGGTCTACAACACCCTCAAGCCCTACGAGGCCAGGCTGGCGCAGCGCCATGCATCGAAGGAAGCGCTGACCGAGGCACTGACCGATGCACGAAGCCTCAATCTGGAACTGGTCCGCCAGCTCGACCATGCCCGGGCCGATGCCGAGCGGGACGACCAGCCTCTGTCGGCCGAGCTGGATGCATTGCGGACCTCGATCAAGCTGGGCCTCGGCGACATCGAAGGCGCAGCCAGACTGTGGCAGTCGCTGACCATGCACGAGGCGCCGTGGCCGGCACACGGCTGGTCGGTGCAGGATCTGCTCGATCTGGTCCAGGCGGGTCTGGGCGGCGACGCGGTGGCACCCGCCTTGCACTGCGGAGCCCATGCCCGGGAGATCCTGGATGCGCACCGGCTGGCACTGCCGCCGTCCTGGGCGCTGGTGGGACGCTCGGTGCTGGAGGATGCCGCGCGCGCTCACGCGAGCTCGGCGCAGGTCCTGCGCGAGCAGCAGAACTGGGCCCAGGCGGCCCGGGCAGCCGTAGAAATCAAGAACAAGGAACCGACCTCACCCCGCAGCCCGCGGGCCCGGATGGTGCCTGCATCCACCGCCATGCCTCAGGCGCCGCAAGCCTTCCGTCAGATCCTGCTGCGCAACACCAGCAAGCTATGGATCGCAGGCGAGCGCATGGAGCAGGCGCTGGCGACCGCCAAGGCCTACGACGAGGCCATGACCCGGCTGAAGGACCCGGCTGCCCCGCTCGACGCTGGCTGTCAGGCCGTGCAGGTGGCCAGTCTGGCGCTGAGCGAGGCACTCGCCCGACTCGCCAGCGGTTTCACGCCATCCGAGTCCGGGCCTGCCGCTGAATTGATGTCCGAACTGCAGACAGCGCTGGCGGAGCAGCAGAAGGTGCTGTCGCGGCTGCCGGCACTTGCGCAGGCGGTGCGGCAACGTCTGCCGCAAGGCTGGACACGCATCTCCCTGACCAGCGACCTGCTGACCCTCACCGGCAACGGCGGACCCGATGAGGACTACATGGCCCACGGATTTCTGGCCGGCTGGAGCGCCGAGGACATCCTGGCCGCGCACCGGGAAGGCTGGCCGTCCTGGATGATGGACCTCGGTCACGACCTGGCCGAGGCGCATGCGCGCCGGTCTCAAGCGGCCGCCGGCATGAAGAAGCTCATCGCCAGCTGGCGGCTGTCGCAGTGAGGGCCGCATGATCAGCCAACGCCCGCCATGCTTCCCCACGCTGGGGGCTCCGCCAGGCAGCCGCACCGCGCCATGGACACCGGCCGACTTCCAGCCTCACCCGCACCGGCTCCATGCGCGCAAGCTGCCCCCTCAGCGCATGCCGCTGGAACGGGTGGAGCCGGCAACACCCGACCTGGCCCCGCCCCGGCCGTTGAACGAACTGGCCAGCGCCCTGGTCCGGCGTTTTGATGACTGCATCGGCCAGGTCGGTCAGGCTTCCTTGCTGCAGCGTCAAGATCTGGTCGGACTGAAGCAGGCGCTTTCCTCGGCCCGCGAAATGGCCGGCAACTGGGTGCGGCTGTGCAACCGGCTGACCATGGGCAGCCCCCAGGCGGTGGACAACGCCGGCAAGGTGCTTGCCTGCCTGCACAAGCTGCTCGATCAGGTGCGGGACTGCGCCAACGCACTGCCCGGGTTCAGCAATGCAGGGCCCGACCTGCTGGCAGCCCTGGCGGCGGTCGATCAGCTGCGGGCGCAACTCCAGGCCCTGCCCGACTACCTGGCATCGGTGTGGCCCGACGACGGCAGCTGGGACCGCCAGCCGCCCACCCTGGGCCACGTGCTCATGCTGCTGCAGACGACCACCCATGCCGAGCTGGTCAAGGCGCGCCTGGAGGATGGACAGGCACCCCTGGGCATTGCCAGCGAACCCAGCAGCGCCAGCACGCGCGACGTGGAGCGCCTGCAGCAGCAACTCGCCCGCGCCCTGCGGAATCCCGATCTGGCCCTGCCCCTGAGCGAGGCCGTGATCCTGCTGGCCTCCCCGCCGGTCCCGGTGGACACGGTGGTGCGCGGCCTGCGCTGCGGGCTGAGCGCCACCGAGACCCGCGCCATGTTCCAGGCCGGGGTGCCCATCCATCCGCAGACGGTTCCCGATGCGGCGCTCAGACAGCAACTGGCGGCGCTCAAGCCGGTGCCCACCCAGCAGGTGGGCAAGGGTGCGGTGAACCAGGTGCACCTGCTCAGCTGGGCCTCGGACAGCACCACGCTGTGCTTCACCTGGCGCCCGGAGCATCCGGACGCGCAGGCCGACGCCATGGGCGACTGCGACATCCCCATGCGCGGCAGCACCCAATGGCATCTGCCGGGACCCCACCTCACCGGGCGGCAGGTGCTCAGCCACCGGCTGGGCGAGCGGCTGCCCATGGCCTGCAACGGGGTGATGGTGACGCCCGCCTGGCCAGCGGTGATCGACGGGGTGTACGGCTCGCTCAATGCCTACGTGCCCGGGCTGAAGAAGCTGCTGGTCAACAGCCCCTGCAACATGCCCCTCGACCCGCAAGACCTGCAATGGCTGCGCGACTGGGCCGACACTCCCGACCTGCTGGCCGACATCGCCCGCCAGCAGGGCCTGACCCGGCTGACGCTCACCGAGACCGGCCTTTGCGCGGAAGCCAGCCTGCCGCAGCACGGCGGAAGCGTGTTCCACCGGCCCCTGGTGCACCCGCTGGCGACCGACAACCCGCGCATCCGCCAGCAGATGGTGACCGCCGTGTGGCTGCACCAGCTGACCGGCCAGGTGGACTGGAACGCCGGCAACCTGGCCTTCGTCGCCGACCCTGCCGATCCCGAGCGGCCGGTGCTGGTGCTGTTCGACAACGACCTGGCCTTCGGCCGCGCCCTCATGCACCCGGAAGACGCGCTCAACAACCAGCGCCAGCAAAAGCCCGGCCCTCGGGTGCGGGCGCCCTGGTCGCCCCTGCACGGCACCCGCCTGCCCGACGTGATACCGGCCGACCTGGCCGAAGCCTTGCTGGGCCTGAACGACCGCCAGATGCTGGCCTGCGGCGCGGCCGGTCTGATCACCCTGCCCGAGTTCCGCGCCCTGCAATCGCGGCTGCGCCACATCCAGCAGCACGTACGGCAACTCCGGGACCAGGGTGGCTGGCTGCGCACTGAGGCCGACTGGCTCGCGGCCGAGACCACACAACGGCTGGGCCTGCACGATCTGCCAGGCCAGGCCGAGGCAGTGGCCAGCGACACCCCCCAGCCTCCCGGTGTGAAGATCGACGCCGAACGCCTGCGCGAGATCGAGTCCGGCAGCCTGATGCGGGCGCTGGCCGTGGGCCAGGCTGTGGCCCGCCGCCATCCGGCGCAGGACCACTTTCCGGTGGTGCTCGACACCGATGCGGTGGTGCAAGCGGTGCGGCATGCGCGCGGACAGGCGCAGTTCATGAAAACGTGAGGACTGACACCGCCGGCAGAGCCCACTCACGAGTCCCTTCTTCGGACCCTGCCCATGCGCCTCTCCTTTCTTGATGCCTTCTCGAAAAACAAGTCCACGCCCACGCCCGGCCCCTCCCCCAGACACACCGAGCCAGCCAGCGGTCGCGACACCACCACCAACCGGTCCCGCCGGCACGGACCCGGCCACTCGCTGCAATCGCCCCGGATCGACGTGCACCAGACCTCACCCACGGTGGAAGGCGCCAGCACCGGTCTTCCGCCCATGAAGCCGGCCTTGGACCTCTGGGTGACCAAGTCGCAGCGAAAGCTCTCGGACCTCGCGGAGATGCAGGCGATACATGCCATCGCCCAGGTGTCGGGCGCAGACAACCCCTTCTGGCTGCGTACGGTCCCGGCGTACATACAGACCTGCATCCGGGAAACCGACCCCATCCGGCAACCCGGCCAGCGGACTCAGCTGGAACGCCAGGCCGCAGCATTGAACAGGGTGAGCGACCACATCCAGCTGCTCACCATCGTCCTGAGCCAGGACACCGAGCATGGCCAGGCCATGGCACAACGCCTGCTGCAATGGACCCTGGCAGAGCTGCTGGACGCCCTGGGCGACCCCCACATGTCGGCCGATCTGATGGTGCTGGGGCTGCGCGAGGGCTTGTCGGCCGCCGAGCTGATCGGCATGCACCGCGCCGGACTCACGGCGCAGACGGTGAGGCAGGTCCGCAAGGCCCATGAACTCGCCGGAAATCCGGCACCGTCCCTGCGGGAGATGGCCATCCAAGCCCCGCCCGAGACCGTGGGCACGCTGGCCCTGACCTGGGGTCTGACCCACGGGTTCAAGCCGGCCGAAGTGCCCGCGCTGCTGTCGGCCGGCTGGGGCAGCCACACCGACGCCCCCCCCGCTCCCGACGAGGCGTCCCGACGGCTGGGAGCACTGGTTCCCACGCAGCGATCGTCCAGAGACGGATGGACCGAACTGACCGACCCCCATGTCGAAAACCCGTCAGCGCCCTACTGGTTCAAGCCCTGCACGTGCAGCAGCCAGGACGAGCAACGCCTGCGCAAGGGCCTGTTCGTGCAGGCACTGGCCGAACTGCTGGGCCTGCCGCAGCGGACCTTGCCGGTGCGCGCCCATATTCGGTCACACCACGGCGAGCCGGTCTACGGGGTGTTGATCGGCCCGGTGCCTGCGCTGCGGGAGAACGCCCGCCCGCCCCGCTCGCCCGATCCGGATGGCCTGCGGCAGCAGGAAATCGAAGCATCCTGGCTGGCCTGGCTGGGCGATGCAGAGTGGCGGGACCAGGACCGCCACTGGACCAACAGCCGCCAGGACCCCCAGCTCTGCCTGGGGCTGCCGGTGGCCACGTCCGACGCCGACACGTCGGACGAAACGCCCCCGCGTTTTCTGAGCATGGGCCACCCCAAGCTGATCCCGGTGAACCTGAAGCAACGGATGGAGGCACTGTCCGTGGATGCGCTGGCGCCGGCCCTGGCATGGCTCAGCCCCGCGGACCGGTCGGCTGCGGAGACACGCTGGCAACAGATGGACATCAACCGCGCCATCGTGCTGCCACCGCCGCAGCGCGACCTCACCCGCGCACGGAGGATCACGCAGCTGACCACCGCCCAGCCAGCGCTCACACCCGCCCGGAGTGCGCGCCTGCCCCGCACCTGGCTGCAGCGGCTGGCACCGCTGCAAGTGGCCGAAGACGCATTGCTCATGGCGGCCGCCAGCCGGCTCGACACCGTGGAAGGCTTCGATGCCGATCAGGCGAAGACGCCGCCCACGCCAAGGGTCTCACGGCTGATCACCTGGGGACAGCTGCAACGGGCGCGGGCCCATCTGGCCCAGCATCTGATGGCCTGGGATCCGACCACGGTGCCGCCCGCCGACCGGGCCGATGCACAGCGGGAGCGGCAGCGCCTGCTGGACCGGCTCCAGGGCATGCCGACATCGGCTCGGCATCTATCGACCAGGTCTGTGGAGAAGATCCGCAAGGCGGGTGCCGATGACGACCAGCTGACTGCGCTGACCAGCACGCTGAAGACCTACGCGCACCTGATGCACCAGCCGCTGCCCGCCGACGACACCGCCCTGCTCCAGCTGCAGACGCTGGGAGAGTGGGCGCGGCGGCTGGTCAGCTCGGTGGACAAGCAGGTGGCGGCCCTGCAGCAAGCCTCCGACCAACCGGTGCCCAAGGAACTGGATCAACTCCGCCGCGCCCTCAAGACCGACCTGCGCCTGCTCTCCGATGCCGTGGTCATCGCCCATGAGCTGCAGGCTGCCCCGGTCGACCGCCCGGCCATGCCCGTGGCACCGGCCGAACTGATGGCCCTGGCCGGGCTGACCGCCATCACCCCGGCACAGCGCCAGGCCGCGTGGCAGGCCGGCGCCACAGCGGCCGACCTGATCCGGGTGCACAGCGCCGAGCCACCGGCCGGTCTCCCACCCGCCTGGGCGCTGCTGGCCGACAGCCTTCTGCAGGCCCGCGCAGTGCAGCTGGCGGAAGAGCAGAACACGCTGCGCCCGCTCGATGCCCAGGCGGTGGCAACGATGCGCCGGCGCCTGCAGACCGTGTACCCGCTGAGCGAGGTGGCCGCCATGGCGGACCTGGCCATGACCACGGCAGATGCGCGAGCGGACGCACCGTACGGACTGGATACATCGGACCCGTCGTCCGCACCGAAAGGCCGGCTGCCGCTGGCAGGCAGCCGGGTGTTGCGGGCGCTGGGGTGGGGCGTGGAGTTGTCCGATGCCGAGGACAGCCCGCAGGCGCAGGCACTGGACAAGGCCATCAACGCCTATGACAAGGCCATCCGTTACCTGGGGTCCTTGCCACTGGACAGCCCGGGGCTTGGCACCGCAGCGGCCGATGCCGCACAGCGACTTGATGACCTGCACACTGCCCTGATCGCCACCGGCAGCTTGAACGCTTCCAGCGGGCTGGCCGGCGCGCTGATGGAAGAGGCCGCTGCGCTCAAGCGCCTGCCGACCATCGCCGAACGGCTGGTGACGGCACGGCCATCGTCGGGCTCGGCAGATGCGTTGAGCCCGGCGGACACGGCCGACCGGCTGCTGCAGTTGCTTTCCCCCAGCGGCCCGGACGAACGGCGCCTGCTGCACGGCCGGCTGGCCGGCTGGACACTGGCCGACATCGGCCTGGCCCACGAAGAGGGACTGCCCGCCTGGGTGATGGACCTGGACCGCTCGGTGAGCGGGGCCAAGGTCCGATTCATGAACGAGGCATTGCAGCGACAGATGAACCATCTGTCGGGACAACTGGCGTTGGCCCCGCTGGGTTGAGCAGACCGGGGATGGTCTCGAGCCATCCCTGGGCTGCAAGCCAACGGGCCTGCAGTCTTCACCCGCATGGAGGGTGAAGAGGCACTCGGTACACCGCGCGTCCAGACGGGTGGGGCCTTTGGTCCGATGGCGCATCGGGCGGACCGATGGCGTGGAGTTTGGTGATTGTTTGGTGACAAACAATCACCTTTACGACTCCCTGAGCAGGCCATGAAAAGCAGTTCCTTCAATCCTGGCGGCGTCCGACCCCTGTCCGACTCGTACGGTTCTTCGTCCTCGCCCTCAAGCACGCCGGACTCGACACCTCGGCAACCCATAGAGCGAAAAAAGCTGTTCTCGCTCAACCAGAGCGAGCAGAAATTCCGAAGCCCAGGGGCATTGCTCAGTCCTCGCCAGACCCCGAACTCGGTCCCGAGTCCGACCGATGCAGGGCCGATGTCGCCCCGCAAGAAGCTGGTTCCGACGCTGAACTTCAGCACGCCGCCCAGTGGTGTGCCGCAGGACGTCCAGTCACCGAGAGGTTTCTTCTCACCCCGCAGGACACCGGCTTCCACGCCCTACAAGGCACCCGGGTCACGCCATCAGCCCGAAAGGCTGGAAAGCCCTCCTCCGTTCAGCTTGGCGGACTCGGCAACCGAAGAGGCAGCGGCAGAGCAAGTGCGTCAGGAAGCCCATCAAAACAGCGCGCAAAGGCGGATCGAAACTGCGACCCGCGATGCGTTCCCCCACCACACGAGCATCCGACGCGACATCACGTTCAGAGACAGCCAGGACAAAACCGCCTTCCGACTCTCAGAGCAAGCCGCTCATGGACATGTCGTGCTGGACTTCCCGCATTTGCCCCATGCCGGCGAAGTTCGCAAGCAGCTGAAAAAGTACGTCAGGCTCACCCGTGTGGACCTGTGCCCGGACCAGCAACCGCACAAAACGGCCAAGGAAGCCGGGAAGGTGCTGGCCGGTTTGATCGGCTTGCTGACCGATTCCCTCAGCGTCCAGGAAAAGAAAGCCCCCACCCTTCAGCAACCCCATGTGGCCCAGGCACTCCGATCACTGGTCGACCAGCTGCAGGAGGAACAGCGGCTGCTCGCGCCGCTGTGCAAGTCAGGGCGCATCAAGGAGCTCAGGTCTCTGGGGGTCGAGATTCCCACGGACAGCCGGCTGGTCGAGATGATGGCCACTTCCGAACTGAAGAAAGACCTGTTCAACGCCTGGACCGATGCGGGGCTGGATGTGCGCGACCTGGCCCGGGGCGGGCTGGGTGATCTGGCACTGGAAGACCTGGACAGCGCAGTACCGGGCGGGCTCTCGTCGCCCGGCGCAGTGGCCGGTGCGCGCCATGTGCTGGCAGCACGGATGTCGTTCCCGCACATGGACAAGGCCCGTTTCCTGGCCTTGGCACCGTTGCTGCTTGAGCGGCAGGTGCCACTGGAGCTGCTGCAATGCATGGCCGATTGGGCGATCGAACCCAACCCGGACAACCTGCCCGGCGCCAGCGATCTGCTGCAGGCCACCGAGTGTGATCTGAAGCCCCTGGGCAAGGGCAACATGGGTACGGCCTACAAGCTGCAACTCGGATCCCAGTGGTGGGTGTTCAAGGCCGAGCAGGAGGGCGGGCCGGGCGATGCCGCACAGGCAGACATACCGGCCAGGGGCGCCAACACCACCGGCCGTGTCCTGGCAGCGGCCCGGATGGCCCGGCTGCTCCAGCTCGACACGATCCCTGAGGCCAGGCCCTTCTGGGTGCCGCCTCGAGACGGCATGCCGGGGCGCTACGGCAGCGTGAGCCGACTGGTGACTGGGTCGATGCTGCAGGCCGGTGCAGGCGATGTGGCTGTTTACCCGCTGGACAACGATTTCAAGGTCATGGGCGCGCGCAAGCAGATGCCACAGATCAAGGATCGCGCCCGGCAACACGGATTCGAGGATGTCCATCTGGACGAAAACAAGCGCCAGCTCGTGTTCAAGCCGCGCACCGAATACCTCAGGCCCCTGGACCATGCCTCACTGGCTCTGCGCCGCTCGCTGGCCGAGGCCAATGTGACCGAGCTGATCACGGGTCAGGTGGACGGCAACCCCGGCAACTACCTGCTCGAAAACGGCCAGCTGGCTCGGCTGATCGACACCGCCGAGTCATTTCTGCCCCACTTGATTCATCCCCTGGGGCAGATCACGAAACCGGCCCCCGTCATCAAAGAATGGGAGACGCACCTGCAGGCCATGGTGTCGGCCGTGTCGCGGAAGCAGCCACTCCCGAAGACACCCGGTTCCGTGGGAATGGTCCAACGCCTGGAGCTGCTGCGGCTGAGCGAAGGCGAGTTCGTCCAGCGCTGGGGCCGGGAGCTGTCGCAAGGTGATCAGCAGATGGCCTGGCTGGCCATGCAGAGCCTGCAGGCCCAGCTCAATAACAAAGACGGCATCACCTCGGTGCCGGACCGGGTGGCGATCGACGGCAACACCACGGTGCATTGCCACGGCTGGCCGCCTGCCGTGGCCAGCGACCTCAAGGCAGCCGTGCTGGCGCTGACCGAAGGCAGCGTGGCCCAAGCGCTGGCGCCGTTCCTGAAACCCGAAGAGGTGCAGTCCACCTGGTCACGCACCGTGGCCTTGCAGAACATGCTGCAAGTGCCCGGGGCCATCCATGAAGTCCGCAGCGATGACGAATGGCTGTCGGCCGAGGTCACGCAGCGCATGGTCTGGACACCGAGCGCGCTGAAAACCGCCCAGGAAAAGCTGGATGGTGCGCCGGGCGACGATTGGGACAAGCGCGCCTTCAAACGCGACCTGCTCATGGACAGCGGACTGCCGGGAGCTCTGGCGTTCGAAGAACACCTGATGCGCAAGGCGATAGGCAGGTCGACGCCCGACGCGCCCTACCAGGGCACAGCGCTGTTCGATCCCAAGAGCCTGCTGGAGGGCATGAATCTCGCATGATCAGGCGCCCACGGTGCTCCAGCACCGTCAGCGCCTGACCGCCCTCAACCGCCGCAGATCCGCGCCCTGGCTTCCGCGTATTCCCGCTTGAATCGGGCCACCAGGTCGGCGGCGGGCACCACCTCGCGGATGGCGCCGATGCCCTGGCCGCAGCCCCAGATGTCGCGCCAGGCCTTGGCGGCGTTGGCGCCTTCGCCGGTGCTGAAGTTCATCTTGCTGGGATCGCTCTGGGGCAGGTTGTCCGGGTCCATGCCGGCATTGCGAATGCTGCCCTTGAGATAGTTGCCGTGCACGCCGGTGTAGAAGTTGCTGTAGACGATGTCGTCCGAGTTGCTCTCGGTGATCATCTGCTTGTAGCCATCGACCGCGCGAGCCTCGTGCGTGGCAATGAAGGCCGAGCCGATGTAGGCAAAGTCCGCACCCATGGCCTGCGCCGCCAGGATGGCACCGCCCGAGGCGATGGAGCCCGAGAGCGCCACCGGGCCGCCGAACCATTCGCGGATCTCCTGGATCATGGCGAACGGACTCTTGACGCTGGCGTGGCCACCGGCACCGGCGGCCACCGGAATCAGGCCGTCGGCGCCCTTCTCGATGGCCTTGTGCGCGAACACGTTGTTGATCACGTCGTGCAGCACCACGCCGCCCCAGCTGTGCACCGCCTGGTTCACGTCCTCGCGGGCCCCCAGGCTGGTGATGACGATGGGCACCTTGTACTTGGCGCACACCTGCAGGTCGTGCTCCAGCCGGTCGTTGCTCTTGTGCACGATCTGGTTGATGGCGAACGGGGCGGCCGGGTTGTCCGGGTTCGCGCGGTCGTGTTCGGCCAGGGCTTCGGTGATTTCGTGCAGCCACTCGTCGAGCTGGGAGGCCGGGCGGGCGTTGAGCGCGGGCATGGAGCCCACCACGCCGGCCTTGCACTGGGCAATGACCAGCTTGGGGTTGCTGATGATGAACAGCGGCGAGCCGATCACCGGGAACTTGATGTTCTTGAGTACCGGCGGCAGGCTGCGTGCGGGTGCGGTCATGGTGTCTCCTGAATGGGTGTGATCAGAACGCGTCGGCGGTCAGCGCGGTCACGGCCTCGGCGCCTTCGACGATGGCGTCACGGATGCCCGGGGCGCGGCTGAGGATGTGGTCGGCGTAGAAACGGGCCGTGGTGATCTTGGCCTGCATGAAGGCCACGTCCTGTCCCTGGGCAGACAGCTGTTCTGCCACCAGCAGGGCACGGCCCATCTGCCAGCCGGCCATGAGGTTGCCGGCCAGCATGAGGTACGGCACGCTGCCGGCAAAGGCGGCGTTGGGGTTGCTGCGGGTGTTGGCGGCAATGAAGTCCACCACCTCGATGAAGGCCTCGCGGGCGGCCTTCAGGCGCTTGGCCACGGCCTGGGCCTGCGCGCTGCCGGCGGCCAGCTCGGCCTCGGTCACGGCGATCTGGGCCGCGATGGCCTTGGCGGTGGCGCCGCCATCGCGCGCGGTCTTGCGGCCCACCAGGTCGTTGGCCTGGATGGCGGTGGTGCCTTCGTAGATGGTCAGGATCTTGGCGTCGCGGTAGTACTGGGCCGCGCCGGTCTCTTCAATGAAGCCCATGCCGCCGTGCACCTGCACACCCAGGCTGGTGGTCTCCAGGCTCATCTCGGTGCTGTAGCCCTTGACCAGCGGCACCAGGAATTCGTAGAAGGTGGCGTTCTGCTGGCGCACCGCCGCATCGGGGTGGTGGTGGGCGGCGTCGAACGCAGCGGCGGCCACGCTGGCCATGGCCCGGCAGCCCTCGTTGGTGGCGCGCATGGTCATGAGCATGCGCTTGACGTCGGGGTGGTGGATGATGGGCGCGGCGGTGGTGAAGCTGCCGTCCACCGGGCGGCTCTGCACCCGGTCACGCGCGTACTGAACTGCCTTCTGGTAGGCACGCTCGCCGATGGCGATGCCCTGCACGCCCACGGCGTAACGGGCGGCGTTCATCATGATGAACATGTACTCCAGGCCCCGGTTCTCCTGACCCACCAGGAAGCCGGTGGCGCCACCCTTGTCACCGTACTGCAGCACGGCGGTCGGGCTGGCCTTGATGCCCATCTTGTGCTCGACGCTCACGCAGTGCACGTCATTGCGCGCACCCAGCGAACCGTCGTCGTTGACCAGGAACTTGGGCACCACGAACAGGCTGATGCCCTTCACGCCTTCCGGCGCGCCCACCACGCGGGCCAGCACCAGGTGCACGATGTTGCCGGCCATGTCGTGCTCGCCGTAGGTGATGTAGATCTTGGTGCCGAAGATCTTGTAGGTGCCGTCCGGCTGCGGCTCGGCGCGGGTGCGCACGGCGGCCAGATCGGAGCCGGCCTGCGGCTCGGTCAGGTTCATGGTGCCGGTCCATTCACCGCTGACCAGGCGGCCCAGGTACTTGGCCTTCATCTCGTCGCTGCCGGCGGTCAGCAGGGCCTCGATGGCGCCGTCGGTGAGCAGCGGGCACAGCGCAAAGCTCATGTTGGCGCTGTTGAGCATCTCGCCGCAGGCGGCACCGATGGTCTTGGGCAGGCCCTGGCCACCGAACTCCACCGGGTGCTGCAGACCCTGCCAGCCGCCCTCGGCGTACTGGCGGTAGGCCTCCTTGAAGCCCGGGGTGGTGGTGACCACGCCGTCCTTCACGAAGGACGGGTTCTTGTCGCCTTCCCAGTTCAGCGGAGCGATCACGCCCTCATTGAGCCGGGCGCACTCCTCCAGCACCGCCTGTGCGGTTTCCAGACCCGCGTCTTCAAACCCCGGCAGGGCAGCCACCTGGTCGATGCGCGCCAGGTGCTCGATGTTGAACAGCATGTCCTTGATGGGGGCTACGTAACTCACTGCGGGTCTCCTGAAGATCGTCGGTCGGGATGTCGGGTGCAAAAAAAGGGCATCGCGACGATGCCCTTCGGGGATGCTGGCGCTTTACAGCTTGCCGATGAGTTCGGGCACGGCCTCGAACAGGTCGGCCTCCAGGCCGTAGTCGGCCACGCTGAAGATCGGGGCCTCGGGGTCCTTGTTGATGGCCACGATGACCTTGCTGTCCTTCATGCCGGCCAGGTGCTGGATGGCACCCGAGATGCCGCAGGCCACATACAGCTGAGGGGCGACGATCTTGCCGGTCTGGCCCACCTGCCAGTCGTTCGGCGCATAGCCGGCATCCACCGCAGCGCGGCTGGCGCCCAGGGCGGCACCGAGCTTGTCGGCCAGCGGGGTCATGACTTCGTTGAACTTCTCCGAGCTGCCCAGCGCGCGGCCACCCGAGACGATGATCTTGGCGGCGGTCAGTTCGGGGCGGTCGCTCTTGGCGATCTCGCTGCCCAGGAAGCGGCTGCTGCCGGCGTCCGCCACGGCGGCGACTGTCTCCACAGCAGCCGAACCACCGGTGGCGCCGGCGGCGTCGAAGCCGGTGGTGCGCACGGTGATCACCTTGGTGGCATCGCCGCTCTGCACGGTGGCGATGGCGTTGCCGGCGTAGATGGGGCGCTCGAAAGTGTCGGCGGCGATCACCTTGGTGATGTCGGACACCTGGGCCACGTCCAGCAGGGCGGCCACGCGCGGGGCCACGTTCTTGCCGCTGGCGGTGGCGGGGAACAGGATGTGGCTGTAACCGGCGGCCAGGGCCAGCACCTGCGAAGCCACGTTCTCGGCCAGGCCGTGCTCGAAGCCCGGGGCGTCGGCATGGATCACCTTGGCCACGCCGGCAATCTGCGCGGCAGCAGCGGCAGCGGCAGCGGCGTTGTGGCCGGCCACCAGCACATGGACATCACCACCGCAGGCAGCGGCGGCAGTGACGGTGTTGAGGGTCGCGCCCTTGATGGAGGCGTTGTCGTGTTCGGCAATGACGAGTGCGGTCATGAGTGTTCTCCTGTGTGCGGCGCGGGGGTCAGACCACCTTGGCTTCGTTCTTGAGCTTGTCGACCAGGGCGGCCACGTCGGCCACCTTGATGCCGGCGCCGCGCTTGGGCGGCTCGCTGACCTTCAGGGTCTTGATGCGCGGGGCCACGTCCACGCCCAGGTCTTCCGGCTTGAGGGTGTCGAGCGGCTTCTTCTTGGCCTTCATGATGTTGGGCAACGTCACGTAGCGCGGCTCGTTCAGGCGCAGGTCGGTGGTGATCACGGCCGGCAGGCTCAGGCTCAGGGTTTCCAGGCCGCCGTCCACCTCGCGGGTGACGCTGGCGCGACCGTCGGCCACTTCAACCTTGCTGGCGAACGTGGCCTGCGGCAGGCCGGCGAGCGCGGCCAGCATCTGGCCGGTCTGGTTGCAGTCGTCATCGATCGCCTGCTTGCCCAGGATCACCAGCTGCGGCTGCTCCTTGTCCACCAGGGCCTTGAGCAGCTTGGCCACGGCCAGCGGCTGCAGTTCTTCGGCGGTTTCCACCAGGATGGCGCGGTCGGCGCCGATGGCCATGGCGGTGCGCAGGGTTTCCTGGCACTGGGCCACACCGCAGGACACGGCGATGACCTCGGTCACCACGCCCTTCTCCTTCAGACGCACGGCCTCTTCGACGGCGATCTCGTCAAAGGGGTTCATGCTCATCTTGACGTTGGCGATGTCCACGCCGGTGCCGTCGCTCTTGACGCGCACCTTGACGTTGTAATCCACCACGCGTTTGACGGGAACGATGACCTTCATGTTGCTGGGCTCCAGGGTTGGGATGGTTGTCGTGCGGGCCGTTGCGATTGACGTGCACGTCAATTCGGATTGTATGTCTGCCCCCGGCGGGTTCCGTGTTTCGGGCCGGGGCAGAAAAACGAACGATCGTGCTTTTTCGCGATTATAGGCGGGTACTCCGGGTGGTAGGCAATCTCCCCCTGCCGCACTGCGGCAAGCGTCGCCCGGCCGACATTCGCCGACCCATCGGTCGGCGAATTCGGGTAAGTCTGGAGCCTCTGCAGCGGTGGGCTCCCGTACAGTGCCCCGTAGCCCATGAAGGCACCCACATCCACGGAGACAACCGCATGAAAGTTCGCCTGTTTGCCACCGCCGCTGCCGCGGCTGCCCTGTTCGCCACCGCGTCGGTGAGCGCCCAGACGGTGTTCACCGTCTCGAGCTGGCTGCCCCCGACACACGCCGCCAGCGTGGCGCAGAAGAACTGGTGCGACCAGGTGGAAAAGGAAAGCGCCGGCCGCATGAAGTGCAACATCCTGCCCAAGGGCGTGGTGGCCGCACCCGGCACCTTCGATGCGGTGCGCGACGGCCTGGCCGACATCTCGTACACGGTGGACGGCTACACCCCGGGCCGCTTCATCTTCACCCAGGTGGCCGAATTCCCGTTCCTGGGCGACAGCGCAGTGTCCACCTCGGTGGCCTACCAACGCATCTACAACAAGTACTTCGCCCCGCTGGGCGAACACCGGGGCGTGAAGGCGCTGGCGGTGTTCACGCATGGCCCGGGCATCATCTTCAACGCCAAGAAGCCAGTGACCTCGGCGGCCGACGCGGCCTCGCTGAAGTTCCGCATCGGTGGCGGCAACATCAACGAGCTGTCCAAGGCCATGGGCTGGAACACCACCCTGAAGGCCGCACCGGAATCGTTCGAGCTGCTGTCCACCGGCGTGATGGACGGCACCTTCTTCCCGGACGAGTCCATCACCTCGTTCAAGCTGAACATGATCAAGCACGCCACCACCTTCCCCGGCGGCCTGTACAACACCAGCTTCGTCTTCATGATGAACCAGGACAAGTACAACAAGCTGAGCCCGCAGGACAAGGCGGTCATCGACAAGCTCTCTGGTGAACATGCTGCCCGCCTGTTCGGCGAGGGCTGGGACCGCATGGACGCCGCCAGCCGCGAGAACCAGAAGGCCCAGGGCGTGCAGCGCATCATGGCCGACAAGGCCTTCGTGAAGGCGGTGATGGACAAGCAGGACTACCTGGAAACCACCTGGGCCGCACGGGCGCAGGTCAAGGGCCTGAAGAACCCGCGCGACGTGCTCAACGAGTTCCGTGCCGAGATCAAGAAGGTCAAGTGATCCTCGCTGCCGTCTGACCTGCCACGGCGGGTCGCCACCCAGGCCGGCGCCGCAGCCCTCGGGCTGCACGCCGGCCTCATTGCATCCGGGAATACAAGAACATGCTTGCCTCGTTGGAAAAACTGCTGCGCTGGACCACCGGCCTGCTGGCCGCCTCGGCCCTGTTTGCCATCATGTGGCTCACGGTGGTGGACGTGAGCGGTCGGCGCTTCTTCAGCCAGTCGGTGCCGGGCGGTCTGGAGCTGACCGAGATCCTGATGGTGGTGGTCATCTTCGGGGCCCTGCCGCTGGTGTCCTGGCGCAGTGAACATGTGGTGTTCGATTCCCTGGATGCCTTCATGAGCGAGCGTTTCAAGGCGGTGCAGGCCCGGGTGGTGCACCTGGTCTGCGCCATGACCTTCGCCCTGCTGGGCTGGCTGCTGCACACGCGGGCCCAGCGCTTCGCCGAATACGGCGACACCACGGTCTACCTGCAATGGTCGATCGCGCCGGTGGCCTGGCTGATGGCCGGCCTGCTCGGCATCACCGCACTGGTGCACCTGCTGTTCGTCTTCGTGCAGGCGCCGCTGCCCGAGCGCGCAGGAGACGCAGCATGATCGAAGCGTCGCTGGGTTTTCTCGCCGTCTTCGTGCTCGCCTTCCTGCGGGTGCCGCTGGCACTCGCCATGGCACTGGTCGGCCTGGGCGGCCTGGGCCTGATGCGAGGCTGGACCCCGGCCTTCGCCAGCACCAGCCAGGTGATCTTCGAGACCGGCTTCCAGTACGTGCTGTCGGTGATCCCGCTGTTCGTGCTGATGGGCAACTTCGTGGCCCGTGCCGGCATGGCGCGCGAGCTGTATGCGGCGGCGAATGCCTTCGTGGGGCACCGCCGCGGCGGTCTGGCCATGGCCAGCATCATTGCTTCGGGCGGTTTCGGGGCCATCTGCGGATCGTCCATCGCCACCGCAGCCACCATGACGCGCGTGGCCTACCCGGAGATGAAACGCCACGGCTACCGCGACACGCTGGCCACCGGCGCCATCGCCTCCGGCGGCACGCTGGGCATCCTGATCCCGCCGTCCACCATCATGGTGATCTACGGGATCATCACCGAGACCGACATCGGCAAGCTGTTCATCGCCGGCATCCTGCCAGGCCTGGTGGCTGTCACCTGCCTGTGCCTGGCGGTGGTGGTGGTGACCTGGCGCGATCCGCAAGCCGGTCCGCCCGCCGAACGCACCGACTGGGCCGGTCGCCTGCGGGCCGTGCGCGGCATCTGGGGCGTGGCCGTCCTGTTCGCGCTGGTCATCGGCGGGATCTACGGCGGCGTGTTCACCGCCACCGAAGGTGCGGGCGTGGGTGCGGCAGGCGCCTTCCTGTTCGCGCTGCTGCGCGGCTCGCTCACCTGGCGCAGTCTGCTCGACATCCTGATGGAGAGCACCCGCACCACGGCCATGCTGTTCACCATCCTGATCGGGGCGATGATCTTCACCAGCTTCGTGAACTTCACCAGCATGCCGGGCGACCTGCGCGACTGGCTGCTGCAGTTCAGCCCCCATCCCATCATGGTGGTGGCGGCCATGATGGCGATCTACGTGATGCTGGGCCTGGTGATGGAGGAACTCTCCATGGTGCTGCTCACCATTCCGGTGTTCTTCCCGGTCATCGTCGGTCTTGGCTTCGACCCGGTGTGGTTCGGCGTGCTGATCGTCACCGTGGTGGAGATCGGCATGATCTCGCCGCCGGTGGGGATGAACCTGTTCGTCATCAACTCGCTGCTGCCCAAGGTGAAGCTGGCCGACATCTTCAAGGGCGTGTGGCCTTTCGTCGTGGCCGATGTGGTCCGGCTGGCCATTCTGGTGGCCTTTCCGGCCATCGCGCTGTGGCTGCCCAGCCTCATGGGCCGGTGAGCGCCTTGGGTGCACTGACGGCGGCAGCGGGGCCGTCGCCGGCCTTCACGTGCAGCACCCGCTGCGGATAGGGAATCTCGATGCCGTGGCGGCGCAGGGAATCCAGGATGGCGAGGTTGATGGCCGAGCGGATGTTGAGCTGGCCGTTTTCCGGATCGGCGATCCAGTAGCCCACGGTGAACTCCAGTCCGTCGGCGCCGAAGGCCGAGAGCGCGGCGGACGGACCCGGGTCCTTCAGCACCCGCTCCTGCGCGGCAGCGGCCTCGGTCAGCAGGCGGATGACCAGATCCACATCGCTGTCATAGGCCACCGAGACCACGGTGGACAGCCACACCCGCGCATCGGCCAGGGACAGGTTCTCGACCCGGTTGATGATGAGCAGCTCGTTGGGCACGATGGACTCGCGTCCGGTGGCCGAACGGATGAGGGTGTAGCGGGCGTTGATGTCGGTGATGCGGCCCTCGAAGTTGTCCACCCGGACCATGTCGCCGATGCGCATGCTGCGCTCGGCCAGGATCACGAAACCGCTGACATAGTTGGAGGCCAGCTTCTGCAGGCCGAAACCCAGGCCCACACCGATCGCGCCGCCCAGCACCGACAGCGCCGTGAGGTCGATGCCCACGGCCGACAGCGCCACGATGAGTCCCACGAACATCAGCAAGGCGCGGGTGGCATTGCTCACCGCCTTGCGCAGCGACAGATCGCTGCCCGATGCATGCCGCAGCAGTTTGGCTTCGATGGCCGACGACACCCAGAGCGCCAGGATCAGCACCGCACCTGCGGTCAGGCCACCCTCGATCAGGGTGCGCACGCTCAGCGTGCTGCTGCCCACCTTCCAGGTGATCTGGTCCAGCTCGGCCAGCACCACCGGCAACAGACCGCTGACCCACAGCACCATGGCCAGCCAGGCCACCCAGGAGATGGTGCGCTCCAGCGCCCGCACCCAGGGCGCCTGGGCGAAGGCCACCTGCAACACCTTCACGCCCACCCGGATGACCACCAGCGACACCAGCACCGGAATGATCACCTTGAAGGCCGCCAGCGGAAGCCACTGCGAAAGCACCGCCCGGGCCAGATAGCCCAGCAGCAGCAGCAACACGGGGAACAGCACGCCATCGATCAGGCGACGGCCGAACAGCACGCTGGTGTGGTTCTGACCCGCTGCGGCCGAGCGGCGCACCAGCCAGGCCAGGGCCCAGGCCAGCAGCACGGCCAGGGCCAGCGCGGCAAACTCGATCAGGACCGTGGGCTGGAGAAAGGAAGCGGCCCAGAGGCCGAGATCATCGATGGGTTTGGGAGCAGCTGAAGCAACGGTCATGGGCAATGCGGGATGCGGATCAGGCCCGCCAGGCGGGCGCGCGTTTGTCGATGAAGGCCTGCACGCCTTCCTGGGCCACCGGGTGGGCCATGTTGCAGGCCATGGTGTGGCCGGCGAGCTGGTAGGCGGCGTCCATGCCGGTCTCCAGCTGGCGGTAGAACAGCTGCTTGCCCAGGGCCAGCGCTTCGCGCGGCTTGGCCAGCAGCTTGCCTACCAGAGCCTCCAGTGCGGCATCGAGTTCCCCGGCCGGCACCACCTGGTTGACCAGGCCGCGCGTGAGCGCCTGCTGCGCGTCGATGAAGTCGCCGGTCATGAGCATTTCCATGGCCTGCTTGGGCAGCAGGTTGCGCGACAGCGCCACGCCGGGCGTGGCGCAGAACAGGCCGACGTCAATGCCGTTGACGCCGAAGGTGGCGCCATCGGCCGCCACCGCCAGGTCGCACTGTGCCACCAGCTGGCAGCCGGCCGCCGTGGCCAGCCCCTGCACCTTCGCCACCACCGGCACGTCGAGCGAGCGGATGGACAGCATCAGCTTCGAGCAGCGCGCGAACAGGTCCTGGTAATAGGCCTGCTCGGGACGGGCCTTCATTTCCTTGAGGTCGTGGCCGGCGCAGAAGGCACGGCCTTCGGCGGCCATCACCAGCACCCGGGCCGCCGGGTCGGCCGCCACCCGGGCGATGCCGTCGCGCATTGCGGCCAGCATGGCCTCGGACAGCACGTTGAAGGCGCGCGGATTGTTCAGCGTGAGGGTGTGCACGCCGCGTTCGTCGCGGTGGTGCGTCAGGATGTCGGCAGCAGCGGACATGGTCACTCCGTGAATGGGGCGTCAGACATCGGCCAGCACGCGCAGGTGGGCCTCCACGCTGCGCGCCAGTGCACTCAGCGCATAGCCGCCTTCGAGGCAGCTGACGATGCGGCCTTGCGAGTGACGCTGGGCCACTTCCTTGATGCGCGAGGTCATCCAGGCGTAGTCCTGCTCCACCAGGCCGAGCTGGGCCATGTCGTCCTCGCGGTGGGCGTCGAAGCCGGCACTGATGAAGATGAGTTCGGGTTTGTGGGCATCCAGCCGGGGCAGCCACATCACGTCGATCAGCTCCCGGATGTCCATGCCTCTGGTGTAGGCCGGCACCGGTATGTTGACCAGATTGGCGGCGGTGGAGTGGTCGCAGGCCGGGTAGAACGGGTGCTGGTAGAAGCTGCACATGAGGATGCGGTCGTCGCCGGCCACGATGTCCTCGGTGCCGTTGCCGTGGTGCACGTCGAAGTCGATGATGGCCACGCGCTTGAGGCCATGCCGCTCCAGCGCGTAACGCGCCGCCACCGCCACGTTGTTGACGAAGCAGAAGCCCATGGCCTGCTTGCGGGTGGCATGGTGCCCCGGCGGGCGCACGGCACAGAAGGCATTGGCCAGCTCACCGGCCAGCACCGCATCGGTGGCATCGATGGCCGCACCGGCCGCCACCAGGATGGCGTCCCAGCTGTGCAGGTTGATCGAGGTGTCGGGGTCGACCTGGGCATGACCGGGACCGCCGGCGGCCACTTCGTCGCGCAGGTTGTCCGACAGTCCCCGCAAGGCCGCCAGGTGCAGGCGGTCGTGGGCGAGTTCAAGGTCGGACAGCGAGGCCGGCGTGGCTTCTCGCCGCTCCAGGGCCACGTCCAGCCCGGTGATCAGCAGGCGGTCCTCGATGGCGCTCAGGCGCTCCGGGCATTCCGGGTGGCCGGCGCCCATCTCGTGTCTCCAGCAATCCTTGTGGGTGAAATAGCCCGTGGCCTGTCTCATGGCGGAATTACGGTAAGGTTCGCGGCTTCTTCAGCCCGCACTGTCTCATGCAAGCCGACGCCCATATCCAGCAACTTCTGATTCAGCTTAACACGGTGATCGTGGGCAAATCACGGCAGGTCCATGACTGCGTGGCCTGTCTGCTCGCAGGCGGGCACCTGCTCATCGAGGACGTGCCCGGCGTCGGCAAGACCACCCTGGCCCATGCACTGGCCAAGTCGTTCGGCCTGCAGTTCTCCCGGGTGCAGTTCACCGCCGACCTGATGCCGACCGACCTCATCGGCGTCTCGGTGTACGAGCGCGGCCGCGAAGGCTTCGTGTTCCACCCGGGCCCGGTCTTCGCCCAGGTGCTGCTGGCCGACGAGATCAACCGCGCCAGCCCCAAGACCCAGAGCGCCCTGCTCGAAGCGATGGAAGAGAAACAGGTCACGGTCGAAGGCGACACGCGCGACCTGCCGCAGCCATTCTTCGTGATCGCCACCCAGAACCCGCACGACCAGCTGGGCACCTATGCCCTGCCGGAATCGCAGCTGGACCGTTTCCACATGCGGCTGTCGCTGGGTTACCCGGACCGGCAGGCCGAACGCGCCCTGCTGCGCGGCGAGGACCGCCGCGACATGCTCGACCGCCTCCCCGCCGCCCTGACCCCGGCCGACCTCACCCGGCTGCAGCAGACCGTGACCCGCATCCACACCGCCGAGCCGGTGCTGGACTACCTGCAGGACCTGGTGAATGCCACCCGCAGCGGCCGCTGGTTCGCCCAGGGCCTGTCGCCGCGCGCCGCACTGGCGGTGGTGCGTGCGGCCAAGGCCGAGGCCTTCCTGCAAGGCCGCGACTATGTGGCACCGGACGACATCGCCGCCGTGCTGCCCCAGACCACCGCCCACCGCCTGGTGCCGGTGCGCGACGCCGGGCGGGGTGCGGTGGAACAGGTGCGCGCCATGCTGGACGCCGTGCCCCTGCCCTGACGCGCATGAAGACGCCGCTCGGCTTTCTGCGCCGCCGGCTGCAGGCCTGGCTGTTCCAGCGCCTGAAGGCCTCCGACACGCTGGTACTCACCCAGCGCAATGTCTACATCCTGCCCACCCGACCCGGCTGGATGCTGGCCATCACACTGCTGGTCCTGCTGGTGGCCAGCATCAACTACCAGCTCAACCTGGGCTACCTGCTGACCTTCCTGCTGGTCGGCTGCGCCGTGGTGGGCATGCATGTGTGCCATGGCAACCTGCGCGGCACCACGCTGCACCTGGACGCGCCAGTGCCGGTGCACGCGCACGAGGCGGTGCAGCTCGACATCCGGCTGGTCAGCGAGAAGCGCAGCGAGCGCCTGGGCATCGGCCTGGGCGTGCTGCACGACGACGGCTCGCCGGCCTCGCTGGCCTGGACCGACGTGCCGGCGCAGGGCAGCAGCACGGTGCGCGTGGCCTGGGAAGCCCCCGGACGCGGCCTGCACCGGCTGCCCGCCCTGACTGCGCAGACCCTGTTCCCGCTGGGCACCTTCCGGGTCTGGACCGTGTGGCGCACCGCCTCCGAGGTGTTGGTCTATCCCGCCCCGGAGGACCATCCGCCTGCCCTTCCGCCCGGTGAACCGATCCCGGGTGGACACGGCGCAGCGCGTGCGCGCAGCACCGGAGAGTTCGACGGGGTTCGCGCCTACCAGCGTGGCGACCCGATGAAGGCGGTGGTCTGGAAGCGCGCCGCCCAGGCCTTTGCCAGCGGCCGCGACGATCTGGTCAGCCGCGACACCCTGTCCAGCGAACGCGTCCAGCTCTGGCTCGATCACAGCCGCTGCGGCGGTGCCGGACTGGAAGGCCGGCTGCAACGCCTGACCGCCTGGGTCCTGATGGCCGACCGGCTGGGCCTGTCCTACGGGCTGCGCCTGCCCGGGCGCGAGATCGCCCCGGACCAGGGCCTGGCCCACCGCAACCGCTGCCTGGAGGCCCTCGCACTGTGCTGAACCGCATCACCGACACCCTCTCCAGCCTGCCGCGCGAGGCACGCGACACGCTGTTCCTGCTGGCCGTCATTGCCTGGGTGGTGCTGCTGCAAAGCGCCCACATTCCGTGGTGGTGCAGCGGCATCACCGCCGGCGTGCTGGTCTGGCGCGCAGTGCTCACGGTGCGCGGCGCTCCGCTGCCGGGCTGGATCTGGCGCGCAGTGCTGCTGGTGATCACGCTGGGCGCCACCTTCTTCACCTTCCGCACCCTGGTCGGCCGCGATGCCGGCGTCACGCTGATCGTGGTGCTGCTGGCCCTCAAGACGCTGGAACTGCGCGCCCGGCGCGACGCCTTCGTGGTGTTCTTCCTGGGCTTCTTCACGCTGCTCACCCACTTCTTCTATTCCCAGTCGCTGGTCACGGCGGCCGGCATCCTGATCGCCCTGCTCGGCCTGCTGACCGCCCTGGTCAATGCCCACATGCCGGTGGGTCGGCCCAGCCTGGCCCGATCGGCCCGCATCGCGGGTTCCATGGCACTGATGGGTGCGCCCATCATGCTGGTGCTGTTCCTGCTGTTCCCGCGCCTGGCGCCGCTGTGGGGCACACCGGGCGACCCCGAGACCGGCCGCAGCGGCCTCTCGGGCCAGATGCGCGTTGGGCAGATCGCCCGGCTGGCACTGGACGAAAGCATCGCCCTGCGGGTGCGCTTCAACGGCCCCACGCCAGCGCAGGACCGCATCTATTTCCGGGGTCCGGTGCTGTCCACCTTCGACGGCCGCGAATGGCGGCCGCTGGAGTCCGACTTCAACCTGGGCAACCGCCTGAGCGCCAACCTGCAGGTGGCCGGCGAACCGCTGGGCTACGAGGTGACCATGGAGCCGCACGACCGGCCCTGGCTCTTCGTGCTGGAAGGCACGGCCACGCCGCCCGAGGTGCCGGGCACCCGGGTGCGCATGAACGACGAGCTGCAGTGGCTCACCCAGCGCCCCATGAGCTCGCTGGTGCGCTTCACCGCCCAGGCCTACCCCGATTTCCGCCACGGCCCGCAGCAGCTGGTGCTGGGCCTGCAGGACTTCCTCACCCTGCCGCCCAGCTACAACCCGCGCACCCTGCAGCTGGCGCAGGAGCTGCGCCGGCAGTACGGCCCCGGGCCGGACAACGCACCGCGCCTGGTGCAGGCCGCCCTCGACCTGCTGCGCACCGGCGGCTACAGCTATACGCTCGACCCGGGCGTGTATGGCCGCGACACCGCCGACGAATTCTGGTTCGACCGCAAGGCCGGCTTCTGTGAACACATCGCCAGCAGCTTTGCCATCCTGATGCGCGGCATGGACATACCGGCGCGCATCGTCACCGGCTATCAGGGCGGCGAGGTCAACCCGGTGGACGGTTTCTGGACCGTGCGCCAGCGCGACGCCCATGCCTGGACCGAGGTCTGGCTGCAAGGCCAGGGCTGGGTGCGGGTGGACCCCACCGGCGCGGTCATGCCCGGTCGCATCGGCTCCTTCGACCGGCTGGCCGCACCGCAGACCGGTGTGGCCGGTGCGCTCACCGGTGTGCTGCGCAACACCTTCAGCGACGCGGTGATCAACCGCATGCGCCAGACCTGGGAAGCGGTCAACAACCGCTGGAACCAGTGGGTGCTGAACTACACCCAGGGTCGGCAGCTCGATCTGCTGCGCTCGCTGGGCTTCGAGTCGCCCAGCTGGACCGATCTGGCCAAGGTCATGGCGGGCCTGCTGGCGCTGGCCACATTGATCGGCTCGGCCTGGGCACTGTGGGAGCGGCAGCAGCACGACCCCTGGCTGCGTCTGCTCGATCGCGCCCGGCGCCGCCTGCGCCAGGCCGGCCTCGATGTGCCGCCTCAGGCCCCGCCACGCACACTGGCCGCTGCCGTGCGGGTGCAATGGGGCGATGCCGGCGAGCCGGTGGCCCGCTGGCTGCTGCAGCTGGAAGCCCAGCGCTACAGTGCACAGGCAGCGACCCCGCTGCGAGACCTGGCCCGGGCCTACCGCCAGCTGGCCTGGCCCGCCCCGAACCGACCATGACCCTGATCCTGCGCTCCCCCTCTTTCTGCCTTCCCGCGCTTCGCTGCGCCCCGCTCCTGTCGGCCCTGCTCACCACCGTGGCCCTCGCCACCTTCGCCGTGGGCGGTCTGTCCGCCCATGCGGCCCAGCCCCGCAAGGCCGAGCCGCGTGCCACACCTGCTCCGTTCAGCTACAGCCAGAGCCCGGCCGCGATGGCCTTTGCCGATGACCTGGCCAGCCGCCGCGGCCTCGATCCGGCCTGGGTGCGGCAGCAGATCGGCGCGGCCCAGCGCGTGCCGGCCATCATCCGGGCGATCACGCCACCACCGGCCACCCAGCCCAAGAACTGGACGGCCTACCGCGCTCGCTTCATCGAACCGATCCGGCTGAACGCCGGCCAGCGTTTCTGGGAGGACAACGCAGCCACCCTGGCCCGCGCCGAGGCCCGGTTCGGCGTGCCGGCCAGCCTGATCGTGGGCGTGGTGGGCGTGGAGTCGCTCTATGGGCGGCACCAGGGCAACTTCCGGGTGATGGATGCCCTGGTCACCCTGGCCTTCGACTTCCCGTCGGTGCACCCGCGCGCGGCGGCGCGCACCGAATTCTTCCGGGGCGAACTGGAGCAGTTCCTCAGCCTCATGGACCGCAGCGGGCGCGATCCGCTGAGCCTGCGCGGCAGCTACGCCGGCGCCATGGGCTGGCCGCAGTTCATGCCCAGCAGCTGGGCCAAGTACGCCATCGATTTCGACGAGGACGGCCAGATCGACCTGTTCGACAACCCGGCCGACGTGATCGGTTCGGTGGCCAACTACTTCAAGGTGTTCGGCTGGCAGACCGGCATGCCCACCCACTATCCGGTGCGGGTGGAGGCCGGCAGGACCGACATGGACACCCTGCTGGCACCCGACATCCTGCCGACCTTCAGTGCCGCCCGCATGCAGGCCCTGGGCGCCGGACTCGAGGGCGCGGCGGCCGAGCACGCAGGCCCGCTGGCGCTGGTGGAACTGCAGAACGCAGGCGCACCGTCCACCTACGTGGCCGGCACCGAAAACTTCTACGTGGTCACTCGCTACAACTGGAGCAGCTACTACGCCCTGGCCGTGATCGAATTGGGCGAGGCAGTGAAGGCGCGGATGGACGCGGCCCGCAACAACGCGCGCTGACCGCTCAGAAATCGAAGCCGATCTGCTGCGAGGCCAGCTCGGCGGCGCGGCGCTGGCGCGGCCCGGCCAGCTGCTCTGCACGCCGCTGCTTCGATCCGTGGCGGCGCACGATCTCGGCCTGACCGGCCTGCACCTCGCCCCGGGCGCGCAGGGCGTGCACACGGTCCTTGGCGCGCCGGGTGGCCGGCTCCAGATCGACCACCGGATCGATCAGATCCACCCCCGGCCGCAGCCCCATGCGCTCCTGCAGGTCGGGGGGCATGAGCCAGGGCTGGAACAGCCAGGTGTCCGGCACGCGCTGCAGGGCAGGCAGCCAGTGCCGCACGAAGCGACCGTGAGGGTCGTGGTCCTGAGCCTGCTTGACCGGGTTGTAGACCCGGGTGGTGTTGATGCCGGTGGTGCCGCTCTGCATCTGCATCTGGCTCCAGTGGATGCCGGGCTCGTAATCCAGAAACTCGCGCGCCAGCCATTCCCCCACCGGCCGCCAGTGCAGCCACAGCGGATAGGCCGCCACCGACACCAGCATGGAGCGCATGCGGAAGTTCAGCCAGCCGGTCTCGCGCAGCATGGCCACACAGGCGTCCACCATGGGCCAGCCGGTGCGGCCCTCCATCAAGGCCTGCAGATGCGCCGGGTTGTGCTCGGCCTCGCGCAGACCGTTGTAGCCCCGGTGCATGTTGTGGTGCTCGATGGCCGGTTCGGTCTCCAGCTTCTGGATGAAGTGGCAGTGCCAGTGCAGGCGGCTGAGGAAGGCGGCCAGACCGGCGTGCTGGCGCGTGCCGGCCAGTTCGGCGTCCTGCATGCGGGCACGGGTGGCCTGCACCACCTCGCGCAGCCCCAGGGTGCCGAAGGCCAGGTGGGCCGAGAGGCGGGAGCAGGCATCGGGCGCGGTCAGCGGGGACGAGATGCCGCCCCGGTAGCGGGCACTTCGCTGCTGCAGGAAATCGGTCATCACCGCCTCGCCCTGGCGGCGCCCGCCGCGCTGCCGCTGCGGCGGCTCGTGGGGCGGCAGGCCCAGCTCGTCGGCGCCGGGCCAGGGCGTGGCCGGCCAGGCCTCGGGCGGGACCTCGGCGGGCACCAGGCGCGGCAGCACGGCCTGCGGCTCGGCCATCAGGCCCTCCCATTGCCCCACCCAGTGACGGCGCTGCTTCAAGCCCCGCACCACCCCGAAACCTCGGAATTCACGCCACGGCACACCCTGCTGGCGGCACCATCGCAGCACACGCCGGTCACGCTCGAAGCTGGCGGCATTGCCGGTTTCCTGGTGCGACAGCAGCTCGGCAAACGGGGCATGGTGGTGCAGCCGATCCAGCACCTCCACCGCGTCGCCCACCGCCCAGTGCAGCCGGCCGCCATGCGCGCGCAGATCGGCCGCCAGATCCTTGAGGCTTTCCTGCAGAAAACCCAGGTGCTGCCGCGCGGCATCGGGCTGGCGCCACAGCGCAGGCTCCAGGATGTAGAGGCACAGCACCGGGCCGGACCGCGCAGCCTCGACCAGCGGGGCATGGTCCTGCACCCGCAGATCGCGCTTGAACCACACCACCCGGTACGACATGGGCGGCATTGTGGAGAGGGCGAAAAAAAGCCGGACACAGGGTCCGGCTTGTCCGACTGACCGAGAGGGTCAGTGAAGGCGATCAGCGCGGGTTGCGGCGCGGCGCCGGGCGGCTGCCCCGGTCGTTGAAGCCGCTGCGGTCGGCGTAGTTGCGCTCGCCGCCACGGTCGGCAAAGCCGCCCTTGTCGCTGCGCGGGGCGCCGAAGCCGCCAGGCTTGCCGGCGCGGGCCGGTGCACGGTCGTCGAAGCCACGGGGTGCCGAACGCTGGTCGCGGAAGTCGCCACGCGGTGCGCGGTGGTCGAAGGCCGGTGCCTCGCGGCCTTCGAAGCGCGGGTCGAAACGGCCATCGCGGCTACGGTCGACCAGGGGAGCGTCGCCCCGGTGGTCGGCACGGAAGTCGCCACGCGGTGCGCCACGCGAGTCACCTCGCGGATCGAAGCGCGGTGCGCTGTCGCGGTTCTCGAAACGCGGGCCACGCGACGGCGGGCCGCTGCGGCGATCACCACCACGGTCATTGCGGCCGCCGAAGCGGTCGCCACCCGGGCGGCCACGGCCGAACTCCGGCTGCGGCGCGCGCATGCGCGGCTCCAGGCCGGGGATGACCTCGGCGGTGAAGCGCTGGCGGGTGTAGGCCTCGATGTCGGCGATGCGGCGGCGGTCGCGCATCTCGGCGAAGGTCACGGCCAGGCCGTCGCGGCCGGCACGGCCGGTGCGGCCGATGCGGTGGGTGTAGTCCTCGGCCTTCATGGGCAGACCGAAGTTGAAGACGTGGGTGATGGTGGGCACGTCGATGCCGCGCGCAGCCACGTCGGTGGCCACCAGGATCTGCACCTGGCCGCTGCGCAGCGCCATCAGGCGGCGATTGCGGATGCCCTGGCTGAGGGCGCCATGCAGCGCCACGGCCGAGAAGCCGGCCTGCTGCAGGTCGTTGGCCAGGCCGTCGCACTCGATCTGGGTGCTGGCAAACACGATGGCCTGGTTGATGGTGGCATCGCGCAGCCAGTGGTCGAGCATCTTGCGCTTGTGGTCGGCGGTGTCGGCCCAGAACAGCACCTGCTTGATGTTGGCGTGCTGCTCCTGCGGGCTGTCGATCTGGATCTTCTGCACCTGCGAGCCGTTGTCGTGCATGACACGCATGGCCAGCTGCTGGATGCGCGGCGCAAACGTGGCGCTGAACATCATGGTCTGGCGGCGCTGCGCGGTCAGCAGGTTGATCTCGGCCAGGTCGTCGGCAAAGCCCAGGTCGAGCATGCGGTCGGCCTCGTCCACCACCAGGAACTGCACCTGGTCGAGCTTGAGCTGCTGCGAACGCTGCAGATCGAGCAGACGGCCTGGGGTGGCCACCACCAGATCGGCGTTCTGCAGCTTGGCGATCTGCAGCTGGTACGGCATGCCGCCCACCACGTTGGCGATGCGCAGGCCACGGCAATGGCGCACCAGGTCGATGGCGTCGTGCGCCACCTGCTGGGCCAGCTCGCGGGTCGGGCACAGCACCAGAGCGCCAGGGGTGGCGGCCTTGAAGTGGCGCGGGTTGGTCGGGTCCTTGCGCTTGGGCGCCTTGGGCGGTGCCTCGCCACGGGCCAGGGCCTCGGCGGCCAGGCGATCGCGCTCGGCGCGCTCGCGGGCGGTGGCTTCTGCACGCTGCTGCAGCAGGGTGTGCAGCACCGGCAGCAGGAAGGCGGCCGTCTTGCCGCTGCCGGTCTGGCTGGAGACCATCAGGTCGGCGTAGCGGGTCTCGCCGTCGGCCAGCAGGGCCTTGGGCATGACGCGGGCCTGCACGGCGGTGGGCTGGGTGTAGCCCAGGTCGGCCACGGCGGCCACGAGTTCGGGGGCCAGGCCCAGGGCCGCAAAGGCGCTGGCATCCACCGGGCCGGCTTCGACCGTGGAGGTCTCGGCGGCATCGACGGCGTCGATGGTGGGGTTCAGGGTATCGGGCGCGGCGTCGCCGCGTTCTTCAAAAGAGTCGCTCATGTCTGTTCCGGCGCGAAAGCGCCAATGATCAGATCGGGCCAGGGAGCAATGCGTCCCGGCGCCGGATCCGTTCGTGGTTACACAACATCAACCACAAACGGTCCGCGCCGGTGCGTCAGGGTGACGCTGCTGGCGATGGCCCCGGTTCGAAGCTGCCGGCTGCAGGCGCAGCGGAGTTCGTGGTCGGGGGCCGGGTGTATGAGGCCAATGCACAAATCTGCCCGGTGAATCCGGAGCAGCCCGCGATTGTCGCACGTTTCCGGGAAAACCCTGAATTTTTCGTGATGATCAGGCCAGAACAGCCCGCACGATGTGGAACAGCACCGCTGCCAGCACCGCCGTGGCCGGCACCGTGACGATCCAGGCCGCAACGATGCGCATGACCGCCGAACGCTTCACGATCTCCTGCTTGTAGGCCTTCTTGAACGCCTTGCGCTCGTTCTTGGCGAACAACGCGCCCTCGCTGGCCTCGCGCAACTTGGCGCGGCGCTTCATCTCGGCCAGCATGCGCTTCTTCTCCTGCACCTCGGCGGCCTCGAAGCGCTGCAGGTAACCTTCCACATCGTTGCGGTCGGCGCCCTGGTGGCCGGCCCGCACGGTGGCTTCCATCTTGGCGTAGTTGACCTTGAGCAGTTCCCGCAGGAAGCCCACACCGAACACGGCGCCGATGGAGATGTGGGTGGTCGACACCGGCATGCCCAGCTGCGAGGCCACGATGACGGTGAGCGTGGCCGCCATGGCGATCGAGAAGGCGCGGATGTTGTCCAGTTCGGTGATCTCCTTGCCCACGGTGCGGATCAGCCGCGCGCCGTACAGCGCCAGACCGACCGACAGGCCCAGCGCACCCAGCACCATGATCCACAGCGGCGTGCCGGCCTTGGTGGCGATGGCACCGGCCTTGACCGCCTCGTAGATGGCCGCCAGCGGGCCGATGGCGTTGGCGACATCGTTGGCGCCGTGGGCAAAGCTCAGCAGCGCGGCCGAGCAGATCAGCGGCCAGGTGAACAGGCGGTTGACGCCGTCCTTGCTGTTGTCCTGCTGCTGGGCCATGCGGGCCATCGGCCGTCGCACCAGTGCCCAGGTGACCACACCGATCACCAGTCCACCCAGAATGCCGGTGACAAAGCCCACCTTCACCAGCTGCCCCAGGCCCTTGAGCAGCATGTACGAGCCATACGACCAGGCCATGGCGCCGATCAGCAGCGGCACGACACGCGAAGCCGCCTCGGTCTTGTCGGACTTGTAGGTGACGCTGCGCTTGATCAGGTACAGGAAGGCTGCCGCGATCAGACCACCGGAGAGCGGCGAGATGATCCAGCTCACCACGATGGAGGAAATGGTGCCCCAGTTCACCAGCCCCCAGCCGCCGGCGGCGATGCCGGCGCCCATCACCGCGCCGATGATGGAATGGGTGGTGGACACCGGCGCACCCAGTGCCGTGGCCAGGTTGAGCCACAGTGCCCCCGCCAGCAGGGCTGCAAACATGACCCAGGCGAACAGCGCCGGGTCGGCGATCTCGGCCGGATCGATGATGCCGCCCTTGATGGTGCCCACCACATCACCGCCGGCCACGATGGCGCCCAGGGCCTCGAAGATGGCCGCCACGGCAATCGCCCAGCCCATGGTGAGCGCACCCGATCCCACCGCCGGGCCCATGTTGTTGGCCACATCGTTGGCGCCGATGTTCATGGCCATGTACGCGCCGACGGCGGCGGCCACGATCAGCAGCCAGACGGCCGATGTGCTCAGCCCGGCACCCGAAGCGCCGGTAAGCGAGGCATATACCCCGGTGAGGACGAGAAAGGCAATGGCGCCGGAGAGCTGCAGCAGTTCCTGATGGCGGGCCAGAAATTTGTTTTTCTTGGGCATGGTGCGGGAATGTTCAACTTTCGTGAATGTCACGATTTTGACATTTCCGCCCTTCCAGCTTCCCGCTGGATCAGCGCAGGAAGTGCGTCCGGTAGTGTTCGAGCTCGTCGATGGACTCGTGCACATCGGCCAGCGCGGTGTGCTTCTGGTGCTTCTTGAAACCCTCGTAGACCTCGGGCCGCCAGCGCTTGGCCAGCTCCTTGAGGGTGCTCACATCCAGGTTGCGGTAGTGGAAGAAGGCCTCGAGCTTGGGCATGTACTTCACCAGGAAGCGCCGGTCCTGGCTGATGGTGTTGCCGCACATGGGGGAGGCATTGCGCGGCACATACCGGCCGATGAAGTCCAGCAGCTGCTGCTCGGCCTGGGCCTCGGTCAGGGTGCTGGACTTGACCTTGTCGATCAGCCCGCTCTTGCCGTGCGTACCTTTGTTCCACGCGTCCATGGCGCCGAGCAGCGCATCGCTCTGGTGGATGACCAGCACCGGGCCTTCGATGCGGGGGGTGAGCTGCGGACCGGTGATGACCACCGCAATCTCCAGCAGGCGCTCTTTTTCAGGGTCCAGACCGCTCATCTCGCAGTCCAGCCAGACCAGGTTCTGGTCGCTCTTGGCCAGTTCGGCCACGGGGGTGTCGGCGGCGGGCGCCACAGGGATCGAGGGTTCGGAAGTCATCCGGGCATTGTCGCCCAAGGCCCTGGCCGGTCCGTGGCCACGGCCGGTTCGCTAGACTCCCGCCCATGGACACTGCATCGCTTGCCTTCACCGCCGCCTTCTGCGCCCTGCTGCTGGTCGGCCTGCTCACCCGGACCGTGCTGGGCAGCCGCCAGATCCGCCATGTGGTGCGCCACCGCAACAATGTCCCCGTTGCCTTCGCGCACACCATCACCCCGGAGGCGCACCGCAAGGCCGCCGACTACACCGTGGCCAAGACCCGGCTGGCGCTGCTCAATGCCTCGTTCGAGGCCGCCGTGCTGATCGGCTGGACCCTGCTGGGCGGCCTCGACTGGCTCAACGGCGTGCTGCTCGACGTCATGGGCGGCGGCCTGCTGCAGCAGCTGGCCCTGCTCGGCAGCTTTGCCCTGATCGGCGGACTGGTCGGCCTGCCGCTGTCGTGGTACGCGACCTTCCGGGTGGAGGAACGCTTCGGCTTCAACAAGACCACCCCGGCCCTGTGGCTGGCCGATCTGTTCAAGGGCTCGCTGGTGGGTGCGCTGGTCGGCCTGCCGATCGCGGCCCTGGTGCTGTGGCTGATGGGTGCTGCCGGCCCGGCCTGGTGGATCTGGGCCTGGGGCGTGTGGATGGGCTTCAACCTGCTGGCCCTGGTGCTCTACCCCACGCTCATCGCACCGCTGTTCAACAAATTCGAGCCGCTGGCCGACGAGACGCTCAAGGCCCGTGTGAGCCAGCTCATGCAGCGCTGCGGGTTCGCGGCCAAGGGCCTCTTCGTCATGGACGGCAGCCGCCGCAGCGCCCATGCCAACGCCTACTTCACCGGCTTTGGCGCGGCCAAGCGGGTGGTGTTCTTCGACACCCTGCTGCAGCGCCTGGCCCCCGGCGAGATCGACGCCGTGCTGGCCCACGAGCTGGGCCACTACAAGTGCCGCCACATCCTGCAGCGCATGGTGGTGATGTTCGGCATCAGCCTGGCCGGCTTTGCGCTGCTGGGCTGGCTCTCGGCCCAGGCCTGGTTCTACAGCGGGCTGGGTGTGCAGCCTTCCATGGACACGCCCAACGATGCCCTGGCGCTGATCCTCTTCATGCTGGCTGCTCCCCTGCTGACCTTCTTCCTGTCGCCGCTGCTCGCGCAGCTGTCGCGCAAGCACGAGTTCGAGGCCGATGCTTACGCCGTCTCGCACACCAACGGCAACGACCTCGCCAGCGCACTGCTCAAGCTCTACAAGGACAACGCCAGCACGCTCACGCCCGATCCGCTGTTCGCCCGCTTCTACTATTCCCACCCCCCGGCCAGCGAGCGCCTGGCCCGTCTGCAGACCGCGCTGCCTGCCGCTGCCTGAACCCGCATGAACCCTATCCACCAGAACCGCAAGGCGCTCGGCCCGACCGAGATCGTCACCCAGCTCACCCAGCTCAACGGGGAATCCGCCAACGGCTGGAAACTCATCGACGGCGCGCTGGAAAAGCACTGGAAGTTCGCCAACTTCCACGAGACCATGGCCTTCGTGAATGCGGTGGCCTGGATCGCCCACCGCGAAGACCACCACCCCGACATCGCCCTGGGCTACAACCGTTGCTCGCTGCGCTTCAACACGCACGACGTGAACGGCATCTCGATCAGCGACTTCTTCTGCGCAGCCGCGGTCGACGCGCTGCAGGTCTGAATGGCCGGTGACACGACCGGGCTGGTGGTGGCCGCACACGGCCGCCATTGCCTGGTGGAGAGCCCGGACGGCACCCGCCGCATCTGCCACCCCCGGGGCAAGAAGAACGCGGTGGTGGTGGGAGACCGGGTGCGCTGGCAGGCCAGTGGTGACGAGGGCAGCATCGAGCAGGTGCTGGAGCGCCGCAACCTGTTCTACCGGCAGGACGAGCTTCGCACCAAATCGTTTGCCGCCAACCTGGACCAGGTGCTGGTGCTGGTGGCGGCCGAACCCGAGTTTTCCGAGACGCAACTGGCTCGCGCGCTGATCGCCGCCGAGGCCGAAGGCATCCAGGCACTGGTGGTGCTCAACAAGAGCGACCTGGCCGGTGCGTTCGAGCGCGCATGGCAACGGCTGGCGCCGTATCGACGCATGGGCTGCACCGTGCTCCCGCTGTGCCTGCAACCCGGCGCCGAGCAGGGGCTGGACGAACTGCAGCAGCGGCTGCAAGGCCGCTGCACCCTGGTGCTGGGGCCGTCCGGTGTGGGCAAGAGCACGCTGGTCAACCGCCTGGTGCCGCAAGCCGGGGCACAGACTGGCGAGATCTCGAAGGCGCTCAATTCGGGCAAGCACACCACCACCAGCACCACCTGGTACTGGGTGGACGAGACGCGGCAGACCGCACTGATCGATTCACCGGGCTTCCAGGAATTCGGACTGCACCACATCGAAGCCACCCGGCTGGCCTCGCTCATGCCCGACCTGCGGGCCAGCCTGGGCGACTGCCGCTTCTACAACTGCACCCACCTGCACGAGCCGGGCTGCGGCGTGCGGGCCCACGTGGGTACCGATCCGGCGGATGACGCCCAGGCCATCGGCGAGCACCGGTACCGCTTGTACGGGCAGTTCTTCGAAGAGCTCTCGGCGCCTCAGCGTTACTGAGGGCCGGGCGTCACGCTCAGATGCGGGCCAGCGTGAGCAGGGCCAGCAGCAGCATCCAGAGCACCACCGAACGCCACACCAGGCCCACCACGCTGCCCAGGTGGGCCAGCTGCGGGTCGGGGCGCGCGGCAGGGTCGCCCTCCTCCGGCGGCGGTGACCCCTCGGGCAGCGGCATCAGCCGCACATTGATGGCGCCCGAGGTGGCCGCCAGCACCACGCCGTCGCTGCCGACTGCAAACCGGTCGGCATCGCCGCGCCAGCTGGCCACGGCCTCCTCGAAGTTGCCGACGATCGCAAAGCCGATGCCGGTGAAGCGCGCCGGCCAGTGATCGACCCACCGCCATGCGCGGGCTGCAGCCTGTTGCAGGGCCGGGCTGGGCGTCCCGTCCAGTCGCTCGCGCCAGTTGCGCGACAGGTACTCGGCCAGCCGGTAGAGCACGGCGCCCGCAGGTCCCAGGCCCAACAGCCAGAAGGCCAGAAAGCAGATCAGCACGCCGAACACATGGCGGTGGGCCGCCAGCACCGAATGCTCGATGACCTGGCGCAGCAACTCGGCCCGGGGCAGGCTGGTGGGCTCCACCCTCAACCAGGTGGCCAGTTTGCGGCGGGCCGCATCATCGTCGCCCTCTTCCAGTGCGCGGCGGATCTCGCTGAAGTGGTGGCTGAACTGCCGGAAACCCAGGGTGACGTAGAGCACGCCCACCACCCAGACGAAGGCCAGCAGCACGCTGAACTGCATCAGCAGCAGGTACACGCCCGCCGCCACCGCAGTGGGAAAGACCACCGCCAGCAACCAGGCCACCCAGCCCTGGGGGGTTTCGCCGGCGTCCAGGTTGCGGCGCACCGAGCGGGCCCAGGCACGCAGGCCGCCATGCACCGGGTTGTCGTAGGCCAGAGGTCGGGCCTGCTCGATCAGCAGGGCGAGAAGAATGGCAAGGAATCCCATCCCGCGATGATAGTGGGGGCTCGCAACCCCTCGGTCATGCGGCGGTGAGCAACCGGTAGAAGTTGCGCAGCATGCCGGCAGTGGCACCCCAGATGAAGCGCTCTTGCCCGGCATCCGCATAGGGCATGGAATACCACTCGCGGCGCTGGCCCTCGAACTCGAAGGCATGGCGGCGGTGGTGGCGCGGGTCCATCAGGAACTGCAGCGGCACCTCGAACACATCGGCCACCTCGTGCGGGTTGGGGCGAAGCTCGAAGCCCGGGCGCACCAGCGCCACCACCGGTGTGACGGTGAAGGCGGTACCGGTCACATAGTCGGGCAAGGTGCCCAGCACTTCCACATGGTGCGCCGGCAGACCGATTTCTTCATCGGCCTCGCGCAGCGCAGCGGCCACGGCATCCACATCGCCAGGATCGATGCGGCCGCCGGGCAGGGCAATCTGACCGGAATGGGTGCTGAGGTGGGCGGTGCGCTGGGTGAGCAGCAGGCTGATGCGGTCGCGCACCACCAGCGGCAGCAGCACCGAGGCGCGGGCTGGCGCGCGGTCGGTGAAGCGCGGCTCCTGGCGCAGCTCGGGCGTCCAGACCGGCGGCCGTTCGAACAGCTGGCGAAGGCCGTCGGCGGTGAACAGGTGGGGCGCCGGGCGGGGGTCATGATCGGTCCCGGTGGCCACCACCGGCACGGTGCGGGGATCGAAGGGCGGCAGGCGGCTGGTCATGGGCGTGGAAGGGACGGGCACAAAAAAGCCGCTCCGGGGAGCGGCTCTTCTGATGGATGGACCGGGCTGCCGATCAGGCGCCCAGCTTTTCCTTGATGCGGGCCGACTTGCCGCTGCGGTCACGCAGGTAGTACAGCTTGGCGCGGCGCACGTCGCCACGGCGCTTGACTTCGATCTTGGCGATCAGCGGGCTGTACAGCGGGAAGGTACGCTCCACGCCTTCGCCGTTGGAGATCTTGCGGACGATGAAGCTGGAGTTCAGGCCGCGGTTGCGACGGGCCACCACCACGCCTTCGTAGGCCTGCACGCGCTTGCGGGTGCCTTCAATGACGTTCACGCTGACGATCACGGTGTCGCCAGGCGCGAATTCGGGGATGGTCTTGCCCAGGCGGGCGATCTCTTCCTGCTCGAGGATCTGGATGAGGTTCATGGTTCCACTTTCACGATCGTGACCGCGCTGCACTAAAGGCTGCGGATCCGGCGGTGCGCTCGGCCACAGCGGCCGGTCAGAGGATCGAAGAACCTGGGATTATAGCAGGCCTGCCGCCCGCAGGAACGACAGGTCGTTCCTGCTCAGTCGGCCGGCCTGCCGGGCCAGTTCGATCAGGTCGGGCCTCAGGCGTGCGGTGAGCCCCAGGCTCTGCTCGCGGCGGTAGCGGGCGATGTGGGCATGGTTGCCACCCAGCAGCACCTCGGGCACCCCCATGGGGCCTGTCGGCCCCTCCCAGACCTCGGGACGGGTGTGGTGCGGGCAGTCCAGCAGGCCATCCAGCGCGGCATTGAAGCTGTCCTGCTGGTGGCTGCCCTGGTCGCCCAGCACGCCGGGCTGCAGGCGCGCCACGGCATCGATCAAGGCCATGGCCGGCAGCTCGCCACCCGAAAGCACGAAGTCGCCCAGGCTGATCTGGCGATCCACGCAGGTATCGATGAAACGCTGGTCGATGCCCTCATAACGGCCGCACACCAGGATGGCGCCAGGGCTTTCGGCCCACCGCTCCACGGCGGCATGGTCCAGACGTTCGCCGATGGGGGAAAACAGGATGACCGGGCTGCGGGCGTCATCGGGCTCGGCGCGGTCGGCCCGGATGGCCCGCAGGCAGCGCCACAGGGGTTCGGCCATCATGACCATGCCCGGCCCGCCGCCGAAGGGTCGGTCATCGACGCGGCGGTAGTTGCCTTCGGCATGATCACGAGGGTTCCACAGACGCACATCGACCAGGCCTGACTCGAAGGCCCGACGGTTGATGCCGTGCTGCAGGAACGGCTCGAAGAGTTCGGGAAAAAGCGTGATGACGTCGAAGCGCATGGGTCAGGCCCGGGCTTCAGTAGTCCACGCCCCAGTCGGCCGTGATGCGGCGCGCGGTGCGGTCCACGTCGTCGATGTAGGCGGACACGAAGGGGATCAGCCGCTCGGCGACGGTCTCCACACCGTCCTGCACGGTCGGGTACTCCAGCACCAGCACCGAGGTGGGTCCGGTGGGCATGAGGTCGCGCACCACGCCCAGATCGACGCCTTCACGGTTGACCACGCGAAGGCCGATCAGGTCGACCCAGTAGTACTCGCCTTCCGGCGTGGCCGGGAAGGCACTGCGGGGCAGGCTGATGCGCACACCCTTGAGAGATTCGGCCGCGTTGCGGTCGTCCATACCCTCAATCCGTGCCACGACGCCGTCGGCGTGCACCTTGATCTCGGCCACCCGCACCGCCACCGGGCCCGAGAACGCAGAAAAGCCGCGCGCGAACCGGGGTTCGGGCGGCTGCAGGTACCAGTCTTTGGAGGCGAACAGCGCCTCGGTGTCGGCGCTGTGGGGCTGGATGCGGACCCAGCCCTTGATGCCCCAGGCCTCGCCGACCCGCCCCAGTTCCACCGCGTCGGCCGGCAAGGCCGACGCCTGAAAGACCGTCGTCATGACGGGACGGGTCCGCGACAGCCGATCAGGCTGCCGGGGTGGCGGCAGCGGCCTGCTTGATCAGGCGGGCCACGGTGTCGGACGGGGTGGCACCGACGCCGATCCAGTGGGTCAGGCGGTCCTGGGCGATGCGCAGCGGCTCTTCGCCACCACGGGCCAGCGGGTTGTAGAAGCCAATGCGCTCGATGAAGCGGCCATCACGGCGGGCACGCTTGTCGGCCACCACGATGTTGTAGAACGGACGGGCCTTGGCGCCGCCGCGGGAGAGTCGGATCACGACCATGATTTATCCTTCGGGTGGTTCGGCAACATCGCGAACATCGCAACGTGCCAGCGGATCTTTCCATCCGCTTTCGGATCACAGCCAGCGCACCTTTCCAGGCACCCAGATTCCGCGATCCATTCATTGCAGCACTCCAGACACGACTGACCACCCGGTCAGCGGAACGCCACAAAACCCGTGATTATAGCCCGCCCTCCCGCCCCGGGAATGGCCTCACCCACCCCCACCCCATGCCCCTGATCCGCCCCAGCCGCGACAACGACATCCCCGCCATCACCGCCATCTATGCACACCATGTGCTGCACGGCACCGGCACCTTCGAGACCACACCGCCCACCGAGGCCGACATGACCACCCGCCGGGCCGACGTGCTGGGCAAGGGTCTGCCATGGCTGGTGGTGGAAGACGACGCCGGCACCGTGCGCGGCTTTGCCTACGGCAACTGGTTCAAGCCGCGCCCGGCCTACCGGTTCTCGGTGGAAGACTCGATCTACATGGCGCACGACGCCGCCGGCCAGGGTCTGGGCAAGCTGCTCATGACCGAGCTGCTGGCCGCCCTGGAGCGTGCCGGGGTCCGGCGCGTCATGGCCGTGATCGGCGACTCCGACAACGCCGGCTCGGTGGGCCTGCACACCGCCATGGGCTTCGAGCATGCCGGCACCATCCGGTCGTGCGGCTGGAAGTTCGGCCGCTGGCTCGACATCGTGCTGATGCAGCGCAGCCTGGGCAGCGGCGATACCACCCCGCCCAAGGAGGACTGATGGCCTCCCCGCGCAACAAGACGATCACCGTGGTGCTGGCCGTGCTCGGCGGCACCCTGGGCCTGCACCGCTTCTACCTCAAGGGTCTGGGCGACTGGGTGGGCTGGCTGCATCCGGTGCCCACCGCCCTGGGCTGGTGGGGCATCGAGCGGGTGCTGGCCTACGGGCAGGACGACAAGCTGTCCTGGGTGCTGATACCGCTGCTGGGCCTGTCCATGGCCATGGCCTGTCTGGCCGGCATCGTGTATGCGCTGATGGACCGCGAGAAGTGGAACCGCGAGTTCAACCCCGATCACCCGGCCGATGCTGCCTCCGGTGGCACGAGCTGGATCACCATCGGCGCGCTGATCGCCGCGCTCATGGTGGGCACCGTGTCCTTCATGGGCAGCCTGGCTTTCGGCATCCAGCACTACTTCCAGTACCAGATCGAGGAAGCGCGCAAGATCAGCCAGTGAGCGCCATGACCAGGCTGAGCGTTGCCATGGCCAGGATGGTGGACAGTCCCATGCTGGCCGTGGTGAGTTCCTGGTCCACTTCGTAGCGCTGGGCGAACAGGAAGACGTTGGCGCCCACCGGCAGCGCCGCGGCCACCACCATCACGGTGAACTGCAGACCGGTGATGCCGGCGATCCAGCACGATGCGGCCACCAGCACAGGCAGCAGCAGGTTCTTGGAGGCGGCAATCCACAGCGCGTCCTTGAGGTGGCCGCCCAGCGGCGTGCGGGCCAGCGTCACGCCCACCAGCACCAGCGAGATCGGGCCAAAAGCGCTGCCCAGCAGCTGCAGCGGCTTGTCCACCACGGCCGGCAGGCCCCAGCCGGTCTGGGCATACAGCAGTCCGCACACGATGGGCAGGGGAATGGGGTGGATCAGCGCGCCCTTGAAGGCCGACCAGGCGGTCTGCAGCACGTTGGGAGCCCGTTGGCCCCCGGCCCGCGCCTCGCGCGCCACAGCCAGTTCCAGCACCACCGAGCCCAGGGTGAGCAAGATCAGCGCATGCACCGACACCAGGGTCAGCAGGGTCACCAGCCCGGCCTGACCATAGGCCAGGCCGACCAGGGTGATGCCGATCATCACCATGTTGGAGAAGGTGCCGGCCAGCGCCCGCACCACGCTGCCCCGGTTGAAGCCGCGCCAGGCAATCGACCCGAACAGCAGCAGCAACGCGGCCGGAAAGTAGGCGGCAATCGGCCGCAGGTCCAGCTGCTCGAAGCGCACGCTGCTCATGGTGCGGAACAGCAGCGACGGGATCAGCAGCAGGAAGACCAGGTTGGAGAGATCCTTTACTGCACTGTCGCGGATCCAGTCGCGACGGCCGGCGAGGAAACCGGCACCGATGAGGAGGAAGACGGGCGTCAGCGACGCAATGACGGGATGCTCGGCGAAGTTCACCTGCCGATGCTAGCGCCGCGACGGGGACGCCCGATGCGCCCAGGGTCGCCTGTGTGCCAGCTGCGCTGGCGGGGACCACAGGATCAGTTGCTGTCGGGCGCCGGATCGCCAGCGCAGGCGGCGCAGGTGCCGTGCACCGCCAGATCGATGCGGCCACCCTGGTGCCCCAGCCGGGCCAGGGTGTGCTGCAGCTGCTCGACCACCGCCCGGGTGGGTTCGGCCGCGTCGGGCAGACGGAACTGCTGGTGGCAGGCATCGCATTCAAAACGCGGCACGGCGGCATCCACCGGCCCGTCCGCCAGGGTGAACCGCCAGGTGCGGTCGCCGTCGGTGTGGCGCTCCAGCACGCCGATGGCGGCCAGCCGGTCGAGCAGGCGGTAGAGCGTGACGCGGTTGACCGCCGGCCCGCGCGCCTGCAGCGCGGCCAGCACCTGGGCATGGGTCAGACCCTGCGCCGGGCGCGCCAGGAACAGACCGATCACGGCCCGCGTGGCCAGGGTGCGGCGCAGACCGGCCTGGGTCAGACGGGCCTGGATCTCGGGCGGCACGGCCAGGGCTTCGGGGGCTTCGGCGCGGTCACGGGGCACGGAACGGGTCACTCGGGCTCCTGCGGGCGGATTGGCTTCCGCCGGATGTGATTAATGCAATCAGGTTGCGATATGATCGCCGGATCGCAACTCGGTTGCAAGATCATAAAGCCGCCGTGGCCCACTCCGCCCTCATCGACCTGCACGACCTGACCCTGGGTCACGACCGCCATCCGGCGGTGCACCACCTCAACCTGTCGGTGCAGGCGGGCGATCTGGTGGCCGTGGTCGGGCCCAATGGCGCCGGCAAGTCCACCCTGCTCAAAGCCCTGGCCGGGCGCCTGCCCCCCCTGGGCGGCCATCTGCACGGACCCCGGGCCGACACAGTGGCATGGCTGCCGCAGGCGAGCAGCATCGACCGCAGCTTCCCGCTCAGCGTGGCCGAATTCGTGATGCTGGGTCGCTGGCATCGGCTGGGCCCATGGCGAAAGCCATCGACCGCCGACCGCGATGCCGTGCAGCAGGCCATCGGCGCGGTGGGACTGTCGGGCTTCGAGTCGCGCCCCATCGGCACGCTCTCGGGCGGCCAGTGGCAGCGCGCCCTGTTCGCCCGGCTGGTGGCACAGGACGCGCGCGTGGTCCTGCTCGACGAGCCCTTCACCGCCGTGGACCCGCGCACCACCGAAGAACTGCTGGCCCTGCTGCGCGGCTGGCATGCCGAGGGCCGCACCGTGATCGCGGTGCTGCACGACCTGGAGCAGGTGCGCCGCCACTTCCCGCTGACGCTGCTGCTGGCCCGCCACCGCGCGCGCTTCGGCGCCACCGCCGAGGTGCTGACCGACGCCCACTGGGACGAAGCCCAGCGGTTGCAGGAACCCTTTGAGGAACAGGCCGAGGTGTGCGAAGTCCACGATCCCCGCTCGGGGCACACAGGCCATGATGGGCATCACGCGCACCAGCCCCACGGAGCCCACCCATGATCGAGCTGCTCTGGGGCCCCTTTGCCGAATTCGCCTTCATGCGCCACGCGCTGCTGGGCTGCGTGGCGCTGGCGCTCGGTGCCGCACCGGTGGGCGTGTTCCTGCTGCTGCGCCGCATGAGCCTGACCGGCGACGCCATGGCCCATGCCATCCTGCCCGGTGCCGCCGTGGGCTACCTGATCAGCGGCCTGTCGCTCACCGCCATGACGCTGGGCGGCATTGCCGCCGGCCTGCTGGTGGCGGTGGGCTCCGGCCTGGTGGCGCGCCACACGGTGCTGCGCGAAGACAGCAGTCTGGCGGCGTTCTACCTGCTCTCCCTGGCCAGCGGGGTGCTGATCGTCTCGGTCAAGGGCAACAGTGTGGACCTGCTGCATGTGCTGTTCGGCACCGTGCTGGCCCTGGACAACGAGGCGCTGCTGCTGCTGGGCGGCATCACCCTGACCACCCTGGCGGGTCTGCGACTGCTGTTCCGTCCACTGGTGATCGAAAGCCTGGACCCCGGCTTCCTGCGCGGGGTCAGCCGCTGGAGCGCACTGTCCCACCACGGCTTCCTGGTGCTGGTGGTGCTGAACCTGGTGGCTGGCTTCCATGCCCTGGGCACGCTGCTGGCGGTCGGCCTGATGGTGCTGCCGGCCGCTGCGGCACGTCTGTGGGTGACCCGCATCCTGCCGCTCATGGGCCTGTCGGTGGTGCTCGCGCTGGGCGCCAGCCTGGCTGGCCTGCTGATCTCCTTCCATGCCGACTGGCCGACCAGCCCGGTGATCGTGCTGTGCCTCGGCCTGATCTACGCGGTCTCGATGCTGGCCGCGCCCGACGGCCTGTGGCGCCACAGCCGACCCGGCCACTCCCACCTCCGTGCCTGACCTCCCACTGCCTTCTCCCGCCATGACGACACTCCACCGCCGCCCCCTGCTCGCCGCCCTGCTCTGCCTGCCGCTGCTGGCCCAGGCCCAGACGCCGACCCCCGCACCGGTGCGGGTGGTGGCCAGCTTCAGCATCCTCGGCGACTGGGTCCGCACCGTGGGCGGCGACCGGGTGGCCGTGGACGTGCTGGTGGGACCGGGTGCCGACGCCCATGTGTTCCAGCCCACCCCGGCCCATGCGCGCCTGGTCGGGCAGGCACAGGCGGTCTTCTCCATCGGCATGGGCTTCGAGGGCTGGCTGGGCCGGCTGCTCAAGTCGACCGCATACCGGGGGCCCCAGGTGGTGGTGTCGCAGGGCATCGACGTGCTGCGCGAAGGCGAGAAGAAGAATGCACAGGCCCACAAGGGTCACAGCCATGGACATTCGCACGACCACGGGGGCACCGACCCGCACGCCTGGCAAAGCGTCACCCAGACGCTGGTGATGGTGGGCCGCGTGGCCGACGGCCTGTGCAAGGCCGATCCCGCCGGGTGCGACACCTACAAGGCCAACGCGCAGGCGTATGCCGTCCAGCTCAAGGCCCTGGATCAGGAAATCCGCCAGGCCTGGGAGAGCGTGCCGGCTGGGCAGCGCAAGGTCATCACCTCCCACGATGCGTTCGGCTACTACGCCCGCGATTACGGCGTGCGTTTCCTCGCCGCCCAGGGCGTGAGCACCGAGAGCGAGGCCTCGGCCCAGGGCGTGGCGCGGCTGGTGCGGCAGATCCGGCAGGAGAAGGTCAAGGCCCTGTTCGTGGAGAGCATTGCCGACCCGCGCCTGATGGAGCAGATCGCCCGCGAGACCGGCGTGAAGCCTTCCGGCGCGCTGTTCTCCGATTCGCTGTCGCCCGCCGGCGGCCCGGCCGCCACTTACATCGATCTCATGCGCCACAACACCCGCGCACTGGTGACAGCCGCCCGCGGCGACTGAGGCCATGCTGCAGGGATGCCGCTGACCCATCTCCTGCTGGCCCTGTCCGTGGTGGCGGTCTGGGGCACCAATTTCGTGGTGATCCGCTGGGGGCTGGACGGTCTGCCGCCCTTCCTGTTCGCCACGCTGCGCTTTGCCCTGTCGGCCCTGCCCTGGCTGCTGTTCGTGCCGCGTCCCACGGCGCCCTGGTCGCGCATGGCGGCCTTCGGCGTGCTGCTGGGTGTGGGTCAGTTCGGCCTGCTGTTCCTGGCCATCGACGGTCGCATCGCGCCCGGTCTGTCGTCGCTGGTGGTGCAGACCCAGGTGTTCTTCACCATCGGGCTGTCGATGTGGCTGCTGCGCGAACGGATCCGGCCCTGGCAGATCGCGGGTCTGCTGCTGGCGGTGGGCGGTCTGTCCATCATCGGTTCGCACCTGGACGCCACCGTGACCGCCGCCGGGGTGGGGCTGGTACTGGGCGCAGCCTTTTTCTGGGCATGCGCCAACCTGGTGGTGAAGTCGCTCGGGCCGGTGAACATGCTGCACTTCATGGTGTGGAGCAGCGCCTTTGCGGTGCCGCCCCTGCTGCTGATCTCGCTCGCGGTGGAAGGACCGCAGGCCATCGGTCATGCGCTGTCACAGGCCGGCCCCGGCGTCTGGGCCAGCGTGCTGTGGCAGGCCCTGGGCAACACGCTGTTCGGCTATGGGGTGTGGAACTGGCTGCTGGCGCGGCATCCGGCCGCCACCGTCACGCCCATGGCGCTGCTGGTGCCGGTGTTCGGCATGGGCGCCTCGGCGCTGGCACTGGGCGAGGGCCTGCCGGGCTGGAAGCTGCTGGCCTGCAGTCTGGTGCTGGCAGGCCTGGCGGTGAGCGTGCTGTGGCCGCGCCTGCTGGCCTTCACTTCGCGAAACGCTTGAAGGTCTGGCGGAACTTGGCCACCTTGGGTGCAGCCACCGCCATGCAGTAACCCTGGTAGGGGTTGCGCTCGAAAAAATCCTGGTGGTAGTCCTCGGCCGGCCAGTAGTTGGCCAACGGCAGCACCTCGGTGACGATGGGGCGGGGGTAGATCTGCTCCTGGGTCAGCGCATCCACAAAGGCCTGGGCCTCGGCCTGCTGCGCCTCGCTGGTGCAGTAGATGCCGCTGCGGTACTGCGTGCCCACATCGTTGCCCTGGCGGTTGAGCGTGGTGGGATCGTGGATGAGAAAGAAGATGGCCAGGATGTCGCGCAGGGTGATGACCGCCGGATCGAACTCCAGCCGCACCACCTCGTTGTGCCCTGTGTTGCCGGTGCACACCTGCTCGTAGCTGGGCCGCTGCACATGGCCGTTGCTGTAGCCCGACTCCACATCGGTGATGCCGCGCACCTGCACGAACACCGCCTCGGTGCACCAGAAGCAGCCGCCGCCCAGGACGATGACCTCGCGGCCGTTGGAAGGGGTGGTGTCGCTCATGAATCGCTCCGGGTCGGGTGAAAAACGCCCATCACTCTAGCGGCTGGGCCATGGCCCTGACGTGTTCCAGGAATGCCTGAAGCGCCACCGGCTCACGCCCGGTCTTCCACAGGCAGCGGGTTTCGTAGTGGGGCGTGGGCCGGTCCAGCGGCACGAAGGCCGCACCGGCCAGGCCGCTCTGGCGCAGGGCGGCGGGCACCAGCGCCACCGCCAGGCCCTGCGACACCACCGACGCCACGCTCAGCCAGTGCCGCAGCTCGTAGCGGATGGCCGGCGCAAAGCCGTGGTCGGTGCACAGGCCGAGCAGGCGTTCCCGGTAATCGGGCGAGACCGTGCGCGACACCATGGCAAACGGCTCGGCGGCCAGATCGGCCAGGTGGATTCTTTTCCGGCGGGCCAGCGGATGCGCTGCCGGCACACAGGCCACGAAGGGCTGGCGCGACACCAGCACGCTGGAGAAACCCGGGGGCACCCGGGGCGTGTGAACGAAGCCCACATCCAGCCGCGCGTGGCCCAGGTCCACCAGCTGCTCGGCCGAACTCAGCTCGTGCAGCACCAGCCGCAGGCGGGGATGGTCGGCCTCGAAGCGCTGCAACAGCGCCGGCAACCCCAGATGCAGCAGGGTGCCGGCAAAGCCGATCTGCAGATGCCCCAGCAGACCGTTGGCCACATCGCGCGCCTCCTGCACCGCCTGACCGGTCTGGTCGATCAGGGCACGGGCGGCCGGCACGAAGGCCTGGCCCGCCGCCGTGAGCTGGACACCCCGGCTGTTGCGCTGGAACAGCGCCGTGCCCACCGAGGCTTCGAGCTGCTGGATGTTGAGCGACAGTGGCGGCTGGGTGATGGACAGGCGCTGGGCCGCCCGGCCGAAGTGCAGCTCCTCGGCCAGCACCAGGAAATAGCGCAGGTGGCGGAATTCCATCGATATGCCTTCTGTATGGATGAATACACCATCCATATTAGACAGGTATGCATGCAGGCCAGACAATCACACCCATCACATACCCCCCGGAGACACGACATGCTCGCACCCACCAAGGCCAAAGCCAGCTTCAGCTGGGAAGACCCGTTCCAGCTCGACCTGCAGCTCACCGACGACGAGCGCCAGGTGCGCGAGGCCGCCCACGCCTACTGCCAGGAACGCCTGGCCCCGCGCGTGACCGAAGCCTTCCGAAAGGAGATCACCGACCCGGCCATCTTCCGCGAGATGGGCGAGCTGGGTCTGCTGGGTGTGACCATCCCCGAGGCCTACGGCGGCGCCGGCCTCAACTACGTCTGCTACGGCCTGGTGGCCCGCGAGGTGGAGCGGGTGGACTCCGGCTACCGCTCCATGATGAGCGTGCAGAGCTCGCTGGTGATGGTGCCCATCTTCGAATTCGGCACCGAAGCGCAGAAACAGAAGTACCTTCCCAAGCTGGCACGCGGTGAGTGGATCGGCTGCTTCGGTCTGACCGAGCCCAACCACGGCTCCGACCCGGCCGGCATGACCACCCGCGCCCGCAAGGTGGACGGCGGCTACAGCCTCAGCGGCAGCAAGATGTGGATCAGCAACAGCCCGATCGCCGACGTATTCGTGGTCTGGGCCAAGGACGACGAAGGCGCCATCCGCGGCTTCATCTTGGAAAAGGGCTTCAAGGGTTTGTCAGCCCCGGCCATCCATTCCAAGGTCGGCCTGCGCGCCTCCATCACCGGCGAGATCGTGATGGACAACGTGTTCTGCCCGGAAGAAAACGCCTTCCCCGAAGTGCGAGGCCTCAAGGGCCCCTTCACCTGCCTCAACAGCGCCCGCTACGGCATCGCATGGGGCGCCCTGGGCGCAGCGGAAGACTGCTACTTCCGCGCTCGCCAGTACGTGATGGACCGCCAGCAGTTCGGCCGTCCGCTGGCCGCCAACCAGCTGATCCAGAAGAAGCTGGCCGACATGCTCACCGAGATCAGCCTGGGCCTGCAGGGCTGCCTGCGCCTGGGCCGTCTCAAGGACGAAGGCCAGGCCCCGGTGGAGCTGACCTCCATCCTCAAGCGCAACAGCTGCGGCAAGGCACTCGACATCGCCCGCCTGGCCCGCGACATGATGGGCGGCAACGGCATCAGCGACGAGTTCGGCGTGGCCCGCCACCTGGTGAACCTGGAGGTGGTCAACACCTACGAAGGCACCCACGACATCCACGCCCTCATCCTGGGCCGGGCGATCACCGGGATTCAGGCGTTTTCCTGAGCCTCTGCAGCTTTCGCCAGGGCGGTCTTCAAAATGGCCGCCGCGTCGAAATATGCAGCGGCGTCCGCGTTGGCTTTCCAGGCGAGTGCTGCCGGGCCTGAACCGCTCGGACTGGCCGAGCCCTCGGCGCACAAGCGGGACAGAGTCTGCGACACGGCCCAGGCCGCCAGAATGCCGTGGTTCATCGACGCCTCACGTAACGTGGCCTTGCCGTCAAAGTCATTCTGGCCTGCCGAAGTTCTGACGTTGGCTTCCAGTGCGGCAGGGTCCAGACCCATGGCCTGGGTGACGGCCGGCGCAGTCCAGCCTTCGGTCGTGTCGATCACCTGGATGTGATTCGGGATGCTGAGCTCGTCCTGAATGGCCATGACCCGGCTCCAGCCGGCAGCCTGCTCTTCCGGCCCCAGGGCACCGAACATCTGCTGGCGAACCGTGGCTTCGTCCAGCGCGAGGATGCGGTCCTTGAGCGAGGCGGAGATCACCTTGGGAATGCCGGACGACGTCGTCATGCCGATGCCATGGGCCTTCCACTCGATGGCTGCCACGGGAATGGACAGCGTATCGTCGTCGTTCTGGCGCCTGATGTTGTACTGGATGCCCTGCAGGCGGGCCCATGCCCGATTCTGCTGGCTGGCATCCAGGCCAACACCCTGGTACCGGGCCAGGAACCGTTCACGGGTCATGGCCAGGATGGCTTCACGCTGGATCTTTCCGATGGTCTGGGGCAGTTCAATGAGCTCTTGCGATCCCGAGAGGGCCTGATCGACGCACTGTCGGATGGCCTGCTGCCATTGCTGATGGTGAGCCTCCGAATCGGCGATGCCCGAGTTCGGGTGGTGATGGAGTTTCCCCGCCGACATGTCGTTGTCGAAGGAGACCAGCTCAATACCGCCGTCGTCCCGGGGGACCTGCTTGACGTTGGCACTGTGCAGATCGACCTGGCCAGTGATGGCCGCCCAGAAACCCAGATTGGAAGCGCTCTCGCGAACCTGCGGCGAGTTCAGGTCGAGCGGCGTGGTGAACTGCCCGGCATCACCGGTCGTCAGTTTCAGCTGGTGGTATCCGTTACTGGATTCCAGCTCGGCCGTCTTGAAGCCGAAGCCCTGGGCGATGCCATTCAACACGTCCGGCGTGAGACCTTGGAGCGCCGTGTACTGGTCCGCTGTCAGAGAAACGGATGCCGAGTCCCCCGCGCCGCTGGTCACGCTGGCGCCGGGCACAAAGTCGCTGAGCGTTCCGTAGCTGGGACCCGCTCCGGGAATATCCAGGACCACAGGCCGAGCAGCCGGCGCCGACCGGATGCCCAGCTGTTGGGCCACCGCCGCCGACACCAGCGTGCGACCCGAAAGATTGGCCCCGTTGAGGGCCTGGCCGACGCCGGCGTTTCTGGCCTGGTCGGCCACTTCGGCGCCCTCGCCCTTGAACACCATGACCGTCCCATCTTGCAGGGTGACCCGGTAGACCGTGTTGACACTGCCTGCGCCCAGTTTCTCGATGGGGGTGTCTGCGGGCACCGTGGCAGGCAAGGTCTGGCTGTTCTGGACGATCTTCTGCTTGCTCATCAGCCCGAGGATGCCCAGGGGTGTCTGCTGCTTCAGCAGCGTGGGCGCGAGCTGCTTGAAGTCGTCGGCCGACACGGCGGGCATGGCGTCCTTGGCGTCCACCAGGTACTGGATGGACTGGCGTTGGGTGTCGGTCAGATCCTGTGCCACGTCAACACTGGCCAGCTGGGCAAAGTCGGTCAACTCCATTCCGGCATCAAAAGCCTTGAGGGCGGTCAGCACGCTGAAGTCGTGATCTCGCCATGCTTGAACCGTCGCCTCCGGGATCTGGCCAAGCTGGATCAGATGACCGAGGTGGGCCCGCTCGTCGATCTGATGGCCCTTGCTGAGCCAATCCTTCAGCAGGGGCCGGGTGCGCTGCTGAAGATGCAGCTTTTCCTGCTTCAACGCAAGGATGGACTGCCTGATCTTGTCAATGACATCGGGGCTACGCGACGATTTTTTATCGGCGAGTTCCAGCTCCAGATGCATGCCGAGCCGATCCACCATCTGACCGATGGTGGCGATGTGCTCGTCCAAGGTGCGGAGTGGCCTATGTTGGGTGGCCGTTGCCGTCACCGGGGTGCTGTGATCGACATGGATGCCGGTCCGTCCCAGCTGCTCGACATACCGGTACTGGCACGCAATCAGGACGGGATCTTGCAGCTTGTTCCTGTAGAGGTCCATACCGGTTTTGGTGACCCAGTTCTGGCCACCCTTGTTCCACACCTGGTAGGTCACCTCAGTGTGGAATCGGTCATCCTTGGCGGTCCGGTGGCGGCTCATGGTCTCCTCGTCCATGGTCTCGCCAACTGGGGCGGCGATGTGTTCGACCACTGCGGCCCGTACCTTGTAGGTCACCTGGTGCTTGAGCCGGGACACTTGGTCGGACACCGCCGACCATGCCAGCTTGAAACGACGCACCGGCAGGCGGGCTTGTCGAACGAGCGGGGTCTGAGCCCGTGAAGGCTCCGGATCCTGGGCTCCCGCAGCAGGAGAGGCAGCGACCCGAATGGTGGCTTGGCTGTTGCGTGCAATCATGATCACCTCGATGGAAGATGTTGATGGCTTGGTAACGAACCGCTGGATCTTTCACCGCACAAAAACATCGGATCGATAACCGGCTACGCCAAACGTGATTCATCCCGCTGAACGCTTCACCCGGGCTTCACCCGGGCTTTACGCGGGCGACAGGGTGGCGACATCGCCACCCCCGACCGATGGGCTATAGTTGCTGACCCACCGGTCATTAGACGCATGGCAGCACCCCTCCCGCCCCCCCTCCTCACGGACGACGCCCCGCCGGTCCGGCTGCGCCGCACCCGGCGCAAGGAGGCGCGGCCCGGCGAGCTGCTGGAAGCAGCGCTCTCCCTGTTCGTTGAAAAGGGCTTCGCCGCCACCCGGGTGGAAGAGGTGGCTGCCCGCGCCGGCGTGTCCAAGGGGACGCTGTTCCTCTACTTCCCCAGCAAGGAAGAACTCTTCAAGGCGGTGGTGCGCGAGACGATTGCCGGCCGCTTTGCCGAATGGAACGAGGAGTTCGAGCGTTTCGAGGGTGACAGCATCGAGCTGGTGCGCTACTGCATGCACAGCTGGTGGGAGCGGGTCGGGCAGACCCAGGCCTCAGGCATCACCAAGCTGGTGATGAGCGAGGCCGGCATGTTCCCCGAGATCGCGGCCTTCTATCAGCAGGAGGTGATCCGCCCAGGGCACGACCTGATCCGACGCATCCTGCAGCGCGGCATCGACCGGGGCGAATTCCGGACCCTGCACCTGGATTACGCGGTCTATTCACTGATCGCACCCATGATCTTCCTGCTGATGTGGAAACACTCCATGTCGGCCTGCACACCGAGTTCGGCACCGATCGACCCGGTGAGCTTCATCGACACCCAGGTGGACCTGCTGCTGCGCGGCATGCTGGTCCGCCCCACGCCATCGACCCGCCCATGAAACGCCCCCTGTCCCGTTCGGCCAAGATCCAGCTCGGCCTGCTGGTGTTGCTGGTATTGGCCGTGGCCTGGGGCGTGGTGCGGGCGCTGGACCGCCGGGCCACGCAGGCTGCCAGCGCGGCCGCCGCCGCGCAGAGCCTGCAGACGGTGCCGACCTACCAGCTCGGCCCGCGCGACGTGATCGCGGTGCAGCAGGCAGATCTGGAGGTCACGGTGCCGGTGTCGGGCAGTCTGAAGGCGGTGGAAACCGCCGCCATCAAGGCCCGCGTGGCCGGGGAGGTGCAGGGCCTCACACTGCGTGAAGGCGACCGGGTGAAGGCCGGCCAGGAAGTGGCGCGCATCGACAGCACCGAGGCCCAGGCCCGGGTGCGCCAGGCCGAGCAGCAAGCCGCAGCCGCACAGGCCCAGGTGGCCATTGCCCGCCGCAACCAGGACAACAACCAGGCGCTGGTCAAGCAGGGCTTCATCTCGCCCACCGCGCTGGACACCTCCACCGCCAACCTGGAGGCCGCCGAGGCCAACCACAGAGCCGCCCTGGCCGCCCTGGACATTGCCCGCAAGGGCCTGGCCGACACCCGCCTGCGCTCGCCGCTGACCGGCTTCGTGTCGGCCCGGCCGGTGCAGGACGGCGAGCGCGTGGGCGTGGATGCCCGCGTGCTGGAGGTGGTGGACCTGAGCGCCTTCGAGGTCGAGGCCACGGTGGCGCCCGGCGCTGCTGCACCGCTCAAGGCCGGTCAGACCGCCCTGCTGCGCATCGAAGGTCTGGCCGATCCGGTGAAAGCCACGGTGGCCCGCATCAACCCCAGCGTGCAGGCGGGCAGCCGCAGCGTGCTGGTGTACCTGCGGGTGCCGGCGGTGCAGGGCATGCGCCAGGGCCTGTTCGCGCAGGGCGATGTGGTCACCGGCCGAACCCAGGTGAACGCCGTGCCGCAGAGCGCGGTGCGCAACGACAAGCCGCAACCCTACATCCAGATCATCCGCGACGGGGCGGTGGTGCACCAGACGCTGACCGAGGGCGCCACCGGCCTGCTGGACCGCGAACCCATGCGGGCCACGCCCGACCTGGCCGCCGGCACACCGGTGCTGTCGGTCTCCGCCGGTCTGATCCGCGACGGCACCCCGGTTCGCCTGCCGCAACCCTGAACCACCTCACGGAACAGCACCATGTGGTTCACCCAGGTCTCTCTGCGCAACCCGGTCCTGGCCACCATGGTCATGCTGGCCTTCGTGGTGCTCGGCGCGTTTTCGTTTCAGCGGCTGCAGGTCGATCAGTTCCCGAACATCGACTTTCCGGTCGTGGTGGTGACCACCGCCTACCCCGGCGCCTCGCCCGAGATCGTGGAGTCGGAGGTCACCAAGAAGGTCGAGGAATCGGTCAACGCGATTGCCGGCGTCAACACGCTGACCTCGCGCAGCACCGAAGGTCTGTCGGTGGTGATCATCGAATTCCAGCTCACGGTGGACGGCCGCAAGGCTGCCGAAGACGTGCGCGAGAAGATCGGCATCCTGCGCCCGGTGTTCCGCGACGAGGTGGAAGAGCCCCGCGTGCTGCGCTTCGACCCCGCCAGCCGCTCCATCTGGTCGGTGGCGGTCATCCCCGAGGCGGTCGATGGCCGCGCGCCCAGCGCCGTGGAGCTGACCACCTGGTCGGAACAGGTCCTCAAGAAGCGGCTGGAGAACGTGCGCGGCGTGGGCTCGGTCACGCTGGTGGGCGCCACCCGGCGGGCTATCAACATCGACCTGAACCCCTCGGCCATGGAAGCCCTGGGCGTGACCACCGAGCAGGTCAACGCCGCCGTGCGCAGCGAGAACCAGGACCTGCCGGTGGGCACCCTCAAGACCGACCAGCGCGAGCAGGTGGCCCAGGTGCTCTCGCGCCTGAAGAACCCGGCCGATTTCGAGCAGATCATCGTGGCCCGCCGCAACGGCCAGCCGGTGCGGCTGGGCCAGGTGGCGCGCATCACCGATGGCGTGCAGGAAGTGGAGAGCCTGGCGCTCTACAACGGCCAGCGCACCCTGCTGCTGCAGGTGCAGAAGGCGCAGGACGAGAACACCATCGCCGTGGTCGATGGCCTCAAGGGCGCCATCGAGGCGCTCAAGGCAGAAGTGCCGCCGGGCGTTCGCCTGGAGCCGATTGCCGACGGCTCGCGGCCGATCCGGGTGTCGGTGCAGAACGTGCGGCAGACGCTGATCGAAGGCGCCATCCTCACCGTCCTCATCGTCTTCCTGTTCCTCAACTCATGGCGGTCCACCGTCATCACCGGGCTGACGCTGCCGATCGCCCTGATCGGCACCTTCTTCTTCATGAACCTGTTCGGGTTCACCATCAACATGATCACGCTGATGGCGCTCACGCTGTCGGTGGGTCTGCTGATCGACGATGCCATCGTGGTGCGCGAGAACATCGTGCGCCATGTGCAGATGGGCAAGACACCCTATGCCGCCGCCATGGACGGCACGCAGGAGATCGGGCTGGCGGTGCTGGCCACCACCCTGTCCATCGTGGCGGTGTTCCTGCCCATCGGCTTCATGGGCGGCATCATCGGCAAGTTCTTCCACGAGTTCGGCATCACCATGGTCGCGGCGGTGCTGATCTCGATGTTCGTGAGCTTCACGCTCGACCCCATGCTGTCCTCGGTGTGGCACGACCCGGCGGTGGAACGCCATGGTGGCGCAGCAGGCGAGCGACGCACGCTGTACGACCGCACCCTGGGCCGTGTCACCGCCTGGTTCGACCGCTTCCAGGACGAGCTGGCCGAGACCTACCAGTCGGCGCTGCGCTGGTCGCTGGACCACAAGGCCGCCACCATGGCGCTGGCCGTGGCCACCCTGGTGGCCAGCCTGTTCGTCATGCCGCTGCTGGGCACCGAATTTGTGCCCAAGGCCGACTTCTCGGAGACCTCGGTCAGCTTCCACACGCCGGTGGGCTCGTCGCTGCAGGCCACCGAGGTCAAGACCCGCGAGGTCGAGGCCATCCTGCGCGAATTCCCCGAGGTCAAGTACACGCTGTCCACCATCAACACCGGCAGTTCGCTGGGCTCCATGTACGCCAGCATTTATGTGCGGCTGGTGGACCGCAAGGACCGCAGCCGCAGCGTGGACGCCATGTCGTCGGTCCTGCGCGAACGGCTGCGCAGCGTGCCGGGCATCACCGTCACCCATGTGGGCCTGCTCGATGCGGTGGGGGGCAACAAGCAGATCGAGTTCTCGCTGCAGGGCGACGATCTGGATGAACTCGAACGCCTCACCAAGACGGTGATGGAGCGCATCCGGCCCATCGTCGGCCTGGTCGATCTGGATGCCAGCGTCAAGCCCGACAAGCCCACGGTGGACGTGGTGCTCAAGCGGGATGTGGCCTCCGACCTGGGGCTCAACACCCAGACAGTGGCGGCCAGCCTGCGCACCTGGGTGGCCGGCACCACGGTGGGCAACTGGCGCGCCCAGAACGGCGAGAGCTATGACGTCAACGTGCGGCTGGCGCCCGAGGACCGTCAGCGCACCGACGACCTGCGCCAGCTGCCCTTCGTGCTGGCCAGCGCCAGCGACGGCAGCAGCCGCGTGGTGCCGCTGGGCCAGGTGGCCGAGCTGGTCGAGGCCACCGGCCCGAACCAGATCAACCGGCGCAACCTCAACCGCGAGGTGTCGATCAATGCCAACGTGTACGGCCGCTCGGCCGGCGAGGTGACGGCCGAGATCCAGAAGGTGCTCGACGGCCTGGCCCTGCCGCCGGGTTACCGCACCGAGTTCGGCGGCTCCACCAAGAACATGCGCGAGTCGTTCGGCTACGCGGTCTCGGCCCTGGCGCTGGCCGTCATCTTCATCTACATGATCCTGGCCAGCCAGTTCCACAGCTTCCTGCAGCCGCTGGCGCTCATGACCTCGCTGCCGCTGACGCTGATCGGCGTGGTGCTGGCATTGCTGATGTTCGGATCGACCGTGAGCATGTTCTCGGTCATCGGCATCGTGCTGCTCATGGGTCTGGTGACCAAGAACGCCATCCTGCTGGTGGACTTCGCCATCCGTGCCCGCGAAGGCCTGGACGGCCAGCCGCCCATGCCGCGCGAGGACGCCCTGCTGCTGGCCGCCAAGGTGCGGCTGCGCCCCATCCTCATGACCACGCTGGCCATGGTGTTCGGCATGGTGCCGCTGGCCTTTGCGCTGACCGAAGGGTCGGAGCAGCGCGCGCCCATGGGTCAGGCGGTGATCGGCGGCGTCATCACCTCGTCGGTGCTGACCCTGGTGGTGGTGCCGGTGGCCTACTGCTACCTCGACGACCTGGCCCGCTGGCTGCGCCGGCTCTGGACACCCCCCCGATAAAATCATGGGTTCCCCGCTCAACATCGCCACAGGAGTACTTCGATGACGTCCCCCGCAGGACTGGGCCTCAGCCCGGAACAGGCCCGCTTCAACATGATCGAGCAGCAGATCCGCCCCTGGGAGGTGCTCGACGGCCGCGTGCTCGACCTCCTGGCCCGGGTGCACCGCGAAGACTATGTGCCCGAGGCCCACAAGGCCCTGGCCTTTGCCGATCTGGAGCTGCCCCTCACCGCCCAGGGCACCGACGGCCCCTGCATGCTGGCCCCCAAGGTGCAGGCCCGCCTGGTGCAGGACCTGCAGCTCAAGCCCTCCGACCGCGTGCTGGAGATCGGCACTGGCAGCGGCTACATGGCCGCACTCATGGCCGGTCTGGCCCGGCAGGTGGTGGCACTCGAGATCGATCCGACCCTTGCCGACATGGCCCGTGCCCATCTGGCCCGCCAGGGCCTGACCCAGGTCGAGGTGCGCCAGGCCGATGCCGCCGCACAGGACTTTGCCGCCTGCAAGAACGGTGCCCCGTTCGACGCCATCGTGCTGGGTGGCTCGGTGCCCGAAGTGCCCCCGACCCTGCTGTCGCTGCTGGCCCCAGGTGGCCGACTGGCCGCCATCGTCGGCCATGAGCCGGTGATGCGCGCCACCATCATCACCCGCACCGGCGAGGCCGCGTTCCAGACCGCCCAGCCCTGGGACACGGTGGCTCCTCGCCTGCAGAACTTCCCGGCACCTTCCCGCTTCCGTTTCTGATTCCGCCCGCCATGCAATCCATCACCCCGGCCCAGCTGCCCCAGTGGCTTGAACAGATCCGCCAGGAACGGCCGGACGGCCCGCTGCCGCTGGTGCTGGATGTGCGCGAACCCTGGGAGCTGCAGACCGCTTCCGTGCGGCCTGACGGCTTCGAACTGCTGCACATGCCCATGCGCACCGTGCCCGCGCGGCTGCAGGAGCTCGACCCTGAGCGCCCGGTGGCCTGCCTGTGCCACCACGGCATGCGCAGCGCCCAGGTGGTGCATTTCCTGAACAACCAGGGTTTTGCATCGGTGGTCAACATCCATGGCGGCATCGACCGCTGGTCCCAGGAACTGGATGCGGCCGTGCCCGTCTATTGAAGAGCCCGTCTGCCAAGGAACACCATGAACCCGCTGTCCGCCCCCTCCATGCCCACGCGCTCCCGAATGCGCCACGTTGCCGCTGCCGCGGTGCTGGCACTCGGCGCCGCCCATGCGCAGGCTCAGAGCCTGCTGGAGCTCTACCAGGCAGCGCGCGATTTCGATGCCACCTACCTGGCCGCCCGCGCCCAGTTCGATGCCAGCCAGGCCCAGGCCGATCAGGCCCGCGCCGGCCTGCTGCCGCAGGTGGGGCTGGGCGCCGGCGCCAACTGGAACAACCGCGACAGCAGCAACAACCTGCTCGATGGCTCCAGCAGCAGCCGCTCGGCCACGCTGTCGGCCAGCCAGCCGCTGTACCGGCCGGTGGCCAAGCTCACCGACGAGCAGGCCACGCTCACCCGCGACATCGCCCAGGCACGGCTCACGCAGGCCGAACAGGACCTGGTGGTGCGCACCACCCAGGCCTACTTCGATGTGCTGGCGGCCCAGGACACGCTGACCTTCGTGCAGGCCCAGAAAGCCGCCGTAGCCGAGCAGCTGGCTGCAGCGCAGCGCAACTTCGAGGTGGGCACCGCCACCGTCACCGACGCGCGCGAAGCACAGGCCCGCTTCGACCTGGTGGTGGCCCAGGAAATCGCCGCCGAGAACGACCTGCGGGTCAGGAAGCTGGCCCTGGACCAGCTGGTGGGCCGCACCAACACAGCACCGCGCCCACTGGTGCTGCCGGTCAGTCTGCCCCCGCTCTCCCCGGCCGATCCGCAGGCCTGGCTGAACATGGCCGGCGAGCAGCACCCCAGCATCGTGCAGGCCCGCCGCAACCTGGAGATCGCGCAGCTGGAAACGAACAAGGCCGAGGCCGGCCACAAGCCCACGGTGGATCTGGTGGCGTCCTACGGCACCAGCCGTGCGCCCTCGTCGATCCAGGGTGTGCCGGGCAATGTGCGCACCAACACCGGCAGCGTGGGCGTGCAGTTCAACCTGCCGCTGTTCGCCGGCTTTGCGGTGCAGAACCGCATCAAGGAAACGCTGGCCCTGGAGGAAAAGGCACGCAACGATCTGGAAGGAGCCCGACGCGGCGTGGATCAGTCCGCCCGCAGCGCCTACTTCGGCGTGGTCTCCGGCCAGGGCCAGGTGAAGGCCCTGGAGGCGGCCGAAGCCTCCAGCCAGAGCGCGCTGGACGCCAACCGGCTGGGCTACCAGGTGGGCGTGCGCATCAACATCGATGTGCTCAACGCCCAGAGCCAGCTGTTCCAGACCAAGCGCGATCTGGCGCAGGCCCGCTACAACGTGCTGCTGGGCAACCTGCGGCTGCGCCAGGCCGCCGGCGTGCTGACGCCGGAGGATCTGCGGCCGATCAATTCGCTGCTGTCGCAGTGACGCTTCCATCCCTGCATTCATGAACCCGTCGTCCCACGGTGCTGCCTGGCAGTGCGTGCTGATCTGCTGGGGCACCAAGTACCCGGTGTCCATCGTCAACCGGCTGGTGCGGGCGATCGCGGAGCACAGCCCGGGCGTGGCCCGTTTCACGCTGCTCACCGACCGTGAACGCGAGGGACTGGACCCGCGTGTGACGGCGGTGGACATGCCGGCCTTCTTCCGCCAGCCCGCCCTCATGCGGGCCGGGTGCCAGGCCAAGCTGTGCATGTTCGAGGAAGGCGTGCTGCCCACCGACATGCCCGCCATCTACGTGGATCTGGACACCCTGGTGTTCGGCGATCTGGGGCAGGCGCTGTCCCTCATGGACACGCCGCAGACGGTGGCCATGCTGCAGAGCGCCATCATCCCGTTCGGTCCGGTGGGGCGGTTCATCCACCGCCGAACCCAGGGCCGCAAGTACGCGCGGGGCAACTCCTCGCTGGTGGTGTTCCACCCGGCGCAGTGCCACTACATCGCGCAGCGGTTCCGCGAACTGTTCGCGCAGCACCCGGATCTGGGCTACCGCCCGATGGCCGCCGACGAACGCTTCATCAGCTGGGCTGCCCAGCCGCACATGAAAGCCTTGAGCGGGCGTTTCGCGGTCAAGCTCACGCTGGAGTACATGTCGCGCATCCGGGTGTGGCTGTGGATCAAGCCGCTGCTGCCCTGGATCCGCGCGCGGCGCCGTCAGCAGGTAGCCGTCACGCTCAACGGCATCGACATCAAGCCCGAGAACCTGATGAAGCTGCGCGACGGCGATGTGGTCACCGACAACAAGGGCCGGGCACTGATCTGGTCGGGCTGGACCCTGGGCGCCATGCGCCAGCGCATCCTGGATTTCTACGCCGGCGTGGTCTGAACCCGCCGGGCCACCTCAGGCCCCGGGCGTGCGCGCCCTCACCTCTGCCAGCACCACCTCGCCGGGGTGCGGCAGATCCCCGGCCGCCACGGCGCGCAGGTACTGCCGGCGCATGCGCACCTGCAACTCACCCGCGTTCTTCTTGAGGTAAGGCACCCCCATCCAGCGGATGGCGGCATAACACAGGGTGGACACCGGATTGCGGCGGTCGACCGCCGCCTGCAACTGCGCCAGCACCCGCTCGCGCCAGCCCGGCGCCGATGGCGATTCGGCCAGCAGGGCATCGCCCTGGCGCTGCAGGGGCTCGTCGGTGTAGGCCGCGTAGTCCAGCACCTTGCGCAGTTCCTCGTCCGGCAGCCCGCGCAGACAGGCCATCAGGCGATCTCGCGAATGGATGCCTTCGCTGGGCACACCGGCGCCCATCAGCGTGCGAGAGAAGCCACGTTCGCCCCGCTTGACGGTGAGCACCTTGTTGCTGCTGCAGACATAGTCGCTCCAGTAGCGAAGGAACACCTCCGACTGCCAGAGCGGGCGCTTGAAATGGAAAAAATAGGACAGGAAGATCCCGGCATGCTCGGCATCGTGTCCGCCCGGATCCACAAAACGGAAGGCGCCGGTGAACGAGGCCGGCGAGGCTTCCATGGCCGGCAGCAGGCCATCGCTTGGCACCACCGGATACCAGATGCTGTCGTTGAGCATCACCACCTGCGCCGGCTCCACGCCCCAGTGCTGCAACAGGCGGATGCCATCGCGGTAGCCACCGAAGTCGTAGCCGAAATTGGGCCGTTGGACGAAGCGCCAGACCCAGGGTCGCAGGCGCTCGACATCGGTGGCCGTCACGCCGTGGTTGGCCACCAGCAGCACCGCGTGGCCCTGGCGGGCCAGGTGCTCGCAGGTCTGCCGGCACGATTCGCTCAGACCCTTCGGCTGGAACACCAGGAAGATGGCCACCTTGTCGGTCTGCGGATGACCACCGTCCTGCACGTGGCAGTCGGCCGGAAAGCGGGCGTCCAGCCGGCGCTGGCGCCAGGGGCCGATCATCCGCTCAGGAACGGCTTGCAGCTGCTGCTGCAGCGATGCCCATTCGCGTCGCAGTTTCCACAGGGGAATCATGCGGTGCCGGCCCCAGCCATCGGGGAAGGTCGGGACGGCCAGGCCGCCATCAGGAGCGGCAGCACGGTGGCGAACAGATGGCGCTCGGTCGTGACCCAGAACGGTCCGTTGATGAAGCCGTCCACGAACAGCACCGCGAGGAATCCAGTGACCAGCGCGCGTTGCGCCCCATGGCTGCGCCACACCAGCGCCGCCAGACAACCCAGCACCCACAGGTACAGCAGCAGCCCGGGCAGGCCGTGGTCCACCATGAAGAACAGGTACTGGTTGTGAGGGTGGATGCACGACACCGAACATTGGGCCCCGATCGAGTAGATGGCAGTGGACAGGACCCGGTAGCCCCCGGGACCGTGACCGATCCAGGGACTGTCCAGGAACATGGCCCAGGCATTGCGCCACATGTCCAGCCGGGCACCGATGGAGGTGGAGACCACACCGGCGCTGTCGTACTGGCGCGCCTCGGCCAGGGCCTGCGTGACCCTGGCCACGATCAAGGGCGAGCTGAAGGCGAGCACCGCGGCACCCGCCACGAGCAGCACCACTGTCGTCCAGCGGACGCGGGCGGATTCGATGGTCATCACCATGGCCAGCCCCATGGCGAGCACCGTGACCTGACCGGTCCGACCCTCCAGCAGGTGCGTCACGCTGAAGACGCCCAGCGCGGCCACCAGTGCCCACCCCCATCGCAGCACCGGCTGCTTTGCATCGATCGCCTGCGAGACGACCCAGGCCACAAACACCGACATGGCCAGGCCCTGGGCGATGTAGTCATTGAAGATGTGGTGGGACACGCCGAAGCCCCGCTGGTACGAATCGGCCCAGGGAATCTGCACCCAGATGCTGGCGTAGGTCGAGCCCAGGGTGATCAGGCAGCCAAGGGCAAACGCCCACCAGCCCCGCTCGCGCCAGCGGGCTTCGTCGAAGACGGTGAGCAGCACCAGCATCAGCGGCAGCTTGCTGTAGACGTACAGGTGGGAGCCGATCACCTTGCGGTCGGCGTCGGTCCAGGCCATGCCCAGCAACATCCAGGCCGACAGCAACAGCACCGGCAAGGTCAGCGGGCTGGCGCGCAAGGCGTCCCATTTGCGCTGCCAGCGGCCCGAGCCTGCCCAGCCGATCAGCAGGAACAGGATGCTGATGTTGACCAGCGCGATCGAGGTCGGCACGCCCAGCAGAAGCCCCACCGCCGACCACCGGGCCATGCCGTCGAAGAAGCCGGTGGTGCGGTCCAGCCAGCCGCGAGCGGGCCATGCCATGGATGAATCAGTCATCGGCAAACACTTTCTGCAGCGGCCGCTCCCAGAACGACCCCTGCTGCAGCACCTGCACGAAACGGGCAGCGGCATCACCGGCGCCGAAGGTGGTGTCGGGCGCCAGGCGCCGGCCCCAGGATTCGGTCAGGAAGCGGTCGATCACATCGACATCGAACGCCGAGCAGGGTGTGATGGACGGGCCGCTGGCGCGCCGGTTCTGGCGGGTGCCCACGTCCAGGCTGGGCACACCCAGGAAGGGCGCCTCGCGCACGCCGGCACTGCTGTTGCCGATCATGGCGCTGGCATGGCGCATGAGTTCGCTGAAATAGGCAAAACGCATGGACGGAATCAGGCGGAAGCGCTCGGGCGGAAGGCCCTCCAGCACCCGGAAGATATCTTCGGTGCCGGGGTCGTTGTTGGGCGCGATCACCACGAAGTGCCGCCCGCTGGCCTGCAGCCGGCCGAACAGCGACTGCGCCTGCGCGCCGATGCTGGCCGCCTCGGACGTGACCGGGTGGAACACCGCAATGCCGTAATCGTCGAACGGAATGGCGTAGCGCTCCTTGACCTGCTGCAGCGTCACGCCGCTGGGGCGGGCATGGGTGTCGAGTTCGGGGGAGCCGATGTTGAACACATTGGCCGCCGCCTCGCCCAGGGCCAGCACCCGCTGGCGCGCCGGCTCGGAACTCACGAAATGCGCGCTGCACAACTTGGTGTTGCAGTGGCGGATGGATTCGTCGATGGTGCCCGACACCTCGCCGCCTTCAATGTGGGCCGAGGGGATGTACTTCATGGCACAGACGATGGACGCTGCCAGCGCCTCCACCCGGTCGCCATGGATCACCACCAGGTCGGGCCGGTGTTCGTGCAGGAAGTCGGAGAAGCCCAGCACCGTCTTGGACAGGATGAACTCCTGCGCATCGCCTTCGCGCTGGTTGTGGAACTCGTGGATCTCGGCCCCCGGAAAGCGCCGCACCTCCAGCCGCGTCTCGCCGTAACGGCCCATCATGTGCATGCCGGTGACGAAGAAGCCGATGGCAAAGCCCGCCTGCTGCGCGGCCAGGGCCAGCGGTTCGAGCTTGCCGTAGTCGGCGCGGGTGCCGGTGACGAAGAGCAGGCGTCGTGCCATGGCCATCAGGTGTTGACCAGCGGAGCCACGCCGTCCAGATCGGACCAGCGCAACTGCTGGTTGCGCCGCACCGAGCGGGTCAGCCGGGCGCCCACCAGGCGATCGAAGTGCTGCACCGAAATCTCGCCGGAGCCGGGCCGGCGGGCCCAGATGTCCTGCTCGGTGACGACATGGCCCGCAGGCAGGTCGCGGTCGGCCACGATGGAGCCACGCGCGAAGCGGTAGACGTCCTCTTCGGGTGCGGTGCGCACCTTGGGGTTCATGAGGGCGGTGTGCACCTCGCGCGAGCGGTCGATGAGGAAACGCAGCTCGGCGGGGTCCATGGAACACGGGATGTCCGGGCCCTTGCGGTAGCGGGTGTCGGTGAAGTGGCGCTCCAGGATGCAGGCGCCCAGCGCGACCGAGGCAATGGCCATCTCGGGACCGATGCTGTGGTCGGAGAAGCCGATGACCGCTTTCGGGAAGGCACGTCGCAGTTCGCCGATGCCCTGCAGGCTCACGATCTCCGGCGGCGACGGGTACAGGTTGGTGCACTCCAGCAGGGCGTATTCGATGCCGGCCTCGTCCAGCGCCTGCACCGAAGGCCGCAGGCTGTCGATGGTCTGCATGCCGGTGCTCATGATCACTGGCTTTCCGAAGCTGGCGATGTGACGGATCAGCGGCACATGGTTGCATTCACCCGATCCGATCTTGAAGGCCGCCACACCGATCTCGGCCAGAAAATCGGCGGCTGCGCGCGAGAACGGGGTGGAGATGTAGATCATGCCCAGCGACTCGGCGTAGCGCTTGAGCTCGATCTCGTCGTCCTTGCCCAGGGCGCACTCCTCCATGACATGCCAGATGGACTTGTCGGCGTTGGGCGGGAAGATGGCCTTGGCCTCGTCGGTCATCTCGTCGTCCACGAAATGGGTCTGGTGCTTGACCATCTCGCAGCCGGCCTTGGCTGCCGCCAGGACCATGCCCTTGGCGACATCGAGGCTGCCGCCGTGGTTGATGCCGATCTCGGCCACCACCAGGGGCGGCTGGGTGGGGGAAATCTCGCGGTGTGCAATCTTCATGGGTGCTCCAGGGCGTGTCGGGCGAGCAGGCGCTCGGCCTGTTCGAAATCATTCAGGTTGTCGATGTCGTGGCTGCGCTCGGGCGGCATGGTCACCACGCCCACCGCATCGGCGGCCAGGCTGCCGGTGGCCACCAGGCGTGCAGCGTCGAACACATAGACCGCGCCATTGGGTCGCACCACCGGCGGCAGCGACTGGCGATTGGCAAAGCAGTGTTCGGGGGCCGACAGCGGCACGAACCGCTGACCCTCCAGGCGGCCCCATTTGAGCACGCCCCGGTCGGCCTCGGTGACGCTCATCACCAGCCCGTAATCGCCGGTGGCAAACAGCGCCAGCGCGGCGCGGATGTCGTCCGCCGTTCGCAGGGGTGAGGTGGCCTGCAGCAGCACCACCGTGCCCTGCACATCGCCCTGCTGCAGGGCGTGCACCAGCACGGGCGCCATGGGCACCGCATCTCCGGCGAGTTCGGGCGGACGGCGTATGCCGTGCACCTCGGGAGGCAGCTCGGCTTGCAGCACCTCGGGCAGGTCGGTGGTGATCAGCACGCGTGCGGCGCCGGCCGCCAGGGCCTGGTCCAGCGCATGCCGGTACAGGGGCTTGCCGCCGAGCGGACGCAGGTTCTTGCCCGGCAGGCCCTTGGAGCCGGCGCGCAAGGGAATGACGGCGGTCCAGGCCGGCAGGTCGAGGGGCATGTGGGAGGGTCCAGGGCGGGGGCGGCGCAGCAGGGGCGACGCAGGGCATAACTATACTGAACGGGCTACGGGCGAGACGCCCGCGAGCCACACCCCACCCCCTCTGTCCGACCGGTCCCTGTATTCATGACCCTTGCGCTGCCGTCGTCTGCCCGATCGTTGCCGTTTCGCTGGCAGACCCGGGTCCTGCTGTGGCTCTACGGGCTGGCCTGGCATCTGCTGCTGCCGGTGTTCCTGGTCTTCCTGTGGCGTCGCGGGCGCAAGGAGCCGCTGTACCGACAGCACTGGGGCGAGCGCTTCGGCCGCGTCGTCACGGCATTGCAGCGGCCTGTGTGGGTGCATTCGGCTTCCATGGGAGAACTGCGCGGTGCCGCCCCGCTGATCCGCGCCTTGCTGGCCCAGGGCTACCCGGTGCTGGTGTCCACCCTCACACCGGCCGGCCGCACTGCGGCACACACCTTGTTTGCAGACGACATGAAGGCGGGTCGGCTGCAGGTCTGCTTCGTGCCGCTGGAGCTGGGCTGGGCGGTGCGGCGCTTCGTGGCCCACACCCGGCCCCGGGCCGCGCTGATGACCGAGATCGACACCTGGCCGGTGCTGCTGAGCAGCATCCGGCGCTGCGGCGTGCCGCTGGGCATGGCCAATGCCCAGTACCCGCGCAAGAGCATCGAGCGCGATCAGCGCGTGGCCTGGGGATTCCGGGCCGACATCTTTCGTGCCTATCAGCTGGTGATGTGCAAGTCCGAAACCCATGCCCGGCGCTTCCGGGCAGTGGGCTGCGAGCGGGTCGAGGTGGTGGGCGAGACGCGTTTCGACCTGCCGCCGTCCACCGCCCACCTCGCGGCCGGCGAGGCCCTGCTCGAGCCCTGGAGCCTGGCCACCGGCGTGGCCGGCGGTCGGCCGGTGCTGTGCTTTGCCAGCGCCATCGTCGGCGAAGACGAGCCCTTCATCGAAGCCATCCACCGGGTGCGCCAAGGCGTGGCCGATGCGGGCCTGCCACCGTTGCTGGTGGTCTACGTGCCCCGCAGCCCGCAGCGCTTCGACACCGTGGCCGATCTGCTCACCGGCGCCGGCCTGCGGGTCAGCCGACGCAGCCGCGATCTGGACGCACAGCTGCGCCCCGCCGACGGCGCACCAGCCATGGCTGGCATCGACGTGCTGCTGGGCGATTCGCTGGGCGAGATGTACTTCTACCTCGCGCTGTCGCAGGTGGTGGTGGTCGGCGCATCCTTCGTGCCCATGGGCGCCCACAACGTGATCGAGCCACTCGCCCTGCGCAAGCCGGTGATGGTGGGTCCCAGCATCTGGGGCATCGAATACCCGGGCGTGGAAGCACTGGAAGCCGGCGTGCTCCAGCAGCATATGGACATCGCCAGCCTGGCCGGTGCCCTCATCGAACTGCTGACCTCGCCCGAACGGCAGGCGCAGGCCACTGCCGGCGCAGAGGCCTTCTACGCCGAACATGGCGGATCGACCCGGCGCCACATGGCTGTGCTGCAGCCGTGGCTGGAGGCCTGCGCATGACCCTGGCCCTGCGTGCTTACGTGGCGCTGTCGTACCTGCTGACCCCGGTCTGGCACCTGGGGCTCAGGCGGCGGGTACGGCGCGGCAAGGAAACGCCACGCAGCGTTCACCAGAAACTGGGCCATGAATACGCCGACCGGCCCGAAGGCCCGCTGGTGTGGGGACATGCCGTGGGCGTGGGCGAGGCCATGGCGCTGGCCGGCCTGTTTGCCCGCATGGCCCAGGCCCGGCCCGACGTGCATTTCCTGATCACCACCACCGCACGCACCTCGGGCGATGCACTGCGTCGCACCGGTCTGCCCTCCGGGGTGCAACACCAGTTCGCGCCGGCCGACACACCCGGCGCGGTACGGCGCTTCCTGAACCACTGGCAGCCCGATCTGGCGGTGTGGTGCGAGATGGACCTCTGGCCCACGCTGATCGACGCCACCGCAGCGCGCGGCATACCCCGGGTGCTGGTGAATGCGCGGCTGAACGATGCGTCCATGGCCAAGCGCCGCTGGGGCCGCTGGATCTACCGCGCCCTGCTGCCGGGCTTCGACCGGCTGTTCGCGCAGAACGACACCAGCGCTGCGCACCTCGTGGCCCTGGGCGCCGAGCCCGACAGGGTGGTGGTGAGCGGCACCATCAAGTCGCTCACGCCCCCTCTGGCCTGTGATGCCGACGACCTGTCGGCATGGCTGGCGGCCTTGCGCACGCGGCCGGTATGGGTGCTCGCCTCCAGCCATCCGGGCGAGGAGACCCTGGCGCTGCAGGCCCATGCGCGGCTGCGCGAACGCCATCCGGATGCGCTGCTCGTCATCGCGCCGCGCGCGCCAGCCCGGGGTGCGGAGGTGGCGGCGCTGTGCCAGCCGGCCGCGCCCCTGCGCAGCGCCGGCGTGCACCTGCCCGATGACGGCGCGGTGTACGTGGCCGACACCATCGGCGAGATGGGCCTGTGGTACCGGCTGGCCCCGGTGGCCCTGGTGGGCGGCTCCTTCGCCGAGGTGGGTGGCCACAACCCGCACGAGCCGCTGGCCCTGGGCTGCCGGGTGCTGCACGGGTCGCATGTGTGGAACTTTGCCGAGAGCTATGAACAGCTCGATGCCGCCGGGCTGAGCGTGCCGGTGACCGATGCCGACACCGTGGCCCGAGCGGTGGAGGCCGCCTGGGCCGGCGCCGCATTGCCCCACGCCCGCCCACCGGAGGACACGCGGGCCGCCGCCGTGCTGCAGCACCTGCTGGGCCTGCTGCCCGGCTGACGCGCTCAGTGCGCCGCGGCGCCGACCACCGCGTCCGGCTTGGCCTGGCGCAGCAGCGCCAGCATGTGGGCCTCGATGCGGTGCAGGGCCTCCACCGTCTGGCCCTCGAAGCGCAGCACCAGCACCGGCGTGGTGTTGGAGGCGCGGATCAGCCCGAAACCATCGGGCCAGTCGATGCGCACACCGTCGATGGTCGACAGCTTCGCCGGCGCGTCCACCTGCACCTGATCGACCAGGCGCGCCACCACCGCATGCGGCTCGCCTTCAGCGCAGGTCACGTTGAGCTCGGGCGTGCTGTGACTGGTGGGCAGGGCTTCCAGCGTGGCGCTGGCGTCGGTGTGACGGCTCAGGATCTCCAGCAGGCGGGCGCCGGCGTAGGTGCCGTCGTCGAAACCGAACCAGCGCTCCTGGAAGAAGATGTGGCCGCTCATCTCGCCCCCCAGCGGGCTGCCCAGTTCCTTCATGCGGGCCTTGATGAGCGAATGCCCGGTCTTGTAGATGTGCGGGCGACCGCCCGCCGCCTCGATCGCCGGACCCAGGCGCTGGGAGCATTTCACGTCGAACACGATGTCGCCACCCGGCACGCGGCTGAGCACATCCTGCGCGAACAGGATCATCTGGCGATCAGGATAGATGTTCTGTCCCGAGCGCGTGACGATGCCCAGGCGGTCGCCGTCACCGTCGAAGGCCAGGCCCAGTTCGGCATCGGTCGCGGCCAGGGTGCGGATCAGGTCCTGCAGGTTCTCGGGCTTGCTGGGATCAGGATGGTGGTTCGGGAATTCGCCGTCCACCTCGCTGAACAGTTCGATGACCTCACAGCCCAGCGCGCGGAACAGCGCGGGGGCGGACGCACCGGCCACGCCGTTGCCGCAGTCCACCACGATCTTCATGGGGCGGGAGAGCTTCACGTCACCGACGATGCGGTCGCGGTAGGCGCCCGCCACGTTCACATGGCGCACCCGGCCGCCGTCCGCATCCACGGCAGCGTCCTGTTCGATCAGCCGGCGCAGGGCCTGAATGTCCTCTCCGAAGATGGCGCGGCCGGCCAGCACCATCTTGAATCCGTTGTAGTCCTTGGGGTTGTGGCTGCCGGTCACCTGGATGCCGCTGCGGCACAGCGTGCTGGCCGCGAAATACAGCATCGGGGTGGTGACCATGCCCACATCGATCACGTCGATGCCGGCGCGCACCAGGCCACGTATCAGGGCCGCCGACAGGCTGGGGCCCGACAGGCGCCCGTCGCGACCCACCGCCACCGTGGTCTCGCCGTACTGCCGCGCCACCGTGCCGAAGGCACGACCCAGCGCCTCGGCCACCGACTCGTCCAGCGTGGCGGGCACCACGCCGCGAATGTCGTAGGCCTTGAAGATGGACGCGGCAACCTGCATGCAATGCTCCCTGTTGGACAAACCCGGGATTGTAGAAAGCCGCCCTGCCACGGCTCGTGAAGCGACGGTAAACACAGGTCCGGAAACGGCCATCGGAATCGATGGTCCGGCCCTACCATCGCGGCATGTCTTCCCGCCGGATCACCGCTGTGCCCCCCACCCGCCAGGCCGATGGCCTCACCGGGGTGGACGAGGCCCGCTACCGCGCCCTGTGCTCGCGCGACCGCCGGTTCGATGGGCGCTTCTTTGCCGGCGTCACCAGCACCGGCATCTATTGCAGGCCGGTCTGTGCGGTGCGCACGCCGCGCCTGGAACACTGCCGTTTCTTCGAGCATGCCGCACAGGCCGAACAGGCCGGCTTCCGCCCCTGCCTGCGGTGCCGGCCCGAACTGGCACCGACCGAACGCGTCTGGTCGTTGCTCGACGCCGGTGACATCCTGTTGCAGCATGCCCTGCGCTGGCTGAACGATCCGCAGCAGCACCTGGCCGATGACGGTCCCACACTGGCCCGACTGGCTGCCCACCTGGGCGTGACCGACCGGCACCTGCGCCGGGTGTTCGCGCAGCACCTGGGTGTATCGCCGCTGCAGGTACTGCAGACCCGGCGCCTGCTGAGCGCCAAGCAGCTGCTCACCGACACCGACCTGCCGGTGTCCGAGGTGGCACGGGCGGCCGGCTTCGGCAGCCAGCGGCGCTTCCATGCGGCCATGCGCCAGCACTACGGTCTGCCGCCGTTGCAGATCCGGGCCAGCCGGGCCCGCACCCGGCAGCCCGGGACCGTATGGCTGGGCTGGCAGGCACCGCTGGATCTGGACGGCCTGCTCGGCTTTCTGGCGGCCCGCGCCCTGCCTGCCGTCGAGACGGTCGACCGGGCCGCGCTGCGCTACGCACGCACACTGCGCCTGACGGTGGCCGATCAGACCCATGCCGGCTGGTGCGCACTGCAGTTCGAGCCGCAGCGCGAGCTGGTCGGGTTGATGGTGAGCGATGGCCTGTTGCCCGTGCTGCCGTCGGTCATGGTGAGGCTGCGTGCCCTGCTCGATCTGGATGCCGACCCGGTCGCCATCGCCGCCGCGCTGGAACCCGCCATGCCTGGTGCCGCCGGCCTGCGGGTGCCGGGCGCGGTGAACGGCTTCGAGCTGGCGGTGCGGGCCATCCTGGGGCAGCAGGTCACAGTGGCTGCGGCCCGCACGCTGGCCGGTCGGGTGGTGCAGGTCTTTGGCGACCCTTGCCCTGATCAGGAAGAAGCTCCTACCGGACTCGAACGCCTGTTCCCGACGGCGGCCTGTTTTCTGGCACCGGATGCGGCCGAAAGGCTCGGCCAGCTTGGCGTGGTGCGCCAGCGCCAGCGGGCCATCGTGGCCCTGGCCGAGGCGGTGGAACACGGCAGTCTGGATCTGAGCCCGCATGCTCGGGTGGACACCACCATTGCGGCCTTGCAGGCACTGCCGGGCATCGGCCCGTGGACCGCCCACTACATCGCCATGCGGGCATTGCGCTGGCCAGACGCCTGGCCGCCCGGCGACGTGGTGCTGCTCGAAGCGCTCGCGTCCCGATCCCTGGGCCTGTCACCCCGCGAACGCCAGCGGCGGGCCGATGCCCAGGCCGCCGCCTGGCAACCCTGGCGCAGCTATGCCGTCATCCGGCTGTGGGCCGACCATTCACCTGCTTCGATCGCCGCATGAAAAACCCGTCTCCCCCCACCATCACCGTCTGCACCGATGTCCTCACGCCGCTGGGTGGTCTGCTGCTGGCCGCCACCGAGGCGGGTCTGGCCGGTGCCTGGTTTCACGATGGCCAGCGCGACACACCGGCCCCCGAAGCCGTGGCCCGCTGGAAGCGCGACACCGGGCACCCGCTCTTGGACAGGACGGCGCAGATGCTGGAACGGTACTTTGCAGGCGATGCCGTGACCTTCGATGTGCCGCTGGATTTGAGCGTCGGCACCGAATTCCAGCAGGCCGTATGGCAGGCGCTGTGCCTCATCGAACCCGGCCGCACGGTGAGCTATGGCGATGTCGCGCGGGCCATCGGCCGGCCTGCGGCGGTGCGGGCAGTGGGCGCTGCCGTGGGGGCCAATCCGGTCAGCGTCATCGTGCCATGCCACCGCGTGATGGGCGCCAACGGATCACTGACCGGTTATTCTGGCGGGCTGCACCGCAAGGTGGCCCTGCTGGCGCTCGAATCCGGCGAACCCCGGCTGCTCTGAACGCCCGCCTCCCCGCTCCTCCCATGCCTCCCGTCCTGATCCTTGAATTCGTCGCCCTGGCGGCCCTGTGGGGTTCGTCCTTCCTGTTCATGCGCCTAGGCGTGTCCGACTTCGGGATCGTCGCCACGGCCGGACTGCGCGTCGGGCTGGCGGCGCTGTTCATGCTGCCGGTGTTCCTGGTGCCCGGGGTCTGGGCCGACTTCCGCCGCCGAATGGGCGCCATCCTGTTCGTGGGCCTGCTCAATTCCGGCATTCCATTCATGCTCTTCGCGTTTGCCGTGCTGCACATCCCCACGGGCCTGACCTCCATCCTGAACGCGACGGTCCCGCTCACCGGTGCGGTGGTGGCCTGGGTGTGGCTCAAGGAGCGCCCGGGTGCCTCGCGCATGCTGGGGCTGGGCATCGGCTTTGCTGGCGTATGCCTGCTGGTCATCGGCAAGTCCGGGCTGAGCGGCCTGGCGGCCTCTTCAAGCCCTATGGCCCTGCTGGCCATGGGTGCGTGCCTGCTGGCCACGGTCTGCTACGGCCTGGCGGCGAGCTTCACCAAGAAGCACCTGGGCGGCCTGCATCCACTGGCCACCGCCAGCGGCAGCCAGATCGGTGCTGCACTCGCCCTTACCATCCCCACCGTGGTGTTCTGGCCCAGCCAGCCCGCTGGCGCCACGGCCTGGTGGGCGGTGATCGCCGTGGCCTTGCTGTGCACCGCGATTGCCTACGTCATCTTCTTCCGCATCATCGAGAAAGCCGGCCCCAGCAAGGCACTCACCGTCACCTTCCTGGTGCCGGTGTTCGCCATGAGTTATGGCGCGGTGTTTCTGGACGAGCGGATCACCGCCTGGATGGTGGGCTGCGGGCTGGTCATCGTGTGCGGCACCGCGTTGTCCACCGGGCTGGTGCGGGTGGATTGGCTGGAGCGGCGGGCGGCCTGAAACGGCCTGACTCACGGGGCAGCCGGTTTTCGATCCCGCTTCAGTGAAACCGGCAGATGCCGATATCCGGCATGTGATTTCGGTCACACCCCCAGATGCAGCCAGGTTGACCGCACGACGTTCAACCTGGCCGCAATCCCCGGTTTGTTCTTGAGAAGCGCCCCCTCAACCCATGCCATCCATAAACCACCCCACTCGACGCAGTCTGCTCTCAACACTCGGCCGGCGGATGGCCGCCGGCTATACCTCCGTCCTGCTCGTATTCACGGGTGTACTGGCCGTCACCGTCTGGAAAGTCGAGGCGGTGAGGGACCTGTCTGCACAAACCACGCTGGAAGCCAAGAAGCTGGAACTGGCAGACAAGTGGCTTGCCGATGTTCGCCAGAATTCCGCCCGGTCGTTGGCGGTAGCCATGTCGCAGGGCAGCGACATACTCGACTTCTTCAAGGACGCTATGGCCGCCACCTCGCGCGGAACCACCGAAACCCAGAAGACGTTCCTGGAGATCGCGGCCAGCAATCCGGACGCCATGAAGCGTGCCGAGCTCGTGGGGGAAGTGCGCAAGGAATGGCTGGCGGCACGCGACGAGATCAACGCGGTCAAGGCCGCAGGGAACGATGTACGGGCCCGCGAACTGGTCACCAGCAAGTTCGTACCGGTCACCAACCGATACGTCGAAGTGACACAGGCCTTGGTCGACGGGCAGATCCAGGCACTCGGTGCACTGCAGGCCCGGGTCCAGACCGAGTTCCGCTCCCTCTATCAGTGGCTGGGCCTGCTGTTCGTGGCAGCGCTGGCCGTCAGCGCTCTGCTGGCCTGGCGCATTACCCGGTCGGTCACCGAACCTGTCCACCAGGCGGTGGCCGTGGCCGATGCGGTGGCTGCCGGCGACCTCACCATGGCAGTGAGCAGCCAGCGCACCGACGAGCTGGGCGATCTGCTGCGATCGCTGGACCGGATGAAGACATCGCTGATTCGCACGGTCACCCAGGTCCGCCAGGCGACCGACAGCATCGGCACCGCCTCAGTGGAGATTGCCACCGGCAACCAGGACCTCTCCAGCCGCACCGAGCAGACCGCCAGCAACCTGGAAGAGACGGCGGCCTCGATGGAGGAGCTCACCAGCACGGTGCGCAACAGCGCCGATGCCGCGCGCCAGGCCAACCAGCTGGCCTCGAGTGCGGCCGAGATCGCCGCCCGGGGCGGCGAGGTGGTGGCCCAGGTGGTCACCACCATGGACGAGATCAACCACAGCAGCAAGAAGATCAACGACATCATCGGTGTCATCGACGGCATCGCCTTCCAGACCAACATCCTGGCGCTCAACGCGGCGGTGGAAGCCGCGCGGGCCGGCGAGCAGGGCCGCGGGTTTGCGGTGGTGGCCGGCGAGGTGCGCAATCTGGCGCAGCGCAGCGCGCAGGCGGCCAAGGAGATCAAGGGCCTGATCGGCGCGAGCGTGGACCGTGTGGAGGCTGGCAGCAAGCTGGTGGCCGATGCGGGCAACACCATGAGCGAGATTGTGGGCTCGGTGCAGCGGGTGAGCGACATCATCGGCGAGATCACGGCGGCGGCTGGCGAGCAGAGCGACGGCATCGGCCAGGTGAACACGGCAGTGGCCCAGCTCGACCAGATGACGCAGCAGAACGCGGCGCTGGTGGAAGAGAGTGCTGCCGCCGCCGAGAGCCTGAAGGACCAGGCGCGGCGACTGACCGAGGCAGTGGATTTCTTCCGCATCGGTTCTGCCCAGATCTGATGCCCATCCGTGGTCCCTGCTTCCGCGGCCAGCGGGAAGCCGGGGCATCACGGGACAGGCCTGTCGCTTAGCGACGTCTTCCATCGGTCACGGTGAGTGGGGCCAGCGCGGACAGCCAGATGCGGTGACCGCAGTTCCGTCCCATCACTGTTTCAGGTCCGGAAATGCAAACGGGGCAATCACCATCAAGTGATTGCCCCGTTCTGATTTTGGCGGAGTGGACGGGGCTCGAACCCGCGACCCCCGGCGTGACAGGCCGGTATTCTAACCAACTGAACTACCACTCCTGGCAGTTGGCGTTCGTTCTTGCGAACCAAGTGCCACCACTTGTGCCTACGTGCCTTGCGGCATGTTTGGCGACCCTACGGGGATTCGAACCCCGGTACTCACCGTGAAAGGGTGATGTCCTAGGCCTCTAGACGATAGGGTCATAACCTGGACTGGAGTCTCGCATTGTAGCAGTGTTGAAGATCGTTTTTTCGACCCTGCCGCACTGCGCGACTCCGAATTGTTGGTGGAGGTAAGCGGGATCGAACCGCTGACCTCTTGCATGCCATGCAAGCGCTCTCCCAGCTGAGCTATACCCCCACAGGATTTGCTTTCAACCCACTCTTCTCGGCTCGAAGCAGCTTTTGAAGTCTGCTTGTTTGCGTTGCGTCGTGTGCATCAGCAAGCCTCAAATTATAGACCACTTTTCAGGCGTTCTGCAAACGCCCCACCACAACTTTTTTGTCGTGCAGTGCCAGCACCGCATCCAGCGATGGCGTCTGGGCCGTGCCCATCACCAGCACGCGCACCGGCATAGCCAGTTGCGGCATCTTCAGGCCGTGCTCGGCGAGAACCGATTTGATGACGGCGCTGATGGAAGCCTTGTCCCAGTCAGCGGCCTCAAGCTGCCGCGCCAGCGACTGCACCGCAGGCCGGACGGCATCGGTGACATGCTGGGCGAGCTCGGCTGCATCCGGCTGCACGTCGGCGTAGAACGCCCTGGCCCAACCAGCCAGCGCCACGGTGGTGTCGCAGCGGTCCTTGAACAGACCGCAGATGGCGGGCAGTCGAGCGTCGGCCTGCAGGCCCATTCGCTGGAGCTGCTCGGCCACCAGCGGTGCGAGTGCCTCATCGTCCAGGGCCTTGAGGTGCTGGGCATTCACCCAGCGCAGCTTGGCCTCGTCGAACTGGGCGGCGCTGCGGCCCAGATGATCCAGGTCGAACCACTGCAGGAACTGCTGGCGGCTGAAGATCTCGTCGTCGCCGTGGCTCCAGCCCAGGCGGGCCAGGTAGTTCACCATGGCATCGGGCAGATAGCCTTCGTCGCGGTACTGCGTCACCGGCTTGGCGCCGTTGCGCTTGCTCATCTTCTCGCCCTGCTCGTTCAGCACGGTGGGCAGGTGGGCATACACCGGTGGCTCGTGGCCCAAGGCCCGGAAGATGTGGATCTGGCGCGGGGTGTTGTTCACATGGTCGTCGCCGCGGATCACATGGGTGATGGCCATGTCGATGTCGTCGACCACCACGCAGAAGTTGTAGGTGGGCGTTCCGTCCGGCCGGGCAATGACCAGATCGTCGAGCTCGGCGTTGCTGATCTCGATGCGGCCCTTGACCTTGTCGTCCCAGACCACGCTGCCGCCCGCCGGGGTGCGGAAGCGCAGCACCGGCTGCACGCCTTCGGGCACGGGCGGCAGGGTCTTGCCGGGCTCGGGGCGCCAGGTGCCGTCATAGCGCGGCTTTTCCTTGGCAGCCATCTGGCGCTCGCGCAGCGCGTCCAGCTCGGACACGCTCATGTAGCAGGGGTACACATGGCCCGCCGACTTGAGCTGCTCCAGCACCGTCTTGTACCGGTCCATGCGCTGCATCTGGAAGAACGGACCCTCGTCGTGGTCCAGACCCAGCCACTTCATGCCCTCGATGATCACGTCCACCGCGGCCTGCGACGAGCGCTCCAGGTCGGTGTCCTCGATGCGCAGGATGAAGTCGCCCTGTGTCGAGCGGGCAAAGGCCCACGGGTACAGGGCCGAGCGGATGTTGCCCAGGTGGATGAAGCCGGTGGGCGACGGAGCGAAACGGGTACGTACTTTCACAGGGTTCACAGGGTGTCCAGACCGCGCGAGAGGTCGGCCTTGAGGTCGTCGAGGTGTTCCAGGCCCACGGCCACCCGCACCAGGTTCTGGCGGATGCCGGCGGCCTGGCGCTGGTCTTCGGTCAGGCGACCGTGCGAGGTGGTGCCGGGGTGGGTGATGATGGTCTTCACGTCGCCCAGGTTGGCGGTGACCGACATGAGCTGCGTGGTGTCGATCACGTGGAAGGCACGGCGGCGTGCCTCGGCCGCATCGGGCGCCTTCACATCGAAGGACAGCACCGCACCGCCCATGCCCGACTGCTGCGCCATGGCCAACTCGTGCTGCGGATGGCTCTTGAGGCCGGGGTAGTACACCCGCTCGACCTTGGGATGGGCTTCGAGCCACTGGGCCAGGTCGAGTGCCCGGCGCGACTGCGCCTCCATGCGGATGCCCAGCGTCTCCATGCCCTTGAGCACCACCCAGGCGTTGAACGGCGAGAGGCTGATGCCGGCACTGCGCATGACCGGGATGAAGGTCTTGCGCACCAGTGTCTCGCTGGCGCACAGCGCACCGGCCACCACCCGTCCCTGGCCGTCGAGGTACTTGGTGCCCGAGTGGATGACGATGTCCGCACCCAGCTTGGCCGGCTGCTGCAGGGCGGGCGAGCAGAAGCAGTTGTCCACCGCCAGCAGGGCGCCGGCGTTGTGGGCGATGTCGGCCAGCGCGCGGATGTCGCACACGTCGGTCAGCGGGTTGGTGGGCGTCTCGGCGAAGAACAGCTTGGTGGTGGGCCGCACGGCCGCCTTCCACTCGGCCACATCGGTCTGCGACACGAACGTGGTCTCCACGCCGAAGCGGGCGAATTCGGTGCCCAGCAGCTTGATGGTCGAGCCGAACACCGAGCGCGAGCACACCACATGGTCGCCGGCCTTCAGCAGCCCCATGCACAGCAACAGGATGGCGCCCATGCCGCTGGCGGTGCCCACACAGGCCTCCATGCCTTCGAGCGCGGCCAGCCGCTGCTCCATGCTGGCCACGGTGGGGTTGGAAAAGCGCGAATAGATGTAGCCGTCTTCCTCGCCGGCAAAGCGGCGGGCGGCGGTCTCGCTGTCGGGCTGGGTGAAGCTGCTGGTCAGGAACAGGGCTTCGGCGTTCTCGCCGTACTGGCTCTTGTCGACCGCCGCTCGCACCGCCAGCGTGTCGCGGTGCAGGCCTTCGGGCAGGGGCTTGCTCATCAGGCCACCTGTGCGTTGGGCAGGGCCAGGCGGGAGGTGTCTTCGGTGCCCTCCTCGGTCTGGTCGCGGCCCTGGTTGAGTCGGGCGATGTCTTCGGCGGTGATGTCGCCGGTGACGTATTCGCCGTCGAAGCACGAGGCGTCGAAGCCGGCCAGCTGCGGGTTGAGCTGGCCCACGGCCTGTTTCATGGCGTCCACGTCCTGGTAGATGAGCGCGTCGCAGCCGATGATCTGGCGCACCTCGTCCACCGTCCGGCCATGGGCCACCAGCTCGTCGGGCGTGGGCATGTCGATGCCGTACACGTTGGGGAAACGCACCGGCGGGGCGGCACTGGCCAGGTACACCTTGCGGGCACCGGCGTCGCGGGCCATCTGCACGATCTCGCGGCTGGTGGTGCCGCGCACGATGGAGTCATCCACCAGCAGCACGTTGCGGCCCTTGAACTCGCTGCCGATCACATTGAGCTTCTGGCGCACCGATTTCTTGCGCACCGCCTGGCCCGGCATGATGAAGGTGCGGCCCACATAGCGGTTCTTCACGAAGCCCTCGCGGTAGGGCAGACCCAGCAGCTGGGCCAGCTCCATGGCGCTGGGGCGCGACGACTCGGGGATGGGAATGACCACGTCGATGTCGTTCGGCGGCACGGTGGAGATCACCCGTTTGGCCAGCGTGGCGCCCAGGTTCAGGCGGGCCTGGTAGACCGAGATGCCGTTGATGACCGAATCCGGGCGGGCCAGGTACACGTACTCGAAGATGCAGGGCTTGAGGGCTGGGGCCGCCGCGCACTGTTCGGCCTGCACGTTGCCCTGCAGGTCCACGAACACCGCCTCGCCGGGTGCCACGTCGCGCTCCAGTTCGAAGCCGGTGCCTTCCAGCGTGACCGACTCGCTGGCCAGCATCACGCTGCCGCCCTGGCGGCCCAGGCACAGCGGGCGGATGCCGTAGGGGTCGCGGAAGGCCAGCAGGCCATGGCCGGCGATCAGCGCCACCACCGCATACGAGCCGCGCACCCGCTGGTGCACGCCGCGCACGGCGGCAAACACGTCGGCGGGTTTGAGCGTGAGGCCGCGGGTGACCTTCTCCAGTTCATGCGCCAGCACGTTGAGCAGCACCTCGGAATCGCTCTCGGTGTTGATATGGCGGTGGTCGGTCTGGAACAGCTCCTGCTTGAGCGCATGGGCATTGGTGAGGTTGCCGTTGTGCACCAGCACCAGGCCGAACGGCGCGTTCACGTAGAAGGGCTGGGCCTCTTCCTCGCTGAAGGCATTGCCGGCGGTGGGATAACGCACCTGACCCAGGCCGCAGTTGCCCGGCAGCGAGCGCATGTTGCGGGTGCGGAACACATCGCGCACCATGCCCTTGGCCTTGTGCATGAAGAACTTGCGTCCCTGCTGCGTGACGATGCCGGCCGCGTCCTGTCCACGGTGCTGCAGGAGCAGCAGCGCGTCATAGATCAGCTGATTGACCGGGTCCTGGCTGACCACACCCACGATTCCACACATGACGGATCCTTCGAAAAATCTTTACGGTATGTAGGCCGCGACGGTCTGTGGCAGCAGCGGACGCAGTTCATGCAGCGTGGCCGACAGCAGGCGACCGCCTTGCGATTCGGTCCACCAGACGGCGTCGTGCTGGCCCAGCATGTTGACCACCAGCGCCAGGGCCAGCAGCAGCACGGCGCCACGGGCCAGCCCGAAGCCGCCGCCCAGGATGCGGTCCACCGGACGCAAGCCCACGCTGGTCACAGCCTTCTGCACCAGCCAGGCCACCAGCCCGCCGGCGAAGACCACGGCGATGAACACCAGCACGAAACCGATGGCCAGCCGCAGGTGTTCGGACAGGCTGTCGGCCGGCAGCCATGCGGCCACATCGGAGGCATAGATCGGCGAGAGAACGAACGCAGCCACCCAGCCCGCCACCACGATCACCTCGTACATCAGCCCGCGCCACAGTCCGATCAGGACCGACAGCAGCAGGATCAGCAGCATGACGATGTCGAGGGCGACCATGCCAGCCTCAGAGCGTGAGCACGGCGGCCGGCAGGCCGAGCGCCTTGATGCGCGCCGCAGCCTTGTCGGCGTCGGCCCGGTTGTCGAAGGGGCCAACCCTCACCCGGGTGCGCTTGCCCTCGGGCAGCGTGGCGGTGTGCACATAGGTCTTCAGACCGGCCTTCTCCAGCTTCTGGCGCACGTCGCGCACCCGGTCCTCCTCGGCGTAGGCGCCCACCTGGACCACCAGACGGGTGGATGCGGTGGCGCTGGCCGCCTTGGGATCGGCCTGGCCCTTGAGCAACGCTTCGGCACGTGCAGCCTCGGTGGGTGCCGGGCGCGCCGGGGCCGGCGCTGCAGGCTCGGGCCTGGGTGCCTCGGCCTTGACCGGATCGGACTTGGGTGCTTCCACCTTGGGCGCTTCCACCTTGGGCGGCTCTGCTCTGGGCGGCTCCACCTTGGCGGTTTCTGCTTTGGGCGCGTCGGCCTCCTCGGTGATCATGGGCAGCTTGCCGCCCGAGGTTGGTGCAGGCGCGGCGGCCGGGGCCGCCACCGGGGCCTTGGCGGCTGGCGAGGGCGTGTTGCGCGCCGGAATCTCGATGGGAATGTCCACCGGGATCGGGCGCGGCTGGGTGTCGAACAGCAGGGGGAACCCGATGACGCCGACCGCCACCAGCACGCTGGCACCGATCAGGCGGTGGCGTGCGCGGCGGCGCACCGCGTCGATGGTGGGGGTGGGGGCACTGCCTGCGGAGCCGGAGCGGGGGTTGACCATGCGGTGGGGGACCAATTCGCCATCAACGGCTGGCGGTGGCACGGGGCTGGCCGGGGCATCAGCCCTTCAGGTGTTTGGCGGCCAGCCGGGGCACCCCGTTCTGCAGCACGCCACCCACCGTGTGGAAGGAACCAAAGACCACGATTCTATCAGCGGGGTCTGCCGCAGCGACGGCGGCGGCCAGGGCGGCGCGGGGGTCCGGGAAGGTGCCCGCCACCTTCGCCGCCGGGCCGGGACGGCCCTGGACCGCCGACGCCACCACGCCAGAGAGTTCGCTGGCCGGCAAGGCGCGCGGCAGGGGCAGATCGGTGACATACCAGTGGTCGATCAGGGGGGCGACCCGCTCGATCATGGCGGTCAGGTCCTTGTCGGCCATGGCGCCGAACACCGCATGGGTGCCGGGGTAGAAGCCCATGGCGTCCAGGTTCTCGGCCAGGGCGGCCACCGAATGGGGGTTGTGGGCCACATCCAGCACCAGGGTCGGGTTGCCCGGAACGATCTGGAAGCGGCCCGGCAGCTCCACCAGGGCCAGGCCGGTGCGCACCGCCTGGGCGGTGACCGGCAGGCGCGGGCGCAGGGCCTCGATGGCGGCCAGCACGCCCGACGCGTTGACCAGCTGGTTGGCCCCGCGCAGGGCCGGGTAGGCCAGTCCGGGGTGGCGCCGGCCGCCCCGGTTGGGGTGGGTGGCCCAGCCCCATTGCTGCTGGTCGCCGGCAAAGTGGAAGTCCAGTCCCACCCGCCAGAGGTCGGCGCCGATCTCCAGCGCCCGGTCCAGCACGCTTTGCGGCGGCATGGGGTCGCTCACCACCACCGGGCGGCCGGTGCGCATGATGCCGGCCTTCTCACGCCCGATGGACTCGCGGTCCGGCCCCAGCAGGGCCATGTGGTCCAGCGCAATGCAGGTGATGACGGCGCAGTCGGTGTCGATGATGTTCACCGCGTCCAGCCGGCCGCCCAGGCCGACTTCAAGAATCGCCACGTCGATGCCGGCGCGTGCCATGGTGCGCAGGATGGCCAGGGTGGTGAATTCGAAATAGGTCAGGCTGATCTCGGGCTGGTCGGCGCCCTGGCCACGCCGCGCCTGCTCCACCTCGGCCATGGCGGGCACCAGTTCGGCAGCCTCCACCGGCTGGCCGTCGATGCGGCAGCGCTCCTCGAAATGCACCAGGTGGGGGGAGGTGTACAGCCCGGTGCGATACCCGGCCTGGCCGTAGATGGCCTCCAGCATGGCGCAGGTGCTGCCCTTGCCGTTGGTGCCGGCCACGGTGATCACCGGGCACGGCAGGCTCAGGTTCATGCGGCGGGCCACGGCCTGAACGCGATCCAGACCCATGTCGATGGCCTGCGGATGCAGGCGTTCGGCGTGGGCCAGCCAGTCGGCCAGGGTGACGGGGTGGTCGGGAACGGGGATGTTCAGCATGCCGGAATTGTCCCATCGGCACGGAACGCGCCCGGGCGTCGGGGACAATCCAGGCCATGACGGCATCCACCTCTCCCACCACGGTGTTCGGCATCCCGAACTGCGACACGGTCAAGAAGGCCCGCGCCTGGCTGCAGGCCCAGGGCATCGAGCACCAGTTCCACGACTTCAAGAAACAGGGCGTGCCGCCCGAGGCGCTGGACCGCTGGCTGGCCTCGGCCGGTTGGGAACTGCTGGTCAACCGCAAGGGCACGACATGGCGGGGGCTGGACGAGGCGCTGCGCGCCGGCGTGACCGATGCGCCTTCGGCCCGCGCCCTGCTGCTGGCACACGCCAGCGTCATCAAACGGCCGGTGGTGGAGTGGGCCGATGGCCGCGTCACCGTGGGCTTCGACCCGGTGGCCTGGGCCGCTGCCTAAAATCGAGGGTTTTGCCGCCCTACCCACCCGCCAACCTACCCGCCACCATGACCACCACCCAATTCAGCGGCGTGACCGTCGCCACCCAGGCCAATGTGTACTTCGACGGCAAATGCGTGAGCCACGGCATCACGCTGGCCGACGGCACGAAGAAATCGGTCGGCGTGATCCTGCCGGCCACCCTGACCTTCAACACCGGCGCGCCGGAAATCATGGAATGCGTGGCCGGCTCCTGCGAATACCTGCTGGCCGGCAGCAGCACCTGGGTGAAAAGCAGCGTCGGCGAACAGTTTGCCGTGCCCGGCAACAGCAGCTTCCAGATCCGCGTGACCGAGCCCTACCACTACATCTGCCACTTCGGCTGATCCACGGACCCACGGACCCGACCATGGCCACCATCCTCCAGAACCTTCCCCTGCAACAGAAAGTCGGCATCGCCTTCTCCGGCGGTCTCGACACCAGCGCCGCGCTGCTCTGGATGAAGCAGAAGGGCGCCATTCCCTACGCCTACACCGCCAACCTGGGACAACCCGACGAGCCGGACTACGACGAGATCCCGCGCAAGGCCATGGCCTACGGCGCCGAGAAGGCGCGTCTGATCGACTGCCGCAGCCAGCTGGCCCATGAAGGCATCGCCGCCCTGCAGTGCGGCGCCTTCCACATCAGCACCGCCGGCGTGACCTACTTCAACACCACGCCGCTGGGCCGTGCCGTGACCGGTACCATGCTGGTGGCGGCCATGAAGGAAGACGACGTCAACATCTGGGGCGACGGCTCGACCTTCAAGGGCAACGACATCGAGCGCTTCTACCGCTACGGCCTGCTGACCAACCCGAGCCTGAAGATCTACAAGCCCTGGCTGGACCAGCGCTTCATCGACGAGCTGGGCGGCCGCGCCGAAATGAGCGCCTTCATGACCGCCAACGGCTTCGGCTACAAGATGAGCGCCGAGAAGGCCTACAGCACCGACAGCAACATGCTGGGTGCCACCCACGAGGCCAAGGATCTGGAGCACCTGAACTCCGGCATCCGCATCGTCAACCCGATCATGGGCGTGCCGTTCTGGCGCGAGGACTGCGTGGTCAAGGCCGAAGAGGTGACAGTGCGCTTCGAGGAAGGCCAGCCAGTCGCCCTGAACGGCCAGACCTTCGACAGCCCGGTCGACCTCATCATGAAAGCCAACGAGATCGGCGGCCGCCACGGTCTGGGCATGAGCGACCAGATCGAGAACCGCATCATCGAGGCCAAGAGCCGCGGCATCTACGAGGCCCCTGGCCTGGCGCTGCTGTTCATCGCCTACGAGCGCCTGGTGACCGGCATCCACAACGAGGACACGATCGAGCAGTACCGCATCAACGGCCTGAAGCTGGGCCGCCTGCTCTACCAGGGCCGCTGGTTCGATCCGCAGTCGATCATGCTGCGCGAGACCGCTCAGCGCTGGGTGGCCCGCGCCATCACCGGCGAGGTGACCATCGAGCTGCGTCGCGGCAACGACTACAGCATCCTCAACACCGAGAGCCCGAACCTCACCTACGCGCCCGAGCGTCTGAGCATGGAGAAGGTGGAAGACGCGCCGTTCTCGCCGCTGGACCGCATCGGCCAGCTGACCATGCGCAACTTGGACATCACCGACACGCGCGGCAAGCTGGGCATCTATGCCAAGAGCGGTCTGCTGTCGCTGGGCGAGGGGGCGCAGATGCTCAAGCTGGAAGGTGGCAAGGGGGACTGAGCTTCCTTGTGCTCTCCGGAAAGGCCGCTCTTTGGAGCGGCTTTTTTCATGGGTTTTCGTCGGGCATCGCGGGCGGGGTGGCCGGTGGGGGCCTGGGCTCTGGCCCACCGCGCCCAGGCTCCCACCGGCCACACCGCTGAAGTAGCCTTGGCGCACCAACGGCCGCGCACCACCATCGTGTGGACGGGCTGGGGCGGGTGCCGGGCCGCCGGCCCCATTCGCGGTTGCCACAGAGCGTGCGTACCCAAACAGCGTTGACGAAGAAACACCGGAGCACACAGGCAGTCGCCCGCGAGGTGGGCCAGAGGCCCGGCACCCGCCCCAGCCCGTCAGAAGCAGCCGCCGAGCGAAACCAGCGAAGAGGTCAGATCACCACCGGCTCCGGCTCCAGCCGGATCCCGAACCTCTCGTACACGCTGGTCTGGATCGCCCCCGCCAGCGTCATCACCTCACCACCCGTGGCACCGCCCCGGTTCACCAGCACCAGGGCCTGCTTTTCATAGACCCCTGCGTTGCCCACGCCCCGGCCCTTCCAGCCGCAGGCATCGATCAGCCAGCCCGCCGCCAGCTTCACCGTCCCGTCGGGCATGGGGTAGTGCACCACCCGTGGCTCGCGGGCAATGATGTCGGCGCACTGCTCCGGCGTGACCGTGGGGTTCTTGAAGAAGCTGCCGGCATTGCCGATGACCGCCGGGTCCGGCAGCTTGGCACGGCGGATGTCCACCACCCAGTCGAACAGGGTGCGGGCATCCGGCGCGTGGTGGCCGGTCTCGGCCATGCGGCGTTCGATGTCGGCATAGCCCAGCACCGGCTTCCAGGGCTTGGGCAGCCAGAAGCGCACCCGGGTGATGAGGGCACGACCCCCCAGACCCAGGCTGCGCCCATCGACCGGCGCATGCTTGAACACCGAGTCGCGGTAACCGAAACCGCATTGCGCTGCCCGCAGCGTGAAAGACTCGCCGGTGTGCAGATCGACGGCGTCCAGCGAGTCGAAGCGGTCCTGCAGCTCAACCCCGTAGGCGCCGATGTTCTGCACCGGCGAGGCGCCCACCGTTCCAGGGATGAGCGCCATGTTTTCCAGGCCCGGCCAGCCCTGCTCGATGGTCCATTGCACGAAGCTGTGCCAGTTCTCGCCGGCGCCGGCTTCCACCAGCCAGCCCTTGTCGGTCTCGCGCAGCAGGCGGCGGCCGGCGATCTCGACCTTGAGCACCAGGGGGCGCACATCGCCGGTGATGACCAGATTGCTGCCGCCGCCCAGCACGAACGGCGGGTGATCGGCGGTGAGGGCGGGCCACTGCGGATCGGCCCGCAGGGCGGCGATGTCGGACTCGTGGCGGATGCGGGCCAGGTGGAGCGCACGGGCCACGATGCCGAAGGTGTTGTGGGGCTGCAGGGGCACCTGCTTCTCGACTATCATCCGCCGATTCTCGCACCCGGGACGCCGCGTCCGGCCTTGCGGCCGACACCTGCTGCCCCACCAAAGACCCTTTTCCCGCCCACCACCATGCCTTCTTTCGACACCGTTCTGGAAGCCGATTTCGTCGAGGTCAAGAACGCCATCGACCAGGTCTCCCGCGAGATCGGCACCCGCTTCGACTTCAAGGGCACCAGCGCCGCCATCGAACTCAAGGACAAGGAAATCACCCTGTTCGGCGACGCCGACTTCCAGCTGCAGCAGATCGACGACGTGCTGCGCAACAAGCTGGCCAAGCGCAACGTGGACGTGCGCTTCCTGGACGTGGGCAAGGTCGAGAAGATGGGTGGCGACAAGGTCAAGCAGGTGGTCAAGGTGCGCAACGGCATCGCCACCGAGGACGGCAAGAAGATCCAGCAGGTCATCAAGGGCAGCAAGCTCAAGGTGCAGGCCGCCATACAGGGCGACGCGGTGCGTGTGACCGGCGCCAAGCGCGACGATCTCCAGGCCGCCATGGCCCTGATCCGCAGCGAGCTGAAAGACCTGCCGCTGTCGTTCAACAATTTCCGCGACTGACACACCCATGCGCCGCCCTGCCCTGCCCACCGTGCTGCTGACGGCAGTGATGGGCCTGGGCATGGGGACAGGAGCGCTCGCCCAGCAGGTGTCCATTGGCGGGGTGTCCGGCTCGCGCGCGCTCCTGATTGTGGACGGCGGAGCACCCCGTTTCGTGGCCGCCGGACAGACCCACCAGGGCGTGAAGCTGCTGCGGGTGGAGGGCGACACCGCAACGGTGGAGATCGAGGGCCGCCGCCAGACCCTGCGCGTGGGCGAAGCCCCGGTCAGCCTGGGCGGCGGCGGCACACCGCAAGGCAGTGGCCGCGTGGTGATGACCGCCGACAGCCGAGGCCACTTCTCGCCGGCCGGCCAGATCAACGGGCGCACGGTGCAGTTCCTGGTGGACACCGGCGCCACCGAAGTCATCCTCAGCGAGAGCGAAGCCAAGCGCATCAATCTCGACTTCGCCAAAGGCCAGCGGGTAACGGTGTCCACCGCCAATGGCCAGGTCAACGGGTACCGGATACAGCTCGATTCGGTCCGGGTCGGCGAGGCCCAGATCTTCGGGGTGAGCGCCATCGTGCTGCCGCAGCCCATGCCGGCGGTGCTGCTGGGCAACACCTTTCTCAACCGGTTCCAGATGCAGCGGACCAACGACCAGCTGACGCTGGAGCGGCGCTACTGAAGGCGCTCAGGCCACCGCTGCGGTGACCACGATCTCGATGCGCCAGGCCGGGTCGGCCAGCGCGGCCTGCACCGTGGCCCGGGGTGGTGCGGTGCCGGGCACCACCCAGGCATCCCACACGGCATTCATGGCGCCGATCTCGGCAATGTCGGCCAGAAAGATCTGGGCGCGCAGCATGCGCGACTTGTCGCTGCCGCATTCGATCAGGCGCTGCTCGACCTGGGCCAGCACGTCGGCCGTCTGGCCGGTGATGTCGGTGTCGCCCCGCTCCGGCACCATGCCGGCCAGGTAAACGACGCCGTTGAACACGGCGGCCTCGCTGTAGCGCGCGGCCATGCCGACGCGGTGGATGTAGCGCTCAGGAGAACTCATGGCGTCACTTCTTTTTCGAGCCCAGGCGGCTCTCGGTGCCGGCCAGCAGGCGGTTGATGTTCTCGGCATGGCGCCAGATGAGCAGCACGCCCATGACGGCCAGGGCCAGCACCATCACGCCCGGCGCCTCCCAGGCCACGCCACGACCCACCAGGAAGTAGGCCGGTGCGAACACCGCCGTGACGATGGCCGCCAGTGACGAGAAGCGGAAGAAATACGCCACGATGACCCAGGTGGCCAGCGAGGCCAGCCCCAGCCAGGGGTTGAAGGCCAGGATGACGCCGGCCGCCGTGGCCACGCCCTTGCCGCCCTGGAAGCGGAAAAACACCGGAAACAGGTGGCCCAGGAAGGCGGCCAGGCCGACCAGTGCCACCGTGCCGGCACCCAGCCCCCAGGGCTCGCCCCATCCCTGCACCAGCACCACCGGCAGCCAACCCTTGAAGGCATCGAGCAGCAGCGTCAGCACAGCCGCCTTGCGGTTGCCCGAGCGCAGCACGTTGGTGGCACCTGGGTTCTTGCTGCCGTAGGTACGCGGGTCGTTCAGACCCATGAGCCGGCTCACCAGCACGGCGAACGACAGCGAGCCGATCAGGTAGCCGACCAAGGTGGCCAGCAGCGGGTAGAGGAAGTCCAAGGAAATGCTCCGAAGCGGTCTGTTCTGTCGGCTTATTCTGCCAGCGCGCACTGCACCGGCTTCGCACCGAGCGGGCCGACCAGCACCGCCGGGTCGATGCCCACCAGAAAGCCGCGCCGCCCACCATTGATCCAGATGCGGGGCAATATCAGCACAGTCGATTCCACATACACCGGCATGTCGCGGCGCAGACCGAAGGGCGAGGTGCCCCCCACCAGATAACCGCTGTGGCGATTGGCCACCTCGGGCTTGCAAGGCTCGATGGAGCGGACACCCACCTGCCGGGCCAGGTTCTTGGTGGACACGGTGCGGTTACCGTGCATGAGGATGGCCAGCGGCCTGGCATCCTGGTCCTGCATGATCAAGGTCTTGACCACCGCAAAGGGGTCGAGGCCCAGCACCTGTGCGCTGTGCTGGGCACCACCGTGCTCCAGGTACTCGTAGGGATGCTCGGTGTAGGCCACACCGTGGGCCTTGAGCCAGGCGGTGGCCGGGGTTTCGCTGACGTGTACCTTCTTGCCCATGGCCTCGGCCGGTCACTGGGCCGGGTCGCGCAGCTCCCAGCGGATCTGGTCGATGGCGGCCAGCAGCTCGGGAGACAGCTGCACGTCCCAGGCGTCGATGCACGCATCGAGCTGCTCCAGGCTGGTCACGCCGATGATGGTGCTGGCCACGCGCCAGTTGCGGTAGCAGAAGGCCAGCGCCAGCTGGGCCGGCGTGAGGCCATGCTCACGCGCCAGGGCGTTGTAGCGGCGGGCGGCGGCCAGCGATTCCGGTCGGCCCCAGCGCTGCTTGCGCATCGACTCGAAAATCGCCATGCGGCCGTGGTCGCCCACCAGGCCGGTCTCGTCGTACTTGCCCGACAGCAGGCCGAAACCCAGCGGGGAATACGCCAGCAGCGACACGCCCAGGCGGTGGCAGGTCTCGTCCAGCGCGTTCTCGTAGGACCGGTTGATCAGGCAGTACGGGTTCTGCACCGTGGCCACACGCGGCAGGCCACGCTGTTCGGCCAGCCGCACGAACTCGTGCACGCCCCAGGGCGACTCGTTGGACAGGCCCACGGCCCGCACCTTGCCGGCCTTGACCAGCGTGTCCAGGGCATCGAGCTGCTCGTCGATGGCGGTACAGGGCCGGTCCTTGGTCGGGTCGAAGTACAGATTGCCGAACACCGGCGCATTGCGGGCCGGCCAGTGCAGCTGGTAGAGGTCGATCACCTCGGTCTGCAGGCGTTTGAGGCTGCCGTCGCAGGCCGCGATGATCTCGGCACGGGTCAGACCGGACTGGTCACCGCGGATCCAGGGCATGCCGCGCGACGGGCCGGCCACCTTGGTGGCCAGCACGATGCGCTGGCGCATCCCGGGGCGCGCAGCCAGCCAGCGGCCGATGATGGTTTCGGTGGCGCCACAGGTTTCGGCACGCGCCGGCACCGGGTACATCTCGGCGGCGTCCAGAAAATCGATGCCGCGCTCCACCGCACGGTCGAGGATGCGGTGGGCGTCCGCCTCGGCCACCTGCTCGCCGAAGGTCATGGTGCCCAGGCAGATGGGCGATGCGCGCAGGGGGCTCTGGCCCAGGGTGATCGGTGTCATGGAAAGATTTTGTAACTGTGCAGCGGGGCCAGCCCGGTTTTCCTGACCAAGCGGATACAGAAGCGGTACCGGTCAGGGGTATAAGTTTAGGTCCACGCGAACAACGACCTTCAAGGAGAACCCATGAACCGCACCCACTCTCTCTCTGCCCGCCTTTCCCGCCCGACCCTGGGCGTCGTCGCCCTGGCGCTGGTCCTCTCCGGCTGCGCCAACATGAGCGAGACCCAGTCCGATTCGGCCAAGGGTGCCGGCATCGGTGCGCTGGCCGGCGCCGTGCTGGGTGGCCTCACCGGTGGCTCCAAGGGGGCCACGCAGGGCGCGGTGATCGGCGCCGGCGCCGGAGCCCTGGGCGGCTACATCTGGTCCACCCGCATGCAGGAACAGAAAAAGGCCATGGAGCAGGCCACGCAGGGCACCGGCATCGGCGTGAGCCAGACCGCCGACAACCGCCTCAAGCTGGATGTGCCCGCCGACGCCGGATTCGCCGTGGGCCGATCGGCCATCAGCCCCACGCTGGCGGGCGTTCTCAGCCAGTTTGCCGGCACGCTGCAGCAGAACCAGGTGACCCAGGTCACCATCGTCGGTCACACCGACAACACCGGCAGCGACGCCATCAACAACCCGCTGTCGGTGGACCGGGCCAACGCCACCCGCGATTACCTGGTGGGCCGTGGCGTGTCCGCAGCGCGCTTCACCACCGATGGCCGTGGCTCGCGTGAACCGGTGGCCGACAACAGCAGCGCCACCGGGCGCGCGGCCAACCGCCGGGTCGAGATCTACGTGGCCGAGCCGGCCACGACCGCCCAGCGCTGAGATCCGCCGGTCACGGCAAGGGCTCGAACCCGGACTCGGCCGGGGACACCACCGACACGAACTTGAGCGGCACGGCGCCGGTGTTCAGGGCGCCATGCCAGTCGCCGGTGGCCGCCACGGCCACCATGCCAGGGCGCAGAGGCAGTGGAGCCGCGCCCGGGTGGGTGTAGTACTCACCCTCACCCGACAGCACGATCCAGGTGTCCTGACCGGTCGGATGCCGGTGCATGCCGATGCGCTGTCCCGGCTCGACCTGCCAGCACACCACGGCCGCATCCGCCGTGGCGGTGACCACCACCCGAGGCGGTTCGTGCTGGTCGGACCGGAAGTAGCGATGGCTGTCGAATGTGCGTTGCTGGTGCATGGATCGCCTCCGTGGCAGGGATGCGCGAGCGCAAGCAAGGCACAGGCCACCCCATCAGCCCGCGGCCGCCTGACGCGCCCGCTCCTCCTCCTGCAGGCGCAGCACTCGGCGCTGCACCTTGCCGGTGGTGGTCATGGGCAGGGCGTCGATGAACTCGATTTCCTTGGGGTACTCGTAGGGCGCGAGCTGGCCCTTGACATGGGCCTGCAGCGACGCCACCAGTGCTGCGTCGCCCGTGTGCCCGGGCGCCAGGACCACATAGGCCTTGACCACCGCGCCGCGCTCGGCATCGGGCTTGGGCACCACCGCCGCGTTGGCCACAGCCGGGTGCTTGACCAGGCAGTTCTCGATCTCGCTGGGGCCGATGCGGTAACCGGCGGCCTTGAACACATCGTCGCTGCGGCCCTGGTACCAGAGGTAACCGTCGGCATCCTGCACCGCGAGGTCGCCGGTGCGGCACCAGCTGGAAGACGGGTCGCCGGTGAACTTGGCCCGGGTGGCGCGTTCGTTCTTCCAGTAGCCCAGGAAGAACACCGGGTCGGGCTCGCCGTGCACGTCGAGCCGGTGCACCGCCACGTCGCCTGGCGTGCCGGGCGGGCATTCGCGGCCCTCGTCGTCGATGACGGCCACCCGGTGGCCCGGGTAGGCCTTGCCCATGCAGCCGGCGCGGGCCGGATACAGCCGGTCGCAGTTGCCGACGATGTAGTTGATCTCGGTCTGGCCGAACATCTCGTTGACCACCACGCCCAGCTGCTCGCGGCAGTAGGCGAACACCGCGTCCCCCACCGCCTCGCCGGCGCTCATGATGGCTTCGAGCCGGAAGCGGAACTGCTTCGAGGGCTGCGGGTAGGCCTTCATCATGGCCTTGAGTGCGGTCGGGAACAGGAAGCTGTGGGTCACGCCATGCCGCTCGATCAGTTCGAAGGCCATCTGCGGACCGAAGCGGCCGTTGTGCGCCACGATGGGCCGACCGAAGTACAGCGTGGGCAGCAGCGCGTCCATCAGGCCGCCGGTCCAGGCCCAGTCGGCCGGCGACCAGAACACCGCACGGGACGGCTTGCGTGCATCGAACGGGTCGAAGCCGAACCAGTTCTGGCTGCAGACGAAACCGGTGAGGTTGCCGATGAGCGCGCGGTGCGGAATCAACGCGCCCTTGGGATTGCCGGTGGTGCCGCTGGTGTAGATGAGCACCGCCGGGTCGTCGGCATGGGTGGACACCAGGTCGAAGCGGTCGTCGGCCTGATCGCACAAGGTGCGCCAGTCGAGCACGCGGCGGTCGGCCGGCGCGTCCACGCAGACCACATGGCGCAGCAAGGGGCTGTCGGCGGCCACCGCCTGGATGCCGGCCAGCGTGCCGGCATCGCACAGGGCCACCACCGCCTCGCTGTCGTGCAGCCGGTAGGACAGTGCCTCCGGCCCGAACAGCTGCGACAGCGGCATGCCCACGGCGCCCATCTGAAGCACCGCCATGTAGGCCACCGCCGTCTCGAAGCGCTGCGGCAGCACGATGGCCACCCGGTCGCCCCGGCGCACCCCCAGCGAGGCCAGCACGTTGGACAACCGGTTGGCCTGGGCCTGCAGATCGGCGTAGGTGTGGGTGCGGTCGGGCTGGCCGGGGGCGGTGTCGATCACCGCGGTGGCTCGGGCGGTTTTCGGGTCGGCCGCCCAGCGCCGCGAGCACACATCGGCCATGTTGAACATCGCCGGCACCTGCCAGCCGAATCGGCCATGCAGGCTGGCGTGGAGGTCGAGGCGGGGGGTGTCGCTGCCTTGACGTGGGCGCATCGTGTGTCTCCGTGGGCGTCTCTATGATCGGTCGAATGTACCAAGCACGACGCCCCTCCCGCAGCGAATTCCGGCCGGTTCGCGGCCTGTCCTATCACCTTCGCGTCTGGGGCGAACCCGACCCGCAGACCCCGCCGCTGGTGCTGGTGCACGGCTGGATGGATGTGTCGGCCTCCTGGCAGTTCATGGTGGATGCGCTGTCGCAGGACCGCTGGATCGTGGCCCCCGATTGGCGCGGCTTCGGCCTGACCCGGCGCGAGGGGCCGGCCGTGGACAGCTACTGGTTCCCGGACTACCTCGGCGACCTCGATGCACTGCTCGACCAGATCGCACCCGACGGGCCGGTGGATCTGGTCGGCCACAGCATGGGCGGCAATGTGGCCACCATCTATGCCGGCGTGCGACCGGCGCGGGTGCGTCGACTGGTCAACCTGGAAGGCTTCGGCATGCCGGCCACCCGGGCGGCGCAGGCCCCCGGGCGCTACGCCCAGTGGCTGGATGAAATCCGCGACTGCCGCCAGGGCAGCAAGGGCCTGCAGACCTACGACGATGTGCACGGCGTGGCCCGCCGCCTCATGAAGACCAACCCGCGCCTGCCGGCCGACCAGGCCGAATGGCTGGCCCGGCACTGGGCGGCCCCGGACGCGCAAGGCCGCTGGACCATCCTGGGCGATGCGGCCCACAAGGTGGTGAGCGCCTACCTCTATCGGGCCGACGAGGCGGTGGCGGTGTACGAACGCATCACCGCCCCGACGCTGTCGGTGACCGCCAGCGACGACAGCCTGGCCCTGTGGTGGAAAGACCGCTACACCCTGGCCGACTACCGCGAGCGCATCCGCCACATCCCGCAGCTGCAGGAGACCGAGCTGCCCGACTGCGGGCACATGCTGCACCACGATCAGCCGGCCGAACTGGCACGGCGGGTGGAGGCCTTCCTGGCAGCGGACTGAGCCCGGCGGACACACCTGGTTGCCGGTACCGGCCTGCCGTACACAAAGGGGTTGCGGTCGCAGGCACACTTCACGTATGCACCTTCACCACCGAACCCTGCTGCTCGTGGCTGCCCTGGCAGCCGCTCCGCTGGCCCACGCCAGCACCACCGACATGCTCTGCCCCGGCCTGGGCGACGACGCCGAACCGACCCGCCCGAAGTACGAGCTGTTCTATTCCCCCTACACCCACCACTGGACCTATTCGCCCGAGCACCGCACGGTGCATGCGCTGAGCCTGAACCGCCGGCTGGAGAATGGCCGCTTCTGCGGCTTCAGCCTGTTCAACAACTCCTTCGGACAGCCCTCGGCCTACGTCTACGTGGGCAAGGAATGGGAGGGCCTGCTGCCATCGGTGCCCCAGCTCAGCCTGGGCGTGAGCGCCGGCATCATCTACGGCTATGTGGGGCGCTACAAGGACAAGGTGCCGCTGAACGTGGGCGGCTTCGCGCCGGTGGTCATTCCCTCGGCCAGCTGGCGCCTGACCGACCGGGCCGCACTGCAGGTGCAGCTGCTAGGCACGGCAGCCATCATGGTGGGCGGCACCTTGCGGTTCTGACCGGCTGCGTGGGGCGGCGGGGGCGTGAGAAAATCGCGCCTTTACCCAGAACACCGCAGGAAGAACGCCATGGAAGCCGAACGCAGCAACGCCATCCGAAGCCAGCTCGAAGACCTGACCGCCCGGGTCGTCGAACTCCGGAGGTATCTTTGACTACGATGCCAAGGCCCTGAAACTCTCCGAGGTCTCCAGCGCACTGGAAGACCCGACCGTCTGGGACAACCCCAAACGCGCCCAGGAGCTGGGCAAGGAAAAGAAGTCGCTCGAAGACGTGGTGGTCGTGCTCGACCGCCTCACCCGTGAGCTGGCCGACAACCTCGAACTCTTCGCGATGTCGGCCGACGACGGCGATGACGCCGGCCTGGAAACCATCGAGGCCGAATCCGCGAACCTCAAGGCCGACGTCGAGAAGCTCGAATTCCGCCGGATGTTCAACAACCCGGCCGACCCGCTGAACTGTTTCGTGGACATCCAGGCCGGTGCCGGCGGCACCGAAGCCTGCGACTGGGCCAGCATGCTGCTGCGCCAGTACCTGAAATACGCCGAGCGCAAGGGCTTCAAGGCCACGGTGGAAGACGAGACCGCCGGTGATTCCGCCGGTATCAAGAGCGCCACCATCAAGATCGAGGGCGAATACGCCTTCGGCTTGCTGCGCACCGAGACCGGCGTGCACCGCCTGGTGCGCAAGAGCCCGTTCGACAGCTCAGGCGGCCGCCACACCAGCTTCGCCTCGCTGTTCGTCTACCCGGAAATCGACGACTCGATCGAGATCAACATCAACCCGGCCGACGTGCGCGTGGACACCTTCCGCGCCAGCGGTGCGGGCGGTCAGCACATCAACAAGACCGACTCGGCGGTGCGCCTGACCCACATCCCCACCGGCATCGTGGTGCAGTGCCAGGACGGCCGCAGCCAGCACAGCAACCGCGACGTGGCCTGGCAGCGCCTGCGCTCGCGCCTGTACGACTTCGAGATGCGCAAGCGCATGGAAGAACAGCAGAAGCTGGAAGACACCAAGACCGATGTGGGCTGGGGTCACCAGATCCGCTCCTACGTGCTCGACCAGAGCCGCATCAAGGACCTGCGCACCAACGTCGAGATCTCCAACACCCAGAAGGTGCTGGACGGCGATCTCGATCCCTTCATCGAAGCCTCCCTCAAACAAGGGGTTTGAACATGATGTCCCTCCGTGAAGGCCCCAGCACCCTGGTGCGCCGCGAAGACTACGCACCCCCGGCGTTCTGGATCGACACCGTCGACCTGAGCTTCGACCTCGACCCGGCCAAGACGCGTGTGCTCAACCGCATGCGCCTGCGCCGCAACACCGCCGTGGCCCCCGGGCCGCTGCGGCTGGACGGCGAAGACCTGAACCTGGCCCGCGTGCTGGTCAACGGCGCCGGCTGCTCGTTCCGCATGGACGGCGGCCAGCTGGTGCTGGACAACCTGCCGGAGGGCGAGGCGCCGTTCGATCTGGAGATCTTCACCACCTGCTCGCCCGAGAAGAACACCCAGCTCATGGGCCTGTACGTGAGCCAGGGCACCTTCTTCACCCAGTGCGAAGCCGAAGGCTTCCGCCGCATCACCTATTTCCTGGACCGTCCCGACGTGATGGCCAGCTACAGCGTGACGCTGCGCGCCGACAAGCAGCGCTACCCGGTGCTGCTGTCCAACGGCAACCTGGTGGACAGCGGCGATCTGGACGATGGCCGTCACTTCGCCAAGTGGGTCGATCCGCACCGCAAGCCCTGCTACCTGTTCGCCCTGGTGGCGGGCAACCTGGTGGCGCGCGAGCAGCGCATCGTCTCGCGCAGCGGCACCGAGCACCTGCTGCAGGTGTTCGTGCGCCCGGGCGACATGGACAAGACCGAGCACGCCATGAACTCGCTGATGGCCAGCGTGGCCTGGGACGAAGCCCGCTTCGGCCTGCCGCTCGATCTGGAGCGCTTCATGATCGTCGCCACGGCCGACTTCAACATGGGCGCCATGGAGAACAAGGGTCTGAACATCTTCAACACGAAGTACGTTCTGGCCAACAGCGCCACCGCCACCGACACCGACTTCGCCAACATCGAATCGGTGGTGGGCCACGAGTACTTCCACAACTGGACCGGCAACCGCGTGACCTGCCGCGACTGGTTCCAGCTCTCGCTCAAGGAAGGCCTGACCGTCTTCCGCGACCAGGAATTCAGCATGGACCTGTGCGCCGATCCGTCGGCGCGCGCGGTCAAGCGCATCGAGGACGTACGCGTGCTGCGTACCGCGCAGTTCCCGGAAGACGCCGGCCCCATGGCCCACCCGGTGCGGCCCGACCAGTATGTGGAGATCAACAACTTCTACACGGTCACCGTCTACGAGAAGGGTGCCGAGGTCGTGCGCATGATGCAGACCCTCGTAGGGCGCGACGGCTTCGCCAAGGGGATGAAGCTCTACTTCGAGCGCCACGACGGCCAGGCCGTGACCTGCGACGACTTCGCCCAGGCCATTGCCGATGCCAACCCCGACAGCACCCTGGCCCGCCTGCTGCCGCAGTTCAAGCGCTGGTACAGCCAGGCCGGCACGCCGCGCGTGAAGGTGCGCAGCGAGTGGGACGCCGCCGAGGGCAGCTACACCCTGCACTTTGCGCAGTCCTGCCCGCCCACGCCGGGCGCAGCACTCAAGCAGCCCTTCGTCATTCCGGTGGCAGTGGGCCTGCTCGATGCCGATGGCCGTGACCTGCCGCTGTCCACCGAACAGCGCCTGTTCGTGCTGACCGAGGCCGAGCAGAGCCTGCGCATCGACGGCCTGACGGCCGAGCCGGTGCCTTCGCTGCTGCGCGGCTTCTCGGCGCCGGTGGTGCTGGAGCATGACTACACCGACGCGCAGCTGCTGGCCCTGCTGGCCCACGACAGCGATCCGTTCAACCGCTGGGAAGCGGGTCAGCGCCTGGTGCTGCGCCGTGCGCTGGCGGCCATTGCCACGCCGGGGCCGGTCAACCCGCTGCCGCTGGACCTCAGCGTCATCGACGCCCTGCGCGCCGTGCTGCGCCACGACAGCCTTGACGCCGCCTTCAAGGAACTGGTGCTGACCTTCCCGAGCGAGACCTACATCTCCGAGCAGCTCGATGTGGTGGACCCGCAGCGGGTGCATGCGGTGCGCGAGGCCATGCGCCAGCAGCTGGCCACTGCCTTGCACGACGACTGGGTCTGGGCGCTCGACGCCCACAGCGACAACGGAGGCTATCGGCCCGACCCGCGCAGCGCCGGCCGCCGCGCCCTGTGCGGCCTGGCGCTGACCATGCTGTGCCTGAGCGCCCGCGCCAGCGGCGATGCGGTGTGGCCTGGCAAGGCGTACCAGCGCTTCAAGGATGCCGGCAACATGACCGACCGCTTCAACGCGCTCTCGGCCCTGGTCATCAGCGACCATGCGCTGGCCCGCGAAGCGCTCACCCGCTTCCATGCCATGTTCCGCCACGAAGCCCTGGTGCTGGACAAATGGTTCGCGCTGCAGGCCGGCGCGCCCGACCGGGGCGGCAACATCCTGCCCTCGGTGCGGCAGCTGCTGAACCACCCCGACTTCTCGATGCGCAACCCCAACCGGGCGCGCAGCGTGATCTTCAGCTACTGCAGCGCCAACCCCGGTGCCTTCCACCGCACCGACGCCGCCGGCTACGTGTTCTGGAGCGATCGCGTGATCGAGATCGACCGCTTCAACCCGCAGGTGGCGGCCCGTCTGGCGCGCGCGCTGGACCGCTGGAAGAAGCTGGCCGAGCCCTACCGCAGCGCCGCCCGCGAGGCCATCGCCCGCGTGGCCGCGCAGACCGAACTCAGCAACGATGTGCGCGAGGTGGTCACCCGCGCGCTGGCCGACTGAAAGCCCACCCCATGAGCAAGAAGATTTCCCTCACCCGCTACCTGGTCGAGCAGCAACGCGTCGACGGCAAGATCCCGGCCGAACTGCGCCTGCTGCTGGAAGTGGTGGCCCGCGCCTGCAAGACCATCAGCCAGGCCGTCAACAAGGGCGACCTCGGCGGTGTGCTGGGCTCCGCCGACTCCGAGAATGTGCAGGGCGAGGTGCAGAAGCAGCTCGACATCATTGCCAACGAGGTGCTGATCGAAGCCAACGAATGGGGCGGCCACCTGGCCGCCATGGCCAGCGAGGAAATGGAGGGCATCTACCTGGTGCCCAACCGCTACCCGCAGGGCGAATACCTGCTGCTGTTCGACCCGCTCGATGGCTCCAGCAACATCGACGTGAACGTCAGCATCGGCACCATCTTCAGTGTGCTCAAGAAGCCCGACGGCACCGCCGGCGTGAGCGAGCAGGACTTCCTGCAGCCCGGTGCCCAGCAGGTGGCAGCCGGCTACTGCGTGTACGGCCCGCAGACCACCCTGGTGCTGACCGTGGGCGACGGCGTGGCCATGTTCACCCTGGACCGCGAGCAGGGCTCCTTCGTGCTCACCCGCGAGAATGTGCAGATCCCGCCCGACACCAAGGAATTCGCCATCAACATGAGCAACATGCGCCACTGGGACGCCCCGGTGAAACGCTATGTGGACGAATGCCTGGCCGGCAAGGAAGGCCCGCGCGGCAAGGACTTCAACATGCGCTGGATCGCCAGCATGGTGGCCGACGTGCACCGCATCCTCACGCGCGGCGGCATCTTCATGTACCCCTGGGACAAGCGCGAGCCCGAGAAGGCCGGCAAGCTGCGCCTGATGTACGAGGCCAACCCCATGGGCTGGCTGGTGGAGCAGGCCGGCGGTGCCGCCACCAACGGCCGCCAGCGCATCCTCGACATCGCCCCCACCAAGCTGCACGAACGTGTGAGCGTGGTGCTGGGTTCGCGCAACGAGGTCGAGCGCGTCACCCGCTACCACCTGGAGCCCGGTTCGCCGTCCTGAGCGGCCACGGCCCTCAGGGGTGGCTGGCTATAATCTCGGGCTGTGCCGGAATAGCTCAGTCGGTAGAGCAGCTCATTCGTAATGAGAAGGTCGGGGGTTCGATTCCTCTTTCCGGCACCACATCATCATAAAAAAAGCGCCCTGAGGGTCGCTTTTTCGTTGGGGGCTCAGTTGGATGTTGCCGGCGTCTGGCGGCTTCCAGCCGCCAGTGCCTCCCTGATCGCGGCGTACAGGGGCTCAGCCATCTGGACCGCGCCACGTGCGGAGACGTGGTCACGATCAAAGTACAGAGCCCCTCCTGCGTCAGCGAATCGGCAGTGGCCTTCGGGGCACATGAACGACTGCGGACGAACGCTCGCTGGTCTGTCTGACAGGGGCAAACCCGACAATACAAGACGCAGGGTCTGCTGGATTCGCTCAGCGTCCGAAAGCGAGGCAGACGCAGCATTCACCTGGACCAGAGAGGCTTCTGTCCCGTACAGATTCCGCGCACTCAGCCGCAGATAGAACTTCCCCGGGTCCACTGGCTGCAAGGGCACCTGCTCCAGAAGGACGACCTCGGCGCCCAGTTGTCGATAAGCCTGAACGGTACGGGCGAGGCCGTCGGTGAATACCCGCCTGGAGCTTTCTCGGTCGCGCGTCTGGATGGCAGCGTCGATCAGATAGAACTGCTTGGATGACTGGGCTGATCGCTGGTTGTCCAGATACATGCCCCAGCGGCCAACCAGCACCACGGTTCTCGGCCGGAGCTCCTCAGCCACGCCGAGCTGATGGTCGGCCAGCTGTTGGCAGTGCCCTGCCGGCCAATACCCCGCTGCGACATCCACGCCGATCAACGAAGGGCATGCGCCCTGCCCGACGTACGCCACCGTCATGGAGTGCCTGCGTGCCATTTCAACAAAGGCAGGCAGGATGGCATCGGCGTGGCTGTCACCAAGCAGAAGAACATCTGGTGGCCCGGACCGGGCTTCTGACGGAAGATGGCAATTCGGCGGAGCCCCCCTCCACGAAACAGCGCTGGCATCGCAGGGCCGCGTAATGGACTGCAACGCTCGATCGGCCTCGATGCGAGCCTGATCGGGATATCTTCCCGGGAAACCATCGGCCCGATGGATGAGGACGGCCAACACAGCCATGCCCAGGCTGCCCGCCAGCACAACCGCATGTATGCGACCTCTGACCCCGGTCTGCTGACCAGCCCTGCGGATGGGACGTTCAACGCCAGCATAGGTCGCTGCAGCCAGCAACAGGCTGAAGAGGATGACGGCCATCAATCCCATCAGCGGGGGATCGCCAAGGATCCATTGCCGATAGAGGGCCAGCATCGGCTGGTGCCACAGGTACCAGCTGTAGCTCAGCAAGCCCAGCCACGTCACCCACCTTGACGAAAAGATCAACCCCAGCCCTCCTCCACGATGGCAGAACAGCAACAACAACGCCGTACCGATCACCGGCGGCAACGTGTTCCATCCGGGGTAAACGCTTCCCCTGTCCAGCAAGGCCATGGACATCAGGATCAGCAGAAGGCCAAGGTGGGGCAAAGTTCCCATCCACCCTGGCGCATCGGCGTGCTGCGCGCGCTCGGTCCATCCGTATCGGCGATCCAGCAGCACAGCACAGGCCCCTACCAGCAGTTCCCAGGCGCGAAATGGCATCAAAAAATAGGCCGCAGTGGGATACGCCTCGGAAGCCCAGACCGCGAGCCCGAAACTGCCCGACAGGAGAAACAGCAGAGCTGCGCCCAACCAGCGCTTGCGGAACGTCCAGATGGCCAGCACCAGACAGGGAAACAGCAGGTAAAACTGTTCCTCCACCGCAAGGCTCCAGACATGCAGCAGGGGAGTCGCTGCTGCCGCCTGTTCGAAGTACCCACTGCTCAGCCAGGAATGCACATTGCCCAGAAACAGCAAGCTCGCCAGCATGTGTTTGGCGAAATCCACCCAATCGGTCGGCGTGGAGATCCAGGCACTTGCCGCAGCGGTTGCAGCCAACACGATCAGAAAGGCCGGCAGCAATCGGCGGACACGCCGAGCATAGAACCGACCCAGTGAAAAACTCCCGGCCTCAAGCTCGTCGATGAGGATACGGGTGATCAGAAAACCACTGATCACGAAAAACACGTCCACCCCCACGAACCCCCCAGCCATGCCTGGGATACCTGCGTGGAACAGGACCACCGGCAACACGGCCAGTGCACGGATGCCATCGATTTCTGGTCGGTATTTCATGGGGCTTGCTGACATGAGTCAGCCTGAGTATCCACGAGCATGCAGGGTCACTGCCGGGCTCATAGCATGCACGTCCATGAAGGAACCTACCGCCCACCCTCCGCTGACCGTCCTGTACGACGGCGGCTGTCCGCTGTGCCGGCGGGAGATCGCGCATGCCCAGGGTCTGGCCCGGCGCCAGGGCGACGCCGCCCTGTGCTTCGTGGACATCAGCCAGACCAGCGATCCGACCCTGCAGGCCGAGCAGCAGCAGCTGATGGCGCGCTTCCATGTGCAGAAGGCCGACGGCTCGCGGCTGGACGGTGCCGCCGCCTTCGTCGCCATGTGGGCACGCCTGCCCGGCTGGCGCTGGCTGGCCCGGCTCTCGCGTCTGCCCGGCATGCTGTGGCTGATGGAGCGTTCGTACAACGGCTTCCTGCGTGTGCGCCCTGCCATGCAGTCCCTGGCCCGGCGGCTGGAGCCGGCAGCGGAAGTGTCCGGACCCGGCTGGTCGCAGCATCTGGTGCGCGAACTGCGCTCCGACCATGCCGGCGAGACCGGCGCGGTGGAGATCTACCGCGGCATCGCCGCCGTGGCCCGGCGCCGGGGCGATGCCGAACTGCTGGCCTTCGCCCAGGCGCACGGCGCCACCGAATCCGAACACCTGCGCCTGATCGAGACCTGGCTACCGCCCGCGCAGCGCAGTCGCCTGCTGGGCCCCTGGCGGCTGGCGGGCTGGCTCACCGGCGCCCTGCCCGCCCTGGCCGGACGGCGTGCGGTGTACGCCACCATCGCAGCGGTGGAGACCTTCGTCGACCTGCATTACCAGCAGCAGATCGACCACATACGTGCGCACGGCGGACCGGATGGCCTGCTGCCCCTGCTGATCCAGTGCCAGGCCGACGAATGCCACCACCGCGACGAGGCCGCCGCACTCGCGGGTGCAGCCCCCTGGCCGCTGCGCCTGTGGTGCCGGATCGTCGGCAGCGGATCGGCCGCTGCCGTGGTCCTGGCCCGCCGAGTCTGACCTTCACCCCCGACCCTCATGCTTGAAATCGCCGCTGTCTTGGTCGTCGCGCTGCTGTTCGGCGGCATGACGCTCTATTCCTTCGGTTTTGCCGCCTTCCTGTTCACAGCCCTGCCCATGCCGCAGGCGCGGTCCACCATCCGGGCGGCTTTTCCGCACTTCTATCTGTTCGTGCTCGGTGCTTCGGTGGTGGGCGCAGCCTTGTGCATGGGCACCGACCGAGTCTCCGCCGTGTTGCTGGCCGCCATCGCCATCACGGTGGTGCCCACGCGCCAAGTGCTCATGCCGGCCATCAATGCGGCCACCGATGCCGGCGAGAAAAAGCGCTTCGCCTGGCTGCACGGCGCGTCGGTGCTGATCACGCTGGCCCACATCGGACTGGCGGGCTGGGTGCTGGCACGGATGGTCTGAATTGGGAGCACTCCACACCGCCATGGATGCCGCCACCGTCGGCGACATCATCCAGATGGCACTCAGCGACCATGTGGGGTTCGATCAGATCGAGGCCCAGCATGGCCTGAATGCCGACCAGGTGAAGGCGCTGATGCGGCGCGAGCTGGCGCCGGGGAGCTACCGGGCCTGGCGGCGCCGGGTGCGACGCTTCTCGGACCAGCGCGCCCACTACAAATGAGCCGGCGCCCTCAGGCACGGGACACCTGGGGTCGCCATGCGGCCAGCCCCGCCGCATCCAGCCGTAGGCGCACGCCGAGCGACCCCGAGCCGGCGCGCACCGGCGTCTTGCGCAGGCCGATCTCCAGGGCCAGCACATCCGGGTAGGCGGCGCAGGCCTGCACGATGCGGGTCATGAGGCGCTCCTGGGTGTCGTAATGGCCATCCCCCGCCAGGCGATCGATCTCGACCACCAGCGGGTCGTAATCGAACACCCGCTCCATGCCGTCGGCATCGATCAGCACCTGATCGGGCCGGATGTGCAGCGTGAGGTCGAGCCAGTGGTGGTCGGGCACGGTGTCGTTGGGGCCGTAGGTGCCGATGTCGGTGTCAAGGCGCAGGTCGCGCAGTTCGATGGTGCTGCAGGGATTCATGGATGGAGTTTCAAGCGGGGTTCAGGGGCTGAACCAATGTGTCAGGCATATGAAAAGAAGCCCGAGGCATGAGGGGTGTCGTAAATCAGTGATTACCGGGGCTATTTTTTCCATAACGACAAAATGTCCCACGTGATTGGGGAAAATACCCCCGTGCCCCTGCACGGTGCAGGAGACGAAGGCCCCGCGGCCTTGAACTCATTCCACACGGAGTCACATCCTCATGAAAAAGAGCCTGATTGCTCTGGCCGTTCTGGCCGCTTCCGGCGCCGCCATGGCGCAATCTTCCGTCACCGTTTACGGCCGTCTGGACGCATCGGTGGGTTCCGCCGATGTTGGGCGAGTGGCTGGCGCTGCTGGTAACGCTGCACTGGCGACCAGCACCACCCAGATGTTCAATAGCAGCCTGATCAGCAGCCGTCTCGGCTTCCGTGGCACCGAAGACCTGGGTGGCGGCCTGAGTGCCATTTTCGGTATCGAGACCGGCATCAACGTGGATGCGCCCTCTGCATCGACTCTGGGTGACCGCGCAGCTTTCGTTGGGCTGTCTGGTGGTTTCGGCACCATCAAGCTCGGTCGTCATGACACTTCCTTCGACGACATTCGCGACCTGATGGTCAGCAGCAACCTGTGGGATTCGAACAACTTTGCTTCTACCGAGACTGTGGTTGGTGCCACTGGATTCAACGGCGTCGGCGGCTCCAACACCACCACCAACGCCCTGGCTGACTACGGTGATCGGGGCAGCAATCAGATCCGCTACGAGTCTCCTTCTTTCAGCGGAATCACTTTCGGCGTCAGCTACGCGTTTGATGAAGCAGCATCGCCCGTTAAGCAGGATGTGATTGCTTACAACATTCGCTACAAGGCAGGCAATCTGGATGTGGGAGCTGCCTTCCAGGAAAACACCCAAGGTGGCGCTCCCAACTACACCATCACTGACCAGCGCAAGTACTCCACCGTCGCAGCGGCATACAACTTCGGCTCCTTCCGCGTTTCCGGCGGCTGGAACCAAGCCAAGCAAGACGTTGCTGGTGGCATTAAGGCGAACACCTACACCGTTGGCGTGAATGTGCCGGTGAACGCTCTCGATTTCTCGGTCGGCTACAGCACCGCCAAAGCCAAGCAAAACGGAGCCACCATCGAAAAAGGCAGTGCATTTTCGGCTGGCGTGACCTACGCGCTGTCCAAGCGCACCCGTCTGTACGCTCTGCTGACCAATGGCGACGTGGAGAACGGCGCTGGCGCCAAGCTGCGCCAGCGTGACATCTACGCCGTCGGCGTCGCCCACACCTTCTGATCCTGACCGACCGGAATCCCGGTTCTCCCAGGTTCGTTGAAGCCCTCCGGTCGCAAGGCCGGGGGGCTTTTTTGTTGCGCCGACCAAGGGTGTTGCGCGGACACCAAAAACTCACAGTACCCGGCAAGGTACCAGCATTCGGGGGTTTCGATACTGCGGCGGCCGCAGGCACGGTGCCTGTGGTGCATGCATGCCGACCGGCATGATGAAGTCCCCTCGAAAACCTGAACCATCCGGAAGTAGAGAATTCCCCCAGACGGAGTCTCTACATGAAGAAATCCAGATTCAGCGAAGCGCAGATAGTCGGCATCCTCAAGGAGGTCGAGTTGGGTGCGAAGGTCGGCGAGACGTGCAGGAAGCACGGCGTGAGCGAACCGACGTACTACAAGTGGAAGAGCCAGTTCTCGGGCATGACGGTCTCGCACCTGGCACAGCTGCGCCAACTACAAGATGAGAACGCCAAGCTCAAACGCATGTACGCCGACCTGGCGCTGATGCACCACGCGCTCAAGGACGTTGTTGACCGAAAGCTCTGACCCCGGAGCGTCGTGAGCTGGTCGTGCAGGCCCTCGTGGCCGAGCACGGCATGAGCGAGCGACGTGCCTGCCAGGCCAGCGGCATCGCCCGCTCCACGCTGCGCTACCGGCCCGTTGCACGCGACGACTCCGGGGTCATCACCTTCATCCAGGCCTACATGGCACTGAACCCGCGCCACGGCTTCGGGCTGCTGTACGACAGCGCCCGCCACCAAGGCAAGCCCTGGGGCAAGACGGTGCTGTGGCGCGTGTACTGCGAGCTGCGGCTGAACTTGCCCAGGCGGGGCAAGAAGCGCCTGCCTGCGCGCATCAAACAGCCCCTGCACGCCGCAGGCCAGCCCAACCAGGGCTGGAGCTGCGACTTCATGGCCGATGCGCTGTGGTCAGGGCGGCGCTTCAGGACCTTCAACGTCATCGACGAGTTCAACCGCGAAGGCCTGCGCATCGAGGTCGACACCAGTCTGCCGGCTGCGCGCGTCATCCGGGCCTTGAATGAACTGGTGGAGGTGCGTGGTGCGCCGCTGTCGATTCGCCTGGACAACGGCCCCGAGTTCATCGCGCACGCGCTGGCCCAGTGGGCTCAGAGCAAGGGCATCGCCCTGCAGCACATCCAACCTGGCAAGCCCACGCAGAACGCCTATGTCGAACGATTCAACAAGACCTACCGCACCGAGGTGCTCGACTGCTACGTGTTCGACAACCTGCAGGAAGTTCGTGACATGACAGCCGATTGGCTGCACCGCTACAACCACCACCGACCCCATGAAGCTCTCGGCCGAATCCCTCCGGTCGAGTACCGTGTCAAACTGTTCCCCAACCTCTACTTCTGACTGGCTCAG
>CALRSR020000007.1:0-116966 GCA_943370825.1 Allobosea thiooxidans | reverse complement strand
GCCAGCGCCAGGTCAGGCGCAGCGTGGGCATGACGCTGCCCGGCAGCGTGTGCACCAGGGTGCCGTAGGAGGCGTCGGTGCTCACCCGGATGCCTTCGTGGCCGTCCACCTGGCCGGGGTCGAAGCCACTCAAGGGCACCTGTCGCTGCCGCACGGGCAGACCGACCACGCGCCAGTCGGGCCCCAGCATGCCGGACTGGCCCAGCAACGCGGGCAGGGGTGTGGGCAGCGCGCCGGAGGCTTCCTGGGCCTGTGCCATCGGCAGGCACTGCAGCAGCAGCGCGGTCAGCCAGAGCTGGCAAGGCAGCCGGGGTATCGATCGCATGGTTGGGGCGTCCTCCTGAGCAGCGGCGGCAATGGTAACGCCAGGGGGCAGGGTATCAGCCCCGGCGCCAGGCGTGGTAGCGCTCCAGCCAGCGCAGCACGCCCTGGGGTGCGTGGGCACGCCGCCATTCACCGGCAGCGTACTTGTTGGCCTCGGACCAGGTGGGGTAGGCGTGCACCGTGCCCAGCACCCGGTTCAGACCGAGGCCGTGCTTCATGGCCAGCACGTACTCGGCCAGCAGCTCGGCCGCGTGCGAGCCGACGATGGTCACGCCCAGGATGGTGTCGCGCCCGGGCACGGTGAGCACCTTCACGAAGCCATGGGCCTCGCTGTCGGCCAGTGCCCGGTCGAGGTCGTCGATGCCGTAACGCGTCACCTCGAAAGGCACGCCCTGCGCGGTGGCCTCGGCTTCGTTCAGGCCCACCCGCGCCACCTCCGGCTCGATGAACACCGCCGCCGGCATGACCCGCGCATCCACCCGGAAACGGCGCAGATGACCGAACAGCGCATTGACGGCTGCGTACCAGGCCTGGTGGGCGGCCGCGTGGGTCAGCTGCCAGCGCCCGGTCACGTCGCCCACGGCAAAGATGTGGGGGAACCGGGTCTGCAAATGGTCGTCGGTTTCCAGCACGCGGCCATCGGCCAGACCCAGGGCTTCCAGGCCGAAGCCCTTCAGCCGCGCCTGCCGTCCCACGGCGCACAGCAACAGGTCGAACGGCAGTTCCCGCACCTGGCCATCGCCCTGCACCTGCAGCCAGCGCTGGCCGTCACGCTCCACCACCGCCAGGGCACGGTGGTCGGTGAGCACCTGCACGCCGTCGTGGGTCAGTGCAGTGCGGGCGTGCTCGGACACGTCGGCGTCCTCCTTGAGCAGCAGGCGCGGTGCCTGCTCCACCAACGTCACGCCAGCGCCGAGGCGGGCCAGGGCCTGCGACAGTTCGCAGCCGATGGGGCCGCCGCCCAGCACCAGCAGCCGGCGCGGCGGGGCATCCAGCTGTTCCAGCGCGTCCCACAGGGTCTCGCTGGTCACGCAGTGCTGGCGCAGGCCCGGGAGGTCGGGCACCACCGGGGCAGCGCCGGTGGCGATCACGATGCTGCGCGCGGTGAGCCTCTGGCTCCCGCCGTCATTGAGCGCCACCTCCACTGTCCACGGGTCCACCAGCTGTGCCCGGCCCTGCAGCACCTCCACGCCCAGGCCGCTGTAGCGGGCCACGCTGTCGTGGGGTTCGATGGACTTGATCACCGAGCGCACCCGGGCGATCACTGCCCGCCAGGGCACGGTCGGTTCCACCGGCTGCAGGCCCCACTGGTCGGCCCGGCGCATCTGGTGCGCCAGCTTCGCGCTGCGGATGAGGGCCTTGCTGGGCACGCAGCCAGTGTTGAGGCAGTCGCCACCCATGGCGTGGGCCTCGATCAGCGTGACCCGGGCCTTCACCGTGGCGCCGATGTAGGCGGTGACCAGGCCGCCGGCACCGGCGCCGATCACGATCAGGTTGCGGTCGAAACGTTTCGGACGCCGGTCGGCCCAGGGAGCGAGCACGCGCCGCCGGCGCAGCAGGGCCATGCCCCAGCGCGCCAGCCACGGAAACACGCCCAGCAACACCAGCGAACCCAGCAGTGCCGGGCTCAGCACATCGCGCAGCGAGCCGATGGCGGCCAGCTGTGTGCCGGCGTTCACGTACACCAGCGTGCCCGGCAGCATGCCGATCTGGCTGACGGCGTAGAAGGTGCCTGCCCGCATGCGGGTCAGGCCCATGAGCAGGTTGATCAGGAAGAACGGCACCACCGGGATCAGCCGCAGGCTCAGCAGGTAGAAAGCGCCGTCGCGTTCGATGCCGCGCTCGATCTCGGCCAGGCGCTGGCCGAAGCGCGCCTGCACCGTGTCGCGCAGCAGGAAGCGCGACGCCAGGAACGCCAGCGTGGCGCCCAGCGTGGACGCAAACGACACCAGCAGCAGGCCCCACCAGAGCCCGAACACCGCGCCGCCGGCCAGCGTGATGATGGTGGCACCCGGCACCGACAGGGCAGTGGCCGCCACGTACACCGCAAAGTAGGCGGCTGCCAGACCCAGCGGATGCTGGCTGCGCAGGGCTTCGAGCTGGCCCTGCGCTTCCTTGAGGGCCTGCAGGTTCAGGAAGCGGCCCAGATCGGCCGCCACAAAGAGCGCCACTGCGCCCAGCACCACCAGCAGCAGAACGGCTTTTTTCAGATTCACGACAATGGACTCCGATGGGACAGAACCGGTCTGTCGTGCGCTGCGGCGTTTTCTTGCATGGCGCGACCTTACACGTCTCCACTGGCACCATGCCCAAAACCCCCTCAACCGCCCCTTCGTCCGATGCCACCCGCTCCGCCCTGTGCCGGCGCCTGAGCCAGGCGCTGGCCGACACGCCCTGGGCCGACGAGCCACTGAGCCCGCTGCCCGACACCGGCCTGGCGCATGACCACATCCGCCTGGGTGATTCGGGCTGGCTGGCCCGCGTGCCCAAACAAAGCCAGCTGGATCTGCCGGCGCAGGCCAACCTGCAGTACCAGCAGGCCTGCTTCGAGCGCGCCTCGGCCAGCGGCCATGCGCCCCGCCTGCACAGCGTGCTGCCGCCGCAAGACGGGCTGCCTCGGGGCGCCTTGCTGGTGGAATGCATCCAGGGCCGGCCCGCCCGCCTGCCGCAGGACCTGCCGGCCCTGGCCCGCGCCCTGGCCGTCCTGCACACGCTGCCGCTGCCGGAGCTGGCGGATCGACCGCCGCTGATGGCCCCCGGCGATCCCCTGGCCGATCTGGCCGCCGAGATCGCCCGGCAGGCCCTGCACCTGGCCGACGCTGCCCTGGCGCCGGCCACGCTGCAGGCCATCCAGACCGAACTCCTGGTGCTGGAGGCCCTGGTGGCCCGCCCCGAGCGGCCGCCGGTCACGCTGGTGGCATTCGATGCCCACCCCGGCAACTTCCTGATCCGACCGGACGGGCAGGCGGTGCTGGTCGATCTGGAGAAGTGCCGCTACAGCCACCCCGGCCTGGACCTGGCCCATGCCACGCTCTACACCTCCACCACCTGGGATCTGCACAGCCATGCGGTGCTCACCCCGGCGCAGGAGGCCGCGTTCCTGAGCACCTGGGCGCAGCACGCCGGACCACTGGCCACCGCCTGCGCGGCCTGGCATGTGCCGCTGCGCCGGGCCATGTGGCTGTGGTCGGTGACCTGGTGCGCCAAGTGGCGCGCCACCTCGGATCGCGCGCCGGTGAACGACGGAGAAGACTGGTCGCAGCAGCACAGCGACCCCGCCCTCGTGGCCCATGTGCGTGAGCGGGTGCATCACTACCTCGACCCGGCCACGGTGCAGCAGGTGCGCGAGGGCTTCGATGCGCTGCAGCGGGCGTGGGCGCCAGCGCGGGAGCCCGGGGCATGAGCGGCGGGCCGGTGCTGTCCATCGTCGTGCCGGTGCTCAACGAGGCCGCCACGCTGGTGGCCCGGCTGCAGGCGCTGGCCCCGCTGCGCCAGCGGGGTGCGGAAGTGCTGGTGGTCGATGGCGGCAGCCGCGACGACACGCCGGCCCTGGCGCTGCCCTGGGCCGATGCGGTGCTGCAGGCACCGCGCGGCCGGGCCGCCCAGATGAATGCCGGCGCCGACGCTGCGCGCGGTGCGGTGCTGCTCTTCCTGCATGCCGACACCACCCTGCCGCCCGATGCCGATGCGCTGGTGATGCAGGCCGTGGCAGCCGGTGCCCGCTGGGGCCGCTTCGACGTGCGCATACAGGGCCGTCACCCGCTGCTGCCCATGGTGGCTGCGCTGATGAACCTTCGCTCGCGCTGGAGCGGCATGGCCACCGGCGACCAGGCCCTGTTCGTGCAGCGCCGCCTGTTCCTGGCGATGGGCGGCTTTGCCCCTTTGCCGCTGATGGAAGACCTGGACCTCAGCCGACGCCTGCGGGCCATCGCCCCGCCGGCCTGCCTGCGCCAGACGGTGCAGACCGATGGCCGCCGCTGGGACAACCATGGCCTGTGGCGCACCGTGGGGCTCATGTGGCGCCTGCGCGCCGCCTGGGCGCTGGGGGCCGATGCGGCCGATCTGGCCAGCCGCTACGGTTACCGTCCCCGCGCCGGTGCGGCGTTGGCGGTGCTGGCCAAGGCGCCGGTGCCCGGCCTGGCCAAGACCCGGCTGGCGCCGCTGCTGGGCCAGGCTGGTGCCGCCCGGGCGCAGCGCGCCTTGCTGCGCCAGACCCTGCTCACGGTGCGCGCTGCTGCCCTGGGGCCGCTCACCCTGTGGTGCGCACCCGATGTGGCGCACCGGCACTTTCAGGCCTGGCAACGGCACCGGGGCATGCACCTCATGCCCCAGCCCGAAGGTGACCTGGGTCGGCGCATGCAGGCGGTGGTGCAGCACCACTTTGCCGCCCGTGCTGGCCCGTTGATCCTGCTGGGCACCGACTGCCCGGCGCTCACGCCCGATCACCTGCAGCAGGTGGCCGATGCGCTGCAGACGCACGATGCCGCACTGCTGCCCGCCGAGGACGGCGGTTATGTGCTGCTGGGCTTGCGCCGTCCGGCACCGGGTGTGTTCGATGGCGTGACCTGGAGCACCTCGGTGGTCGCCGAACAGACCCGCCAGCGGCTGCAGGCGGCCGGCCTGTCGCTCTGGGAAGGCCCGATGCTGTGGGATGTGGACGAGCCCGAGGACTGGCGAAGATGGCAGCAGCGGCAGCGCCCGCCCTCATCGACCCCCGTTCACGGCGCAGCCAGCTGAACCCGGTGTGCGGGGTCGGCCACGTCGGCCTCGTCGTGCGTGACCAGCACCGCCGGGATGCCGCGTTGTCGGATGTGCTCGAACACGAAGGCGCGGAACTGCGCCCGCAGCGCGGTGTCCAGCCGCGAGAAGGGTTCGTCCAGCAGCAGGGCGCGCGGCCGGGCCAGCAGGGCACGCATGAGCGCCACCCGCGAGCGCTGCCCGCCCGACAGCGAGGCCGGATCGCGGTCGCCCATGCCGTCCAGTCCGGCTTCGGCCAGCGCCGCCGTCACCTGGGCACGGCGCTCGGCCAGCGCACCCGGCGGCACCGCGAACAGCAGGTTCTCGGCCACGGTCATGTGGGCGAACAGCAGATCGTCCTGGAACAGCAGGCCCACGCCGCGCCGCTCGGTCGGCCAGTCGGTGATGTCCTGACCGTCCAGCCGCACACGGCCCTGGAACTGCAGCCCCGCCGGCAGTGTGCCGGCCACGGCGGCCAGCAGCGAGCTCTTGCCGCAGCCACTCGGTCCCATGAGCGTGAGCACCTCACCGGGGGGCACGCTCAGGTCCAGTCCGGCCAGCAGGGTCTGGCGCGGGGTGCCCAGGCGGGTGATCTGCAATTGCAGGCTCATGCCGTTCCTTGTGCGGCAAAGCGACGGGGCCGGCCCACCCAGGCGGCCAGGGCAAAGGCCGCCACCGGCAGCAGCCACTGCAAGCCCGCAAAGGCGCCCAGCAGCGAACGCTGGCCACCGGCGGCCAGGGTCACGGCCTCGGTGGTCACGGTGCTCAGCCGGCCGGCGCCCAGGTAGAGCGTGGGCAGGTACTGCGCCACACTGACCGCAAAACCCACCGCCAGCGCGGCCGCCAGCGACTGCCGCAGCAACGGCCATTTCACCCGCCACAGAAAGGCCCAGCGCCCGTGGCCCAGGCTGGCGCACACCTGCGCATGCCGCGCGTCGAAGCCCTGGTAGGCCGGGCTGAGCGACAGCAGCACATAGGGCAGGGCCATCAGCGTGTGGGCCAGCAGCAGGCCGGTGGCTGTGGCCTCCAGCCGCAGGCCCAGTCCCAGGCGGTACAGGCCCACCACCCACAGCACGCCCGGCAGCACCAGCGATGCGTACAGCAGCGGCCGGGCCAGACGGTCCCAATCGGGCGGGGCGGCTTCCAGCCAGGCCACGCTCCAGGTCAGGGCCAGTGCGCTGCTGGCCAGCGCGAGCCAGAAGGTGGTGGTCAGCGTGGCGCTGCTGTCGGCCACGGTACGCCAGGCGTCCAGGCTCCACAGCTGCGGCCACAGGTCGGGGAAGGGCCATACACCGCTGATGCTGCCCAGGGCGAGCAAGGCCAGCACCAGGCCATACAGACCCGCCAGTGCCGACAGACTGCCCAGCGGCCACAGGCTCCGCAGGCCGGTCGCCGGGCCCCGTGGCTGCACACCGCCCCGCTGCCCGTTGCCCGGCGCAGGACGGCGCATCAATGCACGGTCGGCCAGAACGGCACTGGCCGCCACCAGCCCGACCAGCACCATGCCGGCCGCCGCGCCGCGCGACTGCACCAGGGCATCGGCATCGAGCAGCCATTGCCAGGCCTGCATCGCCAGCGTGGGGGGCGAGGCCGGACCGATGATCAGCGCCATGTCGACCACCGTCAGCCCGTAGGCCAGCACCGCCAGCAGCGGCCAGCGCAGGCGCCGTGCCAGCTGCGGCCACACCACGCGCCGGAAGGCCGCGCCGGCGCCGTAGCCCATCGTCCGGGCCAGGGCGTGTTCGGCCTGCCAGCGGCGCAGCACGTCGTCGCGCTGCAGCTGGGTGGCGGCGGTCCAGAGCAGGAAGGGCACCTCCTTGACCACCAGCGCCAGCACCAGGCCCAGGCCCCAGGGGTCCTGCGTGGTGGTCCAGGCCGGGGGCTGGTCCCAGCCGGCCAGCGGGGCCACCAGCCGCAGCAGCCAGCCGCTGGGCGCCAGCAGGAACACCAGCCCGATGGCCATGGCCGCATGCGGTGTGGCCAGCATGGCCGGCACCGGGCGCAGCAGGCGGGCGATCTGCCCGTTCACGAAAGCCTGTTGCAGCAGCCACCCGCTGATCCACCAGGCCAGTGCGGTGGAGGCCAGGCCGGTGAACAAGGTCAGCGCCACCGAGCGGGCCAGCCCGGGCTGGGTCAGCAGGTCGCGCCAGCCGGCGGGGTCCAGGCCGGCCAGCAGGGCCAGCGCGGCCACCGTGGCCGTGGGCAGCCCGGCCAGCAGGAGCAGGGCGATGGCCAGCGGTCGTTGCTTCAACGGGTTGCGAAAGAAAAGGTCGGGTCCGTCAACCCGTGTGGCGGCGGGTCCATTCCCGCTCCAGCGGATCGACCCAGGAAGCATGCGGTTCCGGCAGCGTGGGCGCTGGCTCCTTCACCTGCCCCGGCAGCGGGCGGCTGCCGAACAGTGCGCGTTCGGGCGCCCCCAGCTTGCCCAGGTCGAGCACCGTGGGGTCGCCCCAGTGGGCGATGTCGGCCTTGCGGGCCTGGGCCGCCGGCGACAGCAGGTAGTTGGCCACCACCTGGGCCGCCGGTGCGCTGCGGGCGTTGTACGGGATGGCCACGAAGTGGGTGTTGCCGATGGTGCCCTTGTCGAACTGCCAGCTGATCACGGTGGGCGGCAGGCGCCGCGCGGCGATCTCGTTGGCGGCTTCGTTGGGATTGAAGGTGATGGCCAGCAGCAGTTCGCCGTCGGCCATCATCTGCCGCACGGCAGCGGCGTTCTGCGGGAATTGCCGGCCCTGGCGCCAGAGGTGGGGCCGCAGGGCTTCCAGAAACTTCCACAGCGGTGCAGTCTGGCTGGCCAGGGCAGCGTCGGTCACCGGGCGGGCCAGCAGGCCGGGCTCGGGAGCGAGTTCGACCAGCGCCTGCTTGATGAAGGTGGTGCCATGAAAGTCGGGCAGGCGCGGGTAGGTGATGCGCCCGGGCTGGCTGCGCGCCAGTCCGAGCAGGGCCTGCATGCTGCGCGGCGGCTCGCTCAGGCGGCGGCTGTCGGCCATGAGGGTGAACTGGGCCATGCCCCAGGGCGATTCCATGCCGTCGGTGGGCACCGAGAAATCGTTGCGGGTGGTGGGTTTGCCGGCCACGTCCACCAGCCGGAAGTTCGGCAGGCTCTCGGCCCAGGGGCCGAACAGCAGGCCCTCGCGCTTCATGGCAGCGAAGTTCTCGCCATTGATCCACACCAGATCGACCGTGCCTTCGCCCAGGACGCGGCCGGCGGCCTTCTCAGCCCGGACCCGCTGCACCACGTCGGCGGTGTCGTTGATCTTGACGTGCTTGAGCTCGATGCCGAACTGCGCCTTGACCTGGCCCGCCACCCACTGGATGTAGGCATTGGTCTGGGCGCTGCCGGCCCAGGCATTCCAGAACACGGTCTGGCCGCGCGCGCTGCGCTCGATGGCGGTCCAGGCATCGGCGGTGGTCTGGGCCATGGCCGGGCCTGAGGCCCAGGGTGTGGCGGCCAGCCCCAGCAGCAGCTGGCGGCGGCGGAGGGACGGTGGTGCAAGGTTCAAGCGTGTCTCCGGCGGTTGGGCGCGTCAGCTTAATTCATGACGCCAGGTCGGATGGACTTTGACCCTTGCCACCATCGGTCGATCGACCATGGCCCTGGCCCTGCCAGCACCAGGGCAGCCAGCAGTGCACCCCAGGTCAGGTGCTGCTGCCAGGCGGCGGGCGCGATGTCGGGCAGGCTGATGGCTGCCACCGCATTCACCACGCTCAGCCCCAGCGCCGCGAACCGCCCGCCGATGCCCAGCACCAGCAGGACAGGCAGCACCAGCTCGCCGGCGGTGCCCGACAGGGCCGCCCAGGCCGGCGGCAGCAGGGGGACCCGGTATTCCTCGGTGAACAGCAGCAGCGTGGTGTCCCAGTCGCGGATCTTGGTCAGGCCGGCAAGGAAGAACACTTGCGCCACGTAGAGGCGGGCCGCCAGCGCTCCTGCCGGCTGCAGGGCGGCGAGGCCGCGTTCGATGGTGCTCCATGTGCGGTGCAGGGGGCGGGCGAAGCTGGTCATGCAGACACTCCTGTGATGCGGCCGTTCTGCACCGCGTGCAGCAGCCAGGTCGGGAAATCGAAGGTTTCGTCGTTGCACCGCGCTGCCGCGTCGAGTGCCTGGCCCAGCGAGCCGCCGGCCAGCGAGGTGGTGGTCAGCATGGCTTCGGCCGGACCGATGGTCTGCACCGTGCTGCGCCAGCCCTCGCGCACCACCAGCGCATGACGCAGGCCTGGGGTGCGGAGCTCGGCCACCAGCCGGTCCAGCCGGGGCTGGCCCGTGAGGTGGTGGTTGATCAGATCGGCCACTGGCCAGGGGCTGTCGAACACGGCGGTGCCCGGCGCGAACTGCAGGATCAGGGCGTCGGCTTCATCGTCCATGAGCCGTTCCAGACTGGGGCGATCCCCAGCGGCGTCGGCGGCGCGCGCAGCGAGATGCAGCGCCCACTCCACCCGGGCCACGTCGGCCAGAAAGGGTACCGAACGCAGGTCGTCGCAGCCGTCGAGCCAGGCGGGCAGGGGTTCGCCCCACAGGCCGATGTCACCGGCCTGTGGCGGGTGGGCATGCCAGAGCGTCCGGGCCACCGAACGCAATGTGGTCTCGCCGACGAGCTGTGTCACCACCGGGTACGCCGCCGCGAGGCAACGCTCGGCCAGCGCATGGCCGTGGGCCCGGTAGGCCATGAGGCCGCGCTCGGCACCGGGTCGCAGCCAGGGCTCCAGGCGCCGCTGGGCACGTTGCCGCTCCTGGCTGCCAGGGTGCGTCAGCAGCGACTGCACCAGCAGCTGTTGCTGCAGGGCCAGGGGGCTCATGCCGCCGCCCCCGCCAGCCGATCCCGGGCCGGTGATGCGAGTGCCAGCTGCAGAAGGCGGTCGGCTTCCCGGGCCTGGGCCATGAGCACATCGAAGGAGGGCAGGTCGGTATCCCATTCGACCAGGGCAGGCACCGGTCCCAGCCGCTGCACCGCGTGCCGGTACAGCGACCAGACGGCCGGCGGCACCGGGCTGCCGTGGTCGTCGATGACGATGTCGCCGGTGTCGGCATGACCGGCCAGATGCAGTTCCGCGACGATGCCGCTCGGCAGGCGGTCGATCCAGGCGCGGGCCACGGCCGATGGGTCGCCACACGCATCGTCGGACGTGCCCTGACGCTGGTCGTTCAACGCATTCACCAGCAGGTTGTTGATGTCCAGCAGCAGCCGGCAGCCGGTGCGGCGCACCAGCTCGCACAGGAAGGCGGGTTCGTCCATTTCGTCACCGCGCCAGCGCAGGTAGGACGACAGGTTCTCCACCGCGATCTCCCGCTGCAGGTGGTCCTGCACCCGTTGCACGTTGGCGCAGAACACCTCGAGCGCCTCGCGGGTGAAGGGTGTGGGCAGCAGGTCGGCGGCATGCACCATGGTGCTGCCGGTCCAGTCCACCCGGGCAAAGCAGGCGTGATCGCTCACACGCACGGGTTGCACCTCGCGCACCAGCTGGCCGAGCTGCTGGAGGTGATCGGGGTCGACGCCGGTCACGGAACCCAGTGCCAGGCCCACGCCGTGCAGGCTCACCGCATGGTGTTCGCGGGCGGCCAGCAGGCTGGCCCGCGCTGCTCCTCCGGGTGCAAAGTAGTTCTCGCTGTGCACCTCGATGAAGCCCGGCGCCACCTCGCTCTCGAACAGCGCCTGCCGGTGCGGGTGGCGCCATCCGATGCCGCAGCGCAGGCGCGCGGGCGTGTCCATGATCAGCCTTTCTTGCTGGCGGCCTTGGCCTGTTCCAGCGACAGTCCGCCCAGCTTGGCGCAGGTGCCCGCGGCCACGTATTTCCACTCGCCCTTGTCGTTGTCGACCTTGGCCTGGCCGGCGCAGGAATGGGCGCCGTTGATGCTGGCGCAGTCGTTCTGGCCCGCCTTGGCAATGCCGAAGCATTTCTCTTTCGACTGGGCCATGGCCGGTGCTGCGGTGAGCAGCGACATGGACATCAGCGTGGTGGCAGCAGCAGCGATCAGTTGACGTTGGTTCATGAGAGGACTCCGGTTGAGGTGGAAACATCAGCCCTGGCGCTTCCGGGATCGGATGGATGGCCCTGGCTGAACGTCGGTCGGCCGATGGCGGGTCTTCTTACGCAGCACCGAAAAAAATCTTCACAGCAGATCGGCAATCCGGTCCCAGGCTTGGGGGGGAATGCGGCCGTGGTAGCTCTCGGCGATCTGCCCCTGCTTGTCCACGAGCCAGGTGGCCGGGAGCAGGCCGGGCGCACCGAAGTTGTCGGTGTGCCCGGGTGTGCCGCGCCACAGCGACGGGTGCCTTTGTGCCGGCGGCAGCGTGATCAGCACAGCCCGCTGATAGACATCGAGCTCGCGCCGGTCGGCGTCGGTGCAGACGGTGACCAGCTCGAAAGGCTGACCGGCCCAGCCGCGCGCATTGGCGCGCAGCTCGGGCATCTTGTCGCGGCAGACCGGGCATCCGGTGGACCAGAACACCAGCATCACCACCTTGCCGCGCAGCGCGGCCAGATCGAAGGGCTGGCCTTCCAGCGTGGTGCTCCTGAGCAGCGGCACCGCTGGCCCTTGTGCGGCCCGCACCGGCAGGCCGGGCAGGCAGGCGGCCAGTGACAGGGCCATGACGTGACGTCGGGTCGGCATCGGGCATCTCCTTGAAATGCCTGTCGGTCGACGAAGCCGCCATTTCATTACACTGGCCGCCCATGTCGACACCCGATCTCCCGTTCGATCAGCAAGTGGCGGAGCTGCGCCCTTACCTGATGAAGTTCGCGCGGCTGCAGCTGCGCAACGACGCGTGGGCCGAGGACGCGGTGTCGGAAACCATGCTCGCGGCCCTGTCCCGGCCGCAGGCCTTCGAGCGGCGCTCGCAGCTCAAGACCTGGCTGGTCGGCATCCTCAAGCACAAGGTGGTCGATGCCCTGCGCCACCACGGCCGCGAGGTCTGCGTCGGCAGCGACAGCGGCGACGAACGCGAGGACCCGCTGGACCACATGGCCTTCAAGGCCGATGGTCACTTTGCCGAAGCGCCGACCGAGTGGGGCAACCCGGAGCATGATCTGGACAGCCGCCAGTTCATGACCATCCTGGAAGCCTGCACCGAGCGTCTGCCCCCGGTGCAGGGGCGTCTGTTCCTGATGCGCGAATGGCTGGAGCTCTCGACCGAGGAGATCTGTAAGGAACTCGATGTCACCCCGACGAACCTCTACGTCCTGTTGCACCGGGCCCGTCTGCGTCTGCGGGAGTGCCTGGAACTGAACTGGTTTGCACGGACCGACCGATCATGAAAGCCCCATACCCCTTCCGCCGCACCTGCAAGGAGGCCAGCGCCCTGCTGATCGCCCGGGAAGACCGCGACCTGCCCTGGAACGAGCGTCTGGCGCTCAAGCTGCACCTGGCCCTGTGCCAGGCCTGCCCCCGGTTCGAGCGTCAGTTGCTGACCATGCGCCAGGCCATGGGCCGCTGGCGCGGCTACACCGAAGAGGATTGACCCGGCCGGGTCAGTTGAGCAGGGCCTGGGCGAATTCGCGGGCGTCGAAGGTTTCCAGGTCTTCGAGCTTTTCGCCCACGCCGATGAAGTACACCGGCACTGGGTGCTGGCGGGCTATGGCGCACAGCACGCCGCCCTTGGCGGTGCCGTCCAGCTTGGTCACCACCAGGCCGGTCAGGCCCAGCGCGTCGTCGAAGGCCTTGACCTGGGCCAGTGCGTTCTGACCGGTGTTGCCATCGATCACCAGCAGCACCTCGTGGGGGGCCGTGGCCTCGGCCTTCTGCACCACGCGCTTGATCTTGCGTAGCTCTTCCATCAGGTGCAGCTGCGTCGGCAGGCGGCCGGCGGTATCGACCAGCACCACGTCGCGACCGCGCGCCTTGCCGGCGGTGACCGCATCGAAGCTCACCGCTGCCGGGTCGCCGCCTTGCTGGGTGATGATCTCGACCGTGTTGCGGTCGGCCCAGACCGCCAGCTGTTCGCGTGCTGCAGCGCGGAAGGTGTCGGCCGCAGCCAGCAGCACGGTGGCGCCGCTGTGGCTCAGGTGCCGGGTGAGCTTGCCGATGGAGGTGGTCTTGCCGGCGCCGTTCACGCCGGCCACCATGATCACGGTGGGCCGGTGTTCACCGATCACCAGCGGCTTCTGCAGCGGCGCCAGCAGGTCGGCAATCGCCTCGGCCAGCAGTCCCTTGACCGCCTGCGGGTCGGTGGCCCTGGCCTCCTTCACGCGGCGCTTGAGGTCGTCCAGCAGGTGGGTGGTGGCTGCCACACCGGTGTCTGCCATCAACAGGGCCGATTCCAGCTCCTCGTACAGCGCATCGTCGATGCGGGTCCCGGTGAAGACGGTGGCGATCTGCCCGCCGGTCTTGCGCAGGCCGGCGCGCAGCTTGTCCAGCCAGCCCTGGCGCGGGGCTTCGGCCGCCGGAGCGGGAGCCGGGACCGGGACGCTCAGGCCTGCCGGTGGGGCCGAGGGTTGGGCCGGTGCGTCGGCAGGAACAGGGGGTTTTTTTCTGAAGAAGGAGAACATTCAGCGGTCTCTGGAATCATCCGGATTCTATGAAACGCCTTTCTCCGCTCTCGCCAGCCCCGGCTTCGACCCTGGCCTCGGCCCTGTTGCTGGCCCTGGCCGGCGTCTTTTCCGTCACCGCTGCCCATGCCCAGCCGGTGGCTGCGGCCGCCGCCACCGCCACCGCTACCGCCACGGTCCGGCCGGTGCAGTACACACTCTCCAACGGCATGACCCTCATCGTGCAGCCCGACCGCCGTGCGCCCACCGTGGCCCACATGGTGTGGGTCCGCGTGGGTTCCATCGACGAGGTCGACGGCACCTCCGGCGTGGCCCATGTGCTGGAGCACATGATGTTCAAGGGCACGCCCGATCTGAAGCCCGGCGAGTTCTCGCGCCGCGTGGCAGCCCTGGGCGGGCGCGACAACGCCTTCACCAGCCGCGATGCCACCGCCTACCACCAGCAGGTGCCGGCCAGCCGGCTGGAAGACGTGATGAGGCTGGAAGCCGACCGCTTCGCCCGCAACCAGTGGGACGATGCCGAGTTCGCCAGAGAGATCCAGGTGGTCAAGGAAGAGCGGCGCCAGCGCACCGAAGAATCGCCCCAGGCGCGCATGTTCGAGGCCTTCAACGCCACGCTGTTCCAGACCAGTCCGTACCGCCGGCCCATCATCGGCTGGATGAGCGATCTGGATGCGCTCACCCCGCAGGACGTCCGCGATTTCTACCGCCGCTGGTATGTGCCGGCAAACGCTGCCGTGGTGATCGCCGGTGACGTGGAGCCCGAGCGGGTGCGGGCGCTGGCCGAGAAGCATTTCGGCCGCATCGAGGCCCGGCCGGTGCCGCCGCGCAAGCCGCGCGACGAGGTCAGGCAGACCGGCCCGCGCCGCATGGAGTACCGCGCCGTGACCGAACAGTCGCTGGTCACCCTGGCCTGGAAGGCGCCGCGCTGGACCGGCGCCCAGGACGATGCCAACCGCGATGCACTGGCCCTGACCATGCTGTCGGCCGTGCTCGATGGCTACAGCGGTGCCCGGCTCGACCGCGCGCTGGTGCAAGGCCAGGGCATGGGCGGCAAGCGCGTGGCCGACAGCGCCAGCGCCTCATTCGGTCTGCTCGGGCGGGGGCCGCAGGTGTTTTCCCTCACCGCTGTGCCGGCCCGTGGCGTGACGCCCGAGATGGCCAGCGCCGCGCTCAAGGCCGAGGTGGCCCGCATCGCCCGCGAAGGCGTGCAGCCGGCCGAGCTGCAGCGGGTCAAGACCCAATGGCGTGCCAGTGAGGTCTACAAGCGCGATTCGGTGTTCGGCCAGGCCCAGGAACTGGGCAGCTACTGGGTGCAGGGCCTGGGGCTGGACGGTGGCGATCGCCTGATGGCGGCGCTGGACACGGTCACGCCCGCCGACGTGCAGCGGGTCGCTGCCCGCTACTTCTCCGACGACCAGCTCACCACCGGCGTGCTGGTGCCGGCCCAACCCTGATCGGTGTCTGTCATGCGTTTCTTCAAGAACCTTCTGCAACCCATGCTGGTGACGGGCCTGCTGGCCGCCGGCGCCGGCACCGCCCAGGCAGCCATCCCCATCGAACACTGGACGCAACCGTCGGGTGCGCGGGTGTACTTGGTGCGCAGCCCGACCATTCACATGTTGGACGTGCAGATCGACTTCGACGGCGGCAGCCGGCGCGAACCCGTCCGCCAGGCCGGTCTGGCATCGGTCACGGCGGGCCTGCTGTCGGGCGGTGTGGCGGCCCAGGGAGGCCAGCCCGCGCTGGACGAGAACGCCCTGAGCGAGGCCTGGGTGGATCTGGGCGCCCAGTTCGGTGCCAGCGCCGGCAGCGACCGCCTCAGCCTGCAGCTGCGCACTCTGACCCAGCCCGATCTGCTGGAGCGTGCGGTGGCCCTCGCCGCGCGCCAGATGGCCGCCCCCGCTTGGCCGCAGGCCGTGTGGCAGCGGGACCGCGAGCGACTGCTGGCGGCACTGCAGCAGGCCGAGACCCGGCCGGGCACCCTGGCCGCCCGCACCTTCGCGCAGTCGGTGTTCGGTGACCATCCCTACGGCCAGCAGGCCACGGCCGACAGCTACCGGGCCATCGGCACCGCCGACATGCGCGACTTCTACCGTCGTCATGCAGCGGCCTGCCGCGCGCAGGTGACGATGGTGGGCGCCATCGACCGCGCGCAGGCCGAACGCATTGCCCAGCGCCTGATGGCCGCCATCGAGCCCAACGGCTGTCAGCCCCTGCCCGCCGTGCCCGAGGTGGCGCCGCTGCAGACCGGTGTGGAACGCTGGCTGCCCTTTGCCGGTGCCGCGCAGGCCCAGGTGCTGATCGGCCAGCCCGGCATCGCCCGCAACGATCCCGACTTCTTCCCGCTGTTCGTGGGCAACTACATCCTGGGCGGCGGCGGCTTCGTGTCGCGCCTGACCACCGAGGTGCGCGAGAAGCGCGGCCTGAGCTACAGCGTCTACAGCTACTTCTCGCCGGGTCGCCATGCCGGCCCGTTCCAGATCGGCCTGACCACCCGGCCCGATCAGGCCCGCCAGGCGGTGCAGGTCGCCCGCGACGTGGTGCAGCGCTTCGTGCAGGACGGCCCGACCGACGCCGAACTGCAGGGTGCGAAGGACTTTCTCATCAACGGCTTCGGCCTGCGCATCGACAGCAACCGCAAGCTGCTGGACAACGTGGCCAACATCGCCTGGAGCGGTCTGCCGCTGGACTACCTGGACACCTGGACCGACCAGATCCGGCGGGTCAGCCGCGCCGACATCCAGCGCGCCTTTGCCCGCGTGGTGCAGCCCGAGCGCATGGCCACCGTGGTGGTGGGCGTGCCGGCCGAGTCGCCGCAGGCCTCGGCCCGGTAAGCTCGGGGCATGGCTTCGTCATCTCCCCGCCGCCCCCGCGCACCCACACCCCGTTCCGCCACCGCCCAGGCCCCGCACGAGGTGCGCATCCTGGGCGGCCTGTTCAAGCGCAGCAAGCTGCCGGTGGCCGATCTGCCCGGCCTGCGCCCCACGCCCTCGCGGGTGCGCGAGACGCTCTTCAACTGGCTGGGGCAGGATCTGACCGGCCTGCGCTGCATCGACGCCTTCGCCGGCACCGGCGCCCTGGGCCTGGAGGCTGCCTCGCGCGGTGCAGCCGAGGTGCTGCTGGTGGAGCAGACACCGGCACTCGTGGCCTCGCTGCAGGCCACCAGCCAGCGGCTCAAGGCCAGCGCGGTCCGCGTGGAGCGTGGCGATGGCCTGAGCGCCCTGCGCCAGCGCGCCGGCCAGGGCTGGGATGTGGTCTTTCTCGACCCGCCTTTCGAGGCCGAGGCGCTGTTCCTGCCGGCCCTCCAGGCCGCGGCCTCCGCCATCGGCCCGCAGGGCTTGGTGTACCTGGAAGCCGCACGCGACTGGACCGACGAAGAACTCGCGCCATTGGGCCTCAAGCGGCACCGCCACGCCCGTGCTGGCGCCGTGGCCTTTCACCTGCTGGAGCCCCTGGGCGGATAATCCCGGGATGACCTCCGTCGCCCACATTCGCCGCACCGCCGTCTACAGCGGCACCTTCGACCCGGTCACCCTGGGTCATCAGGACGTGATGCAGCGGGCCGCCGGCCTGTTCGATGAACTGATCGTGGCCGTGGCCCGCGCCCACCACAAGAAAACCCGCTTCGGTCTGGACGAGCGCCTGGCCATGGTGGAAGAGGCCGCCGCCGGCCTGCCGGGCCGGGTGCGCGCCCTGCCGTTCGACGGCCTGATCATGGATTTCTGCCGCCAGCACGGTGCCTGTGCCGTGGTGCGCGGCATCCGCAACCTCACCGATTTCGATTACGAGGCCCAGATGGCCGCCATGAACCGCAAGCTGCACCCCGGTGTGGAAACCGTCTTTCTGCTGCCCCAGGCCGAGCTGCAGTGCATTTCCAGCACCCTGGTGCGCGAGATCGCCACGCTTGGCGGCGACGTGTCGCAGATGGTCAGTCCGGCAGTGGCCCGCCGGCTGCTGCCCTCGCCCCTGCAGGCCTGAGGATCGAACCATGGCCCTGATGATCACCGACGAGTGCATCAACTGCGACGTCTGCGAACCCGAGTGCCCCAACCAGGCCATCTCCATGGGCGAGGAGATCTACCAGATCGATCCGTCCCGCTGCACCGAGTGCGTGGGCCACTTCGACGAGCCCCAGTGTGTGCAGGTCTGCCCGGTGGCCTGCATCCCCATCAACCCCGCCCACGTCGAAAACCGCGAGACGCTGTGGCAGAAGTACCAGCGCCTGCAGAAGGCGGGTCAGGGCTTGTCGGCCGCCGGTGAGGCCTCGGGGCCAGCCTGATCGCCCGCTGCCTGCGCGGGCCTGGGCGGCTTGGGCCGTGGCGGCTTGCTGGTATGGATCAGCGGAGTGGCCCGGTCCATGGCGCCGGCCAGCAGGTGGGGCAGGGCACGCAGGCTGCGGTCCAGCGCCTGGGCAATGGCGATGCGGTCGTCCGGTGAGGGCTTCTTGAGCACCCAGTTCGCCACCTCGTTCTTGTTGCCCGGGTGTCCGATGCCGATGCGCAGCCGCCAGTAGTCCGGGCTGCCAAGCTGTGCATGGATGTCCCGCAGGCCGTTGTGGCCGGCATGACCGCCACCCTTCTTGAGCTTGACCTCGCCCGGCGGCAGGTCGAGTTCGTCGTGCACCACCAGCACCTCTTCCGGCGCGATCTTGTAGAAGCGCGCCAACGATCCCACCGACTTGCCCGAGAGGTTCATGAAGGTCTGGGGCTCCAGCAGCCACACCGTCTGACCGTCGACGTTGGCGCGGGCCAGCAGGCCGGCGTGGCTGCGGTCGAGCTGCAGCGACACCTTGAGCAGGCGCGCGGCCTCGTCGACCCACCAGAAACCGGCGTTGTGCCGGGTCTGTTCGTATTCCGGGCCCGGGTTGCCCAGGCCGACGATGAGCTTGATCATGGGGCGCGATTATCCAAAACAAAGGCCCGCCTAAGCGGGCCTTCGAGGCAAAGCACAGGATGTTCCGGCGCCGGGCCGCCCCAAGCCGGAACGCGCCCCCTGGGGGGCAGCGACCCGCTAAGCGGCGGAGCGTGGAGGCCTTGCTTACTTCTTCTTTTTCTTCTTGTCGTCGGCCGGAGCGGCGACCGGAGCGGCCACCACTTCCTCGACCGGCTCCACCACGGTGGCCACGGTCAGGTTGGTGCGGCCATGGGTCACCAGCTTGACGCCCTTGGGCAGCTGGATGTCGCCGGTGTGGATCGTGGCACCCTTCTCGACCTTGCTCAGATCGATGGTGATGTGCTCGGGCAGCTGGACGGCCAGGCACTCGATCTCGATCTCGGTCATGACGTGGTTGATCAGGCACTTGTCGTTCTTGACGGCCGGCGACTCTTCACCACCGGCGAAGTGCAGGGGCACTTTCTTGCGCAGGCGGGTCTTCTCGTCCACGCGCTGGAAATCCACGTGCAGGACTTGCGGCTTGTAGGGGTGGTACTGCACGTCGCGCAGCAGGACCTTGTGCACGGTGCCGGCGAGTTCCATGTCCAGGATCGACGAGTGGAAGGCCTCTTTCTTCAGGGCGTGCCACAGGGCGTTGTGATCGAGTTCGATGGTGACGGCCGGGGCGGTGCCACCAAAGACGATACCGGGCGCGCGACCGGTGTTGCGCAGACGGCGGCTCGCACCCGTACCCTGCTTGGCGCGCTCAAAAGCGACGAATTGCATGACTGACTCCTGTGGAGGGGTTCCGCGACCAGAACGCCTCGGGTTGAAAAAGGCCACACCACTCGGCGTGACCTGCTTTTTGTCGCCTCAGAACAGGTTGTCCTGATCGGCGAACAAACTCATGACCGACTCGCCCGAGGCGATGCGCGCGATGGTCTCGGCCATCAGCGGCGCCACGGAGAGCTGGCGGATCTTGCCGCAGGCCTGAGCGGACTGCGACAGGGGAATGGTGTTGGTCACGACCACCTCGTCGAGTGCGTTGCCCTTGGCAATGCGCTCGATGGCCGGGCCCGAGAAGATCGGGTGGGTGCAGTAGGCGTACACGTTCTTGGCGCCGCGCTCCTTGAGCACCTCGGCCGCCTTCACCAGCGTGCCGGCGGTGTCGATCATGTCGTCCATGATCACGCAGTTGCGGCCTTCGATGTCGCCGATGACGTGCATCACTTCGGACACATTGGCCTTGGGGCGGCGCTTGTCGATGATGGCCATGTCGCAGCCGAGCTGCTTGGCCAGCGCGCGGGCCCGCACCACGCCGCCCACGTCGGGCGAGACGACCAGCAGGTCTTCATAATTTTTGGTGCGCAGGTCGCCCAGCAGAACGGGCGAAGCGTAGATGTTGTCGACCGGGATGTCGAAGAAACCCTGGATCTGGTCGGCGTGCAGGTCCATGGTCAGGACGCGCTGGACGCCCACGGTCTGCAGCAGGTTGGCCACCACCTTGGCCGAGATCGGCACACGGGCCGAACGCGGGCGGCGGTCCTGGCGGGCGTAACCGAAGTAGGGGATGACGGCGGAGATGCGCTCGGCCGACGCGCGCTTGAGCGCGTCCACCATGATCAGCAGCTCCATCAGGTTTTCGTTGGTGGGCGCGCAGGTGGACTGGATCACGAACACGTGGCGGGCGCGCACGTTCTGGGTGATCTCGACCGTGACTTCACCATCGGAAAAGCGACCGACGTTGGCCGCGCCGAGCTGGGTGCCCAGGTGCTGGGCGATCTCGGCCGCCAGCACCGGGTTGGCGTTGCCGGTGAAGATCATGAAATCCGGGGGTTGAATCTGCATGTTGATCCCAGCTTCGCGTCGGCGATGAAAAAGCCGCCCTGCAGTTCGTGCAGGCGGCCTGAGGTCACGTGAACCGTGATGAAAAGGTTTGGCAGGGGAGGAAGGACTCGAACCCTCGCATGCCGGAATCAAAATCCGGTGCCTTTACCAACTTGGCGACTCCCCTACGCAGGACTTCTGGCTGGCTTTCGCCCGACAGAGGACCGATATTGTCGCAGGTTGCGCAACCACCGCGCCCGCTGTTGCCGCGACACTCAGTCGCTGACCCAACCGGCCAGGGGATGCACATCCCTGATGCTGCAGACCCGCAAGATCCAGCCGGATTCAGGAGGTGTCGGGATCGAGATCCCTGTCCATCCATCCGGCAGCACCGCGAAAACCGCTGTGCCGGAACCACTCATCCGCCCCTGCAGACCCTGGCTCTGGAGCCATTCGATGCAGTGCCCGACAACCGGGCAGAGCGCTTGAGCAACGGGTTGCAGGTCGTTGTGTCCCCAGGCCAGAAGTTCATCCAGCCGGTCAACTCGCCAACTTGCCGCCCCGTCTTGTGTGTCGTTTGCAGCAAAGCCTTGGAGTATAGCAGTTTTTGTGTCCCGTTTGAGGCTTGGCGAGCCGAAGATGCGTTGTGTCGAAGCACCGGTGGGCGGCTTGACCAGCAGCAGGCGGACGGGTGGCAGCCGCAGCGGCGTGATCTGCTCGCCGATGCCTTCCACCCAGGCCGAATGGCCGCCCACGAAAAACGGCACATCAGCCCCCAGCTGCACGCCGATGTCCATCAGCGCCCTGCGCGACAGCCGCAGGTCCCACAACCGGTTGAGCGCCAGCAAGGTGGAGGCCGCGTCGGACGAGCCGCCACCCAGGCCGGCCTCGGCCGGCAGATGTTTGTCCAGGGTGATGTCCGCGCCCTGCGTGCAGCCGGTGGCGGCCTGCAGCGCCCGGGCGGCGCGCACGCACAGGTCGTTGTCGGGCAGCAGCCCGGGGGTGGTGTCGTGTCGGACCACCTGGCCGTCGTCCCGCCACGCAAAGTCCAGCCGGTCGCACCAGTCGGTCAGCGCAAACACCGACTGCAGCAGGTGGTATCCGTCGTCACGTCGGCCGGTGACGTGCAGGAAGAGATTGACTTTGGCAGGCGCCGGAACGCCCATGAGCCGGGTGAGGGATGGCGGGTTCAAGGGCGGACGATGATGCGCAGTTCGGCAGCGGGTTGCGGGGAGCGGCGCTGGGCCTGGATGCGGCCGTCTGCAAAGCCGGCCAGATCGGCCTGCCAGCCGGCCGCCTCTGTGCCGGCGCCGCGCAACCAGTCGAACAGAGCCTGCACTGGCACCGCCGTGCCGGTGAGTTCGGTGGTGAGCTCGTCCAGGCTGCCGCGCCGCGTGACCTGATCGCCCTGGCGCAGTTCGGCGCCTTGTGGCGACCACAGCACCTGGGCCAGCGTCTGGCCCAGCGGAGAGGTGAGCAGCAGCTCACCGGCGGCGGCCGAGCCGCGCAGTTCGAAACCGGCGGCAAACGACTGCGGGCGGCTGCTGTCCACCTTCAGGGCCAGGCGGCCGACCCAGACGTCAGACCCGGCATCGGCGGGTCGGGGCGGTGTGGCACAGCCGGCCAGCACGGCGGTCAGCGCCAGCGCGGCCAGCCACTGCCAGCGAGCCTTCATGGCTGGACCTGCAGCCGTTTCAGGGTGGAGAGCAGCGTCTCGTTGTCGGACGCGGTGATCAGACCTTCACGCCAGATCTTGCGTGCCTCGTCGCGACGGCCGGCCACCCAGAGTGCCTCGCCCAGGTGGGCGGCGATCTCGGCGTCCGGCCGCTTGCGGTAGGCCGCGCTCAGGATCTCGATGGCGCGCGGCAGGTTGCCCAGACGGAACTCGACCCAGCCCAGGCTGTCCTGGATGAAGGGATCGTCCGGCGCCATGGACAAGGCCTTCTCGATCAGCGCCTTGGCTTCGGGCAGGCGCTGGTTGCGGTCGGCCAGCGAATAGCCCAGGGCGTTGTAGGCATGGTGGAAGTCCGGTTTGCGGCGGATCAGCTCGCGCAGCAGGCGTTCCATGTCGGCCATGCGGTCGGCCTTCTCGGCCACCATGGCCTGCTCGTACAGCAGGTCTGGATCCTCAGGGAAGCGCTTCACGGCTTCGCCATAGACGTCGTAGGCCTCGCGGAAAGCCTTGAAATCCCGCAGCAGCTGGGCTTCGGCCAGCAGCTTCAGGCGGGCATCGCCGGGGCGGCGTTCGGGCTGGGCGCGCAGCAGAGCGCGGCCCTCGGCCATGCGGCCCTGGCGGGCCAGCAGCGAGGCGCGACGCACCTGGGCGGCAATCACGTCCTCGGGGCTTTCGATGCGGTCCAGCCAGGCGCCGGCGCCTGCGATGTCGCCCTGCTTCTCGGCCACCTGGGCGGCCATCAGGAAGGCCTGGGTCTGCATGCGGCGCATGCGCGGGTCGGTGGTGCCCTGGGTGAGGCGCAGGAACTGTCCGACCGAGGTCTTGGCTTCGGTCAGCGCGTTGTCCTGCAGCTGGACGGATGCCAGCAGCAGCCACGCCTCGGCCTCATCGGGCTGGCGGGTTGTGAGGGACGCCAGCTCGCGGCGGGCATCACCGTTGCGCTGCAGGTCGATCAGCAGCCGCGCGTAGTTCAGGGCCACGGCGGTGTCGTTGGCGCTGCGCCGGCCGCTGGCGTTGATCTGGCGAAGGATCAGCGGCTCGGCAGTGCTCTCGCCGCGTTCGAACAGCTCCAGTGCCAGCAGGGCCGGGTAGGGCGAGGCCGGATCGGCCGAGTGACCCTGGCGGGCGGCTTCCAGCGCTGTGGCGTTGCGGTTCTGCGCCAGCTCCATGCGTCCCACGGTGGTCCAGGCGGCGGCGGCGGTCTCCGGCTGGGTCAGCGAGGGCGTGACAGCCTCCCGCACCACCGACGCGGCCAGGGCCTTGTCCTGCACCCGCGCAAAGGTCTGGGGAATGGCATTGAGGGTGTCGCTGCGCTCGGCCACCGGGGTGTCGCGGATCAGGTCGCGCAGCACCGGTCCGGTTTCGCCGATCCGGTTGAGCGCCAGCAGGATCTGCAGCACGAAACGGTCGGCTTCCAGCGAGCCGGGCAGCTCCTGCGCCCAGGCGCGGGCGGCGGCCAGCGCGGCGTCGCCGGAACGGGCCTGCAGCGCCACTTCGACCGCGCGCTGGTAGAGCTGCGGGTCCTTGGCGCGGCGGGCTGCGTCCAGGATGAGCGAGTACCCGGCACCCGGATCGCCCTCGCGCACGTTCATCTCGCCCAGCAGCAGCTGGTAGAACAGGGGCGCGTTCAACGCCGAATTGACCACCGGCGCCGGCGACGATTCGGGCGCCGTCTGGGCCAGCGCGTGCGTGCTGCCGAAGACCAGCAGAAGGGCCGCGGCCCATGAGCGTTGACGGGCGGTCTGCAGGCGTGCCAGGGCGCGCGGTGCAGGGGCAGAGCCAGGGGAGCGACAGGTCATCGGCCCATGATAATGGAAGGCTTTCCGGCCCCCGGTGGCGCTCGGGCATCCCCCCGAACAGCCGGCGGCCCGTGTCAGCCAAGGTGCGTGCATGCCCGAATTGCCCGAAGTCGAAGTCACCCGACGCAGTTTTGCCCAGCGCATCAGCGGTGCGCGGGTGCGGTCGGCGCGCATGGGCAAACCCTTGCGCTGGCCGCTGGGGGCCGATCCGGCGGAGCTGAGCGGTCAGACGGTCCACGGTGTGGACCGGCGCGGCAAGTACCTGCTGATCCGTCTGGATGCGGCCGTGCTCCTGCTGCACCTGGGCATGTCGGGCAGCCTGCAGTTTGCCGACGATCTGCCGCCTGCCGGCCCCCACGACCACTTCGAACTCCACACCGACCGCGGCCTGCTGCGCCTGCACGACCCGCGCCGCTTCGGCGCAGTGGTGTGCGTGCCCGATCTGGCCGACCCCCGCGCCCGCAAGCTGCTCGACGGCCTGGGCGTGGAGCCGCTGGAAGCCGGTTTCGATCCGGTGGCGTTCCACCGGGCGCTGCAGCAGCGCCGCGCCGCCATCAAGCAGGTGCTGCTGGCGGGCGACATCGTGGTGGGGGTGGGCAACATCTACGCGTCGGAGGCGCTGTTCATGGCAGGCATCCGGCCCACCGCCCGCGCCGACCGCATCAGCCGCCCGCGCGCTGCCCGGCTCCACTCGGCCATCGTGCAGGTGCTGACCAAGGCGGTGGCCCTGGGCGGCAGCACCTTGCGCGATTTCTCCAGTGCCGAGGGGCAAAGCGGCTACTTTCAGCTGGATGCCCAGGTCTATGGCCGGGCCGGCGAATCCTGCCGCGTCTGCACCACCGCCATCCGCCAGATCCGCCAGGGACAGCGGTCCACCTTTTTCTGTCCGACCTGCCAGAAGCCCTGACGGCCGGTCGATACGGCGGTTTCGGCCGCACACCCGGTCGGGTATCGGGTGCTATATTGGCCCGCAGCCTGCCCGAGACCCAACCACACCCATGAGCTTCATCCAGGAATTCGATCAGCATGGCGCCTGGCGCCGCCAGTTTGCCCTGCGGCTCAAGCTGCTGTCCGAATGGCTGGTCGACAACGACCTGATGGAGCCCGGGGTGCGGGAACGGCTGGACCAGCTCCATGCCCAGGTCCGCAACGACAAGATCATGGTGGCCTTCGTGGCCGAGTTCTCGCGAGGCAAGTCCGAGCTGATCAACGCCATGTTCTTTGCCGGTTATGGCCGCCGCATCATGCCGGCCAGCGCCGGGCGCACCACCATGTGCCCGACCGAGCTGGGCTACGACCCCGAGATTCCCCCCTGCCTGCGCCTGCTGCCCATCGAGACCCGGCTGCAGCAGCAGTCGCTGCTGGACTGGCGCGCCGCCACCGAGAAGTGGGAGCGCGTCGATCTGGACGTGAACGACCCCAAGCAGCTGGCCAAGGCCATCCAGAAGGTGTCCGAGGTGCGACGGGTGTCTCAGGACGAGGCCCGCTCGCTGGGCTTCTGGAGCGACGAGATCCCCGAGGACAACCCGCTGCCGGGCAGCGACGGCCTGGTGGAGGTACCCAAGTGGCGCCACGCCCTCATCAACATGGCGCACCCGCTGCTCAAGCAGGGGCTGGTGATCCTGGACACGCCCGGCCTCAATGCCATCGGCGCCGAGCCCGAGCTCACCGTCAGTCTGCTGCCGCAGGCGCATGCGGTGGTGTTCATCCTGGGTGCCGACACGGGCGTGACCAAGTCCGACCTCACCATCTGGCGCCAGCACCTGGCGGTGGCCTCGGCCGACGCCGCCTCGCGCCTGGTGGTGCTCAACAAGATCGACACGCTCTGGGACGCGCTGTCCACGCCCGAACAGGTGCAACTGCAGATCGCGGCGCAGAGGGTGGACTCGGCCGAGATCCTGGGCGTGTCGCCCCGGCAGGTGCTGGCCGTGTCGGCCCAGAAGGGCCTGCTGGCCAAGGTCAATGGCGACGACAACCTGCTGGACGCCAGCAACCTGCTGGAGCTGGAACACGCACTGGGCGAGGACCTGCTGGCCCAGCGGCGCCGCATCCTGTCGTCGGCCGTGGCCGCCGGCATCCGCTCGCTGCAGGTGGAGACCGGCCGCATGGTGCATGCCCGCACCCGTGACCTGGTCGAGCAGATCCAGGAACTTGAAGGCCTGCGCGGCAAGAACGCCGGCGTCATCAAGCAGATGCGGCTGCGCATCGAGCAGGAGCAGGCCGAGTTCGATGCCAGCGGCGCACGCATCCAGGCGGTGCGCTCGGTGCACCTGCGCCTGCTCAAGGACCTGTTCGCCCTGCTGGGCTCCACCCACCTGCGCAACGAGGTCTCGGCCCTGGCCAAGGCGCTCAAGGCACCCGGCATCAAGCTGGGCGTGCGCCGCGCCTACGACGACACCTTCAGCCGCCTGCGGGCCGATCTGGACAAGGCCCAGCGCATGGCGGCCGACATCCAGGCCATGCTGGACGGCAGCTTCCGCAGCCTGAACGCCGAATACGGCTTCTCGCTGCAGGTGCCCACGCCGCCCGATCTGGCCCGCTTCGGCCAGGAGCTGGTGCTGATCGAGAAAAGCCACCTGCAGTACCTCAGCCTGGGCAATGCGCTGCGCCTGGCCCAGCCCGAATTCGCCGAGCGTCTGGCCCGCGCGCTCATGAGCCGGCTGCGCACCGTGTACGACAGCGCGGTCAACGAGGTGGAGATCTGGAACAAGTCGGCGGCTGCCCAGTTCGACAGCCAGCTGCGCGACCGCCGCCGGCATTTCACGCGGCGCATCGAGGCGGTATCGCGCATCCAGCAGGCTGCCGGCGGTCTGGACGAGCGCATTGCCGAACTGCAGGGCATGCAGGCTGCACTCACCCAGGTGGACGCGAAGCTGGCCGAACTCACCGAGCTGCTGACCGCACCGGTGACCGAAGACGCCACCGAACCGCTCCCGGTATGACCGGTGGGGTACTGCCACTGCCGACCGCTTGGCCGGCAGGGTTGCCGCAGGCGTTTGCGCCGGCACTCATTGCCTGGCAGCGGCGCGAGGGTCGCCACGGCCTGCCCTGGCAGGGCACCCGCGATCCCTACCGCGTGTGGCTCTCCGAAATCATGCTGCAGCAGACGCAGGTATCGACCGTGCTGTCGTACTACCCGCGTTTTCTGGAACGATTCCCCGATGTGGCCTCGCTGGCCGCAGCGCCGGTGGACGATGTCATGGCCCTGTGGAGTGGCCTGGGCTATTACAGCCGGGCCCGCAACCTGCACCGCTGCGCCCAGGCGGTCGTTAACGACTGGGGCGGTGCATTCCCACAAAGCTCGGCCGACCTGGCCAGCTTGCCCGGCATCGGCGCGTCCACTGCAGCGGCCATTGCCTCGTTCTGTTTCGGGGAGCGTGTGTCCATCCTGGACGGCAATGTGCGGCGGGTGCTCACCCGCCTGCTGGCCTTTGACGCGGACCTGGCCCTGGCCGGTCCCCAGCGCCGGCTCTGGGACCTGGCCCAGGCCCTGGTGCAGCCCGATGCCGACCCCCAGGACATGGCCGCCTACACCCAGGGCCTGATGGACCTGGGCGCCACCGTGTGCACCCGCACCCGCCCTTCGTGCACGCTGTGTCCGGTGCAGGACCTGTGCGAAGGCCGGCGCGGCGGCGACCCGACCCGGTTCCCGGTGCGCACCCGTCGCCTGGTCCGCCGTTTCGAGGCCTGGTGGCTGCTGCTGATCGAACGCCCTGCGGCCGATGGCCACACCGAGGTGTGGCTGCAGAAGCGACCGGAAAGCGGCATCTGGGCCGGGCTGTTCTGCCCGCCGGTGTTCCAGAGCCGCGATGCGCTGGTCGCAGTTGTACCCCCTGCAATGGCCGATCGGCTGATGGAAGGCGATGCCGTGGCCCATGCGCTGACCCACCGCGAGCTTCGGCTGCACCCGGTGGCCTTGCGCTGGCCGACCGATGGGGGTGGGCCCGTGGGCGATGACGCAGGACGCTGGGTGCGCCGCGATCAGCTGGGTGCGGTGGGCCTGCCGGCGCCGGTGCGACCCTGGCTGGAAGCCTGAAGGCGCGAAGTCCCGGGCCTCAGCCCTGGCCGGGGCGGGGCCAGTGGTCGGATTCGCGGTGCCGCACCCGCAGCGTCCAGCGGCCGGCGAAGTGCTGCGCCAGCTGTTCGGCCAGATAGACCGACCGGTGCTGGCCCCCGGTGCAGCCCAGCGCCACGGTGACATAGCTGCGGTGGTCGCGCACCATCGACGGCAACCACGCTTCCAGGAAATCGGTGATCTGCGTCTGCATGCGGCGCACCTCATCCTGGGCCTGCAGGTACGCGGCCACGGGCGCATCGCAGCCGGTCAGCGGCTTGAGCTCCGGCTCGTAATGCGGGTTGGGCAGCATGCGCACGTCGAACACGAAATCGGCGTCCATGGGAATGCCGCGCTTGAAAGCGAACGACTCGAACACCAGTGTGAGTGGCCGCGCCTCGGGGCCGACGAGGTCCTGCAGCTCCTGCCGCAGCTGCAGCGGCCGCGCCAGGCTGGTGTCGAGCACCAGCGATTGCTCGCGCAGTTCGGCCAGCAGTTCGCGTTCGCGCTCGATGGCTTCGATCAGCGCGTTCTGCGCGTCGCCGTCGGCCCGCTGCCGCACCGACAGTGGATGGGCCCGGCGCGTCTCCGAGAAGCGCCGCACCAGCGTGTCGGTGGTGGCGTCCAGAAAGATGGAGGTCACCTGCAGCGGCCGGTCCTGCCGCTGTCGCAGGCCCTGCAGCTTGGCCGGCAGACCGGGCAGGGCGTCGGCGCTGCGCACGTCCATGGCCACGGCCACACGGCGGGCCTGCCGGTTCTGCTCCAGCTCCATGAAGGCCGCCAGCAGCTCGGGCGGCAGGTTGTCCACGCAGTAGAAGCCCAGGTCTTCCAGGGCGGCCAGCGCCACCGACTTGCCCGAGCCGGACATGCCGGTGATGAGCACCAGCTGCCGAGGGGTGGAGGCGGCGGGGCTCATGCGCCCAAGAGCTCGCGCGCGTGCGCCAGCGAAATGTCGGACGACTCGCCGCCGCCGAGCATGCGGGCCAGCTCACGCACGCGGGCCTCGTGGTCGATGGGCTGCACCGTGCTCAGCGTCTGCTGGCCCTGGCGCTGCTTGCTGACCTGCAGATGGTGGTGGGCGCAGGCGGCCACCTGGGGCAGGTGGGTCACCGCCAGCACCTGGCGGTCGCGGCCCAGCTGCTGCAGCAACCGGCCCACCGTGTGGGCCACCGCACCGCCGACGCCCGAATCCACCTCGTCGAAGATCAGTGTCGGGGCCTGGCCGAGCTGGCTGGTCACCACCGACAGGGCCAGTGCAATGCGCGAGAGTTCGCCGCCCGAGGCCACCTTGCCCACCGGGCGCGGTGTGGCGCCCGCATGGCCGGCCACGCAGAACTCCACCGCTTCCCAGCCATGGGCCTGGGCCTCTTCCAGCCGCGACAGACCCACTTCGAAGCGGCCGCCCTGCATGCCCAGCGACTGCATGGTGGCGGTCACTGCATCCGACAGGCGCGGTGCGGCCTTTTCGCGGGTCTGGCTCACCTTGCGGGCGGCGGTCTCGAATGTTTTCCAGGCGGCGCGCTCCCTGGCCTGCAGGGCATCCAGGTCGAGCGCAGCGTCCAGCCCGGCCAGCTCGGTCTTCCACTGCGCGTGCAGGGCGGCCAGCTCTTCGGGCGGGCGGCGGTAGCGGCGCGCCAGGGACACCCACTGGCCCAGGCGTTCGTCCAGCACGGCCAGGCGGGCAGGGTCGAGGTCGGTGTGGCGCTGCAGCTGATGCAGTTCGTGCACCGTGTCCTGGACCTGGGCCAGCGCGGCCTCCAGTGCGTCCAGCGGGGCGCGGAAACGGGGCTCCACCTCGACCAGCCCCTGCAGTGCAGAAACTGCCCGGCTGATGAGCGTGCCGGCGCTGCCGTCGTCTTCGTCCAGCACCTGAACCGCCAGCGCGGTGGCATCGATCAGCGACTGGGCGTTGGCCAGGCGCGCGTGCTGGGTGTTGAGTTCGGCCCATTCGTCCGCGCCGGGCGAGAGCTTGTCGAGTTCGGCGATCTGCCACTGCAGGCGTTCGGCGTCCTGCTGCAGGCTGGCCTGCTGTTCGCGGGCCTGGTCCAGCGCCTTGCGGTGCTGCCGCCAGGTCTGCCAGGCCTGGCGCACCGGCGCGGTGTCGGTGCCGGCATAGGCATCGAGCAGGTCGCGCACCGCGTCCGACCGGGTCAGGCTTTGCCAGGCATGCTGGCCGTGGATGTCCACCAGGTGGTCGGCCACGGCGCGCAGCTGGGTGGCGGTTGCGGCGCTGCCGTTGATCCAGGCGCGGCTGCGGCCTTCGGTGTCCACCGTGCGCCGCAGCAGCAGGGTGTCGTCGGCCGCCAGGCCCTGTTCGTCGAGCCAGGGCGTCAGGGCGGGCGGGCTGTCGAACTCGGCGGCCACTTCGCAGCGCTGGGCGCCTTCCCGCACCACGCCGGCATCGGCCCGGCTGCCCAGAGCGAGCTGCAGCGCATCGATCAGGATGGACTTGCCGGCACCGGTCTCGCCGGTGAGCACGCTGAACCCGGAAGACAGGTCCAGGTCCAGGCTTTGCACGATGACGAAATCCCGCAGGGCGATGCGTCGTAGGCTCATGGTGGGGCTGGTGACAAGGTGGCGGCGGAACGCAAAGCGCCATTGTCACGCAGGCTCAGCCCCCTTCGTTCCAGTGGAGTTTCTTGCGCAGGGTGTCGAAGTAGCTCCAGCCTGCGGGATGCAGCAGGCGCAGGGCGTGTTCCGACTTGCGCACCACGATGCGGTCGCCGTGCAGCAGGCTGGTGAGCGACTGCATGTCGAAGTTGGCACTGGCGTCGCGGCCGGAGACGATTTCCACCGCGATCTCGCAGGTGTAGGGCAGCACCACCGGCCGGTTGGACAGGGTGTGCGGCGCGATCGGCACCATCACCCAGCCGCCGATGCCCGGGTGCAGCAGCGGCCCGCCGGCCGACAGCGCATAGGCGGTGGAACCGGTGGACGACGCGATGATCAGGCCGTCGGCCCGCTGGTTGGCCACGAAATGCCCGTCCACCTCGACCCGCAGCTCGATCATGCTGGCCACGCCGCCGCGGTTGACGACCACATCGTTCAGCGCCGTGGCTTCGAACACGCAGCGGCCGTCGCGCCAGACGCTGGCGGCCATGAGCGCGCGCGAGTCTTCCTCGAAGTTGCCGTGCAGGATGGCGCGCAGCGAATCGCGGTAATCCTCGAAGGCGATGTCGGTGATGAAGCCCAGCCGACCCTGGTTGATGCCCACCAGCGGTACGCCGTGGCGGGCCAGCTGCCGGCCGATGCCCAGCATGGTGCCGTCGCCGCCGACCACCCGGGCCAGGTCGCACTGCGCGCCGATGGCCGCCACGCTGAGTGCCGGAAAGTTGGTGAGGCCGGTGTTGAGGGCGGTCTGTTCCTCGAGCGAGACCACGCAGCCTTCGTCCTGCAGGAAGTGCGCGATCTCGTCCACCGCCTTGCGCGAGCCCGGTGCGTGGTACTTGCCGACGATCACCACATGGGCAAAGCGCAACGGGCGGCGCTGGCGGCTGGCAGCGGGGCGGGACGGGGCAGGCGAGGGCATGGGCAAATTACAACATAGGGCTGTGGCGCCCCAGGGGCGGCGCCCGTCCGTAAAATCCCGCCCATGCTGGACGATCGCGCCAAGTTGTTGCTCAAGGCCCTGGTGGAGCGGTACATCGCCGACGGCCAGCCCGTGGGCTCCCGCACCCTGGCCAAGGCCACCGGCATGGACCTCTCGCCGGCGACCATCCGCAACGTGATGAGCGACCTGGAAGAGCTGGGCCTGATCGCCAGCCCGCACACCTCGGCCGGTCGCATTCCCACTGCGCGCGGCTACCGGCTGTTCGTGGACACCATGCTCACCGTGCGCCGCGAGAGCCTGGTGGCGCCGGTCTCCGACATCACCGCCCCCAACATCGATCCTAGCCAGCCACACCGCGTGATCAGCCACGCGGCCAACCTGCTGTCCAACCTGTCGCAGTTTGTGGGCGTGGTCATGGCGCCCCGCCGGACGTCGGTCTTCCGCCACATCGAATTCCTGAGCCTGTCGGAGCGGCGGGTGCTGGTGATCATCGTCTCGCCCGATGGCGACGTGCAGAACCGCATCATCCACACCCAGGTCAACTTCAGCCAGTCGCAGCTGCTGGAGGCCGCCAACTTCCTCAATGCCCACTACGCCGGCCTCACCATGGAGGCGGTGCGCGAGCGCCTCAAGACCGAGCTGGACGCCCTGCGCGGCGAGATCGCCGAACTCATGCAGGCGGCGGTCAACATCGGCGCGGAAACCGACAGCGGCCCGGACGAGGTGGTGGTGGCCGGAGAACGCAACCTGCTGTCGGTCTCCGAATTCTCCAGCGACATGGGCAACCTGCGCCGCCTGTTCGACCTGTTCGAACAGAAGACCCAGCTGGTGCGCCTGCTCGATGTGTCGGCCCAGGCCGATGGCGTGCGCATCTACATCGGCGGCGAGAGCCAGGTGGTGCCCTACGAGGATCTGTCGGTCGTGACCGCACCCTACGAAGTGGACGGCCAGGTGGTCGGCACGCTGGGCGTCATCGGCCCGCAGCGCATGCCCTACGACCGCATGATCCAGATCGTCGACGTGACCGCCAAGCTCGTCAGCAACGCCCTGAGCCACGGCAAGTAACCGCCTACAATCCGCCGCTTTCGGGCCGTTAGCTCAGTTGGTCAGAGCAGGGGACTCATAATCCCTTGGTCGTTGGTTCAAGTCCAACACGGCCTACCAACCAGCCCCGTCACGCAGGGCTTCTAGCCAGCAGCTTTCGCAGCGCGATTTGCGAAACCGCCAAAAATGCTGCTATACTTCAAGGCTTCGCGGCTGTAGCTCAGTTGGATAGAGTACTTGGCTACGAACCAAGGGGTCGTGGGTTCGAATCCTGCCAGCCGCGCCACTATGAAAAGCCTGCAGCCACAAGCTGCAGGCTTTTTTCTTGCCTGTGTCCACCGTGTTCATGCCTGTCCTTCCATGAGCAAAGCCTTCACCAAAGAGTCCGACCAGGACGACGATGACGAAGCCGGCGGCCTGCCGCCGCTGCCGCCGGGTGGCAAGAACTACATCACCCGGCCCGGCTACGACCGGCTGCGCGCCGAGCTGTTCCAGCTCATGGACGAGGAGCGGCCGAAGATCGTGGAGATCGTGCACTGGGCAGCCAGCAATGGCGACCGCTCCGAGAACGGCGACTACCTCTACGGCAAGAAGCGCCTGCGCGAGATCGACCGCCGCATCCGCTTCCTGACCCGTCGGCTGGAGATCGCCGAGGTGGTCGATCCTTCACTGCACCACGGCAACGACCAGGTGTTCTTCGGCGCCACCGTCACCTATGCCGACGAGCAAGGCCAGGAGACCACGGTGACCATCATGGGCGTGGACGAGGCCGACAGCGCCAGTGGCCAGATCAGCTGGATTTCGCCGGTGGCGCGCGCGCTCATCAAGTCGCGCGTGGGTGATGTGGTCAAGCTGGCCGTGCCCGGCGGACTGCAGGAGCTCGAGGTGATCGAGGTCCGCTACCCGGCACCCGCCTGAGCCGGCGCTCAGGTCTTGGCCGGCTTGAAGCGCTGGGCCTTGATGACCGAGGGCGTGCGCTTGAGGCTGCGCAGCACGTCGGCCAGATGCTGGCGGTCGCGCACCGCGACCGAGAAGCGGATGTCGGTGGCGGTCTGTGCCGGCTCGTCCCCCATGTCCACATGGGTGATGTCGCCTTCGGCCGAGGCAATGGCGGCGGCCACGCGGGCCAGCACGCCCTTGCCGTTGGCAACGGTCACCACCACCGTGGTGTCGAACGGGCGCACCGGTTCGTCGGCCCATTCCACTTCGAGGAAGCGTTCGGCGTCGCGTGCGCGCAGCCGGCGTGCCACGCCGCAGTCCTCGGCATGCACCACCAGACCTTCGCCACGGCCCAGGTAGCCCACGATGCGGTCGCCCGGTATGGGCTTGCAGCAGCTGGCGTACTGGACCGACAGGCCTTCGCTGCCGTCCAGCGTGACCACGCCGTGGGCCAGGCTGTCTTCCTGGCCGGCGGCATACCGCTCGGTGCTGATGAGCACGGTGTCGGGCTTGACGCCGGTCTCGCTCAGCAGCACGGCCAGCTTCTTGCCCACCATGCTGGCGATGCGTTTGCCCATGCCGATGTCGGACAGCAGCTCTTCCCGCGTGCGGTTGCCGGTGAAGCGCAGCAGCTTGTCCCAGGTGGCGGCGTGTTCGCCGTCGGCCGTTGGCAGCTGGGCGATGCCTTCGGAGCGAAGCGCCTGCCCGAGCATGCGTTCGCCCAGCTCCAGCGAGTGTTCCTGCGCCACCGTCTTGAGGTGGTGGCGGATCTTGGAGCGAGCGCGGCCGGTCTTCACGAACGACAGCCATGCCGGGTTGGGCTGGGCCTTGTCGTCGGTGATGACCTCCACCACGTCGCCGTTGGACAGCTCGGTGCGCAGCGGGCGTTCCTCGCCGTTGATCCGGGCCGACACGGTGCGGTTGCCCACGTCGCTGTGGATGGCGTAGGCAAAGTCCATCACCGTGGCGCCACGCGGCAGCGCCATGATCTTGCTCTTGGGCGTGAACACGTAGACCGCGTCGGGGAACAGGTCGATCTTGATGTGGTCCCAGAACTCGCTGGCGTCGTGCGTTTCCTGCTGAATGTCCAGCAGCGACTGCAGCCACTGCGTGCCCAGGCGCTGCGACGTGTCGCTGTTGGGCTCGCTGGCCTTGTACAGCCAGTGGGCCGCCACGCCGGATTCGGCCACCACGTCCATGGCATGGGTGCGCAGCTGGAATTCGATGTTGGTGCCGAACGGCCCGATCAGCGTGGTGTGCAGCGACTGGTAGCCGTTGACCTTGGGAATGGCCACATAGTCGCGGAACTTGCCCGGCAGCGGCTTGTAGAGCTGGTGCAGCGTGCCGAGTGCGGTGTAGCAGTCGGTCAGCTCGGGCACGATGATGCGAAAGCCGTAGATGTCGGTCACCTGCGAGAAGGACAGGTGCTTGTTGTCCATCTTGCGGTAGACGGAGTAGAGCGTCTTCTCGCGCCCCATGATGCGCACCTGGATGCCCTGGCGGGCGAATGCCGCTTCCACCTCGCGCTGCACCCGGGTGATGAGGTCACGGCGGCGGGTGCGGGATTTGTTCAGGGCCTTGGACAGCACCTCGTAGCGCCAGGGCTTGAGGAAGCGGAAGGCCAGATCCTGCAGTTCGCGGTAGGTGAAGTTCAGGCCCAGGCGGTGGGCGATGGGCGCATAGATCTCCAGCGTCTCGCTGCTGATGCGGTGCCACTTGTTGCGCGGCATGTCGCCCATGGTCCGCATGTTGTGGGTGCGGTCGGCCAGCTTGATCAGGATGACCCGAACGTCCTTGGCCATGGCGAGCAGCATCTTGCGGAAGGACTCCGCCTGGTTCTGCTCCCGGGTGTCGAACTCCAGCTTCTCCAGCTTGGTCAGGCCGTCCACGATGTCGGCCACGGGTGCGCCGAAGCGTTCCACCAGCTCCTGCTTGGTCACGCCGCAGTCTTCGATGGCGTCGTGCATGAGCGCGGCCATGAGGGCCTGGGCGTCGAGCTTCCACTCGGCGCACTGGGCGGCCACGGCGATCGGGTGGGTGATGTAGGGGTCGCCGTTCTTGCGCAGCTGGCCCAGGTGGGCCTCATCGGCGAAGCGGTAAGCCTGACGGATGCTTTCGATGTCGGCCGCACCCAGGTAGTCGAGCTTGCCCAGCAGCGCAGCAAAGCTGGCAGCCGCCGCGCTCTCGGCCGGCCGTGCAATCGGGGAGGGCATGACCCCCATCGGGGCGTCGGACATCATCCCGATACTGTAGCGTGAGATGCAATGCCGGCGCAGCCGCATGGGCTGCGGCCGGACCGGCGAAAAAAAACACCGCCGCAGCGGTGTTCGGGCTCGGGCGCTCGGGCGCTCAGACCGGCACTTTCTTGAGCATTTCCAGGCCGACCTTGCCTTCGGCAATCTCGCGCAGCGCGGTCACGCCCGGCTTGTTCTTGCTTTCGATCTTGGGCGCATGGCCCTGGCTCAGCATGCGGGCACGGTAGGTGGCCGCCAGCACCAGCTGGAAGCGGTTAGGGATCTTTTCCAGGCAATCTTCAACGGTGATGCGTGCCATGAGGGCTCCGGGTGTCAGTGGATGTTGAGGGCAGAGAAGGTGTCGCTGCGGGCGATGCGCTGCGCGGTGTACCGAAGCCTCTGCGCATGAACGATGGCCTTGAGGTCGAACAAGGCCCGTTCAAATACCTCATTGATTATAACGAAGTCGAATTCCCGGACGTTGGCCATCTCGGTGGCGGCGTTCTGCAGCCGCAGCTCGATCACGTCGGCCGTGTCCTCGGCCCGGCGTTCCAGCCGGGAGCGCAGTTCTTCCCAGCTGGGCGGCAGGATGAACACCAGCACCGCATTCGGAAAGATGCGCTTGACCTGAATGGCGCCCTGGAAATCGATTTCCAGCACGACGTCGGCCCCCATCTTCATGCGCTGCTCGATGGCCTGCTTGGAGGTGCCATAGCGGTTGCCGTGCACCTTGGCCCACTCCAGGAAGGCGTCCTGCACCACCATCTGGTCGAAGGTCTCGTTGCTGACGAAGTAGTACTCGCGGCCGTGCAGTTCCTGGCCGCGCGGGGCACGGGTGGTGTGCGAGACCGAGGGCTGGACGCGCGAGTCCAGCTCCATCAGGGCCTTGACGAGGCTGGATTTGCCCGCCCCGCTGGGGGCTGCGACGACGAACAGGTTGCCGGGGTATTCCATCAGGGGGTCATTCGATGTTCTGGACTTGCTCGCGCATCTGTTCGATCAGGACCTTCATGTCCACCGAAATGCGGGTGAGCTCGATGCTGGACGACTTGGAGCCCAGCGTGTTGGCTTCCCGGTGCAGCTCCTGGATCAGGAAGTCCAGGCGTTTGCCGATCTCGCCGCCGGCGTTGAGCAGCCGCTCGATCTCGTCCAGGTGCGAGCCCAGGCGGGTGAGTTCCTCGGCCACGTCGATGCGGATGGCATAGGCGGTGGCTTCGCTCAGGGCGCGGTCGCGGGCCTGCTCGGTGGCGCCGGCCGATGCGGCATCGCTGCCCAGGGCTTCGTTCCAGCGGTCGAGGAAGCGCTGGCGCTGCTGGGCCACCAGCTGGGGAATCAGGGGGGCGGCGTCCAGAGCGAGCTGCCGAAGCTGGCCCAGGCGGTCGGTCAGCATGGCGGCCAGCCGGGCGCCTTCGCGGGCGCGGGCCTTGCGCAGGCCATCCACGGCCTCGGTGGCCAGCGCGAGCAGCGGCTCGTGCTGGTCTCCGGCAGAGGCGCCCTGTCGTCCGGTGAGCTGCAGCACATCGGCCACCGACAGTGGCGCAGCCGTAGGCAGCCAGGCGCGGATGGCGTCCTGCACGCCCACCAGACGCTGCAGGTCGGCCACGGCCGGGGCGCGCAGGGTCGAGTCGTTGCGGCCTTCGGTCCAGGCCCTGAGTTCCACCTTGCCGCGCTTGAGCCGGGCATTGAGCAGTTCGCGCAGGGCTGGCTCGCTGCCGCGCAGCTCTTCGGGGAGCTTGAAGACCAGGTCCAGGAAACGGCTGTTGACCGACCGGATTTCCAGTCCCAGACCGTTGCCCGCCGGTGCCCCGGCGGCCTCGGCCGGCGGCGCTGCGTGGGCCGTGGCGAAACCGGTCATGCTGTAAACTGCCATCGCACTGGGCCCGATCCAAAGGAGTGGTCCGAAACGACGCGTTCCGGAAGCCTGCCGAATTATGTCAAAGGTCAAACCAGCTCCCCTGCCTCCAGACACCGTCATCGGCGGTTACCGCATCGTTCGCAAGCTGGCGGCAGGTGGCTTCGGGGTGGTTTACCTGGCCATCGACACCGAAGGTCAGCAGGTGGCGGTCAAGGAATACCTCCCCTCGTCTCTGGCCACGCGCGGACCCGGCGAACTGCTGCCCCAGGTGCAGCCCGAAAAGCTCTCGCTGTATCGCCTGGGCCTCAAGAGCTTCTTCGAGGAGGGCCGTGCGCTGGCCCAGATCTCCCACCAGTCGGTGGTGAGCGTGCTCAACTTCTTCCGCGAGAACGAGACCGTCTACATGGTCATGAATTACCTGGAGGGCTCGTCCCTGCAGGAATTCATCATCACCGCGCGCGAGCAGAAGAAGCAGAAGGTGTTCCGCGAGTCCACCATCCGCTCGCTCTACGACGAGGTGCTGCGTGGGCTGCGCATCGTGCACCAGCACAAGATGCTGCACCTGGACATCAAGCCGGCCAACATCTTCATCACCGACGACAACCGCGCCGTGCTCATCGACTTCGGCGCGGCCCGCGAGGTGCTGAGCAAGGAAGGCAATTTCATCCGCCCGATGTACACCCCGGGCTTTGCTGCCCCCGAGATGTACCGGCGTGACTCGTCCATGGGTCCGTGGACCGACATCTACGCCATTGGCGCCTGCATCTACGCCAGCATGCAGGGCTATCCGCCCAACGACGCGCCGCAGCGGCTGGAGAAGGACCGCCTGTCCCTGGCGCTGTCCCGCCTGCGCGGCGTGTACTCGGACAACCTGATCGAGGTGGTCGAGTGGTGCATGTCGCTCGACCCGCTGTCGCGGCCGCAGTCGGTGTTTGCGTTGCAGAAGGAGCTCAGCCGCGAGACCGAGCGCAGCTACACCAAGCTGACCGTGGCCGAGAAGATGCGCCTGCAGTTCGACAACATCGTTTCCGACAAGAAGACCGGGCGCGGCCGATCCACCAACGCGGGCACCCGATTCCGATGAAGTTCTCGGTCTACCAGATCAGCCGGCAAGGGGGGCGCGAGCGCAACGAGGACCGGATGGGTTACGCGTACACGCGCGAATCCGGGCTGTTCGTGCTGGCCGACGGCATGGGTGGCCATCCCGAGGGCGCCATGGCGGCACAGCTGGCCTTGCAGACCTTCTCCGCCTATTTCCAGAAGACCGCCAACCCCACGGTGCGCGAAGTCCCCGACTTCCTCTCCAGCGCCCTGATGGCAGCCCACCACCAGATCATCCGGTACGCCGCCGAGAAGGGCATGCTCGACACGCCCCGCACCACCCTGGTGGCGGCCCTGATGGAGCGCGGCCAGATGCACTGGGTGCACTGCGGCGATTCGCGCCTGTACATCGTGCGCGACGGCGCCTTGCTCACCCGCACCCGCGACCATTCCTACATGGAGCAGCAGGCCCACATGGGTCGGGCGACCGATCACATCAACCGCAACATCCTGTTCACCTGCCTGGGCTCGCCGGCCAAGCCGGTGTTCGACCTGTCGGGCCCGCTGTCGCTGCAGCAGGGCGACCGGGTGCTGCTGTGCTCCGATGGCCTGTGGGGCACGGTGAGCGACGAGGAGATCGCCACCGAACTCTCGCGTCACGCACTGGAGCATTCGGTGCCCGATCTGGTGGAAACCGCGCTCAAGCGCGGCGGCCCCCGCTGCGACAACGTCACCGTGCTGGCCATGGAGTGGGAAACCGCCGAGGCCTACCAGAACTCCAGTGTCTCCACCGACGATGTGGAAGACGGATTCTTTGCTTCCACCATCCAGTCGGGCACACCCGACTCGACCATGGACGATCTGGACGACGCGGCCATCGAGCGCTCGATCGCCGAGATCAATGCCGCGATCCGCCGCACGGCCGAACGCAACTCCTGAGCTTTTCGAGGATTTCCCATGAGCCATGTTTCCCGGCCCGGCCAACGGGCCGCCGATGCCCTGCGCCCGGTGCGCATCACCCGCGGCTACACCATGCACGCCGAAGGCTCGGTGCTGATCGAGTTCGGCCACACCCGCGTGCTGTGCACCGCCTCGGTGGAAGAGAAGGTGCCGCCGCACAAGCGGGGCAGCGGCGAAGGCTGGGTGACGGCCGAATACGGCATGCTGCCGCGCGCCACCCACACCCGCAGCGACCGCGAGGCCGCCAAGGGCAAGCAGAGCGGACGCACGCAGGAAATTCAGCGCCTCATCGGCCGTTCGCTGCGCTCGGTGTTCGATCTGTCGAAGCTGGGTGAACGCACCATCTCGCTGGACTGCGACGTGTTGCAGGCCGACGGCGGCACCCGCACCGCCAGCATCACCGGCGCCTTTGTCGCGGCGGCGGATGCGGTGGCACGCCTGATGGCCGAAGGCCGGATTGCCGAGTCGCCGATCAAGGACCATGTGGCGGCCATCTCGGTGGGCATCCTCGAAGGACAGCCGCTGCTCGACCTGGAGTACGTGGAAGACTCCGCCTGCGACACCGACATGAACGTGGTCATGACCGGCGCCGGCCACTATGTGGAGGTGCAGGGCACGGCCGAGGGAGTGGCCTTCAGCCGGCGCGAGATGGACGCCCTGCTGGGCCTGGCCGAAAAGGGCATTGCCGAGCTGGTGGCCCTGCAGAAACAGGCCCTGGGCGCATGAAGCTGGTCCTGGCCTCCAACAATGCCGGCAAGCTCGCCGAGCTGCAGGCGCTGTTCGCCCCGCTGGGCGTGGAGCTGGTGCGGCAGGCCGATCTGGGCATTCCGGAGGCGCCGGAACCGCACCGCACCTTCATCGAGAACGCCCTGGCCAAGGCCCGGCATGCGGCCCTTCAGAGTGGTCTGCCGGCGCTGGCCGACGACGCCGGCCTGTGCGTGGAAGCCTTCGGCGGTCTGCCCGGCGTGGATACCGCCTTCTATGCCACCCAGCATGGCTACCCCAAGGGCGACGACCACAACGTCACCGCCCTGCTGGAGCAGATGCAGTCGGTCACCGACCGCCGCGCCGCGCTGGTCAGCACCCTGGTGGCGCTGCGCAGTGCCGACGATCCCGAGCCGCTGGTGGCCACGGGACGGGCACCGGGGCTCATCACCCGCGAGCGCATCGGCAGCAACGGCTTCGGCTTCGATCCGGTGATGTTCCTGCCCGAGTTCGGCAAGACCTTTGCCGAGCTGCCCACCGAGGTGAAGAACGCCCACAGCCACCGGGGCCGTGCGGCGCAGGCCATGCTGGCCCTGATGCGCGAGCGCTGGTTCGCATGACCGACCCGCTCGACATCCGGCACTGGATGCGGCCCGGCACGCTGCAGCTTTCGTCGCTGCCGCCGCTGTCGCTGTACATCCATCTGCCCTGGTGCCTCAAGAAATGCCCGTACTGCGATTTCAACTCGCACGAATGGGCGGGTGAGGGCGGTCCGTCGGTACCGCCCGAGCAGCATTACCTCGATGCGCTGCGGGCCGATCTGGAGGCCTCGCTGCCGCTGATCTGGGGCCGCACGGTGCACAGCATCTTCATCGGCGGCGGCACGCCCAGCCTGTTCTCGCCCGAGTCCATCGATCGCCTGCTGGCCGATGTGCGTGCCCGGGTGCGGCTGGAGGCCGATGCCGAGATCACGCTGGAGGCCAACCCTGGCACCTTCGAGCGCGACCGGTTCCGCGCCTTCCGCCAGGCCGGCGTGACACGGCTGTCGATCGGCGTGCAGAGCTTCAACGACCAGCACCTCAAGGCCCTGGGCCGGGTGCACGACCGCACCCAGGCGCTGGCGGCGGTGGAAGAGGCGGCACGCAGCTTCGATACCTTCAACCTGGATGTGATGTACGCCCTGCCAGGCCAGACGCTGGCCCAGGCCGAGGAAGACATCCGCACCGCGCTGTCGCTGGCCCCACCGCACATCTCCATCTACCACCTCACGCTGGAGCCCAACACCTACTTCGCCAAGTTCCCGCCCGTGGTGCCGGACGACGACGATGCCTACGCCATGCTGGACCGCATCACCGAGCTGACCACCGAAGCCGGGCTGCAGCGCTACGAGGTGTCGGCCTACGCGAAGCCGGGGCATGCCTGCCGCCACAACCTGAACTACTGGCAGTTCGGTGACTACCTGGGCATCGGTGCCGGGGCGCACGGCAAGCTCAGCTTTGCGCACCGGGTGGCGCGCACCGTCAAGCTGCGCGACCCGCGCCGTTACATGGAGCAGGCCCTGGCAGGGCAGGCATTGGCCAGCATGGACGAAGTGCCCCGCGCCGACCTGCCGTTCGAGTTCATGCTCAATGCCCTTCGCCTGAAGGACGGCGTGGCGCTGCAGGACTTCATGGACCGCACCGGCCTGCCGCTCTCAAGCATCGAGCCGGCCCTGCGCGAGGGCGAGCAGCGCGGTCTGCTCCTGCGCGAGGCGGGCCGTGTGGCGCCCACCACGCGCGGTCTGGACTTCCTGTCCGACCTCCAGTCGCTGTTCCTGCCGGACTGAACTTGCCTGAAGGCTCAGGCCTGGTCCGGCGTGCTGGCCCAGGCCGGGGCCAGCGGCAGCTGCAGCGTGGCCACCGTGCCCTGGCTCGGCGTGCTCTGCAGGCTGACGGTGCCGCCGTGCAGTTCCACGATCTCCTTGACCAGGTTCAGGCCCAGACCGGTGCCCGGGATGTTGCCCGAGGTGTCGGCGCGGTAGAAGCGCTCGAAGGCCCGCGCCAGCTGTTCGGGCGTCATGCCGATGCCCTGGTCGCGCACATGGATGCACAGGCTGGGCGGCGTGTGGCCGAGATCAAGGTCGGCGTCGATCTGCACCGGGCTGCCCGGGGCCGAGTACTTGAAGGCGTTGCTCAGCAGGTTGGTCAGCGCCTGCTGGATCTTGGCGGCATCGGCCAGCACCTGCACTGGCGGCAGCTCGCCGATGCGGATCTTCTGGCCCAGCTCGTCGCTGGACATGGCCTGCAGCACGCCGTCCACCAGGACCTGCAGCGGGGTGGGGACGATGTGGAAGTCCTTGCCCTGGCGGGCCTCGATGCGCGAGAGGTCGAGCAGCTCCTGGATCAGGCTGGACAGCAGCATGCCCTGGCGGTGCACCGTGGCCAGCAGGTCCTTCTGCTTGGGCGGCGGGTAGTCGCGGTGCAGCATCAGTTCGGTGAAGCCCACGATGCTGGCCAGCGGGGTGCGAAGTTCGTGCGCCGCCGTGGCCAGGAATTCGCTCTTGAGGCGGTCGATCTCGCTCTGGTGCGTGATGTCGCGCATGTAGACGATGGTCTCGCCGCTGCCGCCCAGGTTGCGCCGCACTTCGCGCTCGATGACCTTGCGCGCAGGCTGCACCAGCACGATGCGGTCGTGGGCACGGTCGTTCACCGCCTCGGCCACGGTGCGGCAGGTGCCCGGCGATTCGCACAGCGAGGCGAACCAGCGGTCGAAGTCCGGCAGCAGGCTGCACCGCGTCGGCACCTCGCCCACCAGCGCCCGGAAGGCGGGGTTGACGCTGATGAGCTCGCCGCGCGCATCGAACACCGCAAAACCGTCGGGGCTGAGGTCGAAGGTGGCATTCAGACGGGCCGTGCGCTCGATGAGCCGCTGCTTGACCTCGATCTGGCTGCTCACGTCCTCCACCACATTGATGTAGTGGGTGATGTGTCCCTGCGCGTCGCGCACCGGCGAGACCGAGAGCTTGTTGTGGAACAGGCTGCCGTCCTTGCGGTAGTTCTTGAGCGTGATGCTGAGTTCCCCGCCGCTCTGCACCGTGCGGGCCAGCAGGGCCAGGTCGTCGGGGTCGGTCAGCGGCCCATCGAACAGGCCGGCGTTGCGGCCCAGCAGTTCGTGCCGTGCGTAACCGGTGATGCGGCAGAACGCCGGATTGACGTGCACGATGGGCTGAGGGTACCGGCGTGCATCGCTGATCGAGATGCCGTTGAGCGTGCAGTCCACCGCACGGCCGTACAGCATCATGTATTCCTCGGCCTGCTGCACCTCGGTGAGGTCGCGCACGATGCAGGTGTAGCGGATCTCCGGGTCGTCGTTGATCTCGCCCAGCACCACCTCCACCGGAAAGGCCACCTCGCCGTGCCGCAGGGCCTGCAGTTCGAGCCGGCCGATGCGGCTCTGGGTGCTGTGGATCAGCATGCCGCCCTGCATGGTGCGTGCCAGACCGGCACTGTCCAGCGTGGGCAGCAGGCTGGACAGCGCCTGCCCGGCAAGGTCGGCAGCGGCCTTGCCGAACATGCGCTCGGCCGCCGGGTTGGCGCTGTGCACGCGGCCATCTTCCCGCACCCCGACGATGGCATCGGCGGCGGTGTCGAGCATGGCCCGCAGGCGTCGAAGCTCGATGGTGGTGCTGTTGTCCACGGTGCAGGTCAGGGCAGGGTCTCAGGCAGCGGGCGAGGCCAGCATCTCGTCGACCAGGTCCAGCAGCTTCAGCGGGCTGAAGGCCTTGGTGAGGTAGGCATCGGCCTCGGCCTTGCGGCCGTTCTCCAGGTCTTCCTTCTGCGCCCGTGCGGTGAGCAGGATGACCTTGGTGTGGCTGCCCAGGGCGGGGTCCTTCTTGATGCGGGCGCACACCTGGTAGCCGTCGAGCTCGCCCGGCATCATGACGTCGAGCAGCACCAGATCGGGCTTGACGCTCTGGGCCAGATGCAGGCCTTCGCCGCCGCTGGCGGCCTCGAACAGCTCGGCGTCGTCCAGGTGCTGCAGGGTCAGGCGGATGAGTTTGCGGATGTCCGGCTGGTCGTCCACGATGAGGATGCGGTGGGTCATGTCGTGCTCCGGCTGGGTTTGCGACTGCGGGCCAGCAGGCGTGAAAGGTCTTCGGCGTAGATCTGGGCCTGCAGCAAGTCCAGGTGGTGGTGGTTGCGCGCGGGCGCGCCTGTGGGCAGCTCCAGCCGCACCGCCAGTTCGCCGTCTTCGTCGTCGATGCGCAGGTGCCCTTCGTGCAGCTGCAGGATGCGCTGGGCCAACGGCAGGCCGATGCGCAGGCTGTGCGTGCTGCTGGCCGGCGGCAGGCCCGGCGTGGGGCGGAAGAGGGTGGCCGCATGCCGGTTGAGCACGGCTGCGGTGACGGCGCCCAGGCTGCGCACCACCATCTGCAGGTGCTGGCCCGTCACCGCAAAGCCCACCCGCACCGCCACCGGCTGCGAATCGACCACACCGCCGCGCGCATGTTCGACCGCGTTGTGCAGGCATTCGTGCACCGCGCGCTGCAGCAGGCGTCGGCTGCCGTAGACCGGAGGCAGTTCGCCCTGCTGGTCTTCGATGAGCACGCTCACACTCCGCGCGCGGGTCAGGGGAATCAGTTCGGTGCAGACGGAGCGCAGCAGGTCGGGCAGGAGCACCCGGTCTTCGCCCACCAGGGCGTCGTCGCCGAACACATCGACCAGATCGATCAGGCGGGTGAGCCGGTCGGACAGCTGCTTCACGCCGTCGGCCAGGCTCTTGGGGTCGGAGGCGGCTTCGTGCGCACGGGCCAGCACCGACTGCATGGGCGGCACGATCTCGCTGCGCAGGAGCTGCATGATCTGCGGCAGGCTCATCCGCTCGGGTGCGGTGGCATCGGTCGCGCATGGGGTGTCGGCTTCGGCCGTTGTCACCGGGGTGAGCAGCATGACGGCCAGACCGGCGACGGGGCGGGCCGGGAAGGCGCAGTCCAGCTCCGACACGCCCTCGTCGGCATGCACCTGCACCCTCAGCGTGACCGGCGCATCGAGCTGGTTGCCCACCACCTGGCGAACCTGCTGGCGGATCTGGGGGTCGCTGGGCAGCACCACGGCCGGGCGGCTGGGCAACTGGCGCGCGGCCTGGTTGGCAAACACCACCTGACCCTCAGGACCGAACAGCATCATGGGGCTGCCGATCATGTCCAGCAGGGCGAGCAGCGGATGGGAGCCGGGGGCTTGCGACATGGCATGCCGATCCTGTGCCTGGGCGGCGGTCGGATCGCCTTTCTGTCCCTTGTATCGGCGACAGAGCCGGCCGACTTGAATCCGCCCCTGCTCAGGACCGGGCAGAGTTCACGGTTTCAGGCCACCAGTGCCACCGATTTCACCTGCGCCCAGACCGCATCGCCCGGTTGCAGCGCCAGTTGCTGCAGCGCGCGCCGGGTGACCCGGGCCAGCAGCAGCGAGTGACCGCAGCGCAGCTGCACCAGGCACTGCGAGGGATGGGCATCGTCGGCCACTTCGCCCATGACGCAGGGCAGGTGGTTCTGGATGCTGGTGCCTTCGGGTTCGGTCAGGGTCAGGCTCACGTCGCGGGCCAGCACCCGCAGCCGCACCGACGTGCCCACCGGGATGCCCCCATCGCGCAGCCACAGGCTGCCACCGGGAATGGCCACCCGCATCAGGTGCCAGGGCAGGTCGCGTTCCACCACCTGGCCCTGCAACAGGCTGGCGGCGCGCTCGCCGTCGAACACCGGGGGATGGATGGCCGACATCACGTCGGCCGCCGGCCCGCTCACCTTGACCTGACCGCGCTCCAGCACCACCAGGTGATCGGCCAGCCGCGCCAGTTCGTCCACCGAGTGGGTCACGTACAGCATGGGGAGCTGCAGCTCGTCGCGCAGGCGCTCCAGCCAGGGCAGCACGTCCTGGCGGCGGGCCGGGTCCAGAGCGGCCAGGGGTTCGTCCAGCAGCAGCACCCGTGGCTCGGTGGCCAGGGCACGCGCAATGGCGACCCGCTGCCGCTCACCCCCCGACAGGTTGCCGGGCCGTCGTTGCAGCAGGTGACCGATGCCCAGCAGCTCCACCGCCGCGTCCAGCGTGGTGCGGGCTTGCGCCGAACGCACCCGGCGCTGCCCGTACTGCAGGTTGCCCAACACGTCCAGGTGGTCGAACAGACTGGCTTCCTGGAACACATAGCCCAGCGACCGTCGGTGGGTGGGCACGAACACGCCGGCCTCGTGGTCCTGCCAGACCTCGCCGCCCACCACTATGCGGGCCTGCTGCGCACGCTCCAGACCGGCCACGCAGCGCAACAGGCTGGTCTTGCCCGACCCCGACGGGCCGAACAGCACGCTGATGCCTCGTCCGGGCAGCTGCAGATCGGCCGACAGCTCGAAGCCGCTGCGCGGCAGCGCCACCCGGATGTGCAGGGCATCGACGCTCATGCGGGCACCCGTTCCTGCCGGCCCTTGAGCCAGGCCAGACCGACCAGCACCACGAACGAGAACGCCACCATGAACAGCGCCAGCCCATGGGCCTGTGCGTATTCCATGGCCTCCACATGGCCGTAGATCTGGGTGGACACCACACGGGTCTGGCCCGGGATGTTGCCCCCGATCATCAGCACCACACCGAATTCGCCCACCGTGTGGGCAAAGCTCAGGATGGCTGCGGTCAGCACGCCGGTGCGGGCCTGCGGCAGGGCCACGGTGAAGAAGGCGTCCAGCGGGCTGGCGCGCAGCGTGGCCGCCACCTCCATGGGCCGGCGGCCCTGGGCTTCGAAGGCATGCTGCAGCGGCTGCACCGCAAACGGCAGCGAGAACACGATGGAGCCGATCAGCAACCCGGTGAAGGTGAACGACAGCAGGCCCCAGCCCATGGCCTGGGTGAACTGACCCAGCGGGCCCTGCGGGCCGAGGGCCACCAGCAGGTAGAAGCCCAGCACCGACGGTGGCAGCACCAGCGGCAGCGTGACCAGTGCGGCCACCGGCGCGCGCCAGCGCGAGCGCGTCTGCGACAGCCACCAGGCCAGCGGCGTGGCGATCAGCAGCAGCAGGACGGTGGTGAGCGAGGCCAGCTTCGCGGTGAGCGCGATGGCCTGCCAGGCTTCGGGGGCGAGCAGGGGCATGGAGGGCGGTGATCAGTCGCTGTAACCGTGCGCCTGGATGATCTGCAGCGCGGCGGGCGACCGAAGATAGCGCATCAGTGCCTGCGCCGCCGGGTTGTCGCGCCCGCGCTGCAGCAGGGCCGCGTCTTGTTGCAGGGGCTTGTGCAGGTTGGCCGGCACCACCCAGGCCGATCCGCCGGTGAGGCGGCCGTCCACCTGTACCTGCGACAGCGCCACGAAGCCCATGGGCGCGTTGCCGCTGGCCACGAACTGGTGCGCCTGGCCGATGCTCTCGCCCTGCACGAAGCGCGAGCGCAGGCTGTCGAACAGGCCCAGGCGGGTCATCACCTCCACGGCGGCGGCACCGTAGGGCGCCAGCTTGGGATCGGCCAGGGCCAGACGGGCCGGCCCCGGGCCGCGCAGCACCCTGCCTTGCGGGTCCACCAGTCCGGGCGTGGCGCTCCACAACACCAGCCGGCCCACCGCATACGTGAAGCGGCTGCCCGGCACCACCTGGCCTTCGCGCTCCAGCCGCTCGGGCGTGGCCGCGTCGGCCGCCAGCAGCACCTCGAATGGCGCCCCGTTGGTGATCTGGGCGTGAAAGCGCCCGGTGGAGCCGAAGGCCAGCACCGCCTTGTGGCCGGTGTCCTGCTCGAAGCGGGCCGCGATCTTCTGCATCGGCACAGCGAAGTTGGCGGCCACGGCCACCGACACCTCGCCGGCCCGGGCCAGGACCGTGGTGAGGGCGAACACGGTGCACAGCACGGCGCGCAGCAAGGTGGTCGGGTTGGTCATCTCGCTATTCCTGATATGAATAGCGAAGAAGTATAGGCCTTGGCCTACCATCGGCCCATGCCTGCCCGAAAACCCCGTTCCGTCCTGCCGCTGGCCGATGTGCTGGGCCACGGCGCCAGCGACAAGCGCATCGACATCCTGCGCCGCATCGGCGAAGCGGGCTCCATCTCGGAGGCGGCCCGCGCTTCCGGCGTGAGCTACAAGGCCGCCTGGCAGGCCCTGGAAACCCTGGCCAACCTGGCCGGTGTGCCGCTGGTGGAGAAGGTGGTGGGCGGCAGTGGCGGCGGCGGGGCGCGGCTCACTGCTGCCGGGCTGCAGGTGCTGCAGGCGGCCGATGCGCTGCAGCAGTCCCGCGCCCGCACCCTGGCCGAACTGGCCCGGACCCCCAGCCGCCTGACCGGCACCGACACCGGGGAGCCCCATTCGCCGGCGGGCGTGCAGCGCGCCGCACTTGCCTTGCGCACCAGCATGCGCAATCAGTTCTCCTGCGTAGTGGCCTCGCTGCGGCCGGTGCAGGGCATGGTGCGGGTGCGGCTGACGCTGGCGGAGGATCTGGTGCTGCACTCGCGCATCACCCGCGAGAGCGCTCAGCTGCTGGGCCTGCAGGCCGGCCTGCCGGTGCTGGCCCTGTGCAAGGCCACGGCGGTCACGGTGGCGGCGGCGCTGCCGGCGCGCGAGGGCAGCAACCATCTGGGCGGCGTGGCCAACCGGGTGCCACGCGGTGGCGGCGAGGTCGGCCTGCGGCTGGCCGAGGGCCTGCAGCTGGTGGGATTTGCCGGAGCCGAACATGGACTGCGCACAGGACAGCCCGCGCAGGCCCTGCTGGACGAATCGGCGGTGGTGCTGGCCTTGCCGGGCTGAACGGGCATCCATCAGGGACATCCCTGTACCCGTTGCCGGCATCGGTTGCTAGTCTGATTCCATGACCGAGAGCGAACTTGACCCCCGACGTCTTCGCCAGCTGGTGGTGCCGGCGGTCGATGCGGTGTGCGCCCACCGCATGGCCTGCGGTCGCTCGCCCGACCTGGAGCAGCTCACCGCCATCCGCGAAGCCCTGGAAGACCATGTGATGCAGGCGCTGCAGCAGGTCGATCTGACCGTGATGCCCCGCGACTGGTCGTGGGAGAAGGCGGCCGAGGCCTTCGCCGCCGAGCTGGCCGAGGTGCTCATGAAACAGCGCTGAAACTCCGATCCCCGATCGGGGTTAACCTTGGGCGTTCCCATCCACCGACAGAAAGGAACGTCCATGAAAGGCGACCCGCAAGCCATTGCCCATCTGCAGGCACAGCTCAAGAACGAACTCACCGCCATCAACCAGTACTTCGTGCACTACCGCATGCTCAAGCACTGGGGCCTGGACAAGCTGGCGGCCAAGGAATACAGCGAATCCATCGGCGAGATGAAGCACGCCGACCAGCTGATGGACCGCATCTTCACGCTCGACGGCCTGCCCAACCTGCAGGACCTGGGCAAGCTCAACATCGGCGAGGACGTGCCCGAGATCCTGCGCAGCGATCTGGCACTGGAAACCGCCGCCCAGGCCACCATCAAGAACGGCATTGCCCACTGCGAATCGGTGCGCGATTACGTGTCCCGCGACCTGCTCCAGCACATCCTGGACGACACCGAGGAACACATCGACTTCCTCGAAACCCAGCTGGACCTGATCGAGAAGGTTGGCCTGCCCAACTACCTGCAGAGCCAGATGGGTTCGGTCAGCTGAGACCCTGCCTCCGGGCGGGACTTGCAGATTGGAATGAGAGTAATTATCATTTGCTCAATTCCAGCTTCAGCCACCCGCCCGCCATGATCGTCTGCGTCTGCCACCGCGTCAGCGACAAAACCATCGCCCAGTGCGCCCGCGCCGGCATGGGGTTCGACGACATCCAGCTCGAACACGGCGTGGCCACCCAGTGTGGCCAGTGCGAGGGCTGTGCCCGCGACCTGTGGGCCGAATGCGCCCCGCGCCAGATGGTGGTGCACCTGCGGCGCGAGGAACCCGCCCCGACGCCGGTCGCCTGAAGCGTCCTCAGCCCAGCGCCTGCTTGTGGATCCGGCCGTCCTTCATGATGAGCCTGAGCGACTGCTCGGGCGTGCCCAGGAAGGCCAGGTCCTTCGACGGATCCCCGTCCACCACCAGCAGATCGGCCAGCGCGCCTTCGGCAATCACGCCCAGCGGCGCCGGGTAGGGGTTGCGCGGGCCTGACAGCGCCAGCAATTCACCGGCCGAACCGGTGGCCAGGCCGAGCGCCTCCAGCGGCGCCATGAAGCGGGCCAGCTTGGACAGCTGCCGCCCCTGCGAGGCGGCACCCTGCGGGTTGAACAGGATGTCGGTGCCGAAAGCCATCTTCACGCCCATCGAACGTCCCTCGCGGAACGCCCGCTCGGTGCCCGAGGCCACCTGCTGCTGCTTGGCGATGCTGGCCGGATCGGTGTACTGGTTGGCATCCTCGTCGGCCAGGAAGGGCTGGATGGACCACCACACGCCCTCGTCGCGCATCATGCGGATGGTGGCCGAATCGGCCAGCTGGCCGTGCTCGATCGACTTGACGCCGGCGCGGATGGCGCGCTGGATGCCCTGCGAGGTGTACACATGGGCGCACACATAGGTGCCCCAGTCGGCGGCGGCCTGCACCGCGGCCTTCATTTCTTCTTCCAGGTACTGCGTGGCGTCCAGCGGGTCGTACATCGATGCCACGCCGCCACCGGCCATGATCTTGATCTGGCTGGCGCCGCGCATGAGCTGTTCGCGTGCGCGGCGCAGCACCTCGTCGCGGCCGTCGGCAATGGCAGCGGCGCCCATGCGCTCGGTATAGGAGGGCCCGTCCTGCGGCATGCGCGGCAGCTCGCTCAGGAACCGGAAATCGCCGTGGCCGGAGGTCTGCGACACCATGGCCCCGCTGGGATAGATGCGCGGCCCGTCGATCACGCCCCGGTCGATGGCCAGCTTCAGGCCGAACGAGGGGCCGCCCACATCCCTGACCGTGGTGAAGCCGCGCATCAGCGTGGCGCCGGCCTGGCGCCCGGCCATCAGGTGCACGAAGCCCACGTCCTGCGTCATGGCGGCCACCTGGCTCACGCCCACCAGCGTGGCGTGCCAGTGGGCATCGATCAGGCCGGGGATGACGGCGCGGCCGCCGCAGTCGATGCGCTGTGCCTCGGCCGGGCCCTGGCCCGCAGGCACCAGGGCCTCGATGCGGTTGTTGCGCACCAGGATGTCGCGCCCGGTCTGCAGGCGCGGCGTGCGGCCGTCAAAGAACCGCAGGTTGGTCAGCAGCAGGGGCGGCCGTGTGCCGGCGGTCTGGGCCTGCACATGGCTCGGTTGCAGACCCAGCCCGGCGAACAAGGCCAGCACGGCCGCACTGCCACCCAGGAACTCGCGCCGCGACAGATCGGCCTCGATACGCCGCATGGCGGCGCGGGTGATGGCTGCGCCGCACAGGCAAGGCTTGATGCCGGCGGGCGAGAGAGCCTCGCGGCCGGAGGTTTGCGTGTAGCAGACCATGCACATGTCGTCTTCTCCCCGGCAGCCCTGGCGCGCACGCGCCGATCAGGCTCCGACCGCCGGTTATAGCGGCATTCGCACCGCCTGCCCTGAAAAGGCGGGGGAAGCAGTCTGCCTCGCGAGCCGCAAACACGCGCTGCCGGGAAGCACCTTGGTGCGTCACCGGCGTGTCACATGGGGCTGCAATAATTCAACGATCATTGAATCAATGTGGAGGTGACGATGAGAGTCGGTATCAACGGAATGGGACGCATCGGTCGTCTGGCACTGCGGGCGGCCATGGGCGCAGCGGAGCGACAGGCCAACGACCCGCGTGCCGGCAACCGGCTGGATGTGGTGGCCGTGAACGAGCTCAAGGGCGGGGCAGCGGCCACCGCTCACCTGCTGGCCTTCGACTCGGTACAGGGCAAGTGGCGGGCAGATATCGCTGCAGACGGCGAAGACGCCATCCGCATCGACGGCAAGCGGCTCGGATTCAGCTCCCACGCCAGCCCCGCCGACATCCCTTGGGGTGATCTGGGGGTTGATGTCGTCCTGGAGTGCACCGGCAAGTTCCTGACACCCGAGACCATCCAGGGCCACCTGGACCGAGGTGCCCGGCGCGTCATCGTCGCCGCACCGGTGAAGGTGGGTGGTGTGCTCAACATCGTGGTGGGCATCAATCACACTTTGTATGACCCGGCGGCACACCGCATCGTGACGGCAGCATCCTGCACGACCAACTGCCTGGCCCCGGTGGTGAAGGTGGTGCACGAGCAGATCGGCATCCGCCACGGCCAGATCACCACCATCCACGACCCGACCAACACCAATCTGGTGGTCGATGCGCCCCACAAGGACCTGCGCCGTGCGCGCAGCGCCATGATGAGCCTGGCGCCCACCACCACCGGCAGCGCCACGGCCATCGCGCTGATCTATCCCGAACTCAAGGGCAAGCTCAATGGACATGCGGTGCGCGCGCCGGTGCTCAATGCCTCGCTCACCGACTGCGTGTTCGAGCTGCAGCGGCCCACCACCGCCGAAGAAGTGAATGCGCTGTTCAAGGCGGCGGCAGAAACCGACCTCGCCGGCATCCTGGGCTATGAAGAGCGCCCGCTGGTGAGCGCCGATTACGCCCGCGACACCCGCAGCTCCATCGTCGATGCCCTCTCGACCATGGTCACCGATGGCACCCTGCTCAAGGTCTATGCCTGGTACGACAACGAGATGGGCTACGCCTGCCGCATGGTCGACCTGGCCTGCCACATGGAACAGGTGGGCATCTGACCATGCAGCACGCTGCCCGCAACTACGCCATCGTCACCGCCGCGTACTGGGGTTTCACCCTCACCGACGGTGCGCTGCGCATGCTGGTGCTGCTGCACTTCTACCAGCTGGGCTATTCACCGTTCACGCTGGCCTTTCTGTTTTTGCTGTACGAGGCGGCCGGCGTGCTGGCCAACTTGATCGGGGGCTGGCTGGCCACGCGTTACGGCATCACCCGCATGCTGACGGTGGGCCTGAGCACGCAGATCGTGGGCTTCGGTCTGCTGTCCATGCTGGACCCGGGCTGGACCGCCACGCTGTCGGTGGCCTGGGTGGTGCTGTCGCAGGGCGTGTGTGGTGTGGCCAAGGACCTGACCAAGACCGCCAGCAAGTCGGCCATCAAGGTGACGCAGGCGGCCGCCAAGGAGCAGGACAACGGCCAGCTGTTCAAGTGGGTGGCCTGGTTCACCGGCAGCAAGAACGCCATGAAGGGCGTGGGCTTTTTCCTGGGCGGCCTGCTGCTGCAGACGCTGGGTTTTCAGGGGTCGTTGTGGCTGATGGCCGGCCTGCTGGCGCTGGTGCTGCTGGGGGTCGTCACCTCGTTGCCCACGCTGATGGGCAAGAGCAGGGCCTCGACATCGGCCAAGGAGCTGTTTGCCAAGAACGCCGGCATCAATGGCCTGGCCGCTGCGCGGGTGGTGCTGTTCGGTGCGCGCGACGTGTGGTTCGTGGTCGGCGTGCCGGTGTTCCTGTACGCGCAGGGCTGGACCTTCACCATGGTGGGCGGGTTTCTCGCGGCCTGGACCATCGGCTACGGGCTGGTGCAGGCCTCGGCCCCGGCCATCGTGCGACGCAGCGCCGACGGCCTGAGCACCGAGGTGCCCGCAGCCCGCCTGTGGTCGGCCCTGCTGGCGCTGGTGCCGATGGCGCTGGCCTTGGCGGTGCTGCTGGAGGTCCCGCACCTGGAGTGGGTGGTGGTGGGCGGGCTGAGCCTCTTCGGTGTGGCCTTCGCCGTGAACTCTTCGGTGCACTCTTATCTGGTGCTGGCCTATGCCGGCAGCGAGAAGGCCGCCGAGGACGTGGGCTTCTACTACGCCGCCAATGCCCTGGGCCGGTTCTTCGGAACGCTGATGTCCGGCCTGCTCTACCAGTGGGGTGGACTGTTGTACGCCTTGCTGGGCTCTGCCGCCATGCTGACCGCATGCTGGTTGTTGACCCTCTACCTGCCCACCAGGACGGAACCGCCGGCCCTTGCCGCACGATAGGAAACACCCATGAACGAACCCGATGTCGTCAAGGCACTGGGCGCCCTGGCCCAGGAGACGCGACTCAAGCTTTTCCGGCTGCTGGTGGTGGCCGGGCAGGAAGGCATGACGCCTGGCGTGATGGCAGAGCGGCTTGATGTGGCTCCGACTGCGCTCTCGTTTCACCTGAAGGAGCTCAGCCACGCTGGGCTGGTCACTGCGGAGCGGGATGGTCGAAACATCATCTACCGCGCCGAGTTCAGGGCCATGGATGGCCTGTTGGCGTTCCTCACCGCCGAGTGTTGCCAAGGCCAACCCTGCCTCACCACGAACTTGCCCACCTGTTCCAGCTGCTGAGAGGCCTGCAGCTTCCCGTGTCCAGGGTGTGCCGCTGCATGACACACCGAATCACCGCCACTTGAACCACAACGCATCAACGGAGGACCTGTCATGACCGCCCATGTCTACAACGTACTGTTTCTGTGCACCGGCAACTCGGCGCGCAGCATCATGGCCGAAGCCATCCTGAACCAGATCGGGGGAGGTCGCTTCCGCGGATACAGCGCAGGCAGTCATCCAGCGGGGGCGGTGAACCCCCACACAATCGAGCTGCTGGAGCGCAACCGGTTCAGGGTCGATGGCCTGCGCAGCAAGAGCTGGGACGAGTTCTCACGGCCCGATGCGCCGGTGATGGACTTCGTCCTCACGGTGTGCGACAAGGCTGCCGGTGAGGTGTGCCCCACCTGGCCTGGACAGCCGATTTCGGCCCACTGGGGTGTTGAAGACCCTGCCGAGGTGACAGGGGCGGACGAGATCCGGAAAAAGGCTTTCTCGGACGCATTCATGACGCTGCGGACCCGGGTGGGCCTCCTGGTCAACTTGCCTGTCGAGAAGCTCGACCGGCTATCGTTGCAGGCCGAGCTGCACAGCATCGCCCGGCAGAAGGGCTGAACCGATGGGATTGTTCGAGCGGTATCTGACGCTGTGGGTGGCCCTGGGCATTGGCGCTGGCGTGCTCCTCGGCCTGCTGGTGCCTGGAGCGTTTCAGGCCATCGCCGCGATGGAGCTGGCGCAGGTCAACCTGGTCGTTGCCGTGTTCATCTGGGTGATGATCTACCCCATGATGATCCAGGTCGACTGGGGTGCGGTGAAGGATGTCGGCAAGCGTCCTGAAGGCCTGGTGCTCACCCTGATCGTGAACTGGCTCATCAAGCCTTTCACCATGGCGGGCCTGGGCGTGCTGTTCTTCCAGCACCTGTTCGCGCCCTGGGTCGATCCGCAGTCGGCCAGTGAGTACATCGCAGGGATGATCCTGCTGGGGGTGGCGCCTTGCACGGCCATGGTGTTCGTCTGGAGCCAGCTGGTGAAGGGTGACGCCAACTACACCCTGGTCCAGGTGTCGGTGAACGATCTCATCATGGTGGTGGCCTTCGCGCCGATTGCCGCGTTCCTGCTGGGCGTGACCGATGTGACCGTTCCGTGGGAAACGCTGCTGCTCTCCACCGTGCTGTACGTGGTGCTGCCGCTGCTGGCGGGCATGGCGACACGGCATCTGCTGCTCCAGCGGTCCGCATCGGCGCTCGCGGGCTATGTGGCAGCACTCAAGCCCTGGTCCATCGTGGGCCTGATTGCCACGGTGGTGCTGCTGTTCGGCTTTCAGGCGCGAACCATCGTCGAGCAGCCCGGCGTCATCGCATTGATTGCGGTGCCGCTGATCCTCCAGTCCTACGGCATCTTCTTCATCGGCTGGTGGGGCGCACGCTGGTTGAAGCTGCCGCACGACGTGGCGGGTCCTGCGTGTCTCATCGGAACGTCGAACTTCTTCGAACTCGCGGTGGCTGTGGCCATCTCCCTGTTCGGCCTGAACTCGGGTGCGGCCCTGGCCACGGTGGTCGGCGTGCTGGTCGAAGTGCCGGTCATGCTGTCTCTGGTGGCCATGGTCAACCGATGGCGGCCCGTTGCCGGCGCCGCCGACCAGGGGAGTGCCGCACCATGAGCGAAGTGACCCTCTATCACAACCCCGCCTGCGGGACCTCTCGCAACGTGCTGGCCATGATCCGCAACAGCGGTGTGGATCCGGTGGTGATCGAGTACCTCAAGCACCCACCCAGCCGGGATGAACTGATGGCGCTCGTGGCCTCTATGGGTTTGACCCTTCGAGACATCCTGCGCGAGAAGGGAACTCCGTACCTGGAGCTGGGCCTGTCCGATCCTGCGCTCTCCGACGAGCAGTTGCTCGACGCCATCGAGCAGCATCCCATCCTGATCCAGCGACCCATCGTCAAGACGCCGCAGGGTGTGGGGCTGTGTCGCCCGTCCGAACGGGTGCTGGACATGCTTCCCTACCCGCAGCAGGGCCCCTTCGTGAAGGAGGACGGCCAGGTTGTCATTGACCCGCAAGGGCGCCGCATTTGAGCCTGTGGCCCGAACAGATTTCATGACCCCCACACCGACCGATCTGCCAGCTATGGTGCCGGCTCACTTCCGGGTCCCAGACCCCGCGCGCCTGAGCGCTCATCAGCCTTCGACGCATGCACCTCGCATCCTGCTGCTGTATGGCTCCTTGCGGGAGCGCTCCTTCAGCCGGCTGCTGGCGCAGGAGGCTGCGCGTCTGCTGCAGGCCATGGGCGCGGAGACCCGTTTCTTCGATCCTGCCGGGTTGCCGCTGCCCGATGGCGCACCGGACACCCATCCCAAGGTCCAGGAACTGCGAGAGCTGGCTCAATGGTCCGAGGGCATGGTGTGGAGCTCTCCAGAGCGACACGGTGCCATGACGTCGGTGATGAAAGCCCAGATCGACTGGATTCCCCTGTCGACGGGTGCCGTGCGCCCGACCCAGGGCAAGACGCTGGCGGTCATGCAGGTGTGTGGCGGCAGCCAGTCCTTCAATGCGGTCAATCAGATGCGCGTGCTGGGTCGCTGGATGCGCATGGTCACCATCCCCAACCAGTCCTCGGTGGCCAAGGCCTACCAGGAGTTCGGTGAAGACGACCGCATGAAGCCCTCAAGCTACTACGACCGTCTGGTGGACGTGATGGAAGAGCTGGTCAAGTTCACCTGGCTGACCCGCGACGTATCACCCTATCTCGTCGACCGGTACAGCGAGCGCAAGGAGTCGGCCGATGAACTGGCCCGCCGGGTCGACCTGCGTGGTGCGGTCTGATGGCCCAGGTTCGGCCTCGCCCGGGATGACACATCGCGCCTCGCGATGAATGGCGGAGACTGTGAGATTCGAACTCACGGACGGTTGCCCGTCGGCAGTTTTCAAGACTGCTGGTTTAAACCACTCACCCAAGTCTCCGGGAGGCCCGCATTCTAGCGGTCAGGGCCCGGTCTGCTGCGTGGTTGGCGCTCAGGCCGGCTGGGCGGCGGTGAGCATGCCGCGCGTCTCGATGAAGCGCACCACCTCGTCCACGCCGGCCAGGGTCTTGAGGTTGGTCATGACCCAGGGGCGGCGCTGGGCGTCGGGGCGCATGCGGGCGGTGTCGGCCTTCATGACTTCCAGATCGGCGCCCACGTGCGGGGCCAGGTCGGTCTTGTTGATGACGAAGAGGTCGCTCTTGGTGATGCCGGGGCCGCCCTTGCGGGGGATCTTCTCGCCAGCGGCCACGTCGATCACATAGATGGTCAGGTCGGACAGCTCGGGGCTGAAGGTGGCGGCCAGGTTGTCGCCGCCGCTCTCGATGAACACCACGTCGGCATCCGGGAACTGCACCAGCATGCGGTCAATGGCTTCCAGGTTGATGGAGGCGTCCTCGCGGATGGCGGTGTGCGGGCAGCCGCCGGTCTCCACGCCCATGATGCGCTCGGCCGGCAGCGCGCCGCTCACCGTGAGCAGTCGCTGGTCTTCCTTGGTGTAGATGTCGTTGGTGATGGCGATCAGGTCGTGCCGCTCGCGCATGGCCTTGCACAGCATTTCCAGCAGGGTGGTCTTGCCCGAGCCGACCGGTCCGCCGATCCCCACGCGCAGCGGGGGCAGGGTCTTGGTGCGGCCGGGGATGTGGTGCAGGGCGGTCATGGGGTCTGCGGGGTGGGTGGTTCAGGAACGGAACAGGCGCGAATACTGGGTTTCGTGCCGGGCCGACAGGATGGCCAGCGAGGGCATGAAGGACTGGCGCTGCTCGTCGCGCAGGCTGAGAGCGCGATCGACGGCCGCCGGGATGGAGGTCACCAGCTGCGCCAGCGTGCGCTGCCCGGCGCCCTGGCCCAGGGGTACGGCTTTCAGGGCTGCCTGCACCTGGTTCTCGGCCCAGGCGAAGGCCAGGGTGGTCACGCAGTCGCGCACCGGCGCGCCGCTGTGCGCCGCCGCTGCCGACCAGGCCAGCGGCCAGGTGGGAGGGGCCAGGTGGGCCGCGTCGATGGCATCGATGAGGGTGGCGCCGGCCGGGCCCAGGCTGCGAGCCCAGGCCAGCAGGGAATGGCCCATCTGCTCGGTCTGCAGCCGCAGCTCGTGGGTTTCGCGGGTGTGCAGCACCCAGGTGTTGAGGGCCTGCAGGCGGGCGTGGTCGGCGCTGCGCCAGGCCGGCACCGCCTGGGCCACCACCGCCAGATCGCTGCGGGCCTGGCCCAGGTGCAGCTGGTCGTCCAGCCAGCGGGCCGTGCTGGCCTCGTCGTGCACCAGGCCGGCCTCCACCGCAGCTTCCAGCCCTTCGGAATACGAAAACCCGCCCACCGGCAGCGCTGGCGATGCCAGCCACAGCAGGGGCAGCAGGGCGGGCGGTTCAGTGGTCATGCGGATGGTGATGGCCGTGGTGCCCGTGACCATGCCCGTGACCTTGGTGATGCCCGCCGGCCGCATAGGCGCCGCCTTCGGGCTCGAACGGCGCCATCAGCTCCTGCACCGTGAGGTGCATGGACCGCAGCAGGTCCGCCAGCACATGGTCGGGCTCGATCTGCAGGTGGTCGGCATGCAGCTCCACCGGCACATGGCGGTTGCCTAGGTGGTAGGCGGCTCGCAGCAGGTCGAAGGGCTGGCCGTGTTCGGCACACGGCGTGATGCGCAGCACCGGTTGCGGCGCGGCCACCACGCGCAGCAGGCCACCGTCCTGCGTGACCAGCACGTCGCCGCCACGCAGCACGGTGCCGCGCGGCAGGAACACACCCACGCGCTGCTGGTCGGACGTGAGTGCATCGAAGCGGCTCTTCTGGCGCAGGTCCCAGTCCAGCACCAGCTGCGGTGCGCGCTTGAGCAGCACCGGTGCCAGGCCCTGGCCCTGGGGAACGAGTCGGGTGGCTTGCAGCATGGTGATGTTCAGAAGAGGAAGTAGCGCTGTGCCATAGGCAGCGAGCGCGCGGGTTCGCAGGTCAGCAGCACACCATCGGCGCGCACCGCATAGGTCTGCGGGTCGATCTCCATGCGGGGCAGCAGCGCGTTGTGCACCATGTCGGCCTTGGTGATGCTGCGGCAGCCCTGCACCGCCGACAGCGTCTTGTGCAGGCCGTAGCGCGCACCCACCCCGGCGGCCAGTGCCGACTGGGACACGAAGCTCAGGCTGCTGCGGGCACTGGCGCGGCCGAGCGCGCCGAACATGGGCCGGAAGTGCACCGGCTGCGGCGTGGGGATGGAGGCGTTCGGGTCGCCCATGGCGGCCAGCGCGATGCTGCCGCCCTTGAGCACCAGGCTGGGCTTCACACCGAAGAACGCCGGCTTCCAGACCACCAGATCGGCCCACTTGCCCACCTCGATGGAGCCCACGATGTGCGAGATGCCGTGGGCAATCGCCGGGTTGATGGTGTACTTGGCCACATAGCGGCGCACCCGGAAGTTGTCGTGCCGCGTGGTGTCCTCGGGCAGCGTGCCGCGCTGGGCCTTCATCTTGTCGGCGGTCTGCCAGGTGCGGATGATCACCTCGCCCACGCGGCCCATGGCCTGGCTGTCGCTGCTCATGATGCTGATGGCACCCATGTCGTGCAGGATGTCCTCGGCCGCAATGGTCTCGCGGCGGATGCGGCTTTCTGCAAAGGCCAGGTCTTCCGGAATGGCAGCGTCCAGGTGGTGGCACACCATGAGCATGTCCACATGCTCGTCCAGCGTGTTCACCGTGTAGGGCATGGTGGGGTTGGTGGAGGAGGGCAGGAAGTTGGCCTCGCCCACCACGCGCAGGATGTCGGGCGCATGACCGCCACCGGCGCCTTCGGTGTGAAAGGCGCACAGCGTGCGGGCCTTGCCGGAAGCGTCTTTCGTGGCGGCGATGGTGTCCTCCACGAAGCCCGATTCATTCAGCGTGTCGCTGTGGATGGCGACCTGGGTGTCGGTCTCTTCGGCAACAGTCAGGCACTGGTCGATGGCGCTGGGTGTGGTGCCCCAGTCTTCATGCAGTTTCATGCCGATGACGCCGGCATCGATCTGCTCGCGCAGCGGCTCGGGCCGGCTGGCATTGCCCTTGCCCAGGAAGCCGATGTTCATGGGCAGGTCGTCCACCGCCTGCAGCATGCGTTCGATGTGCCACGGTCCGGGGGTGCAGGTGGTGGCCAGGGTGCCGGTGGCCGGGCCGGTGCCGCCACCCAGCATGGTGGTGATGCCCGAGGCCAGCGCCTCGTCCACCTGCTGCGGGCAGATGAAGTGGATGTGGCTGTCGATGCCGCCGGCGGTGACGATGTGCCCTTCGCAGCTGATGATCTCGGTGCCCGGGCCGATGACGATGTCCACGCCGGGCTGCGTGTCCGGGTTGCCGGCCTTGCCGATGGCCACGATGCGCCCGTCCTTCAATCCGATGTCGGCCTTGACGATGCCGGCCGCATCCACGATGACCGCATTGGTCATGACCGTGTCCACCGCCCCGTCGGCCCGGCTGCGCTGGCTCTGGGCCATGCCGTCGCGGATGGTCTTGCCGCCGCCGAACTTGACCTCTTCACCATAGCCGCCGGCGCGCAGCGTGAGGTCGCGCTCGATCTCGATCACCAGGCCGGTGTCGGCCAGACGCAGGCGGTCGCCCTCGGTGGGGCCGAACATGTCGGCATAGGCCTGGCGGCTGATGTGGGCCATGTCGGGGTCCTCAAGCGTTCGGGTCGAGCGGGCCACGCACCTGGCCCCGGAAGCCATGCACCACGCGGGCACCGGCGTAGTCCACCAGCTCCACCGTGCGTTGCTGGCCCGGCTCGAAGCGCACGGCGGTGCCGCTGGCGATGTTCAGGCGCATGCCGCGCGCGGCCGCACGGTCGAAGGACAGCGCGGCATTGGTCTCGGCGAAGTGGTAGTGCGAGCCGACCTGGATCGGCCGGTCGGCGGTGTTGGTGACCACCAGGGTGAGCGTGCGCCGGCCCGGGTTGAGTTCGTGCCGGCCCTCGTCCAGCAGGAGCTGACCGGGGATGAAGCGGGGTGTGGCCAGTGACATCCGGGGTCCTTGTCAGCGGTCCTTGCCGGACCACCACACACCCACGGCGACGGCGACCACGCCGGCCACCAGGCCGAAGGTGTCGGTGGCGTGCCAGTGGGCACCGGCCAGGCCATGGCCTTCGTGGGCGCGGGTCATGGCCGGAGCGAGCAGTGCCGCCAGTGGGATGAGGTGTCGCATGGTGGTGGTCGGAGAAAGGGTTCAGGGGATGGGCTGGTGCACCGTGACCAGCTTGGTGCCGTCGGGGAAGGTGGCCTCGACCTGGATGTCCGGAATCATGTCGGCGATGCCGTCCATCACGTCGTCGCGGGTCAGCACCCGCCGGCCTTCGCTCATGAGCTCGGCCACCGTCTTGCCATCGCGCGCGCCTTCCATCACGGCGGCGGTGATCAGCGCCACCGCTTCCGGGTGGTTCAGCTTGAGCCCCCGCGCCCGCCGCCGTTCGGCCAGCAGGGCGGCGGTGAAGATCAGCAGCTTGTCTTTCTCGCGCGGTGTGAGGTCCATGCCGACCCGACAGCAAGACCCGTGCCGGTGCGGGAGGGCCGGGGGGGTGATGGCACGAAAGCTGCACCTCGGACCTGGTGAACACGACCGACGCCACCGACCTGCCAGTCCAGCGCATCATCAAGGTGCGGCGGGACTACAACAGCTGGGTCGGCAGCGAAACCATGGAGGACTACGCGCTGCGCTTCACCCCGCAGCGCTTCCGTCGCTGGAGCGAATGGCGGGTGGCCAACACCGCGTTCGGTGCAGCGTCCTTCCTGATCCTGGAGGCCGTGGGTGCCACGCTGCTGGTGCAGTACGGCTTCACCAACGCGGCGCTGGCCATCCTGTGCACCGGGCTGATCATCTTCCTGGCCGGCCTGCCCATCAGCGTGTACGCCGCCCGTTACGGGGTGGACATGGACCTGCTCACGCGGGGGGCGGGCTTCGGCTACATCGGCTCGACCATCACCTCGCTCATTTACGCGTCGTTCACCTTCATCTTCTTTGCGCTGGAGGCGGCGGTCATGGCCTACGCGCTGGAGCTGGCGCTGGGCATTCCACCGGCCTGGGGCTACCTGATCTGTGCCGTGGTGGTGATTCCGCTGGTGACCCACGGGGTGTCGGTCATCAGCCGCTTTCAGGTGTGGACCCAGCCGCTGTGGATCGTGATGATGGTGGTGCCCTTCGTGGCCGTGGCCTGGATGTCGCCCCAGACCTTCACCCAGGTGGCGCACTACGCCGGTGCAGACGGTCAGGGTGGTGCATTCCAGTGGCACCTGTTTGGTGCAGCCCTGACCGTGGGCATTGCCCTCATCACCCAGATGGGGGAACAGGCCGACTACCTGCGCTTCATGCCGGCGCCCGTTCCCGGTGCACGCTGGCGCTGGTGGGCCGGTGTGCTGGCCGGCGGGCCGGGCTGGGTGGTGCTGGGCGTGCTCAAGATGCTGGGCGGCGCCCTGCTGGCGTATCTGGCCATCAGCCATGCGGTGCCCACCGACCGGGCAGTGGACCCCAACCAGATGTACCTGGCGGCCTACGAATACGTCTTTCCGCACCAGGGCTGGGCGATCGCGGCCACGGCGCTGTTCGTGGTGGTCTCGCAGATGAAGATCAACGTGACCAACGCCTACGCCGGTTCGCTGGCCTGGAGCAACTTCTTCTCCCGCATCACGCACAGCCATCCGGGGCGGGTGGTGTGGGTGGTGTTCAACACCCTGATCGCCTTCATGCTGATGGAGATGAAGGTGTTCGAGGCCCTGGGCCAGGTGCTGGGGGTGTATTCCAACATCGCCATTGCCTGGATCATGGCGGTGGTGGCCGACCTGGTGATCAACAAGCCCATGGGCTGGTCGCCCAAGGGCATCGAGTTCAAGCGGGCGCACCTGTACGACGTGAACCCGGTGGGCGTGGGCGCCATGGTCCTGGCTTCGGTGGTGTCGATCACGGCCCACCTGGGCCTGATGGGGCCGATGGCCGAAGCCTTCTCGGCGGTGATCGCCATGGTCACCGCCTTCGTGACCGCGCCCCTGATCGCCTGGGCCACGAAGGGCCGCTATTACATTGCGCGCCCCCACGCTGCGCCGCTGCGCGGGTCGCTGTCCCCAGGCCCGGGCTGGGCCCCGGTCGAGCCAGGTCCTGGGGCTGATTCGCCTTGGGGCGGCCCGGCGGCGAATCCCGCCTCGGCGGTGATCCAGCGCTGCGTCATCTGCGAACGCGAGTACGAGGCGCCGGACATGGCGCACTGCCCGGCCTACCAGGGCCACATCTGTTCGCTGTGCTGCACGCTGGATGCGCGTTGCGGCGATCTGTGCAAGCCGCACGCGCGCCTGTCGGTGCAGTGGGCCGGGGTGCTGCGGCGCTTCATGCCGCGCAGCATCTGGCCGTATCTGGACGCCGGTCTGGCCCACTGGCTGCTGCTGATGCTGGTGATCGCACCATTGCTGGCGGTGGTGGTGGGGCTGCTCTACCGGCAGGAGGTGCAGGCCCTGGCCCGCGGCCTGGGGCAGACCCTGCCGGTGCTCGACGGTGCGCTGCGTTCGGGCTTTCTGCGCGTGTACCTGGTGCTGCTGGTGGTGGCCGCCACCGTGGCCTGGTGGCTGGTGCTGGCCCACAAGAGCCGCGAGGTGGCGCAGGAAGAGTCCAACCGCCAGACGCGGCTGCTGATGCAGGAGATCGAGTCCCACCGCCGCACCGACGAGGCGCTGCAGCAGGCCCGCCGCGCCGCCGAGCAGGCCAACCAGGCCAAGTCGCGCTACATCAGCACCATCAGCCACGAGCTGCGCACGCCGCTCAACAGCATCCTGGGCTATGCCCAGCTGCTTCAGGAGGACGACAAGCTCGGTGGCCAGCAGGCGCATGCCATCCGCGTCATCCACCGGGGTGGCGAGCACTTGCTCTCGCTCATCGAGGGCACGCTGGACATCGCCCGCATCGAAAGCGGCAAGCTGGCCCTGGAGGTGCGCCCCATGGCCTTTGCCGACACGGTGCGCGAGGTGGCCAGCCTGTTCGAGCTGCAGGCGCGCGGCAAGGGTCTGGGCTTCGGCTTCGAGCCGGCGGGTCGCCTGCCCGAGGCGGTGCGAGCCGACGAGAAACGCGTGCGCCAGATCCTCATCAACCTGCTGGGCAATGCGGTCAAGTTCACCCGCCAGGGCCAGGTGCGGTTGCGGGTGGCCTATGCCCGCGAGATGGCGCATTTCGAGGTGCACGACACCGGCCCCGGCATGACCCCGCTGGAGCTGGAGCGGGTGTTCGAGCCCTTCGCCCGCGGCCAGGGCGACCGCGCCGCGACCGGTCTGGAGGCGGCATCCGGCGCACCCGATGCGGCCATCACCGGTACCGGTCTGGGGCTGACGATTGCCAAGATGCTGACCGACCTCATGGGCGGCGAACTCACGGTGCGCAGCGCACCCGGCCAGGGCTCGGTGTTCACCGTGCGCCTGTTCCTGCCCGAGCTCAGCGGCGCCGCACCGCAGCGCAGCGCAGCAGCCCATGTGGCGGGTTACGCCGGGCCGCGCCGCCGGGTGATGGTGGTGGACAACGAAGAGGCCGACCGCGAACTCATCGCCCGCTGGCTGCTGCCGCTGGGCTTCGACGTGATGCCGGCCCACAGCGGCCTGGATGCACTGGCCCAGCTGGAAGGGCTGCAGCCCGGTGGCGTGGGCGCACCGCACGCCATCTTCATGGACCTGGCCATGCCCGGCATCGACGGCTGGGAGACGGTGCGCCGACTGCGCTCACGCGGCTGGGGCCATGTGCCGCTGGCCATCGTGTCGGCCAACGCCTTCGACCGGGGGCTGCAGAGCGACATCGAGGGCGGCCGTGGCCACCGCCCGCAGGACTTCTTCGTCAAGCCGGTGCGGCGCGATGATCTGCTGGCCTGGCTGGGCCAGCACCTGTCGCTGCAGTGGATCGCCCCGCCCAACGCGCTGCCCGGTCCTTCGGCGACGGTGCCGCAGGCTTCTGCCTTGCCCGTGCGCAGCGAACTGCTGCCGCTGCTGGAGCAGGTGCGCCTGGGCTACACCCGGGGCATCGTGCAGTGGCTCGACGATTGGGTGGAGCGCAGCCCGGCCCACGCCGACCTGGCCCGGCGGCTGCGCACCATGGCCCGGGAGTTCCGTTTCGACGCCATCGAAGAGCTGATCGCCAGCCTGCCCGACGCCCATGCACCCGACTGACCCGTCCCATCTGCCGATCACCGCCGCCGCCCCCGCCAGCCCGCTGCGCCAGGGGGGTGCCGCCGTGGTGCTGATCGTGGACGACGTGCCCGACAACGTGGCGCCGCTGCACGACGGGCTGGACGCGGCCGGCTACACCGTGCTGGTGGCGCTCGACGGCGAATCGGCGCTGCGTCGCGCCGCCCAGGCCCGGCCCGACCTGATCCTGCTGGACGCGGTGATGCCCGGACTCGACGGCTTCGAGGTGGCCCGGCGCCTGAAGGCCCAGCCGAGCACCGCCGACATACCCATCATCTTCATGACCGGCCTGACCGACACCGAGCACCTGGTGGCCGCGCTGGAGGCCGGCGGCGCCGACTACGTCACCAAACCCATCAAGCCGCGCGAGGTCATGGCCCGCATGGGTGTGCACCTGCGCCAGGCCCGCCTGGCGCGCGAAGGAGCCGTGGAACGCAGCCAGGCCCGGCATGCCCTGGATGCCTTCGGCTACGCCACCATCACCGTGCGCGAGCGCGACGGCCGCCTCATGTGGCAGACCCCGCTGGCCCGCAGCCTGCTGCGCCACCACTGCGGCACCGAGGCGCCGGTCACCCCCGAGCCGGTGCTGGCCTGGCTGAGACGCCACATGAGCGAAGCCCAGGCCCACCGCGAACCGCCGCGCCTGACCCTGGACAACGGCCCGCGCCGCCTGACCTTCCGGCTGCACCAGCGCGTGGGCGACGAAGACCACGACCTGGCGGCCGACACGGGTGGCGACTGGCTCATCGTTATGCAGGAAACCTCCGACGAAACCGTGCTGGCCAGCCTGTGCAGCGCATTCGGCCTGACCGCCCGCGAGGCCGAGGTGTTGTACTGGGTGGTGCGCGGCAAGATCAACCGCGACATCGCCGACATCGTCGGCGCCAGCCCGGCCACGGTGAAGAAGCACCTGGAACGCATCCACGCCAAGATGGGTGTGGAAACCCGCACCGCTGCCGCCGCCATGGCGCTGGCCCGGGTGCCGCAGCTGCAGCAGCCGGGCGGCTGACGGGGTCGTACGCCATGCGGCGTACATACGACCTACAGGGTTCTCCCTAGCATCCTCTTCACCACCCAAGCGGGCCCGTCGGCCCCTGGTGGACACCCCAGGATCACAGGAGAAACGCCATGCCCCGCCACAACCCGATCGACTCCCAACCCCGCCGCCTGACCCTCAAGGCCCTGTCGGTGGCCGCCACCGTGGCCACGCTGGGCCTGGCCGGCCTGCCGGCCCATGCGCAGGACACCATCAAGGTCGGTGTGCTGCACAGCCTCTCCGGCACCATGGCCATCTCCGAGACCGTCCTCAAGGACACGGTGCTCATGGCCATCGACGAGATCAATGCCAAGGGCGGCGTGCTGGGCAAGAAGCTCGAGCCGGTGGTGGTGGACCCTGCGTCCAACTGGCCGCTGTTCGCCGAGAAGGCCCGCCAGCTCATCAGCCAGGACAAGGTGGCCGTGGTGTTCGGCTGCTGGACCTCGGTGAGCCGCAAGTCGGTTCTGCCGGTGTTCGAGGAGCTCAACAGCCTGCTGTTCTACCCGGTGCAGTACGAGGGTGAAGAGCTCAGCAAGAACGTGTTCTACACCGGTGCCGCGCCCAACCAGCAGGCCATCCCGGCGGTGGAATACCTCATGAGCAAGGACGGCGGTTCGGCCAAGCGTTTCGTGCTGCTGGGCACCGACTACGTGTACCCGCGCACCACCAACAAGATCCTGCGCGCCTTCCTCAAGTCCAAGGGCATCCCCGATTCGGACATCATGGAGGAGTACACGCCGTTCGGTCACAGCGACTACCAGACCATCATCGGCAACATCAAGAAGTTCGCCTCGGCCGGCAAGAAGACCGCGGTCATCTCCACCATCAACGGCGACTCCAACGTGCCGTTCTACAAGGAACTGGGCAATGCGGGCCTCAAGGCCACCGACGTGCCGGTGGTGGCCTTCTCGGTGGGTGAGGAAGAGCTGCGCGGCGTGGACACCAAGCCGCTGGTGGGCCACCTGGCCGCCTGGAACTACTTCATGAGCATCAAGAACCCGGCCAATGCCGCGTTCGTCAAGAAGTGGAGCGACTACGCCAAGGCCAAGAACATCCCCGGCCACAAGGACAAGCCGCTGACCAACGACCCGATGGAGGCCACCTACATCGGCATCAACATGTGGGCCCAGGCCGTGGCCAAGGCCAAGAGCACCGACACCGACAAGGTGATCGCCGCCATGGCCGGCCAGACCTTCCAGGCCCCGGGCGGTTTCGTGTCCACCATGGACAAGGAAAACCACCACCTGCACAAGCCGGTGTTCATCGGCGAAGTGAAGGCCGACGGCCAGTTCAACGTGGTGTGGAAGACCAAGGGTCCGGTGGTGGCCGATCCCTGGAGCGACTACATCCCCGAGAACAAGGGCAAGAAGAACGTCCCCGAGAAGAAGTGAGCGTGTGCCGGTGACCGTCGCGACCCGACTCCTTGACCTGGCCCGGCGGGCCGGGGCTTTGCTGGCCCTGCCGCTGCTCCTGGCTGCCGGCAGCGCCCAGGCCCTGTCCCCCACCGACGCCCTGACGCTGGCCGCCGGCCAGGGTGATGAGCGGGTCGAGACGCTCAACCGGCTGGTGACCGAAGCCGACCCGCGCGCCGTGGCCCTGATCGAGGCCCTGGCCGACGGCTCGGTGCAGGTGCAGGGCGAGCAGGTGCTCATCCTGGCCGCCGACGGCAGCGCCACCGACGCCGTCACCGGTGCGCCGGTCACGCCCGACGGTACCGCTGAAGACGCGGTGGTGAACAACCGCATGCGCGGCGCGCTGGCCACGGCCCTGGCCGGCCGCGCCCTGTTCGGCACCGATGAAGCCGCCCAGCGCGAGGCAGCCCGCCTGATCCAGCGCGGCAACTTCGACGAGCCCGACCCGGCCCAGCTGCCGCTGATCGACAAAGCCCTCCAGGGCTCACTGCACGACATGGCCCGGGCCGACCTGCAGCGCGCCCGTGCCGCCATCCTGCTCTCCAGCGACGACACCGCCCAGCGCCTGGCGGCTGCGCAGGCCCTGGCTGGCGCCCGCGATCCCTCGCTGCAGCCGGTGCTGGACCGCCAGTTCCAGGCCGAGCAGGATCCGGCGGTCAAGGCCGCCATCAAGTCCGCCATGGCCTCGCTGGAACGGTCCTTGATGATCGGCAGCGTCCTGTCCCAGGCTTTCACCGGCATCAGCCTGGGCAGCATCCTGCTGCTGGCCGCGCTCGGCCTGGCCATCACCTACGGGTTGATGGGCGTGATCAACATGGCGCACGGCGAGCTGATCATGATCGGCGCCTACGCCACCTGGCTGGTGCAGGTGTTCTTCCGCCAGCACCTGCCCGATGCCTTCGACTGGTACCTGCTGGTGGCCATGCCGGTGGCCTTTGCGACATCGGCCCTGGTGGGTGCGGCCATGGAGCGCAGCGTCATCCGCTTTCTGTATGGCCGGCCGCTGGAGACCCTGCTGGCCACCTGGGGCATCAGCCTGGTGCTGATGCAGGCGGTGCGCAGCCTGTTCGGCGCCCAGAACGTGGGCGTGGAAAACCCCAGCTGGATGAGCGGCAGCATCACCCTCATGGGCCAGCTCACGCTGCCCTGGAACCGGGTGCTCATCATCGTGTTTGCAGCCCTGGTGCTGCTGGGCGTGGCCCTGCTCATCGGCAAGACCCGGCTCGGCCTGTTCGTGCGCGGCGTCACCCAGAACCGGCCGATCGCCGCCTGCATGGGCGTCAACACCGCCCGCATCGACACCTGGGCCTTTGCGCTGGGCTCGGGCATTGCCGGCCTGGCCGGCTGTGCGCTGAGCCAGATCGGCAACGTCGGACCCGACCTCGGCCAGAGCTACATCGTCGACTCGTTCATGGTGGTGGTGCTGGGTGGCGTGGGCCAGCTGGCCGGCACCGTGTATGCGGCACTCGGCCTGGGCCTGCTCAACAAGTTCATCGAGGGCTGGGCCGGTGCGGTGCTGGCCAAGATCGCCGTGCTGGTCTTCATCATCATCTTCATCCAGAAACGCCCGCAGGGCATCTTTGCCCAGAAGGGCCGGAGCGCGGAGGCATGACCCACCCCACCGCCCACCCCACCGCCAATTCCGTGTCGCTGCCCGAACCCGGGCCGCTGCTGACCCGCGCCGGCTGGAGCGCCTTCCTGATCGCCCTGCTGGTGGTGTGTGCCCTGGCGCCGCTGCTCAATCTGGTGGTGCCCGAAGGCCACCCGCTGCACCTGAGCGACTACCTGGTGGGCCTGCTGGGCAAGATCATGTGCTACGCCATCTGCGCGCTGGCAATGGACCTGATCTGGGGCTACACCGGCATCCTCAGCCTGGGACACGGCCTGTTCTTTGCGCTGGGCGGCTATGTGATGGGCATGTACCTCATGCGCCAGATCGGTCGCGACGGCAATTACCAGAGCGACCTGCCCGACTTCATGGTGTTCCTGGACTGGAAGGAGCTGCCCTGGCACTGGGCGCTGTCCGACAGTTTCCTGGCCACGCTGCTGCTGGTGGTGCTGGTGCCGGGGCTGGTGGCCTTCGTGTTCGGCTACTTCGCCTTCCGCTCGCGCATCAAGGGCGTGTACTTCTCCATCATCACCCAGGCCCTGACCTATGCCGCGCTGCTGCTGTTCTTCCGCAACGAGACCGGGCTGGGCGGCAACAACGGCTTCACCGATTTCAAGCGCATCCTGGGCATGCCCATTGCCACGCCGGGCATGCGCATGACGCTGTTCGTCATCACCGGTGTGGTGCTGCTGCTGTTCTTCCTGGGTTCGCGCTGGCTGGTGCGCTCCAAGTTCGGACGCGTGCTGCAGGCGGTGCGCGATGCCGAGAGCCGGGTCATGTTCTGCGGCTACAACCCGCTGGCCTACAAGCTGGCCATCTGGACGCTGTCGGCCGTGATGTGCGGCGTGGCCGGTGCGCTGTATGTGCCGCAGGTGGGCATCATCAACCCGGGCGAGCTGAGCCCGGCCAACAGCATCGAGATCGCGGTGTGGGCGGCGGTGGGCGGGCGCGGCACGCTGATCGGTCCCATCGTCGGCGCCTTCATGGTCAACGGGGCCAAGAGCTGGCTCACCGTCACCTTCCCCGAGTTCTGGCTCTACTTTCTGGGGGCGCTGTTCATCGTGGTCACGCTGTTCCTGCCGCAGGGCGTGGTGGGCCTGGTGAAGAAGCTGCGCCAGCGCAGCGGGAGGTCCGCATGACGCCCGACCTGATGGAAGAAGGCGCGCAGCGCCACCAGCGCCTGACCGGCACCGCCCCGGGCACCACCGAGTCCGGTGGCCGCCAGGCCAGCTTCTCGCGCCCGCTGGTGCGGGGCGAGGTCGATGTCTCGCACGGCCGCATCCTGTACCTGGAAGACGTGCATGTGAGCTTCGACGGCTTCAAGGCCATCAATGGCCTGTCGCTGGACATCGCGCCGGGCGAGCTGCGCTGCATCATCGGCCCCAACGGCGCCGGCAAGACCACCATGATGGACATCATCACCGGCAAGACCCGGCCCGACCGGGGCACGGTGTTCTTCGGCAGCACCATCGACCTGCTGGCCCACCGCGAGGCCGAGATCGCCACCCTGGGCATCGGCCGCAAGTTCCAGAAGCCCACGGTGTTCGAGAACCTCAGCGTCTACGAGAACCTGGAGCTTGCGCTGGCGGCCGACCGCCGTGTGGGCGCTGCGCTGCGCTTCCGGCCCGACGGTGCCCAGCGCGACCGGCTGGGCGAGGTGCTGACCACCATCCACCTGGCCGACCAGGTCAACCGCCAGGCCGGCCTGCTCAGTCACGGGCAGAAGCAGTGGCTGGAGATCGGCATGCTGCTGGTGCAGGACCCCCGGCTGCTGCTGCTGGACGAGCCGGTGGCCGGCATGACGGACGAGGAAACCGAACGCACGGCCGAGCTGTTCCGGGGACTGGCCGGGCGCCATTCGCTCATGGTGGTGGAGCACGACATGGGCTTCGTGCGCGCCCTGGGCGGCAAGGTCACGGTGCTGTGCGACGGCGCCGTGCTGGCCGAAGGTTCGCTGGACGAAGTCCAGGCCGATGAACGCGTGATCGAGGTCTATCTGGGCCGCTGAGGACAACATCTCATGAGCTTGCTGGAAGTCAAGGACGTCAATCAGTACTACGGCGGCAGCCACATCCTGCGCAATGTCGGTCTGACGGCAGCCAAGGGGGAGGTCACGGTGGTGCTGGGCCGCAACGGCGTGGGCAAGACCACGCTGCTCAAGTCGCTGATGGGGCTGGTGCCGGTGGTCAGCGGCAGCGTGGTGCTGGATGGCCAGGCCATCACGACGAAGACGCCGTACGAGCGAGCCCGGCTCGGCATGGGCTATGTGCCGCAGGGGCGTGAGATCTTCGGGCGTCTCACGGTGCACGAGAACCTGCTCATGGGCCTGGCCACCCGGCCGGGTGGCACGCCGGTGCCCGAGGAGCTGTTCGAGCTGTTCCCGGTGCTGCGCCAGATGCTGGACCGCCGGGGCGGCGACCTGTCCGGCGGCCAGCAGCAGCAGCTGGCCATTGCGCGTGCGCTGGCCAGCGGGCCGCGCGTGCTGATGCTGGATGAGCCCACCGAGGGCATTCAGCCCAACATCATCAAGGACATCGGCCGCGTCATCCGCATGCTGGCCGACCGGGGCGACATGGCCATCGTGCTGGTGGAGCAGTACTACGACTTTGCCGAGGCGCTGGCCGACCGCTATGTGGTGATGGAGCGCGGCGAGGTGGTGGCCAGCGGGCCGGGCAGCGAGATGTCCACCCGTGGCGTACGCCAGATGATCGCGATCTGAGCGAGCGCCTCAGGCCTCAGGCCACCGTGGCTTCGTCCAGCAGGCCGGGTCGGGAGGGCGTCCTGAAGCCGGCCGGCAGGGCCACGCCGCCGGACTCGACCTCGCGGCTTTCGCCCAGGCGGGGCGGGCGCGCACGGTAACGCTCCCGCAGGTCGTCCACCTGAATCTGCAGTTCATCGGCATCCGGAATGCGGTCGCGGTAGCGGGCCAGCAGCTGGTGGGCCGACTCCAGCAGCTTGCCGTTGAGGGTGCGGGTGCCGTCGGCCAGCAGCTGCACGGCGGTGGCGCGGGGATCGCCCTTGAGCGTCATGCGCATGGCGTCCTCGGTCATCTTGAGGATGCGGGCATGGCCGTCGCGCAGCAGGGCGGTCCAGGCATCGTGACCGCCGCGTGCCGCACCGGCCAGCAGTTCGCTGAGCGAGCGGCCGGTGCCGAACCGCAGCGCCAGGGCTTCGACCACGGTCTCGGCATCGGGCGGCGGGGAGCCGGCCTTGTGCAGCCGGGCCATCAGGCCCAGCAGGTTGCAGGCCGACTCGAAGTCGAACGCCGGATCGGTGACGCTGGCCGACAGGCGCTTGACCGTGTCCACCGCCACCTGGGGCTGCTTGTGCTGCAGGGCATTGAGGGCGGTCACCACATCGAGCAGCGCCTGAGGGCGTTCGGGCTCGAAGGCCCGGTCCCGCAGGCGGGTCATGTGCTCCACGCACGACAGCAGGCCACGGTGGTCGTTGTTGTCCAGCCGGGCGAAGGCCAGCAGCACCAGGGCCTGTGGGTCGAACAGCTTGCTGTCCAGGCCGGCGCGGGTCGCGCGGTCGAGCTTCTCCAGGCCCACGCCACGGTCGCCGGCGTAGAACGCCAGCGTGCCGTGCTTGAGCAGCCGGGTGATGGAAGACGGCGTGAGCCGGGTCGCCATCTCGAAGGTGGACAGCGCGTTCTCCAGCTGGCCCAGCTCGAACTGGGCGCGGCCCATGACGTCGTAGGCGTCGGCATAGCCATCGTCGTCGCTGATGAGGGCCTGCAGCGTGCTCATGGCGCGCGCGGGTTGCCCGCCTTCGATCTGCGCGCGGGCCACGCCCAGGCGGGCCCAGGGCAGGGTCTTGGCCTCGATCACGGCTTCATAGAGCTGTTTCGCATCGTCGATGGCGCCGCTTCGCAGCATCAGTTCGGCGCCGATGCGCGCGGCATACAGCCAATAGGGCTGGCGGGATTCAAAGCGCTGCAGGCACAGCTGCGAGGCGGTGTCGAAGTCCTGCCGGTCGATGGCGCTGAAGATGTCCTGCAGCGCCCGCTTGCGCTGCCGTGCCTGCAGGATGCGTTCGTGCAGACGCGCAGCGGTGTGCGGCTTGAGCAGGTAGGCGTCCAGTGCCGATTCGGCCGCCTCGGCCACCTTGCTGTAGGTGGCCTCGGCGGTGAGCATGATGAAGACCGTGTAGAACGGCAGGATCTGGTTGCGCCGCAGGTCGTCCAGCAGTTCCTGGCCGGAGCTGCTGTCGCGGTCGAACTCCTGTTCGCACACCACCACGTCGAAGCGGGCGGCCTCGAGCTTGCGGCGCGCGTCGTGCAGGCGCGAGCACTGCACCACGTTGCCCAGACCGAGCTCGCGCAGCTGCGCCACCAGGATCGAGCGCGACTGGGGGTTGCCCTCGATGACCAGGGCACTGGCTTCGTGCAGCGGAAGGGGTGCGGCAGGCTGGATGAACATGGAACTGGCGCCCCGCCGCAGGATGCAGCAGGGCCAAGCTGCATTCTGGGTGTGCAGCGCAAGGCGCCATGGCCGGAAAAGACGGCCGTATCCGGGGGATTTCCGGGCTTCAGCGGCGCCGTCAGATCCGCCAGATGCGCGGCGCTTCGGTGCTCAGGCCCCAGGCAGCGGCCCGCCAGGGTGCCCACACGGTCTGGAAGGTGGCCATCAGCGGCTCCACCAGGGCAGCCGTGGCCCGCACCACCACGATGTGCGGGTTGGGCGAGGTGGCGGCCACCCGCACCGGTCCGCTGTCGGGCAGCACGGCGCGGGCTGCGTCCAGCAGGGCTTCGGTGCGTGCACGGCCCAGCGGCTGGCCGCTGGCCAGCCACAGGCTGCCCAGGCAGCGTTGCCCGTCCAGGCCCACCGGGCTGTCGAGCAGGCGGGTGTCGGCCGCGTCGATGAGGGATTGCTCCAGCCACAGGCCCTGCACCGACAGGCGCTGGGCGATGCGGCCCCGGTCGAAGCTCTGGCCGGCGGCCGGCAGGCCCAGGGCGCACACGTCCCAGCCGATGATCTCGGCGTCGCCCTGCAGTGCCATCTCCACCTGGTTGAGCGCGTCGCAGCCGGGGTAGGCCAATGTTTCCAGCGGCACCCATTCCAGCCGGGCGCCGGGCTGCAGGTCCAGCCGCACCCGTTGTGCGGCCAGCCCGGCCTCGCTGCGGTAGAAGCGGGTGGCCCCCGGGGTGGACAGCAGGGCATGGGCGCCGCTGTGCACCGTCACGCCGATGTCCAGCGTGTCGCCGCCCACCAGCCCGGCCGGCGGATGCACCAGCACGTTGTGGCAGATGGCATCGCCTTCCGGGTAGAGGCTTTTCAGCACCCGCAGCGGACCGCTGTGGTCGTGCTGCAGCACGGTGCGGCCGAGCTGCAGGGTGTAGTCCAGATCGAGGCGGGCTTGCCAGGGCATGCGGTGCGTCGGTTCGGTGGGTGCCTCAGGGGTGCTTCAGAAGTGGCGGCCGGCGGCGGCCAGGGCCGTCATGTTGAGCACCCGGCGCACCGTGGCGGCCGGGGTCAGGATGTGCACCGTGCGGGCCGCACCCATGAGGATGGGTCCCACGGTCACGCCGCCGCTGGTGGTGGTCTTGAGCACGTTGTAGAGGATGTTGGCCGCATCCAGGTTGGGGCAGACCAGCAGGTTGGCCGAACCGGTGAGCGTGCTGTCCCCCAGGTAAGCGGCGCGGATCTCGGGCTGCAGCGCGGCGTCGCCGTGCAGCTCGCCGTCGCACTCGATCTCGGGGTGGGCGGCCACGAACAGGTCACGGGCATGGGCCATCTTGCGGGCCGAGGCGCGCTTGCTGGAGCCATAGCTGGAGTGCGACAGGAAGGCCACCTTGGGCGGCAGGCCGAAGCGCTGAACCTCCTGCGCTGCCATCCAGGCGATCTCGGCCAGTTCCTCGGCGGTGGGGTCTTCGTTGACGTAGGTGTCGGTCACGAACACCGGGCCCCGGTCGGTCATGAGCGCGTTCACCGCCGCGTATTCCGCCACGCCCTCGGCCTTGCCCAGGATGCTGTCGATGCGCTCCAGGTGGGTCATGTAGTTGCCCACCAGGCCACAGATGAGGGCGTCGGCATCCCCCAGCGACAGCATCAGCGAGCCGATGATGGTGTTGGACCGGCGCACGGCGGCCTTGGCCACCTCGGGCGTGGCGCCCTGGCGCTTCATGAGCTGGTGGTAGTGCTCCCAGTACTGGCGGAAGCGCGGATCATCCTCGGGGTTGACGTTCTCCACGTCCACGCCCAGGCGCATGCGCAGGCCGGCCTTCTCGATGCGCGCGGCGATCACGGCCGGGCGGCCGATCAGGATGGGCCGGGCCAGCTGGTCGTCGATAGCCAGCTGCGCCGCGCGCAGCGCACGCTCGTCCTCACCGTCGGCATAGGCCACGCGCTTGCGGTCGGCCGGCACCGCCTTGGCGGCGTTGAACACCGGCTGCATCAGGATGCCGGTCTGGTACACGAAGCGCCCGAGCTGCTGGCGGTAGGCGTCCATGTCGGTGATGGGCCGCGTGGCCACGCCGGACTCGGCGGCGGCCTGGGCCACGGCCGGCGCGATGCGCAGGATCAGGCGCGAATCGAAAGGCTTGGGGATCAGGTAGTCGGGGCCGAAGCTCAGGTCCTGGCCGGCGTAGGCGCTGGCCACTTCCTCGCTGGTCTCGCTTTTCACCAGGTCGGCGATCTGGCGCACGCAGGCCAGCTTCATGGCCTCGGTGATGCGGGTGGCGCCGCAGTCGAGCGCACCCCGGAAGATGTAGGGGAAGCACAGGACATTGTTGACCTGGTTCGGGTAGTCGCTGCGGCCGGTGGCGATGATGCAGTCCGGCCGCACCGCCTTGGCCAGCTCGGGGCGGATCTCGGGCTCCGGGTTGGCCAGCGCCAGGATGATGGGCTGGCGCGCCATGGTCTTGACCATCTCGGCGGTCAGCACACCAGGGGCCGAGCAGCCTAGGAACACGTCCGCACCGTTCACCGCATCGGCCAGGGTGCGCTTGTCGGTGGTCTGTGCGTAGCGCTGCTTCGACTCGTCCAGCCCGCCCGGGCGGCCCTGGTAGATCACGCCCTTGGAATCGCAGACGAAGATGCGGTCGCGGCTCACGCCCAGGCCGACCATCACGTCCAGGCAGGCGATGGCGGCTGCGCCTGCGCCCGACACCGCCACCGTCACCTCGCCGATGGCCTTGTCCACCAGCTCCAGGCCGTTGAGCAGGGCCGCAGCGCTGATGATGGCCGTGCCGTGCTGGTCGTCGTGGAACACCGGGATGTTCATGCGCTCGCGCAGCTGCTTCTCGATGTAGAAGCACTCCGGCGCCTTGATGTCTTCCAGGTTGATGCCGCCCAACGTGGGTTCGAGCGCGGCAATGATCTCGATCAGCTTGTCCGGGTCCTTTTCGGCCAGTTCGATGTCGAACACGTCGATGCCGGCGAACTTCTTGAACAGGCAGCCCTTGCCCTCCATCACCGGCTTGCTGGCCAGCGGGCCGATGTCGCCCAGGCCCAGCACGGCCGTGCCGTTGGTGACCACGCCGACCAGGTTGCCCCGGCTGGTGTAGTCGGCCGCCAGGTTGGGGTCGGCCTCGATGGCCAGGCAGGGGTAGGCCACGCCGGGCGAGTAGGCCAGGGACAGGTCGCGCTGGTTGGACAGCGGTTTGGTCGGAGTGACCGACACCTTGCCGTGGCGGGGCGAGCGGTGGTATTCGAGCGCGGCATCGCGCAGGGCTTGTTCTGCAGGGGTCATGGGGTGTCTCCAGGGGTCAGCGCGGGATTGTGCACCGCCCTGGCAAACCCGCTTCAGAACAGTTCTATGCGCGGCCCTCCTGCGCCGGCCAGTGCCAGGGGCGCCGCAGCGTCTGCAGGCGGGCCTTCGGATCCTTGCCCGCCACGACCCTCGGTGGGCGATTCCTGCGCGGCCGAGGCTGGGTCACGCTCCGACAGGGCCAGGGCATGGGCCAGCCGCTGGGAATGCATGACGTAGTTGTCGGTCCAGCGCGCCAGCAGTTCTTCCAGCAGCACCGGCGGCGGCGGCGCTTCCTCGTCCAGCAGCCGGTAGACCTGCGAGAAGTGCTCCGACAGGCTGCCCATGGCATCGTCGATCTGCTCCAGCAACTGCCGGTTGATGTCCTGGAACTGCATGTCGCCCAGGGTGTCGACGATGTCCTGCGTGACCCGGGTCATGCCGGCGTCCATGTCCTCGGTCAGATGACCCAGATAGGGCACCACCTCGGACAAGCGCGCATGGCTCAGGCGCACATGGCGTGCGATGGCATCGAGCCGGTCGCCCGGGGATTCGCCGCACAGGGCCTTGGCATCGCCGGCGTGGTGCTGGATGGCCTGACCGGCCGCAGCGATGCCGGCACTGATCTCCCGCGCTGCATCGGCGGTCTGGGTGGACAGGCGCCGCACCTCGGCGGCAACCACCTTGAATCCGGCGCCTTCCGGACCGGCGCGTGCCGCTTCGATCGATGCATTGATCGAGATCAGGTTGGTCTGGCGAGCGATGTCGCCGATGAGTTCGGCCAGCGGTGTCAGTCGGCGCACCTGCACCGCCACGGCTTCCACCCGCGCGTGGTGCTGGCGCTGCGCCGAGTCGGCCTGCTGCTGGTGCTGTGCCAGCTGATCCAGGGTGTCGGCCTGGTCCCTGGCCTCGCGGATCGAGTCTTCGGAGAGCTGGTGCGAATGGTTCACCGCACAGCCCACCCGGTGGCGCAGTTCCCGCGCCTCCCGGTGCACGCGGTCCAGCCGCTCCATCATCGACATCACGGCCGATTCGGACGTCTGGATGGTGGCCCGGACCTGCTGGCTGAGCACACCGAAGGCCTGCCGCAGGGTCAGGATGTCCTGCGCCACCGCCTGGGTGGTGTCGGTGGCGCTGCCCCGTTGCGTCTGCCGAGGTCTGGTGGCCAGCAGCAGGCCCAGGCCCGTGCCGGCCACCAGGCCGGCCAGACCGACCGCCGCACCGTGCAGGTCCAGGGGGTTGGGCGCCAGCACCAGCAGCAACAGGCCCAGGGCGATCAGCACCGGGGGGGCGTTGCCCGCGTTGCGGACCCAGGTGTGCAGAAGGGAGCGGGTGAGCATGCGGTCTCCTTCAGGTACCCGGCAGAACCTGCCGGATGACTTGCAGCAGATCGTTGCCACCCACCGGCTTGACCAGCCAGCCGGTGGCGCCGCTGCGCTTGGCCTCTTCGCGTTTCTGGGCCTGGCTTTCGGTGGTCAGGGCCAGGATCGGGACGAAGCGCAGGCGGGGCCGCACGGCGGCGATCAGCGCGAGTCCGTCCATGCGGGGCATGTTGATGTCGGTGATGATGAGATCGGGTCTGAGGCCGGCCTCCACCTTGTCCATGGCGATCTGGCCGTCGGCCGCCGTCTGAACCTTGAAGCCGCTCATCTCCAGCGTGTTCTTCAGGCTCATCAGCATCGTGGCCGAATCGTCGACCAGCAGGATCGTCTTGCTCATTGTGGGTCTCCAGCAGAGCGGGGTGATGGGATGGATGTCAGGACCTGGCGCAGCCAGGGGTCGCCGGGCTCGCTGCGCAGCTGCGGCCGCCAGGCCAGCAGCACCTGCAGCACCGCGCTGTGGACATGGCCGGACTGCTTGAGGCAGACCATCGGTCGGGTTCGGGTCTGCACCCAGGTGGACAGCGCTTCGGCGTCGTCGGCCGGTACATCACCTTCGATGACCGCGCAGGTTTTGGTGTAGCGGATGCCCATCAGACCAGCTCCCGGGGGTTGAGGATCAGCAGCACGCTGCCATCGCCCATCAGGGCGGTGCCGGCGAATCCGGTAAGGCCGGCCAGCACACCCTCCAGCGGCTTGAGGATGATGTCGCTGGTGCCGTCGAAGTCATCGACGATCAGTCCGATGGTCTCGCCACCCAGCCGGACCACCAGCACTGCGTGTTCGCCGTCGTTGTTGATCCGCTGGGGCTCTGGCAGCCCCAGCACGCCGTTGAGGGGGCGCAGCGGCACGATGCGGCCGCGCAGCACCACGGTCTGGGCCTGCTTGAAGCGATGGATGTCCTCGACCGGAACCCGGACCGTCTCGACGATCAGGTCCATGGGAACGCCGAAGCGCTTGCCGGCGCTCTCGATCATCATCACGTGGGTGACCGCCATCGACAGCGGCAGTGACATCCGTATGGTGGTGCCCGCGCCGGGGGTGCTGCTCAGGTCGACCGTGCCGTTGACCCGTTCCACCGCCGTGCGCACCACGTCCATGCCCACACCCCGCCCGGAGAGGTCGGAGACCGACTCGGCGGTGGAGAAGCCGGGCAGGAACACCAGCTGCACCGCCTCTGCATCGCCCAGCGCATCGGCCCGCTCGGCCGGGATCAGCCCGCGTTCCACCGCTTTGGCCCTGACCCGGCGGGTGTCGATGCCGGCGCCGTCATCGGCCATCTCGAGGACCACACGGTCGCCCTCCTGGCGGGCGCTGACCCGCAGTGTGCCGATGGGCGGCTTGCCGGCGGCCCGGCGTACCTCGGGCAGCTCGATGCCATGGTCCAGGCTGTTGCGCAGGATGTGGATCAGGGGGTCAGCCAGGCTTTCGATGACGTTCTTGTCGGCTTCTGTCTCCTCGCCCTCCAGCACCAGTTCCACCTCCTTGCCCAGCTTGCGGGAAATGTCCCGCACCAGCCGGCCGAAGCGCTGGAACACGGTGCCCACCGGCAGCATGCGCACCTGCAGCACGGCATGCTGCATGTCCTCCGCGATCCGGTTGATCACCGAGTACTGCGTCTTGATCTCGCGCGCCAGTTCGCGCTGACCGAACTGGGTCTCGGCCCGGGCGGCGAGGTAGGGCAGGGCGTTCTTGGCCACCACCATCTCGCCGATCAGGTCCATGAGGCGGTCGATCTTGTCCTGCGACACCTTCAGGGTGCGGGGGTTGCGGTCGCCGGCGGTGTCGTCCCCGCCCATGCCCACAGCCGCCGGTCCGCCGGTCCGCCGGGCAGCGGCCAGGTGGGCATCGGTCGGGGTGGCGGAATCGGTCTCGGTTGCGGCTGGCTGGTGCTGCAGGGCCCAGGCTGCCAGGGCTGCTGCGCCCTCCGGCAGGGCCGCGAGGGTCCGCGTGAGTGCCGGATCGCTGCCGAGCGCCTGCACCAGGTGGTTCAGGACCTGCCGCGCGGCGGCCACGCTGGCCGGTGTGACGCCGGGTCGCGAGAGCAGCTCGCGCTGCGCGGCCCACAGGCGCTGCACGTGCTGCCGCAGACGGTCGGCCGTTTCGCCGGCCGGTCGGGCTGGTGAAACGGTGGCCGGTGCAGCCGGCGGTGCCGCCACATGGCACTGGATCTGCTCGCCCACATACCGGAAGTGGGATCGCACCGCATCCATCGGTGCCTGGCACACCAGCACGAACACCAGGCGGTGCTGGAAGCAGTCGAAGGCATCGGGCTTCGGGTGCCAGTCGGCCGGTGTCTGCACGCCCAGGTGGCACAGCCCTGGCGCCTGCAGGGCCAGCCGCCACGGGTCTTCGCCCTTGAAATAGCACTCCGGTTCGGGTGTGTAAGTGACCGCGATGGCGCCGGTCGGACGCCGTTCGGGCGGCAGGTCCGACAGCCATGGCGGCGCAGCCGGGGCCGCCGTCCCGGCGACGGGGCCGGTGCCGTCCCGTGCCGATGCCGGATCCGCGTCGGGCAGCAGGCGACGCAGGGCCAGGGCCAGCCGTTTCGACTCGGCATCCTCGCCATCGAGCTGGCCGGACCGGGCGATCTGCTCGACCAGGGCGGCGGTGTGATCCATCGCATCGAGCAGCACATCGGCCAGCTCGGGGCTGTAGCCGAACTGCCCGCTGCGCACACCGTCCAGCACGTCCTCTCCGGCGTGGACCAGGTGTTCGAGCGCAGCAAAATCGAACAGCCCGCAGTTGCCCTTGAGGGTGTGCACCTCGCGGAACAGGTCGTTGAGCAGTTCGCGGTTGGCCGGATCGCGCTCGACCATCAGCAGCCGCTGACCGATGCGCTCCAGGCACTCGCGGGCTTCCTGCACGAATTGTCCGGTCAGGTCATGTGCGTTCATGAGCGGTCTCCCGTCGTGCAGGCGGCGCCTGCTGCCTGGCGGGCGGTCGGCAGATCGCCCAGCAGCAGCGCAGCCGTGATGGCCAGTTCCGGCGGCCGGGCGGGTTTGACCAGGTAGGCGTTGGCGCCGGCGTCGTAGGCCGCCGCCGTGTCGTGCAGCTGGGCTTCGGTCGAGACCATGAGCACTGGCGCAGGCGGTACCTGCGGCAGGCGCCGCAATTCCCGCAACAAGGCGTAGCCGTCCATCTTGGGCATGTTCACATCGACCACGAACAGGTCGAACGGCTCGTCGGCCGGCTGGGTCAGGACCTTCTCCAGGGCCTCGACGCCATTGACGGCCTCTTCGGTCCGCCAGCCCAGGTCGCCCAGCATCTTGCGGTGGTACATGCGGACCGTGGCGGCGTCGTCCACGACGAGGATACGGTGTGGCTTCATGGGCGATGTCCCTCCTGGGGTTTCTGGTACACCATCGCATCGCTGAACCGCCGTATCTGGAACAGCGAACTGATGCGACTCATCGATTCCGAGTGACCCAGACAGATGAACCCGCCAGGGTTGAGTGCGTCGAACATGGCCTCGACCGCCAGCCGCCGCGACACGTCGTCGAAATAAATCAGCAGATTGCGGCAGAAGATCAGGTCGATCTGCCGGAACCGGCGGGTGTCCCTGGGGTCGCTGAGGTTCACTTGCGAGAACTCCACCGCATCCACCAGGTCGCGCGAGATGCGCCATTCCCCCTGCGGCAGCGGGCTGAAGTACTTCTCCAGGTAGGCGCGCGGGAGCTGGGCCACCGACCGGGCGCTGTACACGCCTTCCTGCGCCGCTGCCAGCACCCGGGTGTCGATGTCCGAGGACAGGATCTCCACCTCATGCAGGTCGATGCCGGGCCAGCGCTCGAGCAGGTAGATCGCGATCGAATAGGGCTCTTCACCGGTGGAAGAAGGGATCGACCAGATCCGGATGCGCTCGCCGGGTGCCTTGTGCCGGACCACCTCGTCGAGCAGGTTGTTGACCATGCAGTCGAACTGGTAGGACTCGCGGAAGAAGTAGGTCTCGTTGACCGTCATCGAGTTGACCAGGGCCTGCAGCTCTTCGCTGGAACGGTCGAAGCGCAGCGACAGGAAATAGCTCCGGAAGCTGTCTGCCCCTGTGGCCTGAACCCGCTCCAGCAGGCGCTTGTCGACGAAGTAGCGCTTGCCCTCGTCGAAATGGATGCCGGTCTTTCGGTAGAAGAACTCGCGAAACTTCAGGAAGTCCGCATCGGTGATGACCGGATCGATCTCGCGCGCCGTGGTGGCTGCCTTCATGCCGCCTCCGAGCGGCTCAGGGCCATGTCGACCGCAAAGCCGATGAAGGGGTCATCGGGGAATCGTGCGGTCAGGCTCTTCAGCAACGACCGGTGTTCCGGGCCGCCGACCTCGGCCAGCACATCGATGGCCGCTGCCACCACATTGACCTGGGGTTCATGTGCCAGAGCCTCCACCAGCCACATCACCAGGTCCGGGTGTTTCAGTTCGACCAGCAGGTTCACGGCAAAGATGCGCACGTCCGGGTCCGGATCGCGCAGCAGCGCCTTCATGCGGGGTGCCACCGCTTCCGGCATGGCGGCCAGTGCCTCGATGGCACCGTTGCGCAGCCCCGCGTCCTCGCTGCTCAGCAGCCGGATCAGGACGGCTGCGGCCTCACCGCTGGCCTGGTGGCGCAGGCCGGTGAACAGGGCCTCCCGGACCGACGGGTCCGTCTCGGTCAGCAGCTGCATGCCGATGGTGTCGGCCGAGGCCGGCAGGCGTGCGAGTTCGCGGGCGGCCTCCCGCCGTCCGGCGGCGGAGTCTGCATCCCGCTGCGCCGGCCGGGGTGGCGACACGACTGGGTCGCCGGCTGGGGTGGTTCGTTTCAGTCCCATCGGGTTGTCCTCGGGTTCAGCGGGTCGGTGGTGCAGCATCCAGCCAGTCGCGCAGCTGGCCCGCGATGGAGTGGCTGGGCAGCACCATGCTGGCGCCGCCCCGGCGGATCAGTTCCTGGGGCATGCCGAACACCACGGCAGATTCCCGCGATTCGGCCACCGTGTGACCGCCTTTCTGCATCAGCCGTGTGAAGCTCTCGGCACCGTCGCTGCCCATGCCGGTCAGCAGCACGCCAATCAGGGCGGATGGCTCCAGCACCTGCATGGCGCTGTCCATCAGCACATCGACCGACGGATGCCAGGGGTGTTGCGCAGATTCCGCGCGCGGCTGTGCCACCAGCCGCCCGAGCTTGCGCTGCACCACCATGTCGGTGCCGCCCTTGCCGATCACGATCTGGCCCGGCTCCAGCGGCATGGTCGAGCTGCATTCCCTCACCCGCAGGGCGCACAGGCTGTCCATCCGGCGTGCCAGCGCATCGGTGAAGTTGACCGGCATGTGCTGGGCCACCAGCACCGGCCAGGGAAAGTCGGCCGGCAGCAGCGGCAGGATGTCCTCCAGGGTGCGAGGGCCGCCGGTGGAGACCCCGATGACCACCAGACCTTCGGCCGATGCGGTGGGCGCCTTGCGAGCAGCCTGGGGCAGAGCTGCGGCCTCGGGCGACCGTGCGGGCCTGGCAGCGGCCCGCTGTGTCCTGGCGGCAGAGGCCCGCTGGTCCACCGGCAGGCGGGCCCGTGCGGCGGTCCGGACCTTCTCGATCAGCACCGGGGCCATCTGGTCGATGTTGAGCGAAATGGTCCCGCCCGGCTTGGCGATGAAATCCACCGCACCCAGCGCCAGCGCCTCCAGCGTGGCCTGTGCGCCCTGCTCGGTCAGGGAGGACACCATCACCACCGGTGTCGGCCGAACCTGCATCAGCATGGACAGGGCGGTCAGCCCGTCCATCTGCGGCATGTTGATGTCCATGGTCACCACATCGGGCTGCCAGTCGACGGCCATCTCCAGGGCCTCGACGCCATGGTGCGAGAAACGGACCTGCCACCCGGCCTCGCTCAGCACCGAGCCGAGCAGGCGGCGCATCAGCGCGGAGTCATCCACCACCAGCACTTTCATGGCGGGTCCTTCAGGCCGCCTGCAGCGCCAGCTGGCTGCGGTCTTGGTGGTCCAGCAGACGGTCGGGGTCGATCAGCATGACCAGACGCCGGCCGCCATCGATCTTGGCCACCCGCGAGAACAGCAGCCGCTGGGCTTCACCCAGGTCGGGGGCCTGCTCCACCTGGGCACCTTCGATCCGCATCACTTCGGCTACCGAATCGACGATGAAGCCGGTGCGCAGGCCGCCGAAGGTGTAGACCATGATCCGCTGGCGGTCGTTGCGCTCGATGGGCTCCATGGCCAGGCGCCGGCGCTGATCCACCACCGGCAGCACCGTGCCGCGCAGGTTCATCACCCCCTCGACGAACGCCGGTGTCTGCGGGACCCGGGTCAGCACATCGGGTACTCGCACGATTTCCTGCACGCTCATGATCGGGACGCCGAACTCTTCGGCGCCGAGCCGGAAGATGACCATCTGCAGGTCTTGGGTGTCCGAGGTGTCGGGGCTTTCATGCATGGTCGGGTCCTCGTGTGACGTTTCCTCGGCCTGCTGGCCGGATGCCTGGGCCGCGTCACAGGCGACCTGCACGGCGGGCAGTCCGAGCAGCCGCTCGGCATCGATGACCGACACCAGCCGGCGTCCGTCCTCCAGCCGGCAGATGGCCGAGAACTCGCCCAGGTCGCCGCTGCGCGACAGCAGGGGTGGGACACTGTCGGTCAGGTTCCGGGGCACGCCCAGCACCTCCTTGACCGTGTCGGTGACCAGTCCGATCTGGGTCTCGCCCCGGCCCACTACCACGATCCTCTGGTGTTCGTCGGCGGCCACCAGGGGCAGGCCGAACAGGGCACGCAGGCTCACCAGCGGCAGCAGCCGGCGGCGCAGCGACATCAGTCCCAGCACATGCGGCGGAACGTTGTGCAGCGCCGTGATTCTGGCCGGCATCTGGACGATTTCCTGCACATCGGCAATGTCGACCGCGTATTCCTGACCGTCCACCGTGAAGGACACCAGCCGCACCTCGTCGGCTGCCGGCTCTTCCTCCACCGCGCTGCCGTGTCCGCCGGCGGTCTGCGCAGCCGCTTCAGCCCGCAGCGCCGTTGTCCTGAAGTGGTTCTGGACCAGCCGGTTGAAGTCCAGCACCAGCAGCAGATCGTCATGGCCCTCTTCGCGTGGCTGGCGGATCACGCCGGTCAGCAGCTCGGCATCGACCACGCTGCGCAGCGACTGCGCCGACTCCACCTGGTGCTCGGACGCATGGATGACGCTGGCGACATGGTCAACGACGAAGCCCAGCGGTTGGCCGATGTGGATCACCAGTGCTCGCGTGGCATCGCTGGTCTCGGGTACCGGCACGCCCAGCACTCGGCGCAGGTCGATGATCGGCAGGATCCGGCCGCGCAGGTTCGCCAGGCCTTCCAGCGCGGGGGGCGCCATCGGCAGCCGGGCCACTTCCGGCAGCCGGATGATTTCCTGGACCGGTCCCATGGGAACGGCGAAGCGTTCGCCAGCGGCGCTGAAGGTGACGAACTGGCGGTCGCCGTCTTCGGGCTGAAGGGATGGGTTGTCGGCGCGCATCACGCACCTCCTTTCATGCGGGCTGCGCGGGTTCAGTTGCTCTGGAGCTCGTCGGCCAGCGAGGCGATTTCCTCGATGGCCGAACCCAGCTCCTCGGCACCCTGAGCCTGCTGGCGCGCGGCGCCGGCGGCCTGTTCGGCCGCCTTTTCGGCCTGTTGTGCGGCGGCCGACACCTGATCCACCGTCACCTTCACATGCCCCATGGCCAGCGCGATTTCCTGCGATGCGGTCATGGTGTGTTCGTTGCCTCGTTCCAGCTCTTCGACATCGCTGGAGATGGCGGCCAGATCGACCGAGATGGCCCGGGTCTTTTCCGCCTCGCTCTGACCTGCCGCCATGATCTCGATGAGATCGCGCCCGACCACGCCGATCTGGTCCTGGATGCCCTTGACCAGGTCCTTGATGCGGTCGGCGTTCTCGGCCGAGTCGTGGGCCAGGTTGCGGATGTCGGTGGCCACCACCACGAAGCCCTTGCCGTACTCGCCGGCCCGTGCCGCCTCGATGCTGCCGTTGACGGCCAGCATGTTGGTCTGGATGCTGACCTGGGTGATGGCATCGACGATCTTGTCGATCTTGCGGCTCACCAGCTCCAGCTCCTTGATCTGCTGCAGGCTCTGCCGGGTGGCCTCCACCCCCGAACCGATGCTGCCGATCAGTCCGTCGATGCGCGCGCGGTTGTCCTGCATCAGGTTGCGGATCGCTCCGGCCCGTTCCCGTGCGCTGCCGGCCCGCTGCTCCGCGAGCTGCGCGCCCCGCTCGATCTGAGTCACGGCGGCGGCCGATTCGGTGGTGGCCGAAGCCTGAGCTTGAGCGCCTTTGCGGATCTGCTCGAGGGCCACCATGATCTGCGAGGCGGCGCGGTTGATTTCCTGGATCGCGGAGGACAGCTCCTCGGCCGCCGAGGCAACCTCTTCGGCGCTCTTGCCGATGTCCGACGAGTTCTTGAGCTCGTCGGCGATTTCCGACAGGCTGGCCGACGTCTGTTCGCATTCCGCCAGCGCAGCACTCTGTTCTTCCACGGTCTTGGTTGCTTCGGCGCAGGCCGAGGCCTGTTCGGTGGCGGCTGCGGCCACCAGTTCGGATCCCTTGAGCGCCTGTTCAGCAGCGGTGTTGCTCTGGCTGGCAGCGGTTGCGATCTCGGTCGCCCCCGCCACGATCTCGCCGGCATCGATCCGGATCTGCTCGAGCTGGCGCAGGATCTCGCCACTGCGGTCCACCTCGCTCTGGATCGAGTCGGCCGATTCGATGATGCCGCCGGCGATCACCTTCACCTCGCCCTGGATCTGGCTCACCAGGTCCTGGATCTGGCGGGCACTCTTCTCGCTGGTCTCAGCCAGCGTCCGGACCTCGTCGGCCACCACGGCAAAGCCTTTGCCGTGCGCCCCGGCCCGTGCTGCCTCGATGGCCGCGTTCAGGGCCAGCAGGTTGGTCTGATCGGCAATCCGGGCCACGGCCTTGACGATGTCGCCGATGCTGGCCGCCTGGCGTTCCAGCTCCTGGACCATCTTGACCGACTCGGCCTGACGGCGCGCTGCCGTGCCGACGGCGTCCACCGTGGACTTCACGGCCTGGTTGATGCGCAGCGCCATCGACTGCAGACCGCCGGCCTTGCTCTGGGCCGATTGGCAGGCCAGCAGCTGGCGGCCGATGGCGCCGCTGGCCTGGTTGATGGCCGCCAGGGATTCCTGGGCCGCGCTGGATGCTTCTTCGGCGCCGGCCGAGATCTGGTCGGCGGCCCGCTTCAGTTCCTCGGCTGCTGCAGCCGCTTCGTTGATGCCGGAGGACAGCTGGCTGGATGCACTGGCCACGCGTTCAGCGGCCTGCTGCTGCTTGGCCACGGTCCTGGCCCGTTTGCGGTTGACCTCGGCGTCGCGGGCCATGCGCCGGGTGACGCCAGGGATGCCCCCGTTGGGAAGCAGGGGGGTGACAGCCGCCGTGCGGCTTTTCATGACTAGGGACATAACGGGCTCCTCGGAGTGGCTCGACCCGACCCGGTGCCCTGCTGGCGACGGTTGCTGGGGTCGTGCCTGTCCTATCGGAGCCTTCTTGAGTGCGCTGAGCGAAGTCCGTCAGCGTTCCGTGACATCCGTCATCGTCACGCTGGAAAACGTCGATGGGCGGCAGTGGCCACCTGCTGTGCGGTACTCAAGTCGACTGACTGTCCCTTGACCGGGTGAACCGTAAGGTAAACAGGGCGAAAAAAAGCCGCCCGCAGGCGGCCTTCGAGCACGGACGCAGCCGACTCACTTGCGGCGCTGTCCCTCGGTCAGGGTGTCGAGCTGGAAGCGGCCGCTCTTGTCCCACAGCCACACGTCGGTGTAGGTCACGCGGCCCATGCGGACCGGCGCCGGGAACGGAGCGGCCGAACGCACGGTGCGCTCGATCTCGCGCATGACCTCGGGCACATGGCTGGGGGCGCGCATCCAGTTGATCTGACGCACCTCGCCCAGGTGGTCCACCTCCACCTGCAGCACGCCCACGGCGTGCATCAGGGGCGGCAGCTGGCCCTTGTAGATGCGTTCGCTGTTGAGCTTGTAGATGTGCTGGGCGCCGTCCTTGCGGTATTCCAGCGGCGAGCTGGCGTTCGACACCAGCTTGGGCTGGGGTGCGACGACAGCCGGCGGCGGAGGAGGAGGGGGAGGCGGCGGGGGCGGGGGAGCCGGCGGCAGCGGTGCGGCGCACGAGGCCAGCAGCACGGCGGTGGCAGCGCCCAGCCAGCCCCAGGGCCGGCGGCGTATGGAGTGATCTGCGCCGGTCTGGGCGGGCAGGGGAGCGGGCGGAATGTCTTTCATGGGTAAAACCTCGCAAGGGCGGGTGGGACGCCGTGGGGCGGTCGCTCGACCGGGCGGAGTGTAGTTCCGAACCGGCGCCGTGGCAGTCTGGTTATCACGCAATCCTGCCCGTTTGAACACGCCTTACCTCCAGACACAGGTCTGTGGCCGATGGGCGCCACTGCCCTTGCCGCTCGTGCCGCCGGATCCTTCCGTCTGTCGCCGTGGGGCCATGGGTTCTGCGGTACCCTCACCCGCATCATTCAAGCCACCCCCTGTTTCAGATCCACATCAGCATGAAAACGCAAGCCGCCGTCGCCTGGAAAGCCGGGCAACCCCTGTCCATCGAAACCGTCGACCTGCAGGGGCCGAAGTTCGGGGAGGTGCTGGTGGAGATCAAGGCCACCGGCATCTGCCACACCGACTACTACACCCTCAGCGGCGCCGACCCCGAAGGCATCTTCCCGGCCATCCTGGGCCACGAGGGCGCCGGCATCGTGGTGGACGTGGGCCCTGGCGTGACCAGCCTGAAGAAGGGCGACCACGTGATCCCGCTCTACACCCCCGAATGCCGCCAGTGCAAGTTCTGCCTGAGCCGCAAGACCAACCTGTGCCAGCTCATCCGCGGCACCCAGGGCAAGGGCCTGATGCCCGATGCCACCAGCCGCTTCAGCATCGACGGCCAGCCCATCTTCCACTACATGGGCACCAGCACCTTCAGCAACTACACGGTCGCCCCGGAGATCAGCCTGGCCAAGATCCGCGAGGACGCCCCCTTCGACAAGGTCTGCTACATCGGCTGCGGTGTCACCACCGGCATCGGCGCGGTGCTGTTCACCGCCAAGGTCGAGGCGGGTGCCACGGTGGCGGTGTTCGGCCTGGGCGGCATCGGCCTGAACGTGATCCAGGGCGCGAAGATGGTGGGCGCCGACAAGATCATCGGCATCGACATCAACCCGGCCCGCGAGGCCATGGCGCGCCAGTTCGGCATGACGCACTTCGTCAACCCCAAGGATGTGCCCAACGTGGTGGATGCCATCGTGCAGCTCACTGACGGCGGTGCCGACTACAGCTTCGAATGCATCGGCAACACCCAGGTCATGCGCCAGGCGCTGGAGTGCACCCACAAGGGCTGGGGCCGCAGCATCATCATCGGCGTGGCCGAAGCCGGCGCCGAGATCAGCACCCGCCCGTTCCAGCTGGTCACCGGCCGCAAGTGGGAGGGTTCGGCCTTCGGCGGCGCACGCGGCCGCACCGACGTGCCGAAGATCGTGGACTGGTACATGGACGGCAAGATCAACATCGACGACCTCATCACCCACAAGCTGCCGCTCTCGCGCATCAACGAAGGCTTCGACCTGATGAAGCGCGGCGAGTCGATCCGCACCGTGGTCGAGTACTGATCGGGTCAACACCGACATGGCCGACCGACCCCGCCGCTTCGATCTGATCGCCTTCGACTGGGACGGCACGCTGTACGACAGCACCGCCGTGATTGCCCGCTGCATCCAGCTGGCGGTGGCCGACGTGGGCGGCACCGTGCCCAACGACGAGGCGGCCCGCTACGTGATCGGCATGGGCCTGATGCAGGCCCTGGCCCACGCGGCGCCCGACGTGCCGCCCGAGCGCTACCCCCAGCTGGGCGAGCGCTACCGCCACCACTACATGGCGCACCAGAACGACCTGTCGCTGTTCGGCGGCGTGCTGCCCCTGCTGCAGAGCCTGCGCCAGCGCCACCACTGGCTGGCGGTGGCCACCGGCAAGAGCCGGCGCGGCCTGGACGAGGTGCTGCACACGGTGGAGCTCAAGGGCATGTTCGACGGATCGCGCACCGCCGACGAGACCGCCGGCAAGCCGAATCCGCGCATGCTGCACGAGCTGATGCGCGAATTCGGCGTGGCGCCCGAGCGCACGCTCATGATCGGCGACACCACGCACGACCTGCAGATGGCGCTCAACGCCGGCTGCGCCAGTGTGGCCGTGAGCTACGGCGCGCACGAGCCCGCCACGTTTGCCGAGCTGCGGCCCCTGGCCGTGGCCCATTCGGTGGCCGAGCTGCAGCGCTGGCTGGACGACAACGCCTGAGCTGCCCGGCCATGATCCCCGACGACGACCTGATCCCGCTGTGCAACAGCGCCGACCTGCAGGACGGCGGTCGGGCGGTGCCGTTCGACATCAACCATGCCGGCCAGACCTGCCGGGCATTTGCCATCCGCTGGCAAGGCCGGGTGCATGCCTACCTGAATCGCTGCACCCATGTGGCCATGGAGCTGGACTGGCAGCCCGACCGGTTTTTCGACGATTCCGGCCGCTGGCTGCTGTGCGCCACCCACGGTGCCCACTACGCGCCTGATACCGGCGCCTGCCAGGGCGGCCCCTGCCGGGGCGGGCTGGTCAAGATCGAGCTGGTGGAAGACCGTGGGGTCGTTCACTGGCGGTCACAATACCCGTTCAAACCCGTTGAATTCTGAGCCTGCGGGCACCCCCACATGAACGATCACGACCCCTTTCCCATGACGTCCCCCGGCCCCCTGGATGCCGACAAGCCGGCCCGCGCCGCTGCGCCTGCAGCCCCTGCGTCGGCCCCGGCCGGCTGGGAACGGGACACCATCGAGAAGCTGCTGTTCGCCACCCTGCGCGAGCAGCAGGCGGTGCGCCGCTGGCGGCTGTTCACCCGGCTGATGTGGCTGGTGCTCGTCGGTGCGGTGATCTGGCTGGTCTATTCGGCCGAAGCCAGCACCGCGTCCAGCAGCTCGCCGCACACCGCCGTCATCAATGTGAAGGGCGAGATCGCCGATGGCGCCGAGGCCAGCGCCGAGAACATCGTGGGCTCGCTCAAGTCGGCCTTCGAAGACAGCGGCTCCCAGGCGGTGGTGCTGCTGATCAACTCGCCCGGCGGCAGCCCGGTGCAGGCCGGCATCATCAACGACGAGATCACCCGCCTGAAGGCGCTGCACGGCAAGAAGGTGTACGCGGTGGTGGAGGAGACCTGCGCCTCGGCCGCCTACTACATCGCCGCTGCAGCCGACGAGATCTATGTGGACAAGGCCAGCCTGGTGGGCAGCATCGGTGTGCTCATGGACGGTTTCGGCTTCACCGGCCTGATGGACAAGCTGGGCATCGAGCGGCGCCTCATGACCGCCGGCGAGAACAAGGGCATGCTCGATCCCTTCAGCCCGCAGGACGAGAAGCAGCGGGCCTACATCCAGTCCATGCTGGGCGAGATCCATGCCCAGTTCATCGAGGTGGTGAAGAAGGGCCGGGGCGAGCGCCTGAAGGAAGGCCCCGACACCTTCAGCGGCCTGGTCTGGAGCGGTCAGCAGGCGGTGCAGCTGGGCTTGGCCGACGGCCTGGGCAACCTGGATTTCGTGGCCCGCGAGATCGTCAAGGCCGAGGACATCGTGGACTACACCCACCGCGAGAACGTGGGTCTGCGCCTGGCCAAGCGCTTCGGTGCCAGCGTGGGCGAGGGCATGTTCCATGCCGCGCGTGCCGCCGGCGTGCAGCTGCGCTGAAACGTCCGGATACGTCCAGGGAAGCGAGGGACACCGGGACTCCCTAAGATCCCGGGTTTTCCCTGATCTGGAGGATTTCCCCGCATGACGCCCATCCGCAAGGCCGTGTTCCCCGTCGGTGGTCTCGGCACCCGTTTTCTGCCGGCCACCAAGGCCATCCCCAAGGAAATGCTGCCGGTGGTGGACAAGCCGCTGATGCAGTACGCCGTGGAAGAGGCCTACGCCGCCGGCATCCGCGAGATGATCTTCGTCACCGGCCGGAACAAGCGCGCCATCGAGGACCACTTCGACACCGCCTACGAGCTCGAGGCCGAGCTGGAAGCTGCCGGCAAGGGCGCCCTGCTGGAGCTGGTGCACTCCATCAAGCCCGACGACATGGACGTGTTCTATGTCCGTCAGCCCCGCGCCCTGGGCCTGGGCCACGCGGTGCTGTGCGCCGAGCGGCTGGTGGGCGACCAGCCCTTCGCGGTGCTGCTGGCCGACGACCTGATGATGGGCCGTGACCAGCTCCAGGGCGGCCCCACCGTGCTGGGCCAGATGGTCGATGCCTTTGCCCGCAGCCCGGGCACCGTGCTGGCGGTGCAGGACGTGCCCCGTGCCGACACCCGGCGCTATGGCGTGGTGGACGTGCGTGGCGCTTCCGCCCCGCTGGCCGAGGTGTTCGGCATGGTGGAAAAGCCCCACCCGGACCAGGCGCCGTCCACGCTGGCGGTGGCCGGTCGCTACATCCTCACGCCGGCGGTGTTTGAGAGCATCCGCCGCCAGCCGCGCGGGGCGGGCGGCGAGATCCAGCTCACCGACGGCATTGCTGCGCTGATCGGCACCGAGAAGGTCCAGGCCTTCCGCTACGAGGGCCGCCGCTACGACTGCGGCAGCAAGGAAGGCTTTCTGGAAGCCACCATCGACCTGGCGCTGGCCAACCCGGACCTGTCGGCCTCGGTGCGGGCGCACCTGGCCAAGGTCATGGGCTGACCGGCGCGGCGGCCTGGCCGGCGGTTATCAGCCGCCCAGCATGAAGACCGCTGGCAGGCTCAGCGACAGCGCCGGGACCCAGCCCGGGTTCTGTCGCCACTCGGCCACGGTCGCGCTGCGGATGGTCTGCGCCGGCAGGCCCAGTCCGGCCGCCACCGCCAGGCGGGTGCCCGGCTGCAGTGTCTGCACCAGCGCCGCCAGCAGCGCCGCGTTGCGGTAGGGCGTCTCGATCAGCAGCTGCGCCTGCTGCAGGCGAAGGGCCGTGGTCTCCAGGGCTCGCAGCCTCTGACTGCGCTCGGCGCTGTCCTGCGGCACATAACCCACGAACGAGAACTGCTGACCATTGAGCCCGCTGGCCGCCAGCGCCAGCATCAGCGACACCGGCCCGGTCAGCGGACACACCTCGATGCCCAGCGCGTGTGCCGCGCGCACCACCGCGCTGCCGGGATCTGCCACCGCCGGCATGCCGGCCTCGCTGACCAGTCCCATGTCGTGGCCCTGCAGGGCCGGCTCCAGCAGGGCACGCGCGGCGCGGTCGAGTTCCGCATCCGGCCGGTGGTCGCCTTTCTTGTGGGCAGCGCGGGGCAGCTCGGCGATGTGCTGGCCCTGCAGCGGCGCCGACAGGGCATGGACGGCGTCCACCCGCTTGAGAAAGGCCCGGGTGGACTTGGCGTTCTCGGTGATCCAGTGGGTGATGCCGCTGGCCACCACCAGCGTGCGCCCGGGCAGCCAGTTGGTGATGGGGAGGCTGCCATCCACGCCGAAATCCAGCGGCGTGGGCACCAGGAACAGGCGGCCCCGGCTCATGGCAGCGTCATGCCGGCGGCACGCAGCAGGCGGCAGGTGCGGATGAGAGGCAGGCCGATGAGGGCGGTGGGGTCGTCGCTGTCGATGCGGTCCAGCAGCGAGATGCCCAGGCCTTCGCTGCGTGCGCTGCCGGCGCAGTCGTAGGGCTGCTCGGCCCGCAGATAGCGTTCGATCTCCTCATCGGAGAGATCGCGGAACACCACCTGCACCGCCGCCAGCTCCACCGACTCGAAGCCGGTGGCCTCGCACACCACGGCCAGCGCGGTCCGGAACACCACGGTCTGCCCGCGCATGCGGCGCAGCTGTGACACGGCCCTCGCATGGTCGCCGGGCTTGCCCAGCGGCTCGCCGGCCAGATCGGCCACCTGGTCGCTGCCGATCACCACCGCCTGCGGATGCCGGCGGGCCACCGCCCAGGCCTTGGCCCGGGCCAGGCGCAAGGCCAGGTCGCGCGGTGATTCGCCGGGCAGGGGGGTTTCATCCACTTCGGGCGCCACCACCTCGAAGGGCAGGGCCAGACGCTCCAGCAGCTCGCGCCGGTAGCGGGACGTCGACCCCAGGATCAGGCGTCGTTCGGGCAGGGGGCCGCGCCGGAAGGCGCGGGTGGATTCGGACAGGTCGGCATCGCTCATGCCCTGCATTCTCCACCGCTCCACTACACTGCCGCCCCATGAACAAACCGACCCGCACCGTCTGGAACCCGTCCCGGCTGGACGCCGCCGCGTTCGCCCAGGCCGATGCCGTGATCGAGGGCCAGACCGCGCTCGCGGAGCTGGCGCGCCTGGCCGAAGACCTGCACCTGCCGGACGACGCGCCCATCCAGGGCCATGTGGCCTGGACGCTGCGGGGCGAACTGCGCGAGCCGCGCGCCGGTCAGCAACCCGATGTCTGGCTGCACCTGCAGGCCAAGGCCGTCGTGCCGCTGACCTGCCAGCGCTGCCTCGGCCCGGTGGATACGCCGATCGAGGTCGATCGCTGGTTCCGTTTCGTGGCCGATGAAGCCGCCGCAGAAGCCCAGGACGACGACTGCGAGGAGGACCTGCTCGCCCTCGAACCCCGGCCCGACATGCTGGCCGTGCTGGAGGACGAACTGCTCATGTCGCTGCCGTTGGTTCCCATGCACGACACCTGTCCGGAGCCCGTTCCCCTGATCGATGTTGCTCCTGATACCGAAGCGCAGCCCGAACGGCCCCACCCGTTTGCCCAGCTGGCCCGGCTGCGCGGCAAGGGCCCGGGCGAACCGGTCTGAACAGCCGCCATGGACGGGGTCGTCCTTCGGGCTATAATGCTTGGCTTTGCGCCAGCCGGCGTGTGACCGAACCGGTCAGCCCTTACCGAAACACAGGAGCCCATCATGGCCGTCCAGCAGAACAAGAAGTCCCCCTCCAAGCGCGGCATGCACCGTTCGCACAACGCCCTGAACGTGCCGGGCATCGCAGTTGAGCCGACCACCGGCGAGACCCACCTGCGCCACCACATCAGCCCCAACGGCTTCTACCGTGGTCGCCAGGTCCTGAAGAACAAGTCCGAAGCCTGATTCCGGGCCACTGCCGGCACGGCCGCGCCCGCGCGTGGCCCCTGGCGGTCCGGCAGACACAGGCCCGCATGACGCATGCGGGTCTTTTTTTTGCAAGGGCGCTCGGCAGCGTCCACTCGGGATGTTGAGATGATCACCGTCGCTGTGGATTGCATGGGGGGAGACATCGGGCCGCCGGTCACGATGCCCGCCTGTGCCGCGTTTCTCGCCAGCCACCCGCAGGCCCGCCTGCTGCTGGTCGGCAAGCCCGATCTGGCCAGCGAATGGCCGCAGCTTGCCCGGCACGACCGGGTGGAATGGGTGACCGCCACCGAGGTCGTCACCATGGACGATCCGGTCGAGGTCGCCCTGCGGCGCAAGAAGGATTCCTCGATGCGCGTGGCCATCGAGCAGGTCAAGAAGGGGCAGGCCCAGGCGGCCGTGTCCGCCGGCAACACCGGCGCCCTGATGGCGATCGCGCGTTACGTGCTCAAGACGCTCGAGGGCATCGACCGCCCCGCCATTGCCACCCAGATGCCCAATGCCAGGGGTGGCGCCACCACCGTGCTCGATCTGGGCGCCAACGTCGATTGCTCGGCCGAACACCTGCTGCAGTTTGCGGTCATGGGCTCTGCCCTGGTGGCGGCTGCCACCGGCAAGGCCGAGCCGTCGGTCGGCCTGCTCAATGTGGGCGAAGAGGTCATCAAGGGCAGCGAGACCATCAAGAAGGCCGGTCAGTTGCTGCGCGATGCGGCGGCTTCGGGTGACCTGAACTTCGCCGGCAACATCGAAGGCAACGACATCTTCAAGGGCACCACCGACATCGTGGTGTGCGACGGCTTCGTGGGCAATGTGGCGCTCAAGGCCAGCGAGGGCCTGGCCTCGATGATCGGCGGCTTCCTGCGGGAGGAGTTTTCCAGCAGCATCTGGCGCAAACTGGCCGCCATCGTGGCCTATCCGGTGCTTTCGTCGTTCAAGAAGCGGGTCGATCATCGTCGCTACAACGGCGCTGCGCTGCTGGGTCTGCAGGGTCTGGTGTTCAAGAGCCACGGGTCGGCCGACGCGTTCGCCTTCGAACAGGCGCTGGTGCGCGCTTATGATGCCGCCCACCGCGGCATGCTGGACAACGTCCGCGACCGCATTGCCCGCGCCGCGCCGCTGCTGGTCCCGGACTCGGTGCCCGGCGCCCTGAAGAACATTCCGACGATCTGATCCCCGACGGCGCGAGCCGCCCGATCGATCCGACCGTCCCGAACCGACTGCAGCCCCATGACACGTCATTCCCGCATCACCGGAACCGGCAGCTGCCTGCCGCCCCGCCGCCTCACCAACGCCGACATGGTCGAGCTGCTCGCGGCGCGCGGTGTGGAAACCAGTGATGACTGGATCGTGGAGCGGACCGGCATCCGTGCCCGGCATTTCGTGGCCGATGGCGTGTTCGCCAGCGACCTGGCCGCCGAGGCCGCCCGCCGCGCCATCGCTGCGGCCGGCGTCGAGCCGGCGTCGATCGACCTGATCATCGTGGCCACCTCCACCCCGGACATGGTGTTCCCGTCCACCGCCGCCATCGTCCAGCACAAGCTGGGCATGGCCGGCTGCCCGGCCTTCGATGTGCAGGCGGTCTGCAGCGGCTTTGTGTATGCCCTGACCGTGGCCGACGCCATGATCCGCAGCGGCTCGGCCAGCAAGGCCCTGGTGATCGGCTCCGAGGTGTTCTCGCGCCTGCTCGACTTCAATGACCGCACCACCTGCGTGCTGTTCGGCGACGGCGCCGGCGCCGTGGTGGTGGAGGCGTCCGACACACCGGGCATCCTGGCCACCGACCTGCATGCCGACGGGCGCCACGTGGGCATCCTGTGCGTGCCCGGCCATGTGAACGGCGGCCAGATCCTGGGTGATCCGGTGCTCAAGATGGATGGTCAGGCCGTGTTCAAGCTGGCCGTGGGCGTGCTGGAAGAGGCCGCCCGCGCCGTGCTGGCCAAGGCCGGCCGCACCGAGGCCGACATCGACTGGCTCATCCCCCACCAGGCCAACATCCGCATCATGCAGAGCACCGCGCGCAAGCTCAAGCTGCCCATGGACAAGGTGGTGGTCACGGTGGATCAGCACGGCAACACCTCGGCTGCTTCCATTCCGCTGGCGCTGGACCATGCGGTGCGTGCCGGACAGGTCAAGCCCGGCGACACGCTCATGCTCGAAGGCGTGGGCGGCGGCTTCACCTGGGGCGCGGTGCTGGTCGATTTCTGACCACCCGACCACAGGCTCAACTTTTCCGTTCAACACCATGAGTTCATTTGCATTCGTCTTCCCCGGCCAGGGCTCGCAGTCCGTGGGCATGCTGGACGCCTGGGGCGACCACCCTGTGGTCCGCGACACCCTGGCTGAAGCTTCCGACGCCCTGGGCGAGGACATCGGTCGCCTGATCCGCGAGGGTCCCAAGGAGGCACTGGCGCTCACCACCAACACCCAGCCGGTGATGCTGGTGGCCGGTGTGGCCGCCTGGCGTGTGTGGCGTGCCGAGGGCGGCGCCATGCCGTCGGTGATGGCTGGCCACTCCCTGGGCGAATACACCGCCTGGGTGGCTGCGGGTGCCCTGACGCTGGCTCAGGCCGCTCCGCTGGTGCGCTTCCGGGCTGCGGCCATGCAGGAAGCCGTTCCGGTGGGCACCGGCGCCATGGCCGCCATCCTGGGCATGGATGCCGAGCGGGTGCGTGCCGGCTGTGCCGAGGCCCAGGCCACGTTCGGCGCCGGCAGCTCCGAGGTGGTGGAGGCCGTGAATTTCAACGATCCGGCCCAGACCGTGATCGCTGGCAGCAAGGCGGCGGTCGAGAAGGCCTGCGAGGTGCTCAAGGCCAACGGCGCCAAGCGCGCATTGCCGCTGCCGGTGTCGGCCCCGTTCCACTCCAGCCTCATGAAACCGGCAGCCGACCGGCTGCGCGAGCAGCTGGCAGCCACCGTGCTGGCCCCTGCTGCGGTGCCGGTCATCAACAACATCGATGTGGCCATCGAGACCGATGCCGACCGCATCCGTGACGCCCTCTACCGCCAGGCCTTCGGTCCGGTGCGCTGGGTGGAGTGCGTGCAGGCCATCAAGGCCCGTGGCGTGACCCACGTGGTGGAATGCGGCCCCGGCAAGGTGCTGGCCGGCATGGTCAAACGCATCGACGCCGAGCTGCAGGGGCTCGCCCTGTACGACCCGGCCACTCTGGCCGAGGTGAAGGCCGCCCTGGCCTGAAATCCGGAGACATTCCCATGACCGACTCTGTTTTCAAGGGCCAGATCGCCCTGGTCACCGGCGCCTCGCGCGGCATTGGTGCGGCCATTGCGCATGAGCTCGCTGCCCGAGGACTCACCGTCATCGGTACCGCCACCACCGAGGATGGCGCCAGCCGCATCGGTGCTGCCCTGGCCGCCGTGCCGGGCGCCGGTGCCGGATCGCGCGGCGCCTGCCTGGACGTGAACGACGCCACTGCCGCCGAAAGCCTGATCGACACCATCGTGCAGGCCCATGGCGCACTGCACGTGCTGGTGAACAACGCGGGCATCACCCGCGACACGCTGGCCATGCGCATGAAGGATGCCGACTGGGACGCGGTGCTCGACACCAACCTCAAGGCCGTCTTCCGCATGAGCCGTGCCGTGATGCGCCCCATGATGAAGCAGCGCTACGGTCGCATCATCAGCATCACCAGCGTGGTGGGCGCTTCCGGCAACCCCGGTCAGGCCAACTACGCGGCCGCCAAGGCGGGGGTGGCCGGCATGACCCGCGCCCTGGCGCGCGAGCTGGGCAGCCGTCACATCACCGTCAACTGCGTGGCGCCGGGATTCATCGAAACCGACATGACCGCCTCGCTGCCCGAGGCGCAGCAGCAGGCACTGCTCGGTCAGATCCCGCTGGGGCACCTGGGCAAGCCAGCCGACATCGCGCATGCGGTGGCCTATCTGGCCAGCCCGCAGGCGGGCTACATCACCGGCCAGGAGCTGCACGTCAACGGCGGCATGTTCATGGCCTGATCCGGTTCAGGCCGATTTCCGCCCGGCCTCCGCGTCTGGGGAGAACTCCCTAGGCCCGGCTAAAATGGCGGACTGTATTTCAACCAACCCCCCGAGGGACATATGAGCGACATCGAAGCACGCGTCAAGAAAATCATCGCCGAGCAGCTTGGCGTGGAAGAAGGTCAGGTCACCAACGAGAAAGCCTTCGTGGCCGACCTGGGTGCCGACTCGCTCGACACGGTCGAACTGGTGATGGCGCTGGAAGACGAGTTCGGCATCGAGATCCCCGACGAAGACGCCGAGAAGATCACGACGGTGCAGAACGCCATCGACTACGCGCTGGCCCACCAGAAGGGCTGATCCCAGCATGAGCCGTCGCCGCGTCGTCGTGACCGGCCTGGGTTGCATCAGCCCCGTGGGCAACACGGTGGCCGATGCCTGGGCCAATCTCCTGGCCGGACAATCCGGCATCGACCTCATCACCAAGTTCGACGCGTCGAACTTCGCGTGCCGGTTCGCCGGTGAGGTCAAGGGGTTCGATCTGGAGTCCTACATCGGGTCCAAGGAGGCCCGGACCATGGACACCTTCATCCACTACGGCATTGCTGCGGCCCATCAGGCCGTGGTGGACGCCGGCCTGCCCACGGGCGAGGCGCTGGATGAGGAAACGGCCACGCGCATCGGCTGCATCATCGGATCGGGCATCGGCGGCCTGCCGCTGATCGAGGACACCCACACCGAACTCACGAACCGCGGCCCTCGCCGCATTTCGCCGTTCTTCGTGCCCGCTTCGATCATCAACATGATCTCCGGCCACGTGTCCATGCGGTTCGGCTTCAAGGGGCCGAACCTGGCGGTGGTGACGGCCTGCACCACAGGTCTGCATTGCATTGGCGAGGCTGCCCGGAAGATCGAGTACGGCGATGCCGACGTGGTGGTGGCCGGTGGCGCCGAAGCCACCGTGTCTCCGCTGGGCATCGGCGGCTTTGCCGCCATGCGTGCACTCTCGACCCGCAACGACGATCCCAAGACCGCGTCCCGTCCCTGGGACAAGGACCGGGACGGCTTCGTGCTGGGTGAGGGCGCCGGCGTGCTGGTGCTTGAAGAGTACGAACATGCCAAGGCGCGTGGCGCCCGCATCTACGCTGAACTGGCCGGCTACGGCATGAGCGCCGATGCCGGCCACATGACGGCACCCAACATGGACGGCCCGCGCCGCGCCATGATCAATGCGCTGCGCAACGGTGGCGTCAACGCCGACGAGGTGAACTACCTCAACGCCCATGGCACCTCCACCCCCCTGGGCGACGTGAACGAGACCCAGGCCATCAAGGCCGCGCTGGGCGAGCATGCCCACCGCATCGTGGTGAGCTCCACCAAGTCCATGACCGGCCACCTGCTGGGCGGCGCCGGCGGCATCGAGAGCGTGTTCACCGTGATGGCCATCCACGATCAGAAGATCCCGCCGACCATCAACATCTTCAACCAGGACCCCGAGTGCGACCTGGACTACTGCGCCAACACAGCGCGTGACGCCCGGGTGGATGTGGCGGTGAAGAACAACTTCGGCTTCGGCGGCACCAACGGCACCCTGGTTTTCCGTCGCGTTTGACGGTCACCTCACCGACGCCCATGCACAACGCCCCACCCGTGGACTACCCGGTGGGGCGTTTTGCTGGATGGGCCTGGTGCGGCATGGCGCTGGGCGCGGCTCTCGTGATCATGATGGCCGAGCGACTGGCCGCGTGGCTGCAACATGCCGATGTGCAGCCGGTCGGCGGGCTGTTCCTGACTTCGCTGTTGACCGTGGCGTGGTGCCTGACGGCATGGCGTCGCTGGCGGCATCCACCCCAGGGCCTGCTCCGATGGCAGCCCGACGCGTCCGGCTTGCCCGGTGACGGCTGGTTCTGGTGCGAGGGACTTCGATGCGAGCCGTGCCGGGTTCACGACGTGCTGGACCTTGGGTCGAGCTGGCTGGTCCGGGTGACCAGCGAAGGCCGCAGCGCCGTTCCCCGCTGGCTGTGGCTGAGTGCATCCCAGGCCCCTTCGCGCTGGCAGGACATGCGCCGGGCTGTATGGGCATCCCGGGGAAACCCTGATGCGATTGATCGTTCGGTTATATTCCCGCGCGCATGACCCCGGAAGACCACACCGCTCCGCCACCCCCTGACAGCGACGTCATGCTGGTGCAGCGCACCCTGGCGGGCGAGCAGCGGGCCTTCGAGTTGCTCGTCATCAAATACCAGCGCCGTGTCGAGCGACTGATCGGCCGCATGGTGCGCGATGTCGATCTGGTGGAAGACATCGCTCAGGAGACCTTCATCCGCGCCTACCGGGCGCTGGCCCAGTTCCGGGGCGATGCCCAGTTCTACACCTGGCTGTACCGGATTGCGGTGAACACCGCCAAGAAGCAACTGTTGGAGCTGAAACGCGACCCGTTGGTATTTTCTTCGCAGCTCAAATCGGGCGATGACGATGAAACTTCCGGCGCGGAACGCGAACCAAGCCTGGGAATGGCCGATACCGAGACGCCCGATGCGGTGCTGGCCAGCAAGGAGATTGCCGAGGCGGTGAATGCCGTCATGGAGTCGCTGCCGGAAGAGTTGCGCATGGCCATCACCCTGCGGGAAATCGAGGGCATGAGTTACGAAGAGATCGCAGAAGCGCTGGACTGCCCGATCGGTACCGTCCGTTCCCGCATCTTCCGCGCACGAGAGGCCATATCCGGGCGGATCAAGCCCATGCTGGAACGTCAGGGGGGCAAACGCTGGTGACAGCGGACCCACTGTCGAGGGACACACCATGAACGCAACGCAACATTCCACGAACCGACCCGACGCTGTCACCGGGCGGGACGAATGCCTGTCCGTGCTGGCCGATGGCCGCGCCAAGGCTTCCGAGCTCGACAGGCTCATGAGCGGACTCGACGCCGAGGCGGCCGACACCCTGCAGCGCTACGAACTGATTGGCGACATCCTGCGCAGCGGCATGCCGCCCGCTCGCTCCTGCAGCGATCCGCAGCGGTTCCTGGCGGGCGTGCGCGCCGGCATCGCCCAGGAAGCTCCCGTGGCCAGGCCCGTGCCCATGCTGCAACCGGCGGTGGCGGTGGTGCCGGCCCGACCGGCTGCCGCCAACGACGGTGAGTTCCGCTGGAAGCTGGTGGCTGGTTTCGCCTCGCTGGCGGCCGTGATGGCCGTGAGCTGGAATCTGCTGGGCACTGCCACGCCGGCCGGTACGCCGGGCCCATCGGCTCCGGTGCTGGTGCAGGCGCCTGCGGCCAACCCGGTCGATGCCGATCCGCCCGAGGCGGTGCTGGTCATGACGCCGCAGGGCGCCGTGGTGCGCGACCCCCAGCTGGAGCAGCTGCTGAACGAGCATCGCCAGTTCGGTGGCATGACGGCGCTGCAGGCGCCCACCGGTTTCCTGCGCAACGCCACCTACGACCGGGAAGGACGCTGACCGGCCATGACCCCGACTGCTGTGTCTCCGGCTGCTCGCCGCCGCCCGTTCCTGACCTTGCGTGTCGGCATGCCCGGACACCGCCCGTGGCGCCGCTGGGTCGCTGCCGCCCTGACGGCAGTGGCCACCGGCACGCTGGCACCCGCCTGGGCGGAAGGGCCCGCAGGAGCGCCGCAGGCCCCGGTGCGCAGCATCAACGACTGGCTCACGCGCATGCACGAGGCGTCTCGCATGCGGGCCTACACCGGCACGCTGGTGGTCACGGCCGGTGCGTCCATGTCGGCCTCCAAGATCTGGCATGTGTGCGATGGCACCCGCCAGATGGAGCGGGTGGACACGCTCACCGGTGAACCCAGGACCACGCTGCGCCGCGACAACGAGGTCATCACCTTCATACCTGAGTCGCGCACGGCGGTGGTGGAAAAACGCGAGTCGCTGGGCTTGTTCCCGGACATGCTGCGCACGCCCGAGAACCTGATCCCCGGCTTCTATTCGGTGCGTGAGCTGGGCCACCAGCGCATCGCCGGCCACCTGGCCGACATGGTCGAGATCCTGCCCAAGGACGACCTGCGGTTCGGCTACCGCATCTGGTCGGAGCGGGGCACGGGTCTGGTGGTCAAGCTGCAGACGCTGGGTCCCCAGGGATCGGTGCTGGAGCAGGTGGCCTTCACCGAACTGCAGCTCGATGCCCCTGTGAGCATGGACAAGCTGGCCGCTTCCATGAAGGACACGCGCGGCTACGAGGTGGTGCGCCCCGCGCTGAAGAAGACCACGCCTGAGGCTCAGGGATGGCGGCTCAAGGAGCCGGTGCCGGGCTTCAGTTCCATGAGCTGCCATGTGCGCGAGACCGAAGCTTCTGCCAAGGGTGGCACCGCTCCCATGCAGTGGGTGTTCTCCGACGGTCTGGCTTCGGTCTCTTTGTTCGTGGAGCCTTACGACCCGCGTCAGCATCTGCAGGAGAAGGCAGCCACCATGGGCGCCACCCAGTCGGTCAGCCGCCGCGTGGGGGAATACTGGGTCACTGCGCTGGGTGAAGTGCCACGCGCCACACTCAAGCGCTTCACACGATCGCTGGAACGCGCCCGTCCCTGACCGGACCGCTCCTACGTGGCCAGCGGGCGGGCCGTCGCCCGCGAACACATCAAGAGGAAGTCGATGAACCTGTCTGAACGTCGTTCTGTTCGTGGCCTGTTGCCGGCACTGCTGGCCACCGCCGCCCTGTCGGCTGGCGGCACCGCCGTGCTGATGCACCACCAGCCTGTGCACGCGCAAAGCGCCGTGGTGCGAGGTCTGCCGGATTTCACCGAGCTGGTGGACATGGTCGGCCCGTCGGTGGTGAACATCCGCACCCTGGAGCGCCGCGACCCGTCTTCCGGCGCAGGTAGCCCGGACGAGCAGATGCTCGAATTCTTCCGCCGCTTCGGCATCCCGGTGCCGCCGGGTGCCGCACCGCGCGGTCCGCGCCAGGGGCAGGGCCAGCCGGAGGAGCGGCCCCGTGGGGTGGGCTCGGGCTTCGTGCTCAGCGCCGACGGCCTGATCATGACCAACGCCCATGTGGTGGACGGCGCCGACGAGCTGATCGTCACCTTGCCGGACAAGCGCGAGTTCAAGGCCCGTGTGGTGGGCGCGGACAAGCGCACCGACGTGGCCGTGGTCAAGATCGAGGCCACCGGACTCTCGCCGGTGAAGATCGGCGACGTGAACCGGCTCAAGGTCGGCGAATGGGTGATGGCCATCGGTTCGCCTTTCGGTCTGGAGAACACCGTGACCGCCGGCATCGTGAGTGCCAAGCAGCGCGACACCGGTGATTTCCTGCCCTTCATCCAGACCGACGTGGCCATCAACCCCGGCAACTCGGGCGGCCCGCTGATCAACATGCGTGGAGAGGTGATCGGCATCAACAGCCAGATCTACTCGCGCTCCGGCGGTTTCCAGGGCATCTCGTTCGCCATCCCCATCGACGAGGCGGTGCGGGTGTCTGACCAGCTCCGTTCCAGCGGTCGCGTCACGCGCGGCCGCATCGGTGTGCAGATCGATCAGGTCAGCAAGGAGGTGGCCGAGTCGCTGGGTCTGGGTCAGCCCAAGGGTGCGCTGGTGCGCGGCGTGGAGCCCGACTCGCCGGCGGCCAAGGCCGGCATCGAGCCGGGCGACATCATCCTGAAGTTCGATGGCAAGGAAGTCGAGAAATCGGTCGATCTGCCGCGCATGGTGGGCAACACCAAGCCGGGCAACCGCAGCAGCGTGACCGTGCTGCGCCGAGGCAGCCAGCGCGATCTGTCCATCACGGTGGCCGAGCTGGAGCCGGAGCGCGCCGAGACCCGGGCATCGGCCCCCGAACCCAAGGCCGCACCGGTGACGCCGGCGCTGCAGAACCTGGGTCTGGCGCTGGCAGAGCTCACGGCCGCCGAGCGCAAGGAGCTGGGCCTCAAGGGCGGTGTGCGCATCGCGTCGGCCGACGGTGCTGCAGCCCGGGCCGGCCTTCGCGAGGGCGATGTGATCCTGGCCATCGGCAACACCGAAGTGGCGTCGGCCAAGGAGGTGGAGACGGTCATGGCCCGCATCGACAAGGCGCGACCGGTCACCGTGTTGTTCCGCCGAGGCGACTGGGCGCAGTACGCGGTGATCCGGCCGCAGCGCTGAAAGGGCCGGCGCACGGGAGAAATACCCCCGCAGACCAGCTGGTTTTCCAGCCTATCCGCGAGTGGGTGGTCGATTCGCCACAGTCCTTAATGACCGATAAGTCGGTAACTAGCGGTCCCATGTGGGCATTCACTGACCTAATGGCCAGGTGACCCGCCGGTTATCGATAAAATTCGGGTCCATTGCGCATGATTCGGTGTCTCTGTGCCTGGCCAAATCCATGATGTGGAAGGCCGGGCAGGTGTCCACCGATCATCCACAGACGGCCTGCCGATGCGCGGCCCAATCTGTGGACAAGCTGTAGATAAATTGCCCTGTTGCTGCCCTGCGACAAGGCGCTGCGAGGGGTTGGCGGCTGTGCGCCACGGGCTTTTTGCCTACAATGAAACCCCAACTATCGCAGTTGCCATTGATTGTTGGTTACGGGCGCGTCAGCAGCTGACGCGCCCTTTTTTATGTCCTTGGCGGACGTCGCATTCCTGGTGCGATGGCTGCCGACTGTGTGCCTGTCCGACCCGATGAACCACATCCGCAACTTCTCCATCATCGCGCACATCGACCACGGCAAGTCGACGCTCGCCGACCGCATCATCTCGCGCTGCGGCGGACTCTCGGACCGCGAGATGAGCGAGCAGGTGCTCGACTCCATGGACCTGGAGAAGGAGCGTGGCATCACCATCAAGGCGCAGACCGCTGCGCTGCAATACAAGGCCCGCGATGGTCAGGTCTACAACCTCAACCTGATCGACACCCCGGGCCATGTGGACTTCTCCTACGAGGTGAGCCGTTCGCTCAGCGCTTGCGAAGGCGCATTGCTGGTGGTCGATGCCAGCCAGGGCGTGGAGGCCCAGACGGTGGCCAACTGCTACACCGCGCTCGATCTGGGTGTCGAGGTGGTGCCGGTGCTCAACAAGATGGATCTGCCCAACGCCGATCCGGACAACGCCAAGGCCGAGATCGAAGACGTGATCGGCATCGATGCCACCGACGCCATTCCGTGCTCGGCCAAGACCGGCATGGGTGTGGAGGACATCCTGGAGGCCGTGGTGGCCCGCATCCCGGCGCCCAAGGGCAACCCGGCGGCTCCCTTGCGCGCCATGATCGTCGACAGCTGGTTCGACACCTATGTGGGCGTGGTGATGCTGGTGCGCGTGGTGGACGGTCGCCTCCAGAAGGGCGAGCGCTTCAAGATGATGGCGACCAACACGGTCTACAACGCGGACACCCTGGGCGTGTTCACGCCGGCCAACCAGCCGCGCGATTCGCTGGAGGCCGGCGAGGTGGGCTACATCATTGCCGGCATCAAGGAGCTGCAGGCCGCCAAGGTGGGCGACACCATCACGCTGGAGAAGAAGCTGCCCAACAACCTGGGTCCGGCCGCCGAGCCGCTGCCGGGTTTCAAGGAGGTGCAGCCCCAGGTGTTTGCCGGCCTGTACCCCACCGAAGCCAGCGAGTACGACTCGCTGCGCGATGCCCTCGAAAAGCTCAAGCTCAACGACGCCGCCCTGCATTACGAACCCGAGGTGTCGCAGGCGCTGGGCTTCGGCTTCCGTTGCGGCTTCCTGGGGTTGCTGCACATGGAGATCGTGCAGGAGCGGCTCGAGCGCGAATTCGACCAGGACCTCATCACCACCGCGCCCAGCGTGGTCTACCAGGTGGTGCGCGGCGACGGCGAGGTCGTCATGGTGGAGAACCCCTCCAAGATGCCCGAGCAGGGCCGCATCGAGGAGATCCGCGAGCCCATCGTGACGGTGCACCTCTACATGCCGCAGGAGTACGTGGGTGCGGTCATGACGCTGGCCAACCAGAAGCGCGGCGTTCAGCTCAACATGGCCTACCACGGCAAGCAGGTCATGCTGACCTACGACATGCCGCTGGGCGAGATCGTGCTGGACTTCTTCGACAAGCTCAAGAGCGTGAGCCGGGGCTATGCCTCCATGGACTACGAGTTCAAGGAGTACCGGGCCTCCGATGTGGTCAAGGTCGACATCCTGCTCAACGGCGAGAAGGTCGATGCGCTGTCCATCATCGTGCACCGCAGCCAGTCGCAGTACCGCGGCCGTGCCGTGGCGGCCAAGATGCGCGAGATCATCAGCCGTCAGCAGTTCGATGTGGCCATCCAGGCGGCCATCGGCGGCAACGTGATTGCGCGCGAGACCATCAAGGCGCTGCGCAAGAACGTGCTGGCAAAATGCTACGGCGGTGACATCACCCGCAAACGCAAGCTCCTCGAGAAACAGAAAGCAGGCAAGAAGCGCATGAAACAGATCGGCTCGGTCGAGGTGCCCCAGGAAGCGTTTCTGGCCATCCTGCAGGTGGAAGAGTGATGCCGGCTGCCATGGGAACCCTCACCGCCGTGGTGCTGGCGGCGTTCGTCGCCTACGCGGGGGCCTGGTACACCGGGGCGGTGGAAGGCAACTTCGCGCTGCTGCTCATGCTGGCCACGCTGGTGACCGGCCTGTACTGGGTGGCAGAAAAACTGTATTTCCTGCCGGCGCGACGCAAGGCGGCGCAGCAGCTGGTGGACGAGCAGCAGCAACGCCAGCAGTCCCTGACTGCCCAGGGCTTCACGCAGACCGATGCCGGCCTGGAAGCGGCGCGACAGAAGCTGCTGGCCCAGCCCTGGTGGCTGGACTGGACTGCTGGCCTGTTCCCGGTCATCCTGGCGGTGTTCATCCTGCGCTCCTTCCTGTTCGAGCCGTTCAAGATCCCTTCCGGCTCCATGATTCCCACGCTGCGGGTCGGCGACCTGATTCTGGTGAGCAAGTACCACTACGGCGTGCGCCTGCCGGTGTTCAACACCAAGATCATCGACAACCACCAGCCGCAGCGAGGCGACGTGATGGTGTTCCGCTATCCGCCGCAGCCCAGCCTGGACTACATCAAGCGGGTGGTCGGTGTGCCGGGCGACGAGGTGGCCTACCTCAACAAGAAGCTCAGCATCAACGGCCAGCCGGTGCCGCGTGAGGCCCTGCCGGATTTCCTGGACCGCGACACCATGCGCTTCTCGCGCCAGTTCCGCGAGACGGTGGGTGAGAAACGCTACGACACCCTCAATGACGACGACCGTCCGGCTTTCGTGCCGGGCGCCACCGAATTTCCGTTCAATGACGCCTGCCGCTACTCGGTCGAGGGCGTGATCTGCAAGGTGCCACCCGGTCACTATTTCATGATGGGTGACAATCGCGACAATTCGCTCGATTCGCGCTTCTGGGGCTTCGTCCCTGAAGCGAACATCGTGGGCAAGGCCTTCTTCGTCTGGATGAATTTCAGCGATCCCGGACGGATCGGCCGGTTCGAGTGACAACGTCAACAGGGAGCTTTCTGCATGCGCCTGCAACACCGCCCTTTCCTCGCTTCGACCTCGCAGCAGCGCCAGCGTGGCCTGACCTTCGTCGGTCTGCTGGTGGTCGGCATTCTGGTGGCCCTGGCGGGGCTGGTGGCTGCGCAGGTGTTTCCCACCTATGTGGAGTACCTGGCCGTCCAGAAAGCGTCGGTCAAGGCCTCGCAGGGCAGCACGGTCGCCGAGGTGCGCAGCCTGTTCGACAAGGCAGCGGCCATCGACAACATCACCTCGGTGCGTGGCACCGACATCACGGTCACCAAGGCCGGCAATGCGGTGGTGGTGAGCTTCTCGTACACCAAGGAGATCCACCTGGCCGGCCCGGCCTGGCTGGTGATGAAGTACGAGGGCTCGTCGCGTTGACCGGTCGATCTGCCTGCCGCCTGCGTGCACCCGGGGGAGTCGCTTGAGCCCCGAACTGACCACCCTGCAGCAGAAGCTGCAGCACCGCTTCAACAACCCGCGCCTGCTCGAGCGGGCCCTCACCCACCGCAGTTTCAGTGCCGACCACAACGAGCGGCTGGAGTTTCTGGGTGACTCGGTGCTGAACCTGGCGGTGGCCGGCCTGCTGTTCGAAAAGCTGTCCAACCTGCCCGAGGGCGATCTCTCGCGCATCCGCGCACACCTGGTCAAGCAGGACACGCTGTTCCAGCTGGCCTCGGGGCTGGGTCTGGCCCAGGGGCTGCGGCTGGGCGACGGAGAAAAGCGGTCGGGCGGGCACAAGCGCCCGTCCATCCTGGCCGACGCCCTGGAGGCCATCATCGGTGCGGTGCATCTCGATGCCGGTTTCCCGGTGGCCGAGGCGCTGGTGCGGCGTCTGTTCAGCGGGGTCCAGCTCGACGCGCGCATGACGTCCCTGGGCAAGGACCCCAAGACCGAATTGCAGGAGTGGCTGCAGGCGCGCAAGATGCCGCTGCCGTCCTACCGCGTGGTGGCCATCACCGGCGAGGCCCACCAGCAGACTTTCGATGTGGAATGCGCGGTGCCGCAGGCCGGCATCAGCGAGCGCGGCATCGGTGCGTCGCGCCGGGCCGGCGAACAGGCGGCAGCAGCAGCCGTCATCCAGCGGCTGAATGCGCCTTCGCCGTCCACTTCCAACTGACCCCCATGGCCAAGACCCCACCTCCTTCCCCGCCCGCCGACGATCTGGACGCCATGCTGGCGCGTGCCCTGGGCAAGCCGGCGACAGCCGGCCACCCGGCCGAGGCCGATCCGGCTGCCAGCGACGAGCGTGAGCCGGTCGATCCGGCTGAGCAGAAGTGCGGCTACGTGGCCATCGTCGGCAAGCCCAATGTGGGCAAGTCCACCCTGCTCAACGCGCTGGTGGGCCAGAAGGTGAGCATCACCTCGCGCAAGGCCCAGACCACCCGCCACCGCATCACCGGCATGCGCACCGAAGGCGCAACCCAGTTTGTGTTCGTGGACACGCCGGGCTTCCAGACCCGCCATGGCAATGCGCTGAACCGTTCACTGAACAAGACCGTTCTGGGTGCCGTGGCCGACATGGACCTGATCCTGTTCGTGGTGGAGGCCGGGCGCTTCAACCTGGCCGATGCCAAGGTGCTCGACCTGCTGCCCCAGGGCGTGCCGGTCATCCTGATCGCGAACAAGTTCGACCTGTTGCACCGGCGGGGCGAGCTGGCGCCGTGGCTGCGCTCCATGCAGGACCGCCATCCGTTTGCCGAATATGTGCCCATGTCGGCCAAGACCCCGCGCGACGTGCAGCGCCTGCTGGCCATCTGCGAGAAATACCTGCCGCAGCAGCCCTGGATGTTCGACCCCGAAGAACTCACCGACCGCAGCGAGCGCTTCATGGCCGGCGAGATGGTGCGCGAGAAGCTGTTCCGCCTGACCGGCGACGAGCTGCCCTACACCTCCACCGTGGTCATCGACAAGTTCGAGGAAGAGGGCGGTCTCAAGCGCATCGCCGCCACCATCGTGGTCGAGCGTGAAGGCCACAAGGGCATGGTCATCGGCGAGAAGGGCGAGAAGCTCAAGCGCATCGGCACCGAGGCCCGCCAGGAGCTGGAGAAGCTCTGGGACTGCAAGGTCTTTCTGGAGCTGTGGGTGAAGGTCCGCTCCGGCTGGGCCGACGACGACGCGCGCGTGCGCTCCTTCGGCTACGAGTGATGAGCAAACGGGCGCACGAAGAACCCGCGTTCGTCCTGCACCGATACGACTGGAGCGAATCCAGTCTCATCCTGGAGGTGTTCGGGCGCCGGCACGGGCGCATTGCGCTGGCGGCCAAGGGCGTCAAGCGGCCCACCTCGCAGTTCCGCCCGGTGCTGCTGCCACTGCAGCCGCTGCTGTTGTCCTGGTCGGGCGATGCCGAGGTCCGCACGCTCAAGTCCGCGCAGTGGCAGGGCGGTCATGTCATGCCCACCGGAGATGCGCTGCTGGCGGGCAGCTACCTCAACGAGCTGCTGCTCAAGCTGCTGGCGCGGGACGATCCGCATCCGCACCTGTTCGATCAATACGCGCTGGCGGTCCAGCTGCTGGCCGAGCGCGGCGGCGAGCTGCAGTCGCTGGTGGTGCGCGCCTTCGAGCTGGTGCTGCTGCGCGCCATCGGTCTGCTGCCCGACCTGTCCTGCGAAGGCAGCAGCCTGGCGCCCATTGATCCGCTGCAGCGCTATGCGCTGCTGCTCGAAGGGGGGCTGCGACTGGCCCATGACGACGATGCCCACGCCGTGACCGGTGCTGCCTGGTCGGCGCTGCACCACGCCCTGGATCAGTCTTCGCCACTGGTGCCGGTGATGCGTGCGGCTGCCGATGTCCACCAGACCCTGCGCATCCCGCTGCGCAACCTGCTGCACTACCATGGTGGCGTGCGGGTGTTCGGCACCCGCCAGCTGCTGCTCGACGTCCAGGCCCTGAGCCGGCGTCATGTGGCCTCCAGCCACCCCGACCGTCCCGCGACGACCGCCCCTGAATCCCCATGACCCGTCCCGATCACCGCACCGCCCTGTCGGTCAACGTCAACAAGGTGGCCCTGGTGCGCAACACCCGCCACCTGGGCATCCCGTCGGTCACCCGCGCGGCCACGCTGTGCCTGCAGGCTGGCGCCCACGGCATCACGGTGCACCCCCGCCCTGATCAGCGCCACGTCCGCACCCACGACGTGCACGATCTGGCTGCGCTGCTCAAGGACTGGCCTGACCGCGAATACAACATCGAAGGCAACCCGTTCCACAACCTCATGCCCTTTGTGCGTGAGCTGCGGCCGCACCAGGTGACCTTCGTGCCCGACAGCGAAGGCCAGTTCACCAGCGACCATGGCTGGCGCTTTCCGGACGACGCCGAGCGTCTGCGCCCCCTGATCGCCGAGTGCCGCGACCTGGGTGTGCGGGTGAGCCTGTTCATGGACGCCGATGCCCCCGCCATGGCCCACGCCAGGGCGGTGGGTGCGGACCGGGTGGAGCTCTACACCGAGCCCTATGCCGCAGCCTTCGGCACGGCCCAGCAGGCCGGTGAGCTGGAGCGTTTCCGCGCGGCCGCCCAGTCTGCACTGGATGCCGGTCTGGGCGTGAATGCCGGCCACGATCTCAACCGCGACAACCTCACCCCCTTCCTGCGCACCGTGCCGGGCGTGAGCGAGGTGTCCATCGGCCACGCCCTCATGGCCGATGCCCTGGAGCTGGGCTATGGGGCCACCGTGGCGGCCTACCTGCGCTGCATCGATCAGGCCCGTGGCTGAGCGCACCGCATGATCTACGGCATCGGCACCGACGTGTGCGACATCCGGCGCATCGAGGCCACGCTGCAGCGCCAGGGCGACCGTTTTGCCCACAAGGTGCTGGGCGATGCCGAACTGGCCGTCTGGCAGGCGCGCACCGCCCGCTGGCCCCGCCGGGGCCTGAGTTACCTGGCCACCCGTTTCTCGGCCAAGGAAGCCTTCTCCAAGGCCATCGGCCTGGGCATGCGCATGCCCATGAGCTGGCGCCGCTGCGAGATCCTCAACCACCCGAGCGGCCAGCCCTACATCCGCCTGCACGGCGATCTGCAGATCTGGTTCGAGCAGCGGAACCTGCAGGCGCATGTGACGGTCTCCGATGAAGCCGACCATGCCGCCAGTTTCGTGGTGGTCGAGGTCCGGCCCGCTTCCACGCCTCTCCTGCCCTGACGTTCCCATGAGCCATCACGCCCCCTTGATCATCGATGTGGCCGGTCACCGGCTGACCCCGGCCGACCGCCGCCGCCTGAGCCATCCGCTGGTGGGCGGCGTGATCCTGTTCGGCCGCAACTGGAAAGACCGCGTCCAGCTCACCCGCCTGTGTGCCCAGATCAAGGCGGTGCGGCGCGACCTGCTGATCGCGGTGGACCATGAAGGCGGCCGCGTGCAGCGCTTTCGCACCGATGGCTTCACGCACCTGCCGCCCATGGCAGCGTTGGGTCGGGCCTGGTTGTCCGGTGGTGATGCCGCCTCGGCCGTGAACGCCTGCAACGCCGCCACGGCCGCCGGCTACGTGCTGGCTGCCGAGTTGCGCGCCTGCGGCGTGGACCTGAGCTTTGCGCCGGTGCTCGATCTGGATCACGGTGACAGCAGCGTCATCGGAGACCGCTCTTTCGGCCGCGATCCGCACATGGTGAGCCTGCTGGCCCAGGCCCTGATGCACGGCCTGCGTCAGGCCGGCATGGCGCACTGCGGCAAGCATTTCCCGGGGCATGGCTTCGTCAAGGAAGACTCGCACCACCATGTGCCGGTGGACCGCCGTCCGCTCAAGGCCATCCTGGCCGACGACGCGGCGCCTTACGGCTGGCTGAGTGCCAGCCTGTCGGCCGTCATGCCGGCCCATGTGGTGTACCCGCGCGTGGACGCGCGTCCTGCGGGCTTTTCGACCCGGTGGCTGCAGGACGTGCTGCGCCAGCGCCTGGGCTTCACCGGCGCGGTGTTCAGCGACGATCTGAGCATGGCGGCGGCCCGCGTGATCGAAGGCCGCACCGTGGACTTTCCCGAAGCCGCGCTGGCCGCACTCGAAGCTGGCTGCGACATGGTGCTGCTGTGCAACCAGTCGGTGGTGGAAGAGGGTGCCCCCATCGATGCGGCCATCGAAGCGCTGTCGGCCGCTGCCCTGGAAGGGCGCTGGCAGCCCCGCGATGCCAGCGAGGAGCGCCGCCGCGCCCTGCTGCCGGCGGGCAGCCCGGAGCCCTGGGACGACCTGATGGTCAACCCGCGCTACATGCAGGCGCTCGGCCTGCTCGATGCCTTGCCCGCGTGACTCGGGATAGGTCCTTGGCCGGCTTCAGCCGTCCAGGCCCAGGCGGTCGAGCAGGTCGGCCACCAGCTCCAGCCGCAGCAGCGGGTTGTCCAGCGACATCAGCCGCTGCTTGAGTTCGGTGGGCGCGGGCAGCAGCTCGGCCCAGCGGTTGGCCACCCAGCCGCAGTCGTTCCATTGGTAGGGCTCCTGCAGCGGCAGCTGGGCCAGCACTTCGGGCTGGCGTTCCCGCAGGTTCATGAGCAGTTGCTGCAGGCGGTTGCGGGCACCGTCCAGGTGGTCGGGTACCGGCACCACCGGTTCGGGGGCATCGAGCGTCACGTCGGCCACCCACAGGCCGTGCGACAGCTGCTGACGGCGGTCCACCTTGAAGCGCTGCATGCCCTGGCAGCGGATCATCAACAGGCCGGGTTGGGGCTTTTCCAGCGAATCGATGCGGGCCAGCACGCCCACCGCATGGAAGTCTTCCTTCGCGAAGCTCGGGGCTTCGCCTGCGGCCTGGGGATCGACCCGGCGCACTTCGTGCCCTTCGCTCAGGCAGACGATGCCGAAAGGAGCGCCCGCGCGGTGACAGCGGCCGATCATGTCGAGGTAGCGCACCTCGAAGATCCGCAGCGGCATCCAGCCGCCCGGAAACAGCACGGTGTTGAGCGGGAACAGGGGCAGCTGGGTCAGGGTCAGCGGCCCGGTGGACGACCCTGCGGTCAATCCGGCACCACGGCGTCGGCGCTCTGGCGCTGCATCATGGCCAGCAGGTTGGCCACGGTGCCGCGCAGCTCTCGCCGGTCGCAGATGAAATCGACCGCGCCCTTGGTCTGCAGGAACTCGGCGCGCTGGAAGCCCTCGGGCAGCTTCACCCGCACCGTGTTCTCGATCACGCGCGGTCCGGCAAAGCCGATCAGGGCCTTGGGTTCGGCGATCACCACATCGCCCACGAAGGCAAAGCCGGCGCTCACGCCGCCCATGGTCGGGTCGGTCAGCACGCTGATGTAGGGCAGTCCCTTCTTGGCCAGGCGGGTGAGGGCGGCATTGGTCTTGGCCATCTGCATGAGGGAGAGCAGGCCTTCCTGCATGCGGGCGCCGCCGGTGGCGGTGAAGCACACGAAGGGCACCTTCTGGGCAATGGCTTCCTCCACGCCGCGCACGAAGCGCTCGCCGACCACCGAGCCCATGGAGCCGCCCATGAAATCGAACTCGAAGCACGACACCACCAGGCTGATGCCGTGCACCGCACCGCCCATGACGATGAGTGCATCGGTCTCGCCGGTGTTCTCCAGGGCCTCCTTCAGGCGCTCGGGGTACTTGCGGCTGTCCTTGAACTTGAGCGCATCGACCGGCAGGACTTCCTGCGCGATCTCGTAACGGCCCTCGGCATCCAGGAAGGCATTGAGGCGGGCACGCGCGCCGATGCGGTGGTGGTGGCTGCAGTGGGGGCAGACGTTCTGGTTCTTCTCCAGATCGCTCTTGTAGAGAACCGCCTCGCAGCTCGGGCACTTGATCCAGAGGCCCTCGGGCACGCTGCGCCGCTCGGTCGGATCGGTCGGCGTGATCTTGGGGGGCAGCAGTTTTTCAAGCCAGGACATGAGGTCTCTCCTTCAACGAGGCGGAATTAAACCACGGGGGTGTCGGGGTGCGGATCAGGCGTCCAGCGCCTGCCGGATGCCGCCCAGGAAGCTCGCCGCCGTGCTCACCACGCGCTCGCGGGGCTCGTTCTCGATCAGCTGGATCAGCCGGCTGCCGATGACCACCGCATCGCTGGTGCGTCCGATGGCACGGGCCGTCTCGGCGTCGCGGATGCCGAAACCCACACCCACCGGAATGCTCACATGGGCTCGGATGCGCGGCAGCATGGCCTCGACCTGCGACACGTCCAGCGTGCCGGCACCGGTCACGCCCTTGAGCGACACGTAGTACACGTAACCGCTGGCGACCCGTGCCACCTCGGCCATGCGCTGGTCGGTGGAGGTGGGGGCCAGCAGGAAGATCAGGTCCATGCCATGCTCGCGCAAGGCCTGGGCGAAGTCGGCGCATTCTTCCGGCGGGTAGTCCACCACCAGCACGCCGTCCACGCCGGCCGCAGCGGCATCGCGCACGAAGGCGCCCGCGCCGTGCACCTGGTCGTAGCGCTCGATCGGGTTGGCGTAGCCCATCAGCACCACTGGAGTATCGGCATCGCGCTGGCGGAAGGTGGTGACCATGGCCAGCACCGCGCGCAGGCCGATGCCGGCGGCCAGGGCGCGGTCGCCCGCTTTCTGGATCACCGGGCCGTCGGCCGACGGATCGGAGAAGGGCACGCCCAGCTCGATGACGTCGGCTCCGGCCTCGGCCATGCCCCACATGAGTTCGGGCGTGATGTCGGGCTGCGGAAAGCCGGCGGTCACAAAGGGAATGAGGGCCTTGCGGCCCTGCGCGCGCAGGCGGGCAAAGGTGGCGTCGATGCGGCTCATCGCTGGATCTCCACCACGGCTTCGCCACCCTTGACCGACTGGCCACGGCAGCTGGGGCGGCAATAGAAATCGGCCTGCGACAGGTCGGCCACGGTGCCGATGTCCTTGTCGCCGCGACCGGAAAGGTTCACCAGGATCGACTGGTCCTTGCGCATGCCGCGCGCCATCTTCATGGCGTAGGCAATCGCGTGGCTGGATTCCAGC